>NZ_AYWI01000003.1:2500-722052 GCF_000502535.1 Mesorhizobium sp. LNJC391B00
AAGGGGTGTCGAGGAGGTGGTGAAAAAGTCATTCGTATAAAGGTTTGTGGTGAGCTTCTTGGCTTGCCGCTTGTTCTGTTTTGACATCGTAAAGAGAAGATTTGTTCGAACTTCATGAGCCGAAAGGTTCGTGATTTGTCGCGGGAGACGCTCAATCTCCCGCATAATGATGGGTTTGCCTAACCGCACCCTCGAACCGATCTCGAGAAGCTGGTCTTTTTGTGCCAATGACATCGAACTTGGATCCCGCACAGGATCCGGTTCAGGCGACAATTCCTTTGGAATTGCGCGGACGCCAACCCCGCAAGGGAGAGGCTGAAGCGACAATCCTTCGGATTGCGCGGATGGGCATTGGCAATGAGAACGATCAAGTGTCTTAAGGGCAATTGGTGGATGCCTTGGCATGCACAGGCGATGAAGGACGTGATACGCTGCGATAAGCTACGGGGAGGTGCGAATACCCTTTGATCCGTAGATTTCCGAATGGGGAAACCCACCTAAGGTACTTGGAAAATCAGAGTAGCAGAGCGATCTGCTACTGTGGTTTCCAAGTATCGATAATAGGTAACTTATCCTGAATACATAGGGATAAAGTGGCGAACGCGGGGAACTGAAACATCTAAGTACCCGTAGGAAAGGACATCAACCGAGACTCCGGAAGTAGTGGCGAGCGAACCCGGACCAGGCCAGTGGCGATTGAGAGACAAGCGGAACCTTCTGGAAAGTAGGGCCATAGTGGGTGACAGCCCCGTACGCGTAATGCAATCAATCGTCCTCGAGTAAGGCGGGACACGTGAAATCCTGTCTGAAATTGGGAGGACCACCTTCCAAGCCTAAGTACTCGTGCATGACCGATAGCGAACTAGTACCGTGAGGGAAAGGTGAAAAGCACCCCGACAAGGGGAGTGAAAGAGTACCTGAAACCGATTGCCTACAAACAGTGGGAGCCCGCAAGGGTCACCACGTACCTTTTGTATAATGGGTCAGCGACTTAGTGTGACGAGCAAGCTTAAACCGCTAGGTGTAGGCGCAGCGAAAGCGAGTCTGAACAGGGCGTTCAGTTCGTCGCATTAGACCCGAAACCGAGTGATCTAGCCATGAGCAGGTTGAAGGTAAGGTAACACTTACTGGAGGACCGAACCCATAACTGTTGCAATAGTTCGGGATGACTTGTGGCTAGGGGTGAAAGGCCAATCAAACTCGGAAATAGCTGGTTCTCCGCGAAATCTATTTAGGTAGAGCGTCGACCGAATACCCCAGGGGGTAGAGCACTGGATGGGCTAGGGGTCCTCACCGGATTACCAAACCTAACCAAACTCCGAATACCTGGGAGTACTAGTCGGCAGACACACGGCGGGTGCTAACGTCCGTCGTGAAAAGGGAAACAACCCTGACCTACAGCTAAGGTCCCCAAGTTATGGCTAAGTGGGAAAGGATGTGAGGATCCCAAAACAACCAGGATGTTGGCTTAGAAGCAGCCATCATTTAAAGAAAGCGTAACAGCTCACTGGTCTAAATAAGGGTCTTTGCGCCGAAAATGTAACGGGGCTAAAGCCATACACCGAAGCTTAGGGTTTGGTCCGCAAGGGCCAAGCGGTAGCGGAGCGTTCTGTAAGCTGACGAAGCCATACCCGTGAGGGGTGGTGGAGGTATCAGAAGTGCGAATGCTGACATGAGTAACGTAAGGGGAGTGAGAGACTCCCCCGCCGAAAGACCAAGGGTTCCTGCTTAAAGCTAATCTGAGCAGGGTTAGCCGGCCCCTAAGACGAGGCGGAAACGCGTAGTCGATGGGAACCACGTTAATATTCGTGGGCTTGGAGGTAGTGACGGATCGCACAAGTTGTCCAATCTTATCGGATTGAACGGGCAGCGGAGCGGTTCCAGGAAATAGCTCCTCCTTATAAACCGTACCCGAAACCGACACTGGTGGTCAGGTAGAGTATACCAAGGCGCTTGAGAGAACTATGCTGAAGGAACTCGGCAAATTGCACGCGTAACTTCGGAAGAAGCGTGACCCTTTTCTACGCAAGTAGAGGAGGGTGGCACAGACCAGGGGGTAGCGACTGTTTATCAAAAACACAGGGCTCTGCGAAGTCGCAAGACGACGTATAGGGTCTGACGCCTGCCCGGTGCTGGAAGGTTAAGAGGAGGGGTGCAAGCTCTGAATCGAAGCCCCAGTAAACGGCGGCCGTAACTATAACGGTCCTAAGGTAGCGAAATTCCTTGTCGGGTAAGTTCCGACCTGCACGAATGGCGTAACGACTTCCCCGCTGTCTCCAGCATAGACTCAGTGAAATTGAATTCCCCGTGAAGATGCGGGGTTCCTGCGGTTAGACGGAAAGACCCCGTGCACCTTTACTATAGCTTTACATTGGCATTCGTAGTGGCATGTGTAGGATAGGTGGTAGGCTTTGAAACCTGGGCGCCAGCTCAGGTGGAGCCACCCTTGAAATACCACCCTTATTACTATGGATGTCTAACCGCGGCCCGTTATCCGGGTCCGGGACAATGTATGGTGGGTAGTTTGACTGGGGCGGTCGCCTCCTAAAGAGTAACGGAGGCGCGCGATGGTGGGCTCAGAACGGTCGGAAATCGTTCGCTGAGTGCAATGGCATAAGCCTGCCTGACTGCGAGACTGACAAGTCGAGCAGAGACGAAAGTCGGTCATAGTGATCCGGTGGTCCCGCGTGGAAGGGCCATCGCTCAACGGATAAAAGGTACGCCGGGGATAACAGGCTGATGACCCCCAAGAGTCCATATCGACGGGGTTGTTTGGCACCTCGATGTCGACTCATCGCATCCTGGGGCTGGAGCAGGTCCCAAGGGTATGGCTGTTCGCCATTTAAAGCGGTACGTGAGTTGGGTTCAGAACGTCGTGAGACAGTTCGGTCCCTATCTGCCGTGGGTGTAGGAATATTGAAAGGATCTGTCCCTAGTACGAGAGGACCGGGATGGACGGATCTCTGGTGGACCTGTTGTGGCGCCAGCCGCATAGCAGGGTAGCTATATCCGGACGGGATAACCGCTGAAGGCATCTAAGCGGGAAACCCACCTTAAAACGAGTATTCCCTGAGAACCGTGGAAGACGACCACGTTGATAGGCCGGGTGTGGAAGAGCGGCAACGCTTGAAGCTTACCGGTACTAATAGTTCGATCGGCTTGATCGTTCTCATTCCTTATGCTCATCGTGAAACACGATGATCTGACCAGCGCTCACGCATGAGCGGCCCTTACAGGGCCTATGCTCCGCGAGGGCGCCGGAAAACCGGCGACGCGCAGTCGCGCTTGCGGGCTTACGCCCGTAAGCAAAACACAAACGTCGCCTTGGCACGAAAAAACAGCTTCTCGATATAACGTGCGTTTTGCCGACCTGGTGGTTATGGCGGAGCGGCTGCACCCGATCCCATTCCGAACTCGGCCGTGAAACGCTCCAGCGCTGATGGTACTTCGTCTCAAGACGCGGGAGAGTAGGTCGCTGCCAGGTCTGCAAAACGCACGTTGAACTCTCATCCGCAAACCGGATGAAACTGAAATCTTCTCTCTACGAAAAGGCCCGCCAAGGGATCACGGGCCGCGCAAGCGGCCCTTTCATTTGGTCAGCCATATACCTATCTGTAAGCCATCCTGTTCATAGGCCCAGGCTTACNTCCAGATAAGCAAGCAAACGCTTGCTTCAGATCCGGAGCAGGCAAGAGCTTGCCCTGGAGAGTCCGGAGCAAGCAAGAGCTTGCCCTGGAGGTGACGCGGGGTGGAGCAGCCCGGTAGCTCGTCAGGCTCATAACCTGAAGGTCACAGGTTCAAATCCTGTCCCCGCAACCAACATCAAAAACAGCCCGCTTCACGCGGGCTTTTTGCGTTCGGACCGTGATCGATGGCGACGACCGGCTATTCAACGATTGAGGAGGGCAGCAAGGTTGGCGTGCTGAGAGGTCCGCGAACCGGGGGATTGATGCCGCCTCGGCGCATTTCGCGAGAGATACGTCGAGCATTAGGAAGTTCGCCAACCCGTCATGGCAATCGATCTGCACGACAACAGCATGATTCGAGCCGCGGAGAGATCGTCGTGCGAAGGCGCGAACCGTTGATTTAAACAACCCGCGCCTTGCCGAAGCTTTTCGTCGCGGGCCGCGTCAGCCAGCTCGCCGCAATGACGCCTGGAAGGCCAGCGAGGTCCAGCTGTTGCTCGAGGCGAGGTGGCAATAGAGCAGCGCAAGCGCGCCGGATTTCCTGAGATCAAGAAACGCCTCGTCGCTCAATTTGTTGAAGGCCGGCTCGTCGATCACCTGAAAGTCGGTGAGGTTGAGGGTCTCGCCGCCCTCCAGCGTCACCTTGCTCTGCCGCGGCGCGAACAGGCCGTGCGCGTCGATCTTGTCGATCATGGCGCGAGTCGCATTGAAGTCGGTCTGGAACTGGCTGCAGAAGGCGAGCGCCTGCCTCGAGGCCTCGGCCGGCTCGTTGCCGTCGAAGAAGGGCGCGGTCTCGTCGCCGCCCTTGGACGAAGGCGTCTGCTCGACGACGCGTTCGCTGGCGCGGTCGATGCACAACGTCAGGCGGCCGGTCGTTTTCGATTCATCGGCCAGGATGAAGGGGTACCGGCGGACATAGGCGGGAATGTAATGCGGCTCCGCCCATTTGCCGTCGGCGCCGACGAACAGGTTCTGGTCCTGGCGCAGGCCGGTGATGATGACAGGCGCCTTGGCGTCGCCGATGAAAACGATCGGGTAGGAGCGCATTGCCGCCGGCATTTCCGAGGCGACGACGGGGATGGCGTGCGCGGTGCGGGCAAAGGAGAAATCGGCACGCGCCGTAAGGCCGAGTGAGCCGTGCCGCAGCGGATTGAGCGCCTCGGGCTTTTTGTAGAACAGCGGCAGCGCATTGGCGGGCGTGCTTTCCGCCCCGTCCGTTTTCGCATCGGTCATCCCTGGCATTCTCCTCTTATGCCCTCCCGGTTTAGGCCAGCGGCGGCGAGGGCGCAACGCACTGACGACTGATCTACCCCGACATTAGCGGGATAAATCTACCTCGTTGTTCGATCGTGCTCTTTTCTACTTCTGGAGATCGAGCTCTATAGACAGCATGCCATCAAGCAGCGACATTGGCTGACGGGACAGACTCTCAACACAAAACGTCTTAAGACAGACGAACCAGGGCAGGCGCATGGCATCGCTTTCGGATTTCGAGCAGGGGCAGAGCTTTTCCGTCGAAGCCGGCGGTCAGACGCTCACGCTGGAACTGAGCGCGGTGCAGCCCATTGCCAACAGCCCGCGCGACGGCGGTGGCTTCACGCTGCTGTTCAGGGGGCCGCGCGACGCGGCGCTGCCGCAGGCTATCTATCGGTTCAACGGCAAAAGCGGCGCCCATGAGATCTTCATCGTGCCGATCGCTGCCGATGCGGCGGGGCGACTTTACGAGGCGGTATTCAACTGATTTTTCGCGGTCCGATCGGCCAGGGGACGATCCGGTCATCAGGGTGATTGCCAGCGCGGCGGCTCGACATATGATCGACTATATCGAGATTGCGGACGTATTTGACGGAGCGGCGTGTAGCGCACTGTGCGCCGAATTCCGGGCGGCCGTGGGCCGTCCGGCCGGCCTGCTGGGGCGTGCCGACCAGAAGACGGCATGGATCCGCAAGACCGCGCGCGCCGAGGTTTCGCAGGCCACTGAAGCGCGAGTGAGTGCCCTGTTGGCGCAGCAGAAGGCGGCTCTCGAGCGGCATTTCGGGCGGCTGCTCGGCCAGGTCGAGGAACCTCAGTTCCTTCACTATCGGGAAGGCGATTTCTTTGTGCCGCATCAGGATGGCAACACGCCGCTCATTCACGACGAGTCGCGGTTCCGAAAGATCTCGGTGGTGATCTTTCTCAACCGTCAATCGGACAACCCTTCGCCAGAAAGCTATGCAGGCGGCTCGCTGGTCCTGCATGGGCCTTACAGCGGCCCGGACCTGCGCGTTGCCATGCCCGCATTGCCGGGCTCTCTCGTCGCCTTTCGTTCGGAAACGACGCATGAAGTCACCCCGGTCACGTGCAACGAACGTTTCACCATCGTATCCTGGTATCGCGGCGCGTGACGACCAACACGGCCCTTACGGCGAACGGATCATCAGGTCGTAGACGCCTTTGTCCTCGGCAACAGTGAAGCCGAGGCGTTTGTAGAGCCGCCGCGCTGGATTGTTCTTCTCGACATGGATCGAGACCGACTTGCCGGCGGCGGCGGCCTCATCGATGAGATCGGCGAGCAACGCACCGCCAGACCCCTTGCCGCGATGCGCCGGCAGGAAGGCGATATCTATGATGCAATGCTCGCTCGCCGAGCGCTCGATATACAGGCGACCGATATCTTGCCTTGCCTGCTCGATCACCAGCCTGTCGGCGTTGGGATAGTATTTCTGGTAATGCGCGTGCTGCGCTTGAAACTGCATGTCGAGGAACGCCGTTTTCTGCGCGTCGCTCCACGGCGTGACGGCAAGTTCTTCGGCGCGGGTCGAGGCGTAGAGCGCCGACAGGAACGGCAGATCGGCGTCCGCCATCGGGCGGAACGTCAGATCAATCCGCGCCGCGCGCACCCAGCAAAATATAACAGGCCCGTTGTCCACAGTCGGAAGCTGGATCATGGAGTGGCGCTTACGGACGCGCCGGATAGACGCCTTGCATGGCAATGATGAACGTCATCGCCAGATAGGGAGGCAGGTTGTTGTGAGGCAACGTACTGCCCGTTATGCTCAGTGCCTGGGGGTCCATCTGGACCAGATTTTGCGAAGTGTTGTTCTGATACAGCGTTCCGCCCCCCGACTTCCCCAGAACAACCGCATCGGTAAGAGTTCCCTGGGCGCCACTCTCGGTGGATATCGCGACAAAATGATTATGTTGCGGCATTTCCGTTTGCAGAAGGGTGACGGACGTTTCGCCACCCGTCTCGCCGAGAAACCGCTCCGACAAGCCATTGCCCTGTCCTTGCCCCATGGGCGCGGAGCCAGCCATATTCGGCAACGCGAAGGTCGACTTGCCGTCGCCGCCGTAAACTGTGCCCAGGAGCGAAAACAGCGCCGTATTCTGCGAGATTGGCAGGAGCTGGCCATCGCAGGTCGCCCACCCCGTCGGGGCGAAATCTCCGGCAAAAATTCGAATTTCGGCGACGAACGGATTGGTCATGGCAAGTCTCTAGCTTTGCTGGGGGAAGATGCCAAATAGCGAGATGATGAAACTGACGGCGAGGAACGGCACCATATTGTCGTGAGGCTGGCTGCCGCCGGCCGGCGAAATGGCTCCGGCGGCCATGTTGCCATCAGGTGCGATACCCACATAGGGCGTCAGCAGGCTCGATGTCGCCAGGACACCGCCGGACGGACCCGGATTCTTGGCGATATTCGACGAACCGGTCCAGGTATGGGAATGGTTCGGCATTTGTTGGGTTGAAACAGTGACGGATTCGACCCCGCCCAGTTCTCCGATGATATAGGTCTGGCTGACCAGCGGGCCCTTGCCAGCATGGACGGGGATGCGGGATGCGAGGTTGGGCAGGGCGAATGTTTCCTCCCCGTCGCCGCCATAGGTCGTACCGATCAGATTGAACAAGGTTTCGTTCTCGGAGATCGGCATCAGCTGGCCTTGGCAGAACGCCCAGCCATTCGGAGGGAAATTGCCACCGAACATCCTGATCTCGCCGACAAAAGGTTGGCTCATCGAAGCGTCCTCTTAATTTCGCGACGGGAATATGCCTTGCAGGGCAATGATGAAATTCAAGACGAGATAGGGCGATCTGTTCTCATGCGGCTGGCCGCCACCGACGAAAGTGATGTTTTCCTTCGCCATAGCCACCGCGCTGCCAGGCGGCTGATAGATCGGGCTGGCGTTCGCCCCCAACAGCGCGCCGGATGGATTGTTGACGTTGCCGGCAGTGTTCGATGCGTTGACGAAATGGTTGTGTGTCGGCATTTCGCCGAGCGTGAGCGTGTGAAACTCTTCGCCGCCCTGGCCGCCGACAATTGCACCGATAGGGCCGCCCGTATGAACCGCCGCACGTCCCCTCATATCCGGAAGGGCAAAATTTGTCTGGCCGTTGCCGCCGTACCTGGTGCCTAGAAGTGAGAACAATGGCTGGTTCTGGTTAAGCGGCAACAACTGGCCGTTACAAAATGCCCAGCCGCGCGGTGCATAGTTCCAGGAAATGATCTTGACTTCACCTAAATAAGGCTCGCTCATCCCCGTTCCCTCCGTTGGCCGCTTACTGTCTGAATTCTTGTATTATGCCTAAGTAAGACAGCAAGTCGATATCAGATTCAAAAAATATATTTCCTAAGACGAAATCCAAGGTTGCTGACTACGGTGTCGCGGCAGGCAGCAGTGGCAGCGGCTGGTTGAAGAACGTCCGGGTGTCCGTCAGTGCCGTTGCCCCGCCATTGACGGTTTCGATACCGGCCTCGCTCGCCTGCGGTACGTTGATCGTGCCGTCGGCGCCGCCGAGGCCGTCCGCGAAGAAGCGGATGGCATTGGCGTTGTTGACGTTGGTGATGGTGTTGGCATGAACGTCGGCATTGATGATAGCGCCGGCAAATGTGGCGGTGACCGTGATGCCGCGGCTGTCGGCATTGTCGCGAATGGTGTTGTTGGTGACCGTCGCGTGCACGGTGCCCGGCTGCACGAGCTGCGTGATCGAGACGCTGTCGCCACCGCCTATGCCGTTGACGCCGATGCTCTGAATAATGTTGTTGTCGATCAGCACCTTGGCGACGCCGAGGCTTTCATGCCCAACCCTGATGCCGTTGCCGGTTCGCGATCCCGAGGTTGCTACGCCTTGCGTACCGATGACGTTGTTGGCGATTGTGCCGTCAAGCGTCCGTGCGAGGTCGCCGCTGCTGAACAGGTTGATGGCCGTCGAGTCGCTGTTGGTGACGGTGTTGTTCCGGACGGTGAAATTCAGATTGCCGCCCGTGCCGGCGCCGGAATTGCTGCTCTGGGTGAGGTTGATGCCGTTGTTCAGATTGTTGAATAGATTTCCCGTGGTCTCGCCGATGTGAGCATTGACGGTGCCGTCATTGGCAATGACGAACAGACCGGTTCCAGGGATGACTCCCGGTCCGGGATAGGCGTTGTTGCCGGTGAAGGTTGCGCCGTCGACGGTCAGCGTCATCGTCGGCGCGCCGGCGACACCGGCGCCGTCCGCCTCGAAGATGAAGTCGCTGCCGGCATTGTTTGAGGCGCCGTTGTTCGAGAACGTGCCGCCGCTCACCACCAGGTTCGCCAACGTGCCGCCGGAATTGATGACCTGCACGTTATGGGTGAATGAGTTGGAGACCGTGAGGTTGGTGAACGTGGTGACGTGCGAGGCGTTGCCGGTAAGTTCGTTGAACAGGATTCCGGACTCGGTGTTGGCATCGGCATTGCTGTTCAGGGTCAGACCGTTGAGCACCACACCGTTGACGCGCAGGCCCTTTATGCCGTTGCCCGCATTGTCGCTGATAATCATGTTGCTCAGGCTGACATCCTGAGTGTCGGTCAGGCTGACGCCATCGCCGGTCGAGTTCTGGATCGTGCCGCCGCTGCCCCCCGTCGCGCCGGTGCCGGTCACCACCAGATTGCCGCTGGTGCCGGTGTTGTTGAGCACGATGCCGTTGGCTGCACCATTGGACGCAATGCTCCTGAACGTCACGTCGCCGGCGCCGATCGTCGTGTTGGCGACATTAAGGGCCGTGCCCGTGCCGGACACGATGGTGTTGCCGGTGCCCTGCACCGTCATCGTGCCGCCGGTGGTGGCTGCCGGACCGGGGCCGGTGGCGCTGAAACCGGCGCCGCTGGTCGTGGCGATGACCAGCCCGCCATTGGTGAAGTTGATCGTCGCGCCGGCATTGTCGCTCAGGCTGACGCCAGCCGCCGTGGTCGAGGTGATCGATTTCGACGCGCCGGAGAAGGTGATGATGCCGGCGACATTGTCGTCCAGCAGGATGCCGATCTGGCCCGCCGCATTATGCGTGATGTTGCCCGACAGGGTGATGTTGCCGGCGGTCAGGGCGCGATCCTGGATGTTGACCGCCTGGCCGGTGCTGCCGCTGGTGATCGCGCCGGCATAGGTGAAGGCCGCCGTGCCGCCGCTGTTGGCGGTGCCTAGGCCATCGCCGATACGGATCACGGCGCTTGTTCCGCCCACCAGCGCGCCGGTGCCGAGGTCGATCGCTCCCGAACCGGTGACGGTATCGAGGATGACGGCGCTGGTGCCGCCGGCGCCTTTGTTCGTGGAAGCGAAGGTCACGCCGCCCGCCGCGATGGCAACGCTGTCAAGGTTGACCGCGACGCCGCTGCCGGTCGAAATCGTGTTGCCCGAGCCGATAACGGTCACGGTGCCAGTACCGTTGCTCGTGGCGTTGAAGCCGGTGCCGGAGGTGGTGGTGATGGCTAGGCCGCCGCCGGTGAAGTTGACCGCGGTGTTGGTGTTCGCCGTCAGGTCGACGGCATTGTTGGCTCCGGTGGTCAGTATCTTGCTGGCGCCGGAGAAGTTGATCGTGCCGCCGGTGTTGGCGTTGACGAGGATGCCGTTGGCCACGCCGCCGGTGGCGCTGAGAGTGCCCGACAATGTCGTGGTGCCGGCGGTGCGGGTGGAGATGCTGACGACGTTTCCGGCCGTGGTCTTGGTGACCGAGCCGGCATAGCTGACATTGGCCGAGCCGCCGGTGACCAGGAAGGCCGCGCCGGTCGCGCCGCCGAGCGCACCGGAGCCCAGGCTGACAGTGCCGGCGCCGGTGACATTGGTCAGCGACACGTTGTTGGTGCCGCCGGTCGAATTGGTCGAGGTGAAATTGATGCCGGTGGTGGTGGCGATGCCGTTGAGGTTGACCGCCTGCGCGGAAGTGGAGCTCACCGTGCCGGTCGTCACATTGACCGTGCCGCCATTGCTGGCGCTGAATCCGGTGGTGCCGTTGGTGACGATGTCGAGGCTTGCGAAGCTGACGGTCGAGGCCGTGGCGCCGTTGTTGATTGCGACTGCGGTGCCGGTCATCGGCGTCGTGGTGCCGAGATCGACCGTACCGGTGAAGCTCACCGTATTGGCCGCCGTCGCGCCGGAAATGCTGATGCCGCTCGCAGCGCCGTTGGCGATCACCGAGCCGGCGAAGGTGAAGCTGCCGCCAGCGCGGGTCGAGATCGTGGCCGCCGCGCCCGACGTGCTGATGATGGAGCTGGCGCCGTCGAAGCTGATCACCGCGTTGCCGCCGGTCACCGAAAGGCCGCTGCCGCCCGATATGTCGACATTGATACCGGCAATCGTGCCGCCAGCGCCCGACGCGCCGCCGAAGGCGATGCCGGTGCCGGTCGCCGCCGTGGTGATGTTGACGTTGGTCAGCGTCGTCGTGCCGGTGGTGTTGTCGAGCCTGAAGGCAATGCCGGTGGCGCCGGTGCTGGTGACGTTGGTGATGGTGCTGTTGGACGCGTTCAGCCACACATCGCTGGCGTTGCCGGAGAAGGTAACGTTGTTGATCGTCGTGCTGTTTGACGGCGTGATCTCGATACCCTGCGTGGCAAAATTGCTGATAGTCATGTTGCTGATGACGGTATTCGCAGCGCCCGCGCCATTGTCCTTGATGCCGCGCGCGGCACCCGCCGGGCTGCCATTCAGGATGAAGCCGTCGATGATGTTGCCGCCGGCGCCGAGCGTGATGACATTGTTGCCGGCACTCGTGGTCAGCGTCGCGGCGCCATTGGGCGTCTGGTCGATGATCGAGATGTTGTTGCTGGCGAGCTGGATGGTGGAGGGCACCGTCAGCGCCAGGTTGATGTTGCCGTTGCCGAAGCCGCGCAGCTGCTCGCCGATGGCGAGCGCCAGCGTGTCGTTGCCATTGCTGCCTGCCGCGGTGATGACGCCGCCATCGTTGACGAGGACGAGAATGTCCGTCGAGACTGCTGCTGCTTCGGCGGTGGCCAGCGTCGCGAGATTGTTCTGGTCGCGACCGCTGCCGTCACCGGTCGCGGACGCGCCGACGAAATAGACTTTGCCGACTCCGAAGCCCAGGCCGGGAGCCGACTGGAAGTTCACATCCTGGAAATTGTAGGTGCCGGCAACCGGCGCACTGGATGCGTCGATGCCTACATTGGCGCCGATGGTCGAGAGCTGGTCGGTCGCCGATTCGCCGTCGCCATAGGTGAAAGCGAGGTTGGTGGCGCTGTTGAGGAACACGCCGGTGTTGACCCCGGCTATGCTCGAACTGGCGCCGCCGACCACGGCATCGCCGAGGCGCACCGTCTGGCCGCCGATGGCGCCGCGCAGGTCGACGCCTATCGAGGTGCCGGCGGCGGCATTGGTGACATCGAAGTCATTGGCCGTCAGCGCCGCATTGATGGTGGCACCGTTGAGGTCGAAGGCCACGCCCGTGGTGCTGTTCAGGCCGATGTCGAGATCGTTGAAGGACAGCGCCGCGCCAAGCGTGCCGGAAACATCGACACCACGCGTGGTGATGCCTTGCAGGTTGACCGTGCCGAGAATGATGGCGCCGCCGCCGGACGAGGCGATATTGGTCAGCGAGATGCCGGTTGCGGCGGCAGTGGCCGAAACACTGTCGAAATTCATGCCCGCAGCGCCAATCGCAACGCCATTGAGGTTCAACGCGGTGCCGCCGGCCGTCGTGGTGATGCTGTTGTCGCTGAGGAGCGCGCCGACGCTGACCGTGCCACCGCCGCTGGCGTTGAAGCCCGTGCCGGAGGTGGTGGTAATCACCAGGCCACCCGTATCGAAGTTGATCGTCGCGCCGGTGTTGGTCGTCAAGTCGACCGCCGTATTGGCGCCAGTGGTCAGCGTCTTCGTGCCACCGCTGAGAGTGATGGTCCCGCCGGAGTTGCCGTGGACATAAATACCATTGTCGAAACCGCCGGTGGCGCTGAGCGCGCCGGACAGTGTGACCGTGCCGCCGGTGACGCCGGAGATGTCGACGATCTTGCCGGTGGTGGTCTTGGTGACCGTGCCGCCATAGCTGACGGTCGCAGCACTGCCATTGAGCAGGAATGCGACGCCCGAAGCGCCGCTCAATGCGCCGGATCCGAGGCTGACTGTTCCGGTGACATTGGCCAGGCCAACATTGTTGGTGCCGCCGCCCGACGAGGTCGAGTCGAGCGCGATGGTGGCGGCGACGCCGGAGAGGCTGATGGCCTGGCCGCTGGTCGAATTTACCGTCTGGGCTGCAGCGGAAGCGGTGATGCCCATCGTGCCGCCGGTCCCGACAATGCCGGTGCCGCTGGTGGTATCGATGGTCAGGCCGTTGAGGAAGTTCACCGTGCCGGCGCTTTGCGAGAAGCCGACGCCGCTGCTCGTGTCGATGTTGGCGAGGCTGGCGATGTTGAGGTTGCCGCTGACCCAGTTGATGCCGCCGCCGGTCGTCGCGACGTTGTTCACCGTCACCGTGTTGAAGGTGAACGTGCCGGTGTTGGCGCCGGTGACGTCGATGCCGAAGCTGCCGGTGCCGGTGATGCTGGTTGCGCCGGAGACATTCACCGCCCCGGTGACGCCGTTGAGGATGATGCCGCTGGTGGCGCCGCTCGAGGTGATGCTGTCGAAATTGACGCCGCCGGCGCCGAGTGTGCCTTGCAGCGACAGCGCGGTCTGGCCCGTGGCGTTGATCGTCGTGGAACCGGCATTGGCGACGGTGAGGCCATTCAGTCCCGAAAGGCTGAGGCCGGTGGCCAACGATGTCGTGATGTCGAGGCCGCCATTGAAGTTGACCGCAGCTGCCGCGCTGCCGCCCGAAATCGAAACGCCGTTGCCGCCGGTGATCGTCACCTGGTCGGTGAAGGTCACCGCGCCGCCGGTGCGGTTGGCGATATTGATGCCGCCACCGGTCAGCGTTCCCGGAGTGGCGCTGTTGGGCAGGATGCCGCGCGACACCGAAATGGTGCCGGTGCCGCCGTTGACGTCGAGCAGCGTGCCGGCAACGTTGATGTTGTTGTTGATGATCGACAGATTGCCGTTGAGGCCGGCGACCTGGATGGCCGTCTGACCAGCGGCGACGTTGCTGATCGTCACGCCTTCGATGGTGATGCCGCTGGCATTGCTGAAGCCGACCGCGCTCTGATCGATGAGGAAGGCGGCACCGGTCGCGCTGCTGAAGTCGAAAGCGGTGTGGCGCACGGCGTTGTCGCCGAGCAATTGCATCAGGTTGGCCGTCCCGCTGACCACGGCCTCGTCGCCGGTGATGTTGCCGCCGGTGGCGCCGAGATTGCCCTGGACGTTGGCCGGCTGGATCGTGCCGGTCGAAACCACATTGCTGTTGCCGAAGCCGGTGATCGTCTGGCCGGAATCGAGCGTGAAGGCGGTGGCGCCGAGATTGATCGTGCCGACGAAGGCGAAGTTCTGCGTGCCGGTCAGCGCATCGGCGGCGGCGAGCGAAATGGTGTTGACGCCCATGCTGAGATTGCCGGTCGTGCCGGCGGCGATGAAGCCGCCCGACTGCGAGACCAGCGTGATCGAACCGGGCGCGGTGGCGAGGTTGGCGCTGCCGGTGAAGAACACGTCGTCGAAATCGTAGTTGCCGAGCGTCGGATCGAGACCGACCGCGTTGACGGTGAAGCCGCCGGCGGCGGCGATGATGAAGGATTCCAGCCCGTCGGTCGAATCGCCGTCGCCGAAGGTGAAGTTGGCATTGGCGGAGGTCGCCGTGGTCTGGCCGGACGACAATTCGACGCCGATGCCGACATTGTCGATCTTCGAGCCCTGCAGGAAGGTGATGACCTTGTTGCCGGTGGTCGACGACAGGTCGATGCCGCGCGAGGTCAGGTCGCCCAGGCCGGTGATCGTCGTCAGGCCGAAATCGGCCGTCGTCGAGGAGCCGCTGAAGTCGATGCCGGTCTGGTTGGCGCCGACATCGTCGATGGTGGTCGTGCCGAAGCTGACATCGTTGTTGGTGCCGGCGAAGTTGATGCCGGCAGTGCCGCTCGTGGTGCCCAGCGTGACCTGGGTCGTGCCGAAGGTCACCGGGCCGGCATTGCCGACAATGTTGATGCCGATGCCGCCGGCGCCCGTCACGGTCACCGCCCCGAAGGTTGCCGATGCGGTGCTCGCGACACCGGAGACGGACAGGCCGGTGCCCAAGGCATTGGTGATCGATAGCGGGGTGGTAACATTCAACGTTGCGGTGCCGATCAGGCCACCGACCACCGCGCCGCCGCCACCGCTCGCCGACAGGGTCGGGCCGGTGAAGCTGAACGCACCGCCTGCCGGGGGCAATGTCGAGCCGATTGCGAACAGATTTCCGGTGCCGGTCGACGTGACGCTGCCGCTGAACTGGGCCGAGCCGCCGATGGTGCCGTCGATCTTGACCGCCGTGCCTGGTGCTGTTGCCGAGCTGGAGATGTTGGCCGAGACCGTGATCGCGGCGCTGCCGCCAAAAACCACGACGCCGTTGCCGGTGCCGGAACCGGTGATGGTGCCGCCGATGTTGATCGTGCCGGTGTTGTTGGTCAGGCTGACGTCGTCGCCCGAAACCAGCGTCGTCACCAGATTGTTGACATTGACCGTCGCGGCGCTGCCTTGCACCACGAAGCCGGGGCCACCGCCAACAACCGTGTCGATCGTCGTCGTGCCATTGAAGGTAACGGCGTTGGCCACGTTGGTGAGGCGGATGGCGTCGCCATTGACGCGATTGATGTCGACAGCGCCGAAGGTGACGCTGCCGCCGCTGGTGTTTTCGATGAGGATGCCGGTCTGCACGGCGCCGCCTGAGCCGTCGACGGTGACGCTGTCGAAAATGACGCCGCCTGCGCCGATGGTCAAACCGCCGGCGCCACCGAGATGGATGCCGTTTTCGACAGGGCCGAGCCCAGATGCGGTCGTGTTGGTGCCGGTGACGGTGAGCGTGCCGCCATTGATGGCGCTGAAGGCAAGGCCGCCATCGGTGGTGAGGTCGAGCCCGCCGGTGAAATTGATCGTGCCGCCGGCATTGCCGGTCAGGTCGATGGCGTTGGCCGCGCCGGTGCTGGCGGTGATTTGGCCGGCGAAGGTGGCGGAGCCGCCGGTCATGCCGCTGATCATGACCGCGCTCGCGGCACTCGTCTGATTGATGGTGCCGTTGTAGGTGAGGTTAGGCGTTGCTCCAAGAATGCTGAGCGCCGTGCCCGTCGTGCCGGCGATCGAACTCGCATTGTCGAAGGTCAGCGTGCCCGTGGAACCGCCCGTGACGCTGACGCCGATACCGGCGCCGGTGATATCCAAATTGTTGAAGGTGCCGGTGCCGCCGAAGTTGCTGGCCAGCAGGCCGGTGCCGCTGACGCCGCCCATCGTCGTGTTGGTGATGTTGATCGCACCCGTTGCGCCGGTCAGGTCGATGCCGGTTACGGCGCTGCCGATCGTCACCCCGGTGATGGTGGCCGCGTTTACATTCGATCCGTTGATCGCCGAGCCCGAACCCGCATTGCTGACGCTGAGGTCGGCGACGCGGTTGCCGTTGGCGAGATCGATGGTGCTGCCGGCCGAGTTGTTGAGAGTGGCGGCGCCATTGCCGAACGGATCGACCTGGGTGCCCGAAGTAACCACCTCGGCGCCGGTGACGTTGGCCGGCGGCCCGCCGAGAGCGACGGTGTTGCCGTTGGCGAAGGAGACGATCTGCTGGCCGTCGGCAAGCGTGAAGCCGTCGGCATCGGTGTTGATGGTTCCAGCGCCGTTGTTGACAAGGACGAAGATGGTGTTGGCTTCGGTCGTCAGACCGTCGGCGGCGTCGGCGTTGATAAGGTCGCCAACGCTCGCGCCGGAGCCGGTCCCGGTGTTTGCTGCGCCGACGAAGATGACGTTGGCGGTGTCGAACAGCTGCGGGCCGACCAGATGGGTGGCGTTGAAGGCATAGGTGCCGTTGCCGGCTAGCAGGCCGCGCATGTCGAGCGAGGCGGTCGTCCCGGTGATCGAACTGGTGCCGACACCGGCGCCGAACGAGAAGGTCGTGTTTGCGCTGGTGCCTGCCGCGCCGTTGGTGCCCATCTGGACGCCGGTGCCGGCGGAGATCACACCGGTGCCGATCGTCACCGAGCCGCCGGTGGTGCCGGAAAGGTCGATGCCGGTCGAAGTGCCGGCGCCGGTGATGTCGAGCGAGGTGGCGGTGAAGGTCGACTGGCTGCCCGACAGGTCGAGCCCGGTCTTGCCGGTCGGCAGGCCGGTGATGTCGATGTTGGCGAAGCTGATCGTGCCGTTCGTACCGGAAATGTCGATCGCGTTTTGGCCCGGCTGGTCGATCGCGACATCGCCGAAAGTGATGGCACCGGAATTGGCAGCCAGTATGATACCAGAGCCAGAAGGAGCGGTGACCGTGACATTGCCGCCAAAGCCTACCGTTGCCGAGCTATTCTGGATGACAATGCCGTTTGCGACGTTCGAAATCGTCGTCGAGCCGGAGATATCGAAGCTGCCGGTGACGTTCGTGAGGCCGACACCGGTCCCGCCACTAATCTGGTTGAGGCTGGTCAGCGTGACATCGAGCCCAATCTGGGATGCGCTGAATCCGTTGCCGCCATTGCCGGAGATCGTTCCGCCAGTGGTCGTCAGCTTGCCGGCGCCCGTCGATGTGGCGTCGACGCCACTGCCGCCATTGACCTTGGCGTCAAGCGTCTCGAAGCCGTAGGTACCGTTGCCGTTGATCAACAGGCCGTCGGTGCCGTTGTTCGACAGCGTCGTCGTGCCGTTGAACGAATAGGTTCCGTCGCCCTGGATCGACAAGCCGGCGCCGCCATTGTTGGTCGAGCTGAGGTTGGTGGCGGCAACGGTATTGGTGCCGTCGAACAGCAAGCCGTTCAGGTCGGCGCCGCTGACGGCTAGGCCCGTCATTGTGACATTGCTGACGGCGCTGCCGTGAACCGCGTTGCCGCCACCGGTATTGGACAGGTTGAAGTCGAGCAGCGAGGTATTGTTGGCGAGCGTCACCGTGTCGCCGGCACCGCTATTGGTCAGCGTGGCTGCGCCGCCGGCGTCGGAGACGGTGCTGCTGTGCACGACATTGTCGCCCGTCACATTGATCGGGATGCCGCCGAGCGAGAACGTGCGGCCATTGCCGAACGAAGCCAGCGTCTGGCCGGCGCTCAGCGAGAAGCCGTCCGCATCGTCTATGTCCGTGCCGCGATTGACCAGCACGAAGATCGCGGTGCCGTCGGTATTGGCATCGGCCGTCGCGACCGTCGCCAGGTCGAGCAGCGAGGATCCGGTGCCCGAACCGGTCGCGGTCGCGCCGACGAAAATCACATTCTGCTGGTCGAACAGCTGCGGGCCGCTGAAGGTCGTCGAGCCGAAAGCATAGAGCCCGAGCGTCTGGTTGAGCCCCCGCGCGTCGAGCGAGGCGGTGATGCCGGCAATCGAGCCGCCGCCGAAACTGAATTGGGCATTGGCCGAATTGGCCAGCGAGCCGGAAATGCCGAAGCGCACGCCGGTATCGACATTGGCGATCGCGCCGCCATCGGTGATGACGATCGTCGCCCCGCCCGCGCTCGGCGAAGACAGATCGATGCCGATCGAGCCGGCGGCGCCTGTGCCAGTGATGTTGAGCGACTGCGCCCTGAAATTGGTCTGGCTGCCGGAGAAATCGAGGCCGACGCCGGAGCCGAGGCCAGCAATGACGATGTTGCCGGCAATTATCGATGTGTTGGCGCCCGCAAACACCGTGCCGTCCGAGCCGGGATTGGTGATGTTGATGTCGCCGAAACGGATCGCCGCCGGCGATTCCGTGATCGCGATGGCGGGTCCGGTCGTGTTCGAGATCGTCGTCGCGCCGTTGACGGTGAAGTTGCCCGAGACATGATCGAGGACGACGCCCGATGCGCCGCCGGTCTGGGTGATCGAATCGAGCACGATATGGGCGGTGATCGGATCGATGAAGACACCGACGCCGTCGTCGCCGAGCGCCTTGTTGCCCGACACCTGGCCGCCGGTGATGGTGATCGAGCCGGCGACCCCGGTGCCCTTCACGGCAATGCCGGCATCGTTGTTGTCGAGCGCGTTGAGGGTGGCGAAAGTGTAGGTGCCGTGGCCGGTTATATCCAGGCCGTCGTCGCCATTGCCCTGCAGCAGAGTCGTGCCGGTGAAATTGTAGGTGCCGTCGCCTTCTATGTGCAGGCCGTCGAGGCCGTTGCCCGTCGCGGTGAAATTCGAGCCGTTGACGCCGGTCGAGGTGCCGGTGAAGTCGGCGCCGTGGCCGGCCGTGCCGGTGACGGTGACGTTGGTCAACGTGGCGCCGGTAATGTTGTTGCCGAAGATGCCGTCCTTGCCGCCTGTGATGATGATGCCGCTCAGCGTGTTGCCGTTGGCGAGCGTCAGGACGTTGTTGGCGGGGTTGGTGCCCTGGAGGGTGCCGTTGGATCCGCCGAAATTGTAGGTGCCGATGCTGCCGTCGACGAGCCGCGCCTGGACGCTCCCGCCACCGCCGATGACGGTCTGTCCGTTGGCGAGCTTCACGCCGGCTGTCGTAATGTTGCCCTTGCCGCCCAGTGCGACGACGACGCCGTTAGCGCCGGCGCCGGCGACTGCATTGTCGAGCGTGGTCGGGTCGCCGATCGTGCCGAGGCCGAGCGCGTCGTTATCGCCATCGGCGAAGAAGAACTGGCCGAGTGCCGTGTTGGTGGCGGCATTGATCGCCACCCGCGTCGACGTGCCGGTGACTTTGTCCTGGCTCTCGATGCGAACGCCGATGTCGCCGCGCACGCGCTCGTTGACGCGTTTGCGCAGGCCGGGGCTGACCGGATAGACCGGCTCGGCGCCGTCATCGGCCGAAGACGAGCCCTTGTCGAAAGCGTTGAGCGGCACCGTCAGCCGGATGCTGCCGGCGAACTGGGTGTCATCGCGGTTGTCGTTGCGCACCTCGCCGGTGAAGGTCAGCGACGTGCCTTTGCCGACGACGTCGCCGATCGAATATTCCAGGCCGGCCTTGCCGCCGGTGATGCTGCCGTCGTCGCCGTCGGGATCGCCGAAATGATAGGCGCCGACATCGAAACGCAGTGAATGGTTCTCGGGCAGGTTGAGCGGCACCTGAACGCCGACCTCGCCCTCGATGCCCCAGGCCGCGTAATCGCGGTGGGCGATGGCCGATATCTGCTCGATCAGCTGATGACCGACCAGCGACAGGCTCGACTCTTGCCCGGCCGTGCTGCGGTCGCCGCTGATCGGCAGGTAGACGTTTACGTGCGCGTCGTATTTTGAGGTGATGGCCTCGAGGCCGAGCGTCGAGGCGACGAACTGGTGGCTGTCGTGATTCTGGATGTTGAGATAGGCGTAGCCGCCGATCATCAGGTCCGGATTGACGATGCGGCGAACGCCGAGGCCGACGTCCTGGCCGAAACCGTCGTCGAAATCGTATTTCGAGCGCACATCGAGAAAGAGAACGGATTCGAGGTTCTGCTTCAGCGGCAGGAAACCCTCGATCGCCGTGTTGCCGCCATTGTTGTTGGCGCCGATGATGGCGCGGACCTGCGGCTGCCACAGTCCGGTGTCGCCGGCATGGGCGGCTATGCCGGAAAGGGCAAGTGCCAGAGTGGACAGCGCAGTCGTCTTCCAGAGATGTCTGGAAAAACCTGACCGGCGATACTTGGTATTCGCCCGGAACCTTCTTCCGTGCGTCGCCATGTCATTGATCTGCCGAGTTTTCTCGGTCGTCTCCATCTCTTGCGAACCCCGACGAGTACACGCTCCGTCGATAATACTATCCGGATTCCAGTGTATAGCGAGCATCGATTGTTTGCTTTACACGTACAAGATTTCAAAGTTGTTTATTGTGGTAATCCAGCAACAGTAATTTAGCCGGCGCTCATGTACCGTATTGGCTTCCCCGCCAGGCTCGGCTGTTGTATCAACGCGCTCGGCGAAACCCTGACACGAGGATCGGGTGGCTTCATTGCTGAGAACCGTTTGTGGGCGGGCCGCCTGGGTCGGCGCGCTATGGCTGGTCGTGTCGGCAGGGTCGGTGCTTGCCGAAGAGCCGAAGTCAACCAAATCTGCCGAGACGAAGCCTGCAGAAGGCAATCCGTGGGCGCTAAACTGCGCCAGCGGATCGGCCGGCACCGAGCTTCAATGCCAGGTCTCCCAAAACCTTACCGAGGCCAAGACGGGGCAGCGCGTTCTTACCGTTACGCTTCGCCGCGACAATGGCAACGGCAACCTCGCCATGCTGCTGGCCTTGCCGCACGGGCTGTTCCTGCCTTCCGGCGCCTCGTACCAGATCGACCAGGGGCAGAAGACGACCATCGCCATCCAGACCAGCGACCAGAACGGCGCCTATGCCGCGACCCATTTGTCGGCGGACCTCGTCAAGGCGATGAAATCGGGAACCAACCTGAACATCGGCATGGAGTCGGTGACGCGCAAGCCGGTGACCATTCCGGTCTCGCTTGCCGGATTCACTGCCGCGATCGACAAGCTTCAAGCGTTGAAATAGCCGGCCTATCTCGGCAGATGCGTAAGCATCAGCTTACGTTGTGGACTGGCCGGGCTCACACGTGCTTGCGGCCGCCTGTCTCGCGGAACCAGCTGTCGGGGTAGGGGTACCACCAGTCCTGGATCGCCGGTCTGTGGTCGATGATGACCATCTTGGAGCGTCGGAAGGCGTCGAGTCCCTGGCGTCCCAGCTCGCGGCCAAGGCCTGATGCCTTCCAGCCGCCGAAGGGCAGGGCGTCATTGTCGATCAGCGGGTTGTTGACCCAGACCATGCCGGCCTCGAGCCGCTCGGCCGCCTCATGCGCCTCGGCGAGGTCGGTGGTGAACACCGAGGCGCCAAGCCCGAACGGGCTGTCATTGGCAAGCCGGATCGCTTCGTCGAAGTCCTTTACGCGGCAGATGGCGGCGACCGGCCCGAAACACTCTTCGCGCACGATCGCCATATCGGGTGTAACCCCGGTCAGGATCGTAGGCTCGTAGAACCAGCCAGTGTTGTGCGCCGGCGGAATGCGCCCGCCGGCAACGGCTATAGCGCCGTTGCTGATGGCATCATCGACCAGCCGCATCACTTTCGCTCGCGCGGCCTCGCTGACCAGCGGGCCGATCTCGGTCTTGTCCATGCCATTGCCGATGCGCAGCGCCCGCGTCTTCTCGGCGAACAGCTCGACGAAGCGATCGTGAACCGATTCGACGACGAAGAAGCGCTCGGCCGAAGTGCACACCTGGCCGGTGAGGTGGAAGGCTGCGGTGACGCTGCCGGCAGCGGCCACCTCCAGCGGAGCGTACTCGCTGACAATCAGCGGATCGCTGCCGCCGGCTTCGATGACGCAAGGCTTCATGCGCTCGGCGCAGGCGACTGCCACGGCTTTGCCGGCGGCGACCGAGCCGGTGAAGGCGACAGCGTGGGTGCGCTCGGAGGCGATCAGCGCCTGCGCGGTGGCGGCCGTGCCAGGCAGGCAGGCGACCAGCCCTTCCGGCAGTGAACGGAACACCGTCATGTAGTCCAGCGTCGACAGCGTCGTCGCTTCGGCCGGCTTGATGACGCAGCCATTGCCGGCGGCAAGCGAGGCCGCAACGGTCCAGCACATCAGCAGGATCGGGAAGTTGTAAGGCATGATGTGCACGGAGACGCCATACGGCTCGTAGCGCGCATACTGGAACGACCCGGCCTGCGTCGTACCGGCGATCTTGCCGGCGTCGTCGCGCGCCATCTCGGCATAGTAGCGGAAGATCGGCGCGCAATTGGCGATCTCGCCGATTGCTTCGGGATAAGGCTTGCCCATCTCGCGCACCATCAGCTCTGCGCAGCGGGTGAAGTCCGCCGCCTCGATGGCGTTGGCGACCGCATGCAGATGCTTTGCCCGGCTCTTGGCATCGAGCTTCTTCCAGGCGGCTTGTGCCGTGGTTGCGGCACACAGCACCGCATCGACCTCACCGTCCGTTGCGGCGGAGATCGAGCCGACGGTCTCCAGCGTCGCCGGATCGATCACCGGTTTTGCCGTGCCGGTCATCGGCCGGTAGTCCGGATTGACGAAGAAAGCCGGCCGTTCAGCGGAGAATTGCATGGTCGTCCTTTCAGGTCCGCTCAGCGGATCATGTAGACCTTCTTGATGGTCTCATGAACGGTGCAGACGCCTTTCCAATTCTGAGGAAAGAACGCCGCCGTGTCCGGCTCGATCTGGATGACCTCGCCCGATTCGTGCACATAGGTGCAGCGGCCCTCGAGGAAGTGGCAGAACTCGTCGCGGGTGACATGGCAGTGCCATTTGCCGGGGGTGCAGACCCACAGGCCGCATTCCGAACGGCCCTCCGGCCCCTTGTAGAGCAGCTTGCCCGAGGTGTGGGACACGCCCTCGATCATGGTCGGGATGACGCCCCAGTCGACGAGGTCGGTGATGGCAAGCGGGGATTGCATGATGGGCGTGGTCATGGCGATTTCCTTTAAAAAAGTGCTCAGCGGCACATGAAGGCCCTGGTCAGTGTTTGCGTGATGGTGGAGGTGCCGGCCCAGCCGGCGGGGAAGAACACCAGCATGCCGGCCTCGACCGGGATCTCTTCGCCATTCTCGCGGACATAGGTCCCGCGGCCCGACAGGAAATGGCAGAACTCGTCGGCGGCAAAGGTAACCTTGCGGCTGCCTGGCGTGCACGACCACAGGCCGCATTCGCTTGAGCCGTCCGGGTTCTGCGAGAGGATCCTGCCCGAGGCGCGCGGCGAGCCGGCAAGCGTGTTGCTGCCCCCGCCCCAGTCCTCCAGTTTCACGGTCGAGGCCTTTGGCCAGTGCGGTGTCGGCATATTGGGAAGCTCCGTTGCTGTTCAAGCCAGCATGTAGACGTTGCGCATGGTCTCATGCACGGTGCATTCGCCTGTCCAGCCGGCAGGGAACATGACCACGGTCCCGGCTGCGACTTCTACCACCTCCCCGGCATCCGACCGGTACGTCGCGCGGCCGGCGACGAAATGGCACAATTCGTCGCGCGGAATCGAGAGCCGCCAGCGGCCGGGCGTGCAGACCCAGATGCCGGATTCCGGCTGGTTGTTGGGTCCTTTGTGGACAAGCCTGCCGGTCGAGTGCGACGCGCCGTCCAGCGCGTCGGACTGGGCGCCCCAGTCGACGAGGTCGGTGCGGGTGGAGGCTTGGTAGAGATGCGGGGCGGAGGAGGTCACAGCAGCGCCTCCAGCAGCCCGGCTGCCTTCTCAGGCCCGTTCTGGGCCTGCATCTGCGCCGAGGTCTTCGCCAGCCTGATCTTCATCTTGGGGTCAGTCAGGCAGGCTTCGATCCTGCTGATCAGCTGGGCGTCGCTCCAGTCATAGCGCGGCATGCCGAAGCCGTGGCCGGTTTCCTGGACGCGGGTGGCGTTGTCGTGGCCGTCCCAGACATAGGGCATGATGATGGCCGGCTTGCCGAAATAGAGGCACTCTGTGAACGAGTTGTTGCCGCCATGGTGGATTACGGCATCGACCTGCGGGATGACTGAAGGCTGCGGAAACCAGCTCTCGACGACGACGTTGTCCGGCACATCCGTGTACAGGTCCTTGTAGCCGCCGACATTGACCAGCGCGCGGTAACGGGTCTTGCCCAGTGTTGCGATTATGCGCTTCAACAAATCGACATCGCCGGCGCCGAGGCTGCCGAAGGAGACATAGAGCAGCGGCCCGTCATTGTTCTCGGCGAAGGTCGGCACGGCGTATGGCTTTTCCTGCCGCACGCAGCCTTCGAGATACTGGAATTTCGTCGTATCAAGCGGATGGCGGCGTTTGAACTTTGCCGCTTCGGGATAGAGCAGCAGATTGAGATAGGGCGAGGTCTCGAAGAACTGACCGACCGGGTATGGCGCTTCATTGTTTGCGGTGAGGAAGGCGTTGAAGTCGTCGTGGATGGGCTTGATCACCGCATTGAAATGATCGCGATAGCGCTGGTGGCCCACATGGTCGTTCTCGCCGCAACCGGAGAGATGCGGCGGGATGTCCTCATCCTCGATCTCGTTTTCCGAGCAGGAGATGACGCGCACCCAAGGCTTGCCGAACTGTTTGATGGCCGGAAACAGGATGACATTGTCGACGCAAATGACATCAGGCTTGATGGCGGCCAGGACTCGCGGCAAATCCTTCTGCGCCCATTTGGCGCTGTCGACGATCGCGGTCCAGCAATCCTTCACGTAATTGTCGACCTGATCGTAGGGCGATTTGCGGAAGTTCGGGATGTGGCCGTTGATGAAGTCTTCCCAGAATTTCGCCATCTGCTCGGGCGGCATCGGCTCCGACAGGTTCACCGGATGCGCTTCGAAGCCGTAACCCTTGTAGACATCGACAAAGCCGGGGTCGGACAGGAACACTGCCTTATGGCCGCGCGCCTCGACGGCTTGCGCGATGCCGACCGAATTGAGCGCCGGGCCGTAGGCCGCTTCGGGAAAAAACGCGATCGTCTTCTGCGCCATCAAGCTCTCCTATTCCTGAAAAATTCTGACATCGGCGGCGTCCCAGCCGAGTTCGACCTGATCGCCCGACGAGACCGGCCGGCGGTCGGCGGCATCGGCGGTGACGCGCACCAGAAATGGTTTTGGCGACAGAGGCGTGCGGACATGCAGCTGCAGGTCGAGCCCGTGATAGGCCAGCGCCTCGACCATGCCGGCGGTGCGGTTGGCGGTCTCGGGTGACGGGAACAGCCGGATGCGTTCGGGTCGCACCGAGGCCACGGCGGAAGCGCCGGGTGTGAGCTTGGCGGGAACCTTGCCGGTGATGCGCGCGCCGTTCGCGGCGATCACGCCATCCGCAGACATCTTGCCCGGTACGAAATTCATCACGCCGATGAAGTCGGCGACGAAACGGTCGGTGGGATGCTCGTAGATCACGTGCGGCGTGTCGCATTGCAGCAGCTGGCCGTCCTTGAGCACCGCCATGCGGTCGGCCATGACGAGTGACTCTTCCTGGTCGTGGGTGACGATGACGAAGGTGATGCCGACTTCGTGCTGCAGGCGCTTCAGCTCCATCTGCATGGCGCCGCGCAGTTTCATGTCCAGCGCGCCCAGCGGTTCGTCGAGCAGCAGCAACCGAGGCCGTTTGACCAGCGCGCGGGCGAGCGCGACGCGCTGCTTCTGGCCACCCGACAATTGCTCAGGCTTACGGTCGGCGAAGGGGACAAGCTCGGTGGTGGCCAGAATGGCCTCGACGCGGGAACGGATTTCAGCTTTCGGCAAGCGCTCCATCTCCAGCCCGTAGGAGACATTGGCGCGCACGCTCATATGCGGGAACAGCGCGTAGGACTGGAACATCAGATTGACCGGCCGCTTGTTGGGCGGGGTCCGGGCGATGTCTTTGCCATCGAGCAGTATGCGGCCGTCGGTTGGCGTCTCGAAGCCGGCCAGCATGCGCAGCAGCGTGGTCTTGCCGCAGCCGGAGGGTCCAAGCAGCGCGAAGAACTCGTTTTCGCGGATGTCGAGCGAGATGCCGTCGACGGCGGTGACCCGGCCGAACTTCTTCGAAACGTTATCAATGGCCAGCAGCGTGCGCGGTTCGCTCATTGGCCGATGATCCCACGGTTGAGCCGCTGCGACAGGGTCAGCGCGGTGATGGATACCGCCATGACGATGGTCGCCAGCGCGTTGATCTCCGGCGTGATGCCGAAGCGGATCATGGCGTAGATCTGCATAGGCAGCGTCGTCGAGGCGCGGCCGGCACCGGCGGTGAAGAAGGCGATGATGAACTCGTCGACCGAGAGCGTGAAGGCAAGCAGAGCGCCGGCAATCACTGCCGGCGCGATGACCGGCAATGTCACACGCCGGAAGGTGGTCAGAGCCGAGGCGCCGAGGTCGGCGGAGGCCTCGACGATCGACCAGTCGAAACTCTTTAGCCTTGCGCGCACCACCGAGCAGACGAAGGCGAGGTTGAAGACGACATGGGCGAGGATGATGGTGTGCAGGCCCATGGTCAGGTTTAGCATGGAGAAGAACGACAGCAGAGCGATCGCCAGGACGATGTCGGGGATGATCATCGGTGCGAAGATCAGCGCCTCGAGACCCCTGCCGTATTGCCGGCGCATCTCGATGCCGATGGCCAGCAGCGTGCCGAGCAGCGTGGCGATGGCCGTGGAGACCAACGCCACGATCAGCGTGTTGAGCGCAGCGGAAAGGATGGCGGAATTGCCGGCCAGCGAGGCATACCATTTCAGCGAAAAGCCCGACCATGCCGTCGGCAATCCGCCTTCGTTGAAGGACAGCGCCACCAGCACGGCGATGGGGATGTAGAGGAAGGCGAAGACGAGGGTGAGGATCGTCCGCATGCCGAGCGTACGGGTGAAGGAATGGGTCATCGCCGGCCTCCGACAATTGGAAGGCAAGCGAACGACCAGAGTCCTTCTCCCTGTTCACGGGTAGAAGATACCGGCAGACAGATGAGGGGCAGCGCTGAGCGTCGCAAAGGTTGACGCCGCCCCTCATCCGCCCCTTCGGGGCACCTTCTCCCGGTGAACGGGGAGAAGGCAAGAATTGCGCAGCGCTCAGCCATCGGCGTCACCCTTTGCCTCAGCCGCACGCCCCGCGGCGCGGTCGGCGGCGAGCGCCTGCGCCATCAGCACCAGAAGCATGATGGCGATCAGCGCCATGGCGAGCGCTGCGCCGAACGGCCAGTCATTGGCAGTCAGGAACTGGTCGTAAACGAGGTTGCCGATCATCTGGAAGCGGCCGCCACCGAGCAGCGCCGGGGTGACGAAATTGCCGATCGACAGCACGAAGACGAAGACAGCACCCGCAGCGATGCCGGGCACGGTCAGCGGCAGGATGACACGTCGGAAAGTGGTGGCAGCGGAGGCGCCGAGATCGCGCGATGCCTCGGCCAGTTCCGGGTTGAGGCGCGACAGCGGCGCGTAGCAGGCGAGGATGACGAAGGGCAGATAGTTGTAGACGAGGCCCGCGATGACCGAGCCTTCGGTATAGAGCATCGAGGGCGGTTCGCCGGTGTAGCCGAACCAGCGCAGCAACTGGGTGATCAGCCCTTCGCGGTTCAGCAGCACGATCCAGGCATAGGTGCGGATCAGATAGTTGGACCAGAACGGCAGCACGGCGAAGAACAGGAAAATTGGCTGCCACCGGCGCGGTGCGGCCGCGATCGCATAGGCTGCGGCATAGCCGATCACCACCACGATCAGGGTCGCGGTGCCGGCGATACGTGCTGAGTTGAGGAAGATGCCGGCATAGAGCGGGTCGAAGACCAACCCGAAATTTTCCAGCGTCAAAGTGTAGTCGATGCCGCCATAGACGCCGCGCCGGAAGAAGGCGAGCGCCAGCACCAGGGCGCATGGCACCACCATCAGCGCGGTCAGCCAGACCAGCGCCGGGGCCATCAGCAGAGAGGAACGAAGTCGGGTCTGGGACAATTTCTCGGGTACCGCTCAGGGCCGGCGGCAGAAGTGCTGCCGGCCGTGAAGTCTGCGCCGCTTACTGCGCGGCCTTGATCTCGCTGACGATCTTGGAATAGTCGCGCTGGGCTTCGCCGACGTCACGCAACTGCTCGAACTTGACGAGATCGGCCACCGGCATCGCCATGTTGGGGAATTTGGCCAGGAAGTCGGCCGGCAGGCTTTCCATCGCCGGCTTGTTCGGCACCTTGTAGTCGATGTTCTGCGCCGCCCAGGCGTGGTTCTTGGCGTCGAGCATGAAGTTGATGAACTTGAAGGCGTCGTCCTTGTGCTCGGACGCCTTCATCACCACCATCGTGTCGACCCACAGGTCCGAACCTTCTTTAGGGATGACGTATTTGATCTCCGGCTTGTCGGCGATGCCGTAATTGCACCAGCCGTCCCAGGCCTGCACCATCAGCGCCTCGCCGGAAACCAGCTTGGAATAGAAGGTGGTGTCGTCATAGGCGAGCAGGGTCTTCTTGGCGGAGATCAAGAGGTCCTTGACCTCGGCCATCTTGGCCGGGTCGGTCTCGTTGACCGAATAGCCCTTGTCGAGCTGCCCGGCGGCCAGCAGCCAGCGATCGGTCGCCAGCATGGTGGTCTTGCCCTTCATCTCGTCGGAAGGGGCGAGCAGGTCGCTCCAGCTCGTGGGCGCCGTCTTGACAAGGTCAGAGCGGTAGCAGAGGCCCGTCGTGCCCCAGGTGTAAGGCACGGAGAAAGCGTTGCCGACATCGTGCGGCAGCTTGGTCGCTTCGGGATAGAGGTTGGCGAGGTTGGGGATCTTGGCATGGTCGATCGGCTCGGTCAGGCCAAGCTTGTTTAATACTTCGGCGAAGGGCGAGGAGACGAAGACCACGTCATAGCCCTTGCCGCCGGCGGCAATCAGCTTGCCCATGATCTCTTCATTGGTGGCGTGCACCACCACTTCGCCCGCAACGCCGGTGGCGGTCTTGAAAGCGGCCATGGCGTCGGGTGCCATGTACCCATCCCAGTTCGAAATAACGAAGTCGGCTGCGGCGGCCGGCACCGAGAGCGTCAGGGCGAGACCGAGAGCGATTGAGGATGTATTGAGCGCACGGCGCCGCAGGCTGGTAGCGGTCATGGCAGTCTCCCATTCGGTTTGATCGTCGAAATCATTTGCCGGACCAAGGCCGGCGACGCGCGCGCCTGCCTCGATCCTGTTCCCTCGGTCTTTTCTCGCCGATTGTGCCGACAGTACTATTGCAGAAAAAAGTACGTCAATCCATAATCTGTCAACCGACGGAGGAATTTGGCCGATTGTCCCTGTTCCGGCGATCAGCCAGACCAATGCGCCACATTCGCATTCGAGAAAAGTCATGCAAGCCGTAGCCAGGCGACCTCGCACCAACCATCTCGATCTGGCGCAGCGCATCCTGGATGTGGCGCGGCAGCGTGGCTTCGAGCCTGGCGCCCGCCTGCCCGAACAGCAGATCGCCTCGCTGTGCAATGTCTCGCGCACGCCCGTACGCGCCGCACTCGGCCTGCTCGCGGAACGGGGCGTGGTGCGCTGGGAGGCCGACAGCGGTTATCATCTGACGGTCGACCTCGCCGCCCAGCCCGCCATTGCCGCCGAACTACCCAGTGCGGAGGAAGACGAGCTCGCCGAAGCCATCCTGCGCGACCGCTCGGCGCGACGGTTGGACCAGACGGTGACCATCGCTGGGCTGATGCGACGCTACGACGCTGATCGCAAGACGGTACTAAAAGCACTTAACAAACTGACCGACGAGAATCTTCTGGATCGTGCGCCTGGGCAATCCTGGTTGTTTCGCCGCGCGCCGGACGATCCGGAGGCGCAAGGCGAAAGCTACGAGTTCCGCCTGGTGCTGGAGCCGGCGGCCATCCTGACGCCAGGCTTTCGGCTGGACGGGGCGCGGGCAGCAATGTTGCGGCAAGGCATGGAAGCGCTTGCAGCGCTGCCGGACGAGACATTCGACACGCGCGAGTTCCAGCGGCTGGACATGGATTTTCATGGCATGATCGCCGAGGGCTGCGCCAACCGTTTTGTGTCGGATGCATTGGCCGATCATCTCCGCCTGCGCCGGCTGCCGGGCATCTATTCCGGCGTCAACGTGTTTCGGCTGCGGCAATCGTTGCGCGAACACTCGGGCATACTCGACTATCTTGAAAGCCGGCAGTATGAGGTGGCTGCCGATCTGCTTCGCATCCACCTGCGGCTCTCCCGCAGCCAGCGACCGCAAGCAGCCAGCCGCGGAGCTCCCGCACTGTTCGGCATGATCAGCCGGCCGGATTGAAGAGGAATAATTGACGCGTAAAGCCAGCCCGACCATCGCGCTGTTTCCCGAAGCCAGTTTCGGCGCCGCGTTGAATTGCGTCGGTATCGCACAGGCATTGCGCGCACGGGGCGCTCGCCCCGTCTTCATCTGCCATGCCGGCTTCTCCGGCGTCTTTACCGACTATGGCTTCCAGGAATACCATCTGCCGACGGATGAGCCGCTGAGCGACAGCGACCGCCAGAGCTATTGGCAGGCCTTCGTGCGCCGGCACCTGCCGCATTTCCGGCTGAGCCCGATCGACCAGCTCGAGACCTATGTCGCGCCGACCTGGCAAGCGATCGTCGACACCGCCGTCAACGCCGAGGCGCCGCTGCGCCAATTGCTGGCGCGGCTGAAGCCGGACGCGGTTGTGCTCGACAACGTCATCATGTTCCCGGCGATCGCCGCCGCCGGCTGCCCGTGGGTGCGCGTCGTCTCCTGTGCCGAGACGGAACTGCCGGATGCCGAGGTGCCGCCCTATCTCTCGGGGATGGGTGCCGACGACCCGCAACGTGCGGCGTTCGAAGCGCGCTATCTCGCGGCCTCCGCACCCGCGCATGAGCGCTTCAACCGTTTTCGCGCGGATGCCGGCCTGGCGCCGTTGCCCAAGGGCCTGTTCCTCGAGACATCACCCGACCTCAATCTGCTGCTGACGCCAGCGATCGTACGGCGTGAGCGGGCCGAGCCGCTCGACCCCAAACGCTTTGTCTATCTCGAAGGCTGCGTGCGTTCGGAAGGGCCATTCGAGGTGCCGGTGTTTCCGCGCAATGGCGGCCCGCTGGTCTATGTCAGCTTCGGCAGCCTCGGCGCGATGGATGTCGGGCTGATCGAGCGCATGCTCGCCGTCTTCGACAGGCTGCCGGCGCGCTTCATCGTCAATGCCGGCGGCCTGCGCGACGCCTATCGCGCGGTGCCGGACAATGTCTATCTCGACGCCTGGTTTCCGCAGCCTTCGGTGGTGGCGAAGTCGGACCTGTTCATCCACCATGGCGGCAACAACAGCTTTTGCGAGGCGCTGCGCTTCGGCGTGCCGTCGCTGATCATGCCCTATTGCTGGGACGGTCACGACAATGCGCAACGCGCGGGAGAGACAGGTGTCGGCGACCATATCGGCCGCGACGCCTGGACGGAAGGGGGATTGGAGAGAGCCATTCTCGGCCTGCTGGCCGACGATGCGATGCGCGCCGGCCTCAGGGACAATGCTGCCAAGATGGCGCTGACCCCTGGAACGGATGTGGCCGCGCAAGCCATACTCTCTCTCATAGGTACGTGAACCAAAATGCAGGACAAAAATACCAACACCGCTCTCTTCACCGGCAACGATCCCAAGGCCTGGCTCGCCCAGCACGGCATCACGGAGGTCGAGTGCCTGGTGCCCGACATGAATGGCGTGCTGCGCGGCAAGGCGCTGCCGACGGTGAAATTCCTCAAGGCGCTGGAAGACCGCGCACTCTACCTGCCGAGCAGCGCTTTCCTGGTCAGCATCGATGGCCGCTACTCCGGTTCCATCGACGAAGGCTTTGCCTATCAAGACCCGGATATGCGCATGGTGCCTGATATGTCGACGCTGTGCCTGGCGCCGGGCGGTGGCGTCGGCAAAGCCTATGTCTTCGCCGACGCCTTCCACATGCAAGGCAAGCCATGGATGGCCTCGCCACGACATGTGCTGCGCGCCGTGCTCGATCTCTACCGGAAGCGCGGTTGGCGCGCGGTGGTGGCGCCGGAAATCGAATTCTATCTGACCGCGCCCAATCCGAATCCCGACCAGCCGCTGACGGCACCGGTTGGCGCCAATGGCCGCGCCGAGGGCTCGCAGCATCCCTATGACATGGTGGCGCTGGAAGAATTCGAGCCGGTGATAAGGCGCGTCTATGATTATGCCGCAGCCGCCGGCCTGCCGCTCGACACGCTGATCCATGAGTCCGGCACCGCGCAGCTGGAGATCAATCTCTTGCACGGCGACGCGGTGCCGCTCGCCGACCAGGTGCTGCTGTTCAAGCGGCTGACTCGCCAGGCGGCGCAGCAGAGCGGCATGCACGCGACCTTCATGGCCAAGCCGATCGCGGCGCAGGCGGGAAGCTCGATGCATCTGCACATGTCTGTCGTCGATGAAACGACAGGCGCCGCGCTGTTTGCCGACAGAGATGATGCAGACACCGAAATGTTCGGCCATTTCATCGGCGGCCTGCAGAGATATGTGCCCGAGATCATGCCGCTGTTCGCACCCAACGTGAACTCGTTCCGCCGCATCCGGCCGAACCACAGCGCACCGGCCAACATCGAATGGTCGCATGACAACCGCTCTTGCGGCCTGCGCGTGCCGGCAGGTGGCCGCGCCGCCCGGCGGGTAGAGAACCGCTTGCCGGGAGCGGATTGCAATCCCTATCTGGCGATCGCCGGTTCGCTGCTTGCCGGCTATCTCGGCGTCGAGCAGAAGCTGGCGCGCTCGGCTGAGGCCTCGGGCAATGCCTACAGGATCAAAAGCACGCTGCCGAAAACGATGGAGGAGGCGCTTGATCGTTTCATTGCTTGCGAGCCGGTGCGGGCATTGCTCGGCGAGGATTTTTTCCAGACCTATCTGCGCGTCAAGAGCGTCGAACTCGACCTGTTCCAGAGCGTGGTGACGAGCTGGGAACGCGACCATTTGCTGCTGAAGGTGTGATCATGGCCTCCGGCTCAACAGGTTTCAATTCGAGCCTCGATATCGGCAATTCCTATTATGTCGCCACCGCCAATCCGGCGCCGGACCATCCGGCGCTGGTGGGAGATGTCGGCGCCGATCTGGTGGTGGTCGGCGGCGGCTGCACCGGCCTGTCGGCCGCCCTTCATGCCGCCGAGCGCGGCCTGAAGGTGGTGCTGCTCGAAGGCGGCAAGATCGGCTGGGGCGCGTCGGGCCGCAATGGCGGCCAGATGATCCCTGGCCTGCGCAAAGGCGCCAAGGGGTTGGTCAAGCTTTACGGCCCCGAGCGGGCGAAGGCGCTGTTCGACCTCGCCTTCGAGGCGCGGGGCCTGGTGCTCGACATCATCGAGCGCCACGCCATCGATTGCGATCTGCGGCTGACCGGCCATCTCGTCGGTGCCGTTAATGGCTCCGACCTCAGGGATCTCGAAGACGAGGCCAAATGCCTCGAGAGCGTGATGAAGTTCCGCGACGTCGAGATCCTGTCGGCGGCGCAGGCACGCGGCAAGGTGGACACGCCCTATCATGGCGCGATGTATGAGCCGCTTGGCGGCCATATGCATCCGCTGAACTACACGCTCGGCCTTGCCCGTGCCGCCGTGGCGGCCGGTGTCGTCATCCATGAAAATTCCGTCGCGGTAAAGCTGGAGCGCGAGCCTTCGATCCGGGTCTCGACGGCGCAGGGGTCGGTAAGGGCCAAACATGTCGTGCTGGCCGGCGACGCGTTGCTGCATGGGCTGGAGCCGCGCGTCAACAGCCGCATCATGCCGGTCGGCAACTACATCGTCGCCACCGAACCGCTGGAGGGCAAACACAATGTCATCCCGGCCAATGTCGCGGTGTCCGACACGCGCTTCGTCGTCAACTACTACCGCATGTCGGCGGACGGTCGGCTGCTGTTCGGCGGCGGCGAGCGCTACACGCCATCGCCGCCGGCCGACATCGCCGGCTTCGTGCGGCCGCACATGGAGGCCACCTTCCCGCAACTGAAGGGCTGCCGCATCGATCATGCCTGGGGCGGTCTGGTGTCGGTGACCACGTCGCGGCTGCCGCATGTCGGGCACTATGGCGAGGTCTATTTCGCGCATGGCTATTCCGGCAAGGGCGTCATCCTGTCAACGCTGTCGGGCAAGCTCTTGGCCGAAGCGATTACGGGCGACGCCTCGCGGCTGGACCTGTTCTCGACGCTGACGCCGATGCCGTTCCCGGGCGGTACGGCGCTGCGGGGCCCGCTCTATGTGCTGGGGATGTTGTGGTACGCCATGCGCGACCGCATCAAGCATTGAAGGCTGCGGCCGGCGGGCGCGAAATCATTGGAGGCGATTGCATGCGTGATTTTCAGTTCCCCGGCCGCTCGCCAGTTCGCGCGACAGAAGCGATGGCGGCGACATCGCATCCGCTGGCGACGCTGGCCGCCATCGACATGCTGCGCTCCGGCGGCAATGCCATGGATGCCGCTGTCTGCGCTGCGGCGGTGCAAGGCGTCGTCGAGCCGCAATCGACCGGCATCGGCGGCGACTGTTTTGTGCTCTACAGTCCCAAAGGCGAGGGCGATGTTCTCGCTTTCAACGGCTCGGGGCGTTCGCCCGCTGCGGCAACCGCCGAATGGTATCTGGAGCGGGGGCATAGCGAACTGCCTGCGGCCGGACCGCATGCCGTCACCATACCAGGCGCCATCGATGCATGGTGCCGGCTACTCGAGGACCACGGAAAAAAGGGCATCGACGCCGCGCTGGCGCCAGCCATTCGCTGTGCCGAACAAGGCTATGTCGTTTATGATCGCGTCGCCTTCGACTGGGCCGACGAGGTCGCCCTGCTCTCAGCCGATGAACACGCCGCGCGCATATTCCTGCCCGAGGGAAGGGCGCCGCAAGCCGGCGATGTGCATCGGCAGCCGCACTTGGCGGACACCTTGCGCATCATCGCCAACGGAGGCCGTGCAGGGTTTTATGAAGGTGAGGTCGCGGACGATCTGGTGGAACGTCTTCGCGCGCTGGGCGGGCTGCATGCATTGGAGGATTTCGCCGAGACCCAAGGCGACTACGTTACGTCGGTGAATACGTCCTATCGCGGCTACGATATCCATCAGATGCCACCGAACAATCAGGGCATGACGGCGCTGATCATGCTGAATGTGCTTTCGGGCTTCAGCCTTGGTTCGTTGGAGCCGAACAGTGCCCAGCGGCTGCATCTCGAGATCGAAGCCGGCCGGCTTGCCTACCAGGACCGCGATACTTTCATCGGCGACCAGGATTTCGTCCAGGTCCCCGTCGAACAACTGCTGTCGGCAGCCCATGCGGAGCGGCTGCGCGCCGCCATCGATCCGGCCCTCGCCATGACGCATCTGCCGCGGCTTGAGCTGTCGCGCAGCGACACCGTCTATATCTCCGTGGTCGACCGCGACCGCAATTCGGTCAGCTTCATCAACTCGACCTTCGGTTCCTTCGGCAGCGGCGTCGTCGGTCCCAAGACAGGCGTCGTGCTGCAGAATCGCGGCAGCAGTTTTCGCCTCACGGAAGGCCATCCAAATCGTATCGCGCCGCGAAAGCGACCGATGCACACCATCATGCCTGGCATGGCGACGCGAGGGGGTAAGGTGGTGATGCCGTTCGGGGTGATGGGCGGCGGCTACCAGCCGTTCGGCCATGTCCATCTGTTGACCAACATGATCGATTTCGGGATGGACCCGCAGCAGGCACTGGATGCGCCACGGGTGTTCTACAAGGACAATGCCGTGCTGGCCGAGCGCGGGATTCCGGCTGAGGCGATCGCCGGCCTGCGTCAGCGCGGCCATCAGGTTTCGATCGCCGAGGAGCCGCATGGCGGCGGCCAGCTGGTGCAGATCGATTGGGAAAAGGGCACGCTCACCGGTGCCTCCGATCCGCGCAAGGACGGTTGTGCGCTGGGCTACTGATCTGCGTTGCTGGAATGCGCATTCAGAACCAGATCAGCCAGACAAGCTGCAGGATTACCAGTGCAATGGCGTCCCAGAAGATGAGTTCGCCCATCGAGAACCAGCGCCGCGACCGGTTGAAGCTGTAGAACAGCCGCCAGACCAGAGCAGCGGCGGCCAGCGGCACCAAAGCGAGCAGCGTGCTCACGGCAGCCGCGCTCCCGACACCGCATCGAATGTGTGCAGCGCTGCCGGCGGAAAGCGTAGATAAAGCGGCTGGCCGGGATCGAAAGCGCGATCGTCATTCACAGTCCTGACGATCAGCGCGTTGGCCTCGCTATTGGCGAAGATCAGCACGTCCGGCTCGACCGGTTCGACGACGTCGACGGCAAACAGGATGGCGTCGCCGGCAGTCGCGTCGACAAGCTGGATCTGCTCGGGGCGAATGCCGAGCACGATGGGACCATCAGGCTTTCCCGGAAGCGGGCAAGTGAAACCGCTGGCGTGGAAGACGCCGGCGCGGACATCGCCATCGAACGTGTTCATCGCTGGACGGCCGATGAATTCGGCGATGAAGCGATTGGCAGGCCGCCGATAGATCTCGCGCGGGTCGTCGTACTGGATCAGTGCGCCTTCGCGCAACACCGCGACCCTGGTCGCCAGCGTCATCGCCTCTTCCTGGTCGTGGGTGACGAAGACGAAGGTCTTTTTCAGCTCGCGATGCAGACGCTTCAGCTCGGTGCGCATGTGGAGCCGCAACAAGGCGTCGAGATTGGACAGCGGCTCGTCCATCAGACAGAGGCTCGGCTGCCAGACGAGTGCGCGGGCCACAGCCACGCGCTGCGCTTGGCCGCCCGACAATTGCGAAGGGCGGCGGTCGAGGTAACGGGTGATTTCGAGCAGCTCGGCCATGGCGCGGACGCAGCGGTCAAGCTCGGCGGCCGGCATCTTTCGGATGCGCAAGGGATAGGCGATGTTCTCGTAGACGCTCTTATGGCTGTAGAGCGCATAGTTCTGGAACACCATGCCCATGCCGCGCAGGCGCGGCGGCAGGTCGGTGACATCGAGGCCCTCGACCATGATGCGCCCGGCGGTCGGCCGCTCCAGCCCGGCGAGCAGCCGGCAGGCTGTCGTCTTGCCGGAACCGGACGGGCCGAGCAGAACCAGGAATTCGCCGGGCTCGAAAGCAAGATCGAGCGCCTGCAGCGCCACCGTCCCGTCCGGGAAGGCCTTGGTGACGCCGTCGAAAACAATTGCCATACAAGATCCCTTCAACCCTTGACCGCGCCGAAGGTGAGGCCGCGGACGAGCTGTTTCTGGACAAGGAACGTGAAAAGCACGATCGGCAGCGTTGCCACGATCGCGACTGCCGCGACCTGTCCCCAGAGCGTGCCATGCGGCGTCACCAGCCCCGGTATGCCGACGGTCAGCGGCCGCCCGTCGAAAGCGACGAGGATGAAGGCATAGAGGAACTCGTTCCACGACAGGATGAAGCAGAGCACGGCCGTTGCGCCGATGCCGGGCGCGGCCAGCGGCGCGACGACGAAAAAGAATGCGCCGAGCCGCGAGCGGCCGTCCATCATCGCGGCCTCGTCGATCTCCCTGGGGATTTCGGCGAAGAAGCCGCGCATCATCCAGACGACGAGCGACAGGTTGAAGGAGGTGTGGGCGATCACAACGGCGTAGATGGTGTCGATCAGGCCCAGCGAGGTGAAGAACAGGAACAGCGGGACGGCGATTGAGATCGGCGGCGCCATGCGCGTGGTCAGGAAGAAGAAGAACAGGTCTTCCTTGCCGGGAAAATCCGAGCGGGCAAAGCCATAGGCCGCTGGCGCGCCGATGACGATGCAGAGTATGGTCGACGACANGACACCGAGATCAGCACCGAATTGATCGCCAGCGGCCAGTATCCCTTGTCGATGAAGACGGCGGGATAGTTGGCAAGCGTCGGCGAAAAAATCCATTTCGGCACAGAAGACAGAAGATCGACGCGGTTCTTGAACGACGCCAGCACCATCCAGACATAAGGCGTCAGCGACACCACGACGGCGACGAGCAACACCGCCCAGGCAAAGCTTTTCCAGGCGCGGTTGGTGGATTGATCGATCATCGCCGCGCCCTCAAAACGCCGCCGCCTGCTTGCGGCTCGACCAGTAGACGGCCTTGTAGAAGACCGAGCACAGGATCAGCACGACGAGGTAGATCATGAAGGCGACCGCGGCGCCGTAGCCGAGGTCCCAGTTACGGAAATTGACGCGGTAGGCGTAGATCGAGACCAGCTCGGTCAGCGTTCCCGGACCGCCGCCGGTCATCAGGAAAACCTTGTCGAACTCCTTGAAGGCGTCGATGCCGCGCAGCAGCAGCACGAGCGCGATGACCGGCCGCAGCAGCGGCAGCATGACGTCTCGGAAAATCTGGAACGGTTTGGCGCCATCCATCATTGCCGCCTCGAACGGCGCGCGCGGCAGGCTCATCATGCCGGCGAGCATGATCAGGGTGACGAAAGGCGTCCACTGCCAGACATCGATGGCGACGATGGTCGGAAACACCAGGTCGGGTGCCGAAAGCACCGCCGAATTCTGCGCCAGCAGACCGACCTTGCGCATGTAGAAGGTGAGCATGCCGAAATCGCCCTGCAACAGCAGCCGCCAGATCAGCCCGACGGCGACCGGCGCGATCATCATCGGGATGAGCAGCAGTGTGGTGAGAAGCCGCTGGCTGGCGACGAAGCGGAAGATCAGGAAGGCCAGCGCAAAGCCGAGCAGGAACTCAAGGCCGACGGCGATGACGACGAATTTCAGCGTCAACAGGAACGATGCCCAGAAGAATGGGTCGTTGCGCATCAGCTTGCGGAAATTGTCGAAACCGACGAAGGCGCCGGCATGGCTGGCGTCGGCGAAGCTGAGGTCGGTCAGCGCGGTGTAGACCATGTAGTAGAACGGGCCGACCAGGAAGACGACGACGAGCAGGGTCGCCGGCAGCATCAAGAGCGGCCCCACCCCACGGTCGAGAAGCGGCATTCCGCGCGGCGATGGAGTGCGGTTCGTCACGGGCGTTTCCTGCGGACAAGAACGGCTACCCGCTTGTGCGGGTAGCCTCTGCGCGACATCTCAAGGCCTATCGTGCCGGATAGGTCATGGGTGCGCAAGAACCGAGCAGTGTCGAGATGTCAGTGGCGGCGGTGTCAAGGGCGGCCTGCGCCTCCTTTTCGCCGGCGAGGTAGGATGACAGTTCGCGCACTAGTATGTCGGTCATCTCGGCCGATTGCGGCAGCGTCGCCTTCGGCACCGCATGCTCGTTGGCCTCCATCGAAGCCTTGGCATAGGGCAGCTTCTGCACCTCGGCGGAGGCATAGACATCCGGCCGACCTGAAGCGCCGCCATTGAGATGCTGTTCGAGCTGGCGGTCATAGCCCATCATCCACTGGACGAAGAGGAAGGCGGCCTGCTGGTTCTTCGAATAGACCGGGATCAGATAGGTCCAGCCCTCGACCTGGCCGATCTTCCCGCCGTCGCCTTGCGGCACGAGATCGAAGCCAACCTTGCCGACCACGGTGGAGGCCGTGGTGTCGACCGACACGGCATAGGTTGCGTCGTTCCACATGATCAGCTCGGCGACCTTGGCTTGCTGCATCAGCGCCATGACATCATCCCAGAAATAGTTGAGGCTGTCCGGCGGCGAGAATTGCAGCAGGCTCTTGTAATATTCGAGCGAGGCGACGGCCTTGGGGCTGTTGACGATGACCGGGCCGCAGGCCGAGCCGCTCTTCACGTCGAGCACGTCGCCGCCGAAGGAATAAAGGAAATTGAGCCACTCATACCACAGTGCCTCATGGCGCTTGCCCTGCAGGGCGGTGCCGTAAAAACCCTGGTCGGGGCGATAGAACCATTCGGCGATATCGCGGTATTGCTTCCAGTCCTTGGCGGGAGCGAGGTCGTAGCCATACTTGGCCTTGAAGCCTGCCTGCTCCTTGGGATCGGCGAGCAGGTCCGAGCGATACCACATGAACATGTTGAGCACTGTGAAGGGGAAGCCGTACTCCTTGCCGTCATACCAGGAGATTTCGTGCCAGGCGGTCTGGTAGAGCTGCTTCTCCGGCTCGAAGCTCGGATCGCGCAAAGCCGGGTCGGCCATCATCTTGGCGATTTCGACCAGATGGTTGTTGGTGGCGAACTTGCCGAGTTCGCGATGCGGCTGGATGATGACGTCGTAGCGGCCGCGGTGCGAGTTGAGATCGAGCTGCACCTTGTTGACGGCTTCCGAGTGCTCGTACATCTCGACTTCGACATGGATGCCGGTCTGTTTTTCAAACTCCGGCGCCATCTTCTTCAGCGCTTCGAGCGGCGGCAGCGCCTCGCCGACCATGCGGATGGTCTGGCCGCTATAGCGTTTCGACGCCTCTTTCAGATCCCACGCGGCCGCTTGTGTCACTTGCCACGTCAGGGGCCACACAAATACGACTGCGACGAGCAGTCTGGACGCGGTACGTCTCAGCGGCTTGAGCATTCTTCCCTCTCCCTAGAAGTCGTGCCTGGCGGGCCGGCGCCCGTTTTGTCATAAAATGTGTGGTACTGCAAATCAAAATGTGGCACCTTGCAACAAATGGTTGGGAGGTGTTAACAGACCGGCAGCAAACCGGCTTTCCCGACCAGGCGAGGGACCTTTCGGATGGACTTCATCTTCATGCTGACGCGCAACGATCGCACGGTCGAGGACTGTCTCGACCTGGTCGATTTGATTGAGCCGGTCGGCCTGAAGCATGTCGGCTTCAAGGATATTGGCGTCGCGCCGGATGTGCTGCGCAAGCTCGCTGTCGCCATTGGCCGGACAGGCGCCACCACTTACATGGAAGTTGTCTCGACGACGGCCGAGGCCTGCCTTAATTCCGCGCGCATCGCCAGGGATCTTGGCATCCAGCGCCTGCTCGGTGGTACCCAGGTCGACGAGATCATGGCGTTGCTGGAGGGGAGCGGCACCGAATACTACCCTTTTCCCGGGCGGCCGGTCGGCCATCCGACCAAGCTCGGCGGTTCGGCTGAGGATGTCGAGGCCGACTGCCGCGCCTTCGCCGAGAAGGGTTGTGCGGGATGCGACATCCTCGCCTATCGCGCCACCGAGGCCGACCCGGCCGAACTGGTGCGCGCAGCCCGGCGCGGGCTTGGTCCGTCGCGGCATCTGATCGTCGCCGGCGCTGTGGCATCAGCCGATCGCATCAAGGCAATCAAGCTGGCCGGCGCCAACGCTTTTACCATTGGCACAGCGGTTTTCGATGGCTCCTATTCGCCGACGAAAGGTTCTATCCTCTCGCAACTGCGGGATGTCCTCGCGGATTGCGAGCGTGTCTAATGCCAGTCATCGGCATCGATCTCGGCACACAAAGCCTAAAGGCGATCGTTGTCGATGACGAATTGCGGCTGCGTGGCGAGGCCGCTGTGTTGTACCAGCCGGCCTTCCCGGCGCCCGGCTGGGCCGAACAGAACCCGGCGCTGTGGCTGGCGGCGCTCAAGCCGGCCATTGCCGGCGCGCTCGACAAGGCTGGGCTTGCGCCGTCCGACATCAAGGGTATTGCCATTGCCGGCCAGCTCGACGGCTGCGTCGCGGTCGATCGCAATGGTGAGGCGCTGGCTTCGTGCATCATCTGGATGGACCGGCGGGCGGCAGGAGAGATCGCCGGCATCGACCCGGACTTCATCCGTGAGCGCACCGGTCTCGTTCTGGACGCCACCCATATGGCGGCGAAAATCCGCTGGGCCGCGCGCAACCTGCCCGAAGCGCGCCGAGTGGCGCTCTGGCATCAACCTGTATCATTCGTGGTCGCAGCGTTGTGCGGTCGTGCCGTCATCGATCACGCGCTGGCCTCGACGACCATGCTCTATGGGCTGAAGGAGCACAATTATGCCGGCGATCTGCTGGCGGCCTTCGACATCGATGCAGATAAATTGCCCGGCATCGACGATGCATCTGAGATCGCCGGCGCCTTGACCCACGCCGGCGCCGAGCTCACCGGTCTTCCTGTGGGCACGCCGCTGGCGGTCGGCACCGGCGATGATTTTTCGGCCGCCATAGGCGCCGGGGTTGTCGTGCCCGGTGTCGTCGCCTGCAATCTCGGCACGGCCGAAGTGGTCGGCGCGGTGTCCGGCACGCTTCGCCTCGACCCCGGCGGCCTGGTCGAGACCCATGGCTTTCTCGGCGACGGCTATTTCATCTCCAATCCCGGATGGCTCTCGGGCGGCGCGGTGACGTGGTTTCTAACAATCTTCGGCGTCGATTCGCCGGCGGCGATGTCGGAACTGGCGGCGACGGTGGTTGCCGGCAGCGACGATTTGCTGTTCTTGCCCGCGTTGTCCGGTGCCATGGCGCCGCGCTGGATCGCCGAAGCGCGTGCCGCTTTCTACGGCCTGACATCCTTCCACGGCAAAGCCGCTTGTGCCCGTGCCGTGCTGGAGGGCTGTGCCTTTGCCATGCGCGACGTGGTCGACCGGCTGGACGATCTCGATATCGCGACGGATCGCATCCGGCTCTCAGGCGGTGGCGCGCGCAGCCGGGTATGGGCGCAAATCCGTGCCGATGTCAGCGGCAGGCCGGTCGAGATCGCGGGTGCGGCCGATGCCTCGCCGATCGGTGCGGCAATCCTTGCCGCCGCAGCCATCGGCCTTACCTCCTCAGTGCAGCAGGCGGCTGAAAGGCTGGCCGGCCACATCGAGACGATCGACCCTGATCCTTCCGCCAAGGCCGCCTACGACAGAAGTTACCGCCGGTATCGCACCTTGTTCGATGCCCTGACCCCGCTTCATGCTGACTGACCGGACTGCATCCTATGTCCAGACAAATGCTCGATCGCCTTATTGCCGGCACGCTGCCTGACCCGGATAGCCAGGGAATGCTGTCGGTGCCGCTGAAGACCATCGTCATAGGGCGCGGTCTCGGCGATGAAGCCGATGCGCTGGTCAAGCCGCTGCCGCTCGGCCGCAGGCTCGCCGTTGTCATGGATCCCGACACAAGGCTGGCTCTCGGCGAGAGAGTGTCGATTGCGCTGCGCGGCTCCAGTGATGTCGACAAGATCATCCTGCCGCGCCATCCGCATCCCGACATGGACACCGTGCGATCGGTGATCGCCCGCACGAAAGACGCCAGCGGTCTGGTCGCGGTCGGATCGGGCTCGATCAATGACATCACCAAATATGCCGCCCACCTGACCCAAAAGCCCTATGCGGTGTTCGGCACCGCGCCGTCGATGAACGGCTACACCTCGGTGTCTGCGGCAATCACAGAGGACGGCCTGAAGAAATCGCTGACGGCGAGCCTGCCGGTCGGTGTCTTCCTCGATCTCGATGTCATGGCGCGAGCGCCGCACCGGCTGATCGCTGCCGGCTTCGGCGATTCGATGGCGCGGCCGACCGCGCAGACCGATTGGCTGATGGCGCATCTGTTGCTCGGCACGCCCTACCGGGAGGCGCCGTTCATGCTTCTGGCCGAGGACGAGGAGGCGCTTATCGCCAAAGCCGGCGAACTCGGGACCGGCGACCTTGAGGCGACGGAAGTGCTGGTGCGCACGCTGGTCATGTCGGGCCTTGGCATGACTTTGTGCGGCGGCTCCTATCCGGCCAGTCAGGGCGAACATCTCATCGCCCACTATATCGACATGCGGGGCCAGGGATTGCCCGAGGCGCATCACGGCGAGCACATAGCGGTGACGACGTTGACGATGGCGCGGCTACAGGAACGCGTGCTGGCGCTGCGGGAGCTGCAGCTCGCGCCGTCCGCCGATACGCCAGACCGCTTCATCGAAATCTTCGGCGAAACGCTCGGACGTTCCTGCTGGGCGGCATTCAAGCCCAAGCTGCTGGACCGCGAACGGGCGGACGCTGTCAACACCATGCTGGCCAGGCAGTGGCGCTCGCATCGCGAAAGGCTGCTGCGGGTGGCACGCCCGGCGCGCGAGATCGCGGCAGCACTGCGTGCCGCCGGCGCCCCGACCACGCCGCAAGAGGTCGCCATACCGGCTGGCTTCTACGACGAGGCGGTCGCCAATGCGCGGCTGATCCGCGACAGGTTCACCATGCTCGACGTCGCTGCTGCCTCGCTCGAAACGGTTGCGGCGGGAGCCTGAGCGGGTGCTGCGTCCGCTCACCGACTTCACCGCGCCGGACCGGCGCAACATCGCTGTCGTGCTGACCGACATAGACGACACCTTGACCGACAAGGGGCGGTTGCCGGCAAAAGCCTATGTGGCGCTCGAGCGGCTGAAGCAGGCCGGCTTCATTGTCGCGCCGGTTACCGGCCGCCCTGCCGGCTGGTGCGACCTGATCGCCCGGCAATGGCCGGTGGACGGCGTGATCGGCGAGAACGGCGCCTTCTATTTCCGCTACGACGACGCCAAAAAGCGGATTGTTCGCCACTACGCCAAGAGCGCTGCCGAACGGCAGGCCGATGCCGCACGCCTCAAGGAGATCGAGCAAACCGTTCTGAGCGAAGTTCCGGGTGCGGCGGTCGCGGCCGACCAGGCCTATCGCGAGGCCGATCTGGCGATCGATTTTTGCGAGGACGTGGCGCCGCTGCCCAAAACCGAGGTTCTGAACATCGTCGGCATCTTCCAGCGCTATGGCGCGACGGCGAAAATCTCGTCCATCCACGTCAATGGCTGGTTCGGCAAATACGACAAACTGTCGACAAGCCGGCTATTCTTGCGGGACTGTTTCGGTATAGATATCGACCACGACAAGGACAGCATTGTCTTCGTCGGCGATAGTCCAAACGATGCACCAATGTTCGGCTTCTTCCCCAACAGCGTCGGCGTCGCTAATGTGCTGGACTTCGCCGGCGAGCTTCCTGCGTCTCCCGCCTTCGTCACAAGCGGGCGCGGCGCGGAGGGATTTGCCGAGCTTGGCGACGCGCTGATTGCTGCAATGGGAATGGAATAGTCATGGACCAAGGCCGACTGACGAAGAAGGAGCGGCACGCGCTTATCCTTTCGGAAGTGCGCCGGTCGGCGTCGATACGCATCTCCAAGCTCGCACGGCGCATCGGCGTCGCCGGCGAGACCATCCGCCGCGATCTCATCGAACTCGGCGATGCCGGACTGATCAACCGCACCTATGGCGGTGCGACGATCTCGCTGGTGACATCAGAACCGGTGATTTCCGAGCGTGGCCTGACCCTGATCGAGGAGCGCGCCCGCATCGGCCGCGGCGCGGCAAGCCTTGTCGAGAAGGGCCAGATCGTGATGATCGATGGCGGTTCGACCACCTATGAGGTGGCGCGCAACCTTTCGCAGCTGAAGCGCGACCTGACCATCATCACCAATTCCACCGGAGTGGCCTCTGTGGCCGGCGCCAATCCGACCTTTCGGGTGCTGCTCTGCCCCGGGACCTATGATAGCCGGGAAGGCAGCGTGTTGGGCGAAGACACCGTCGAGTTCCTGCGCCGCTACAATGCCGACGTCGCCATTATCGGGGCATCGGGGATAAGCGCCGATGGTCCGAGCGACATGATCTCGGGCGCCGCAGCCGTTAAACGCGCGATGATATCGCGTTCATTGTCGACGGTGCTGGTGGTGACCCACGACAAGTTTGGCCGCAGCAGTCTCGAACGCATCTGCGGGCTCGATGACATTGCCGATATCGTCACCGACAGCGAACCGAAGGCCGACCTGCGCACTGCTGCCGAACAGGCGGGCACGGAGCTGCATGTGTTTGCCGCCGGCTGATCAGCAACTGCCTATCCGGCGGCATCCCGGTTGGTCAGCGCGATGTGGCAGCAGCCGGAGCCGTGGCCCGGCGTCCAGGTGACATTGTCGAAGCGCACGCCCGTTGCCTCGAACAGACCACGGTCGAAAGCGCCGGCGATGCGGCAGAGCGTGGCGAGTTTTTCATCACCGACACCGGCCTCGACCCAGGCGTCCTTCAGCGGACAACGCTTCACCTTGAAAGCGATGTGGTCCGGCCCGCGCTCGACATCCGTCGGATACATCAGGCCGCCATCCGGGCTGACGGCCAAAAATGCCTCGCCGATGGCCGGCGCGTCGTTAGGTCCGAAACGGGCGAAGGCGGCCGCCGCCACCTCCTTGCCGCGCTGCTCGATGGTGCGGATCATGATCGCCTCGGCCTTTTCCGCGCCGAGTTCGCCGGTCAGCTCGTCGAGAAACAGACGGTAGAGATCGGCGCGGTTGCGGAAGGCGGAATCGAGTTCGAGCGACAGTTTTTCGGCTCTGGCTTCTGGTTCGGTCATGGTACCTGCCTGCTGCTTTTGTTCAATCTTGGCGCCGCCGCAACCAGCGCCTTGCCGATTGCCGATTGCGGCGCGTCGATTACGTTGCGGGCGTCGCCGCTCTCGGCGATCCGCCCGGCGTCGAGAAGGACGACGCGGTGAGCGATCGCACGGACCACGCCGAGATCGTGCGAAATGAAGAGATAGGCGATCCGTTCCCTGGCTTGCAGGTCGAGCAGCAGTTCGAGGATCTGTCCGCGCACCGAAACATCGAGCGCCGACACTGCCTCGTCGAGCACGATCAGCGACGGGTTTGTCGCAATGGCGCGGGCGATGGCGACGCGCTGGCGCTGGCCGCCGGAGATTTCGTGAATGGCGCGCGGGGCGAGATCGGCTGCCAGCCCGACGCGATCCAGCAAGGCAGCAATGCGGGCCGGCCTCTCGGCGCGGGAAGCGATGGCATGGATGCGCAAGGGATCGTCAAGCACGCGAGCCACCGTGGCGCGCGGGTTGAACGCGGCGAGCGGATCCTGGAACACCATTTGCAGGCGCGCGCGCTTGGTGCGCAGGGCCGCACCCTTCAAGAGCAGAAAGTCATCGCCTTCGAACTGGACGGTGCCGGCGTCGGGCTCGATCAACCTAAGCACCAGCCGCGCGATCGTCGACTTGCCGCCGCCGGAGGGCCCGGCCAGCGCCAGCGTCTCGCCGGGTTCGATGGCGAAGGAGACACCGTCGACGGCCGCGATGGCCTTGCCGCCACGACGGTATCGCTTGGTAAGACCGGAGACGGTGAGCAAGTTCATGCCGGCGCCCGTCGTAGCAGCGGATCGGCGTCGAGGCCGAGATGGGCGTCGAGCAGCGTTCGCGTATAGGCATGGCGCGGGGCGTTTATGATTTGCTCCGTCGGGCCGAGTTCGATCAGTTCGGCGTTCCGGAATACAGCGATACGCTCTGCGAGTTCGGCGGCCAGCGCGATGTCGTGGCTGATGAACAGCAGCGTCATGCCGTCCTCCGCCACCAGTTGCCGAATGAGGCTGACGATTTCGGCTTGCACAATGGTGTCCAGCGCGCTGGTCGCCTCATCGGCGATCAGCAGTTTCGGACCGGCTGCAATGGCCGCGGCAACAGCAACGCGCTGCTTCTGGCCGCCGGAGAGCTGGTGCGGGAAAGCACGCATGGCGGTTTGTGGGTCGGGCAGCCGGACACGTTGGAGCAGGGTTTTGGCTTTGGCGTAAGCTTGTGGCCAGTCGAGGCCGAGGTGGGTGCGGGCGACTTCGGCGATCTGTTTGCCGACGGTCATGACGGGGTCGAGGCTGGCGGAGGGGTCCTGGAAGACGAAACCAATGTCGCGACCGGGAAGGGGGAGCGTACTGGGTTCGGTTAATTTGAGAGGTCGGCGTTCCGTCACACCCCCCTCTGTCCTGCCGGACATCTCCCCCGCAAGGGGGGAGATTGCTCTCTCATCTCCGCCTTCGCCAACCACGAACGTTGCAGAAGGGAAGCCGTCGGCAAAGCTGCTGATCTCCCCCCTTGCGGGGGAGATGTCCGGCAGGACAGAGGGGGGTGGGAAGGATCGCGGCGCCTGAAACTGCCACTTGACATGCCCTTCAATCTTGGCGCTCGCCGGCAGCAGTCCAGCCACCGCCAGCGCCAGCGTGCTCTTGCCCGAACCGCTTTCGCCGATAATCGCCAGCCGCTCGCCGGCAATAACATCCAGGCTGACCCCCTTCAGCGCCGTTACCTCGCTGCCATCGCTGAAATAGCGCACAGACAGATCGCGTATCTCAGCCAGTGCGGTCACGACAGGCTCCTCCGCACCGCCGTCGTTTCGACCACGCCTTCGCCGGTGAGATAGACGCCAAGCACGGTCAGCACCAACGCGATGCCCGGAACGATCGACAGAAAGGGCGCGGTGCGCAGCACAGTGCGGCCCTCGGCGATCATGCCGCCCCAAGTGACGCGATTGGGGTCGCCGAGACCGAGGAAGGACAGCGCTGCCTCGGTGAGGATCGCGGCCGCCACGATCACCGAGGACAAGGCCAGCACCGGCGGCAACGCGTTGGGCAACACCTCGCGAAAAGCGATCTCAAGCGGATGCATGCCGATGACGCGAGCGCCGGCGACGTAATCGCGCTCGCGGATCGACAGCACTTCGGCGCGCGCTACACGCGCCGGTCCGGTCCAGGCGCCAAGCGCTATTGCCGTGACGACGACGCCGAGCGACGGCCCGACGACGCTGACGAAGGCCAGCGCCAGAAGAAAACTCGGCACGGTCTGGAAGGCATCGGTGATGCGCATCAGCCCCTCGTCCACAAGGCCGCCGGCAAAGCCGGCCAGCGTGCCGACGACCGCGCCGATGAAGAGTGCCGCCGCTGCCGCCGCCAGGCCGACCGCCAGCGAGGTGCGGGCGCCGTGGAACAGTTCGGCCAGCACGTCACGGCCGAGCCGGTCGGTGCCGAGCGGCAGCGACCAGTCCTGGAACGGCGGCAGCAGTGCTGGTCCGGCAATGGCCTGCGGGTCGCCGGGGAAGAGCAGCGACGCAAACAGCGCCATGGCGAACAGAAGCGCCAGGATGATCGCGCCGGCGACCGCTTCCGGCCGGCGCAGGAACCGCGGCAGCGCGCTCACGCGCTGGCCTCGCCGGCGCCGACGCGCGGGTCGAGGAAGGCGTAGGCGATGTCGACGGCAAGGTTGACGGCAATGACGAGGACGGCGCTGGTGAGAATGATGCCGAGCAGCAGCGGCGTGTCGCGCGAACCGACCGCTTCCTGCGCCAGCCGGCCGAGCCCGGGCACGGCAAAGACGCTTTCGATGACGACGCTGCCGCCCAGCATCTGCGCCGATTGCAGGCCGAGCATGGTGACCAGCGGCAAGAGCGCGTTGCGGGCGACATGGGCGAGCACGATGCGGCGGCGCGACAGCCCCCTGGCGCGGGCGGCGAGCACAAAATCCTGCCGCCACGCCTCGGCCATGCCGGCGCGCATCATGCGCAGATAGAGCGCGAGATAGATGAAGCCGAGCGCGGAAACCGGCAGGACGAGGTGGACGGCGATGTCGGTGGCGCGGTCAAAACCGGTCTTGTCCGAGGCCAGGCTCTCGATGCCGCCGATCGGCAGCCAGCGCAGGTCGACGGCAAAGACGACGATCAGCACCAGGCCGAGCCAGAAGCCCGGCACGGCATAAAGCGCCAGCGAGCCGATCGACAGGAAGCGGTCGCGAAAGCTGCCGGGTCTGGCGCCGGCGTAGATGCCGAGCGCCGAGCCGAGCCCGAAGGAGAGCGCGGTGGCGGTGACCATCAGGAGCAGTGTCGTCGGCAGGCGTTCCAGGATGACATCGCGAATTGGCCGCGAGAAGGTAACGGACTGGCCAAGGTCGAAATGCAGCAGCGCCCAGAGGTAGTTGGCGAGCCGGGTCAACTCGGACTGGTCGAGGCCCCAGCGATGGCGCAGCAATTCGATCATGCCGGCATCGCCACCGGTCGAGACGATGTAGGCGTCGACCGCATCACCGGGGGCGGCTTCCAGGAGGAGGAATGTGCCGATGATGACGATCAGCAGCACGAAGATGCTGCCGACGAGGCGACGGCGCATGAGGGTGAGGGCGCGGGTCATGGGAAAGGCATAACGCTGCGCCAGTCGGGAGAGGTGCGGTGTCTAGGCACCCCCCTCTGTCCTGCCGGACATCTCCCCCTCAAGGGGGGAGATTGGCTGTCATCGCAGGCTTCGCCAATCTCCAACGTTGCAGAATTGGCGGGACAGACAAGCTGCTGATCTCCCCCCTTGAGGGGGAGATGTCCGGCAGGACAGAGGGGGGTGTGACGAAACGCGGCCCTACGCCATGCCTTCACACCAATTTCTTTGCGAACTTTCATCCGCGCAAATGTGTCACGATTCCAGATACGTGTCCGCCCAGTTCGAAACCGCCCAGCGCGGGTTGTTGGCGATGTTCCCCACCGTCTCGCGCGCGACGCTGATGAAGCTCCATTCGGCGACGTTGATCAGCGGCAGGTCCGCCGCGACCTGTTTCTGGAATTCCTTGTAGAGGTCGGTGCGCGCTGACGTATCCAGCGTCTCCGAAGCCTTGGCGATCAGCGCGTCGAGCGCGGCGTTCTTGTAGCCGCCCTGGTTGGAGAACGGCACGCCGTCGGGAATGCCGCTCTGCACCAGGATGGTGGTCGAGATCGCCGGGTCGCCGCGGAACACCGGCGGGCCGACGGCGAGGTCGAAGGCGTGGTCGGTGTAGACGGCCTTGATGTGCGCGGCCGAGTCGTTGTTGACGATCACGGCGTCGATGCCGATTGCCGCCAGCGCCTGGCGCAGATAGTCGCCGAACTGCTTGGTCTCGTTGAAATAGGGTGCCGGCAGGAGTTTCAGCGCAAAACGCTTGCCGTCATCGGCGCGCTTGTACCCCGCGTCGTCGAGCAAGGCGTTGGCCTTGGCGACGTCGAATGGATAGATCGGCACGTCGGCAGTGTAGAATTGCGGATCGTTCTTCGGCACCGGGCCGGTGGCGGTGGCGGCATAGCCGAGGAACACCGTCTTGACGACGAAGTCCTTGTCGATGGCATGCGCGATCGCCTGGCGGACCTTCACGTCGGCCAGTTCCTTGCGGCGATGGTTGATCTCGACGACGAGCTGATAGGTCAGCCCCTCATAGCCCTTGGAGATCACCTTCAGGCCCGGCACCTTGGAGATGCGGTCGAGGTCGGCCAGGGGCACGGCGGAGAAGGCGGCGAGCTGGATCTCTTCGGCCTCGAGCGCCGCTGCAGCCGACGTGCGGTCGGGTAGCACCTGGTAGATGATCTCGTCGAGATACGGCTCGTCCTTGGCCCAGTAATCCGCATTCCTGGTCAGCTTGTAATACTGGCCGGCCTTGTATTCGCCGAACTTGAACGGCCCGGTGCCGATGGGTGCATTGTTGGCCGGGTTGTCCTCGATCTTGCCGACCTCGTAGATGTGCTTCGGCACCACGCTTGACAGCGCCGGCAGCGCGTTGCGGATCAGCTGGAACGGCGTTGGCTTGGCGAATTTGAAGACGGCGGTCAGATCGTCAGGGGTGTCGACGCTGGCCAGATCCTTGAACACGGTGCGGCCGAGATTCTGCAGCGGCTTCCATATCTGCAGCGCCGAGAAGGCGACGTCGGCCGAGGTGAACGGCTTGCCGTCATGCCATTTGACGCCATCGCGCAGTTTGAAGGTTACCGAGAGCCCGTCGGCAGCACCTTCCCAGGAGAGCGCAAGGCGGGGTTCCAGTCCGTCCTTGCCTTCGAACGAGGCTTCGGCCAGCGTTTCGACGATCTTGCTGGAGATGAAGAAGACGCCGTTGGAGGCGACGATGGCGGGATTGAGGTTGCGCGGCTCGGAATCGGCGGCAAGCACGAGGCGGCCGCCCTTCTTCGGCGTCTGCGCCCAACTGAATGTGGGCATGGCGGTGGAGGCCAGCAGTAAAACTGAGCCGCCTAGCAGCGTGCGTCTGGAAATATCCGACATGATCAACCTCCGTCCTCTCCGCGACCAGATGGGCGCACCCCTCGAAGCTGGCGGCACCCGCCAGCATCCTCGCGGCGATTATGGCCCTTGCCAAGGGTTTCGCCAGAGACGGAATTGGCGCATCTTTGCTTGGCTTTGAAATTTTCGTCCTCTGGACCAGTTTTAGAGGTGGCCCTTTCATTCTGGTATTCTGGTAGGACCAGATTGCCTGAGCGTGCAGCAATGACGAGTGGTGACAGCCTGCCGAAGCAATCTAACCTGTTTCTGGCTGGACCAGAGTTAACGAAATGGTGCAGATTTGATCGAAGCCAAGGGATTGGACGCAGTACGGCCGGCGATCCCACTGATATCAGGGAGAGAAAGATGAACATTGCCCCGGGCAAGAGCGCCGTCAGCAATATCCCGTTCGACCAGGCGAGGGTCGACCGGCTGATGGAAGAGGCCGGTATCGATGTTCTGCTCGCGACGTCCAAGCACAACACGCAGTATCTGCTCGGCGGCTACAAGTTCATCTTCTTTGCCGCCATGGATGCGATCGGCCATAGCCGTTACCTGCCTATCGTCCTCTATGAAAAGGGCGGGCCCGGTCATGCCGCCTACATCGGCAACCGCATGGAAGGCGCCGAGCACCAGAACAGCCCGTTCTGGACGCCGACGCTGCATGCCGCCTGCTGGGGCACGCTCGATGCTGCCAATCTTGCGGTCGAGCACATCAGCAAGATCGGCAACGCAGGCGCCCGCATCGGCATCGAGCCGGCCTTCCTGCCGTCGGACGCTTATGCGCTGATCCGCAGGGCGTTACCGGATGCCAGGCTGATCGACGCGACCGGCATGCTGGAGAGCATGCGCGCCATCAAGACGGACGCCGAGCTGGAAAAGCTGCGTATTGCCTCCGAGCTGATCACGGATTCCATGCTGGCGACCATCCAGTGGGCGCATGAAGGCACGACCAAGGCCGAGATGATCGAGCAGCTCAGGCGCGAGGAAACCAATCGCGGCGCGCATTTCGAATACTGCCTGCTGACGCTGGGTGCCAGCCACAACCGCGCGGCGTCACCGCAGGCGTGGAACAAGGGCGAGGTGCTGTCGATCGATTCCGGCGGCAATTATCACGGCTATATCGGCGACCTCTGCCGCATGGGCATTCTCGGCGAACCGGATGCCGAGCTGGAAGATCTCCTGGCCGAGGTCGAGACTGTCCAGCAGGCGGCGTTCTCGAAGGTGAGGGCGGGCACCATCGGCGGCGACATGATTTCGCATGCCGAGGGTGTGCTGAAGGCCTCCAAGGTCGCGCCCTACACGGATTTCTTCGCCCACGGCATGGGGCTGATCACGCATGAGGCTCCGTTCCTGATGACCAACCATCCGGTGACCTATGAAGGCACCTATGCCGCCAAGCCGCTGGAGACAAACATGGTGCTGTCGGTGGAGACGACCATGCTTCACCCGACGCGGGGGTTCATCAAGCTGGAGGATACGCTGGCGGTGACGGATGCGGGATATGTGATGTTTGGGGATCGGGCGCGGGGGTGGAATAGAGGTGGGATAGCCTAGCTCGGCGCTACCCCCTCACCCGGATTGCCATCCGAATTGCGAAGGGCAATTCGGGGCTATCCGACCTCTCCCCGAGGGGAGAGGAGTTTGCGCCGGCGCTGGCTTCTGCCTCTTCTCCCCTCGGGGAGAAGGTGGCCGCGAAGCGGCCGGATGAAGGGGGCCTTTCGCGATTACTTCCCCGCCGGGATCAGCCTGAAATCCGGCAGCTCCCGCAGCACCAGTTCGGGTCCAGCCGGCGAATAGACAACGAAGAGCTGCATCGGCCCATCGCCCGTGTTCAGCGTCGAATGGAAACGGCTTTCCGGCACATAGATGGTGCAGCCGGGGCCGACCTTGGCGACGACCGGATTGCCCTCCTCGTCCTCGACCATCTGCTCGCCATTGCCCGAGATGACGAAGATGATTTCTTCCGCGCCGGGGTGGTTGTGGCGGGTGTGGCCCTTGCCTGAGGGCAGGTCGACGACGCCGCCGGAAAAGCGCTCAGCGCCATTCACTTCAGGCGCGACCGTCAGCGACAGCTTGCCCCAGTCAAAGCCGAAGGCGCTCACGTCCTTCGGGTATACGAATACCTTGCTCTTGTCGGTCATGATCTCATCCCTTCTTTTTCTTCTGGTCGTGCAGCGTGACGGCCTTGAAATCCGCCGTCTGCCTGGCGATCGCGGCTTCAGCCGGCAGCCGTTCCATCGAACTCGCGCCATAAAAGCCATGCAGGCCCTTGCAGCGGTCGAGAATGTATCTCGCGTCGTCCGGCATCGAGATCGGCCCGCCATGGCAAAGCAGGATGACATCCTTGCGCACCGAGCGCGCCGCGTTGGCGATGACGTCGATCTCGACCACGCAGTCGTCGAGCGACTTGGCCGACGTGGCTCCGATCGAGCCGCCGGTTGTCACCCCCATATGGGCAACGACGATGTCGGCGCCGGCTTTTGTCATGGCGCGCGCCTCGTCGGGGTTGAAGACATAGGGCGTGGTCAGAAGATCGAGCTTGTGCGCCTCGGCGATCATGTCGACCTCCAGCCCGAAGCCCATGCCGGTTTCCTCAAAACTCTGGCGCATGCTGCCATCGAACAGGCCGATGGTCGGGAAATTCTGCACGCCTGAAAAGCCCATCGTCTTCAGCTCGGCAAGCAGCAGCGGCATGATGACGAAGGGATCGGTGCCGTTGACGCCGGCCAGCACCGGCGTCTTTTTGACCACCGGCAGCACCTCATAGGCCATTTCCTTGACGATCTCGTTGGCGTTGCCATAGGCGAGCAGGCCCGCAGCCGAGCCGCGCCCGGCCATGCGATAGCGGCCGGAATTGTAGATGATGATGAGGTCGATGCCGCCGGCTTCCTCGGCCTTGGCCGACAAGCCGGTGCCGGCGCCGCCCCCAACGATGGGCACGCCGTCGGCGATCATCGCCTTGAACTTCTTCAATATGTCCTTGCGCGGTATTGCGGGCATTTGTTGGCTCTCACTATCTGGCGATGTCGAGGAAGGCCGCGGTTGCGGCTTTGGCAAATTCCGGATCGTTGATGTGCAACGGCAGGCGTGAGACCCGGCGCGCGGCGTTCGGCTTGATGGTGCGCTCGACGGCATCGAACAGCACGGCGTCGGCTTCGGGGTCGAAGAAGGCGCCGCCCTCGATGTCGAGTGCCGAGACGCCTTTTTCGGGGATCAGGAAATGCACAGGGCCCTCGCAGCGAGCGAGCCTGGTGCCGATCCACTCGCCTATACCGCGGCATTCATCCACCGTGGTGCGCATCAGTGTGACGTTGGGATTGTGCTCGTAGAACAGCCGGCCCCTAAACTTCTCGGGAATGGTCGGCGGCGCCCAGAAATTGACCATGTCCAGCGCGCCGACCGAGCCTACATAGGGCAGCTTGGTGCGGGCGATGGCGCCGAAGCGGTCCTCCGTCGCAGGCAGCACGCCGCCGAGCAGCAGGTCGCAGACTTCCGTCGTGGTGATGTCGATGACGCCGGCGAGCAGGCCCGAGTCCGCGAGCTTCTCCATCGAGCGGCCGCCGGTGCCGGTGGCGTGGAAAACCATGCAGTCATAGTTGGCGCGCAACTGATCCGCGATGGCGGTCACGCAAGGCGTGGTGACGCCGAACATGGTGAGCCCGAGTGCCGGCTTGCCGGTGGCAGTCGGCGCCGGCTTTGCGGCCATGCCGGCGATCGCTTGCGCCGCGTTGTGCAGCACCGTGCGGGAGAGCCGGTTCAGTCCCGCCATATCGGTGACCGATGGCATCATGATGATGTCGGAGACGTCGACATAGGGCGCGGTGTCGCCGGAGGCGAGCGTCGAGACCATGATCTTGGGCAGCCCAAGCGGCAGCGCGCGCATGCCGGCAGTGATGATCGACGTGCCGCCGCCGCCCCCAATGCCGATCACGCCTGATATGTCGTCGCGCGACTGAATGAAACCGGTGAAGGCGGCGCCCATGCCGGCCACTGCCGTGCCGCGATCATCGATGCCGAGCACGCCACTGGCTCCACCCGGATGATGCGCCGCGACCTCGCTGGCCGGGATATCGACCGGCACCGTGGCACCGCGCGTTCCGATGTCGACGCGGGCAACCGAACTGCCGGTGGCGGCAATAGCATCGGCCAGGAAGGCAAGTTCCTCGCCCTTGGTGTCGGCTGTGCCCACCACGTAGATGCGCTTCATCGCGTTTCTCCCGTCACCGGCCGACCGGCGCCGGGCCGCCTGTCGCCCTTTGCCGGCCCTTCGGTGGGCAAAGGTCATTGCAATTTTTTGAGACGCGCGTATCGTATTGACATGGAAGTCTCACGTCAACAAGCCGCTGGGAACGACGACGCCAACGAGGCTGCCGAACGCGGCCCACGGGCCCGCACAAAACGGCTGATGCTGAAGACGGCGACGCGGCTGATGCAGGCGGGCGTCACCCCGTCGGTCAGCGAAGTCGCGGAGGCGGCGCAAGTGTCGCGCGCCACCGCCTATCGCTATTTCCCCAGCCAGGCAGCCCTGGTGCAGGCGGTGGTTGACGAGGGGCTTGGGCCGATCCTGACCTGGCAATCGACGTCCACCGATGCCGGGCGGCGCGTTGCCGAATTGTTCGATACCGCCATGCCGCGCATCGAAGCTTTCGAGGCAACTTTCAAGGCAGCGCTGAAACTGTCGCTCGACCAATGGGCGCAGCGGCAGGCGGGCACGCTGGGCGGCGAGCCGCAATTCACGCGCGGACATCGCGTCCAGCTGCTGAAGGATGCCATCGCACCGCTCAAGGGCCGGCTGCCGCCGCGCGAGTTCAAGCGCCTGGCGCAGGCGCTGTCGATGATGTTCGGCGTCGAAGTGCTGATCGTGCTGAAGGATATATGGGGGCTCGATAGCCGCGGCATGCGGTCGGTCGCGCAATGGGCGGCGGGCGCCCTTGTGCGCGCCGCGGTGGCGGAATCAACGGCTGAAATCGATGCGGCCCCGACAGCGGCATTGGCGAAATAGCGCCAATCTGGTTCGACCAGATTTGGATGCCCACTATTGATGTTAACCGGGATGGCAGTGCCGAAACAAGGCTCTCCTATATCAACGAGTAGGAAAATTCAGGGAAAACAGTCGGATACATGAAGAATCCGGTTATACAAGGTCCGGTGGTGGTCCAAGAAAGAGCTTGACGGCTATCTAAAATTGGTAATACCAGATCAGGACAGAAAAGCGGATCGAAAGTGAGAGCTGCGATCCAGTTTCCGGCAAAGCGAGGAGGCTTGGAACCGGAAAGGTGCGATCTCGGGAGGAACTACCAGGCCGGCTTCACCGCCGGCTAGCATGACAAGGTAGAATGCGCACAAGGGAGGAAATCATTATGCGCAAGACAATGACCAGCCTGCTTGCTGGTATCGGCTTAGTACTTGCCTGCGGAACGTCCGTCTACGCGCAGGACAAGGAGCTCACCATCTTTTGGGCGGAATGGGATCCGGCCAATTATCTGCAGGAACTCGGCAACGAGTACGAGAAGGAAACCGGCGTCAAGATCACGGTGGAAACCACGCCCTGGTCCGACTTCCAGACCAAGGCTTTCACCGAGTTCAACGCCCATGGCGACGCCTATGATATGGTCGTCGGCGACTCGCAATGGCTCGGCGCCGGCTCGACCGGCGGCCACTATGTCGACCTGACCGACTTCTTCAACAAGCACAAGCTTGGCGAAGTGATGGCGCCGGCAACGGTGAAATATTACGCCGAGTATCCGGGCGGCAGCAGCAAGTACTGGGCGATCCCGCTCGAAGGCGACGCTGTCGGCTGGTCCTATCGCAAGGACTGGTTCGAGGACCCGAAGGAAAAGGAAGCCTTCAAGGCCAAATACGGCTACGATCTCGACGTGCCGAAGGATTTCAAGGCGCTGCGCGACATCGCGGAGTTCTTCTATCGGCCGGATCAGAAGCGATACGGCATCGCCATCTACACCGACAATTCCTATGACGCGATGGCGATGGGCTTCGAAAACGCGCTGTTCTCCTTCGGCGGCGAACTGGGTGACTACAAGACCTACAAGGTCGACGGTTTCATCAACTCCGACAAGGCAATCGCCGCACTCGACGCCTACAAGGAACTCTACACGTTCACGCCTCCGGGCTGGGCCAAGTCGTTCTTCGTCGAGGACAACCAGGCGATCACCGAAAACCTGGCCGCGATGAGCATGAACTACTTCGCGTTCTTCCCCTCGCTGATCAACGAGGCGTCGAACCCGAACGCCAAGAACACCGGCTTCTTCGCCAATCCTCCAGGCCCGAACGGCGATCAGTTCGCCGCACTCGGCGGTCAGGGCATCTCCATCGTCTCCTACTCCAAGAAGCAGGAAGAGGCGACGAAGTTCCTTGAATGGTTCATCAAGGACGAGACCCAGAAGAAGTGGGCGGCGCTCGGCGGCTACACCTGCAGCGCCGCCGTGCTCAAGTCGGAGGAATTCCAGAACGCCACGCCGTACAACAAGGCCTTCTACGAGACCATGTTCAAGGTGAAGGACTTCTGGGCGGTGCCGGAATATGCCGAGCTGCTGCAGCAGCTCAACCAGCGCGTCTATCCCTACATGATCGGCGGCGAAGGCNGCGGTGCCGGAATATGCCGAGCTGCTGCAGCAGCTCAACCAGCGCGTCTATCCCTACATGATCGGCGGCGAAGGCACCGCCAAGGAAACGCTGGACGCGCTCGCAGGCGACTGGAACGCGACGTTCAAGAAATACGGCCGCGGCCAATAAGCAGCTTTTCTCGCGGAGGAGGCATCCGTGCCTCCTCCGTTCTTTTTTTCCGAAACGGGAGCAGGGTCTTGGCGACCACGATGATCACCACGCTGGACACTTCCTCGCGGGCCGCTGCACGCGGCTTGAGCGACATGTCGATCCGCAACCTCTTCATAATCCCGACGATCCTGTTCCTGATCGTCTTCAATATTTTCCCACTGATCTATTCGCTGGGCTATTCCTTCACCGATTTCCGCGCGTCGACCAACGCGCCGGCGAATTTCGTCGGGCTGCAGAATTATCGCGATCTGCTCAACGATCCCTATGTCTGGTCCAACTTCGCCATCACCGCGAAGTACGTCATCATCTCGGTCGCGGGTCAGCTGCTCGTCGGCTTCGGCGTGGCCATGCTGCTCAACCGGGATATTCCCCTCAAGGGTCTCATCACAACGCTGCTTCTGCTGCCGATGATGCTGTCGATGGCCGTCGTCGGTCTGTTCTGGAAACTGCTCTATGATCCGTCATGGGGGGTCATCAACTATGCGCTTGGCCTCGGCAATTTCGAGTGGCTGGCCGATCCCAAGATGGCGCTCTATGCGGTTGCGCTGACCGACATCTGGATGTGGTCGCCCTTTGTCATGCTGTTGTCGCTGGCCGGCCTTTCAGCGGTGCCGAAGCATCTCTACGAAGCAGCGGCGATCGACCGCGCCGGACCGTTCTACACCTTCTTCCGCATCACGCTGCCGCTGGTCGCGCCGATCCTGATGATCGCGGTCATCTTCCGCACCATGGAAGCGTTCAAGACCTTCGACCTCGCCTATATCCTGACCAGCCAGCCGACGGCCGAGCTGATCTCTATCCGGCTGTACAAGATGGCGTTCCAGGAATGGCAGACCGGGCGCTCCTGCGCGCTCGCCTACATCGTGCTGATCATGGTGCTGGCCATCACCAACATCTACGTCAAGTACCTCAACAAGGTGAAGGAGCGCTGAGATGGCCGCCGTCCGCACTTCTTCCGAAATCGGCTTCAATCGCGTCGCCATCGTCGCCGTCCTTTTGGTGACGATCATCTTCCTGGCGCCGATCTACTGGATCGCCTCGACGGCGTTCAAGCCGCGCAACCTTGCCACGACCATCCCGCCCACGGTGGTGTTCCAGCCGGAGATTTCGCCCTTCGTCAAGCTGTTCACCAAGCGCTCGCAAATGCGCAACCCGCCGTCGCCGGAAGAGTATGCGGCGGCACCCTGGTGGGAACGTGTCGTCTTCGATGGCGGTGAAAAGATCGTGCGCGACGGCAAGGGCCAGGTGCAATGGTCGGGCTATCCGAGCCGCTTCATGAACTCGCTGATCATTGCCATCACCTCGACGGTGCTGGCTGTCGGCATGGGTACCTTCACCGCCTACGGCTTCTCGCGCTTCAAGGTGAAGGGGGAGGCGGATCTGCTCTTCTTCATCCTGTCGACGCGCATGCTGCCGCCGGTGGTGGTCGCGATCCCGATGTTCCTGATGTACCGGGCCGTCGGCCTCAACGATTCCCATATCGGGCTGATCATCCTTTATACCGCCTTCAACCTGTCCTTTTCGGTGTGGCTGATGAAGGGGTTCATGGACGAGATCCCGAAGGAGTATGAAGAGGCAGCGCTGGTCGACGGCTACACCCGCATGGAAGCCTTCTTCAAGATCGTGCTGCCGGAGGCCGCCACCGGCATCGCCGCGACCGCGGTTTTCTGCTTCATCACGGCGTGGAACGAGTATGCTTTCGCGCTGATCATGACCAACCGCCGCGCCCAGACGGCGCCGCCCTTCATCCCCAGCCAGGTCGGCGCCGGCCTGCCCGACTGGACGGTGATCGCCGCCGGAACCTTCCTGTTCCTGCTGCCGGTCGCAATCTTCACCTTCCTGCTCCGCAACCATTTGCTGCGCGGCATGTCCTTCGGAGCGATCCGCAAATGAGCTTTCGAGCCATCAACCAGAAATATCTCGAACCGGGGTCTCAGGTGCTGATGGTCCTCGGCATCATCGCGCTTTGCCAGCCGTGGAACCTGCTGCTGCACAGCTATGGCGTGACCATCACCCTGATCGGCCTGATCGGCTTCAACATCACCTCGAAGATCGCGCCGGCGGAGAAGGCCGGTACCGGCCAGGTGCGCAATCCGGGAGCAGAGCATTGACCCAGATTGAGCTTCGCGGCGTCCAGAAATTCTTCGGTGCGGTCCAGGTCATCAAGGACCTCAACCTCAAGATCGACGACAACGAGTTCATCGTGCTGCTCGGTCAGTCGGGTTGCGGCAAGACGACGACATTGAGGGCGGTTGCCGGGCTGGAGACGATCGACGGCGGTGACATCCTCATCGACGGCAAGCCGGTGCAACACCTCAAGGCCGCCGACCGCGACATCGCCATGGTGTTCCAATCGTTCTCGCTCTACCCGCATATGAGCGTCTATGAGAACATTGCTTTTCCCTTGCGCGCGACGCGCAAGAGCAAGGCCGAGATCGATAGCGAGGTGCGCTCGGTCGCCAAGACGCTGCAGATCACGGAACTGCTGGCCAAGAAGCCGTCGGCGCTGTCGGGCGGCGACATGCAGCGTGTGGCCATCGGCCGGGCTCTGGTGCGGCGGCCGAAGGCGATGCTGATGGACGAGCCGATCGGCGCCCTCGACGCCAAGCTGCGCGAAGAGATGCGGGCCGAGATCAAGCGGCTGCACATCAAACAGGGCTCGACCACCATCTATGTCACGCACGACCAGATCGAGGCGATGAGCCTCGCCGACCGCATCGTGATCATGCATGAGGGCGTGCTGCAGCAGGTCGGTTCGCCCGACGAGGTCTATTCGCATCCGGCCAATCTGTTCGTGGCGCAGTTCGTCGGCAGCCCGGTGATGAACGTCGCCGACGCGGCGATCGCCGAGACCGCTTCGGCGGCCTCGGTCACCCTCGGTGGCGCTGCCGCCGGCTTCGAATTCCCGCGCGCGCTTTTGTCCAAGCTCAACGGCCATGCCGGCGGCCAGCTGGCGCTCGGCATCCGGCCGGAAGGCGTGCTGGTGCGCCATGAAGCGGCGGAGGGTTTCGTGCCGGTCGAGACACAGATCGTCGAGCCGCTCGGCTCGTTCGACATTGTCGATCTCAAGGTCGGCTCCAAGATGCTGCGCGCGCGCACCAAGAGCGGCTTCGTCGGCGGCCCGGGCGAAAAGGTTTTCGCCAGGATCGATCCGACGCAGGCACATTTCTTCGACACGGCAAGCGGCAAGTCGCTTGAGGTGAGGCTCTGATGGCTCATATCCAGCTCAAGAATATTTCCAAGAGCTTCGGCAACCACACCGCACTGACCGGGCTCGATCTCGAGATCGCCGATGGCGAGTTCTTCGTGCTGCTCGGCGAGACCGGCGCCGGCAAGACGACGACGCTGCGCATGATCGCGGGTCTGGAAAAGCCGACCGAGGGTCAGGTGTTCATCGACGGCGTCGACGTCGCCGACTGGGGTGCGGCCGAGCGCGACGTGGCGCTGGTGCTTCAGCAATATTCGCTCTATCCGCGCTATACGGTCCGCGAAAATCTCGAATTCCCGCTGAAGCCGAAGATACGTCGGCTGCCGGATGCCGAGATCAAGGACCGTGTTGCACGAGCGGCCAAGACACTGCGGATCGAGCATCTGCTCGACCGCAAGACCGACCGCCTTTCAGGCGGCGAAATGCAGCGCGTCTCTATCGGGCGCGCCATCGTGCGCAAGCCGCGCGTGTTCCTGATGGACGAACCGCTGTCGGCGCTCGACGCCAAACTGCGCGAGGCGCTGCGCACGGAACTGAAGAACCTGCAGATCCAGCTTGGCGCCACCTTCCTGTTCGTCACCCACGACCAGATCGAGGCGATGTCGATGGGCGACAAGGTGGGCGTGCTCAACCATGGCCGCATCATCCAGACCGGCACGCCGCACGAGATCTATAACAATCCGCGCGATACCTATGTGGCGAGCTTCGTCGGCTCGCCGCCGATGAACCTGATCGATGGCAAGCTGGTCAACGGCCGCGCGGTGATGGCGCCGCTGAATTTCGAACTGCCTTTCTCTGGGGGTGCCAAGGCGGGCGGTGCGACCGACGGTCGCCCGCTCGTCTTCGGTATTCGACCTGAGGATGTGTATCTTGAAAGCGGTGCGCCGGTCGAGGCACGCGTCCACGATGTCGAGAACCATGGCGTGGAAAAGATCCTGACTCTGCGGGTCGGCGACACGACGCTACGCGCCACGGTGCCGGCCAGAACCGATGTCCAGATCGAGCAGCCGGTGCGCTTTGCCTGGAACCAGGACAAGGTGGTGCTGTTCGACAAGGGCAGCGGCGTGAGCTTGCGGCACGCCAGCTAATTTAGACTACATCCACTCCCAGCTTGCGCAGCGGCCCATCACGGTTTTCGGGCCGCTGTTTTGGTGATGGCTGCAACGAAGCACTTGAGGCTTTCCTCGACATAGGTGGCCACCTCGATCGTCGGGTCAAAACTCCACCACAGCAGTGAGCCCTGCCAATGCGATGCCATCAGCAGGCCGATGTCGCGCGGGGTGTCGGGCGTTCCGGCCAAGCAAGCCGCAAGGGCCTCGCTCAGGAACGCTTTCCAGGCGGCGCCTCGCGCCCTGAGCACGGGGTCGCGCAGATCCTCGCGCAGGACGAGCAGGCCCTCGGCGTAGGCTTCGATGCCGCCGTAGCCCTGCGACAGCCCCACCAGCAATTCGATCGCGCCGGCCGGCGTTTTGGGAACGGTGGCTGCGAGTTCCCTCGTCTTGGCATCGAGGCCATCCCACGCTTGCAGCAAGGTGCGCTGCTTCAGCTGCGCCTTGTTGCCGAAACGCTGCACCAGTGTTGCGCCAGAGAGGCCGCACGCCTTTGCCAGCCGCTCGAAGGTGAGCGCCTCGGGTCCATGTTCGTGAATCAATCCCAACGCGGCTTCCAGCACCTGCTCGTCGGATTTGGTTTTTGGTCGCGTCACCTTGACATCTCAATATAACCGAATGATCATTTATATATAATGCGAGCGGCGTAAGCCAGATCGGTTTGGTCGATAGATTCGGTTGGAGACTACCATGACGTTGCAAGGAAAGGTCGCCCTGGTCGCCGGCGCCACGCGTGGTGCCGGGCGGGGGATCGCGGTTGAACTCGGCGCCGCCGGCGCCACCGTCTATGTCACCGGGCGCACCACACGCAGCCAGCAATCCGACTATGCCCGGCCCGAAACCATCGAGGAGACGGCGGAGCTGGTTTGTTCGCATGGCGGCAAGGGCATTGCCGTGCAAGTCGATCATATGGTGACTGATGATGTGCGCAGTCTGGTCGAGCGCATCCGGGCCGAACAGGGTCGGCTCGACATTCTGGTCAACGATATCTGGGGCGGCGAAAAGCTGTTCGAGTGGAATAAGCCGGTCTGGGACCACAATCTGGAAAACGGCCTGCGCCTGTTGCGGCTCGGCATCGACACGCATCTGATCACCGCGCATCAAGCGCTGCCGCTGATGATCGAGCGGCCGGGCGGGCTGCTGGTCGAGGTCACTGACGGCACCGCCGAGTACAATGCCGATCACTATCGGCTGTCGCCGTTCTACGATCTCGCCAAGGTCGCGGTGAACCGCATGGCATGGGCACACGCCAAAGATCTTGCTGCGCATGGCGCCACCTCGGTGTCGCTGACGCCCGGCTGGCTGCGTTCCGAAATGATGCTGGAGGCGTTTGGCGTCACCGAAGACAATTGGCGCGACGCCACCGCCAACGTGCCGCATTTCGTCATTTCCGAAACGCCGCGCTTTGTCGGCCGCGCGGTCGCGTCGCTTGCGGCGGATCCGGATCGTGCGCGCTGGAACGGCCAGTCGCTGTCCAGCGGTGGGTTGGCGCAGATTTATGGTTTTACCGATCTCGACGGCTCACGCCCGGACGCCTGGCGCTATGTTCCGGAGGTACAGGACGCCGGCAAACCTGCCGATGCCGCGGGTTACCGGTAAGCTTAGACCGAGCGGCCATCGAAGTCGAAAATCGACAGACCGGCAGCATCGATATCCGCAACGCAGTTAAGGTTGACGTAGGCGCTGCGTTCGTTGCCCTGACTGACATCCTCGGCGAAGGGATGGATGCCGCAGGTCCGGCAGAAGCGATGCGCCAATACGTGATTGTTGAACGTATAGGTGCCGAGATCATCGCCCCATGCGAGCACCTTCAGGCTGTCATGCGGGATGGCGCATAACAGCACGCCCTTGCGCCTGCACATCGAACAATTGCACCGCACGGCGCCGGTCAGTTCGGCTTTGAATTCGAACGCTACCTTGCCGCAGTGGCAGCTGCCTTTGTATAGCATCAGTCCCTTCCTATCGCTGGCAGGTGCAAAGGCACGCTGTCCGGGCTATTCCTTCCGCTGACCTAGCGGCCCATATGCCTTAAAGACGCTCCACCTTGACGGAATCCGACATCGACATGCAATCAATCCGCGATCGTCTCGAGATCATCCTGTCACGTCTTGCCAGTTGCGCGGCAGGCGAGAAGGTGTTCACCAAACTCTATGCCGAGGCGGCGCGCGCAGCGGCCGAGGCCACCGATGCGCGCAAGAAGGCCGGCGTATCGCTCGGGCCGCTCGACGGCACCATCGTGTCGATCAAGGATCTGTTCGATGTCGCCGGCGAGCCGACCACGGCCGGGTCGCTGATGCTGAGGGACACCGCGCCCCGTCGGCACGACGCTGCGGTCGTCAGCCGTCTGCGCCAGGCCGGCGCCGTCATCATCGGCAAGACCAACATGACCGAATTCGCCTTCACCGCTATCGGCGACAACATGCACTACGGCACACCGGGCAATGCCGCCGACACCAGCCGCATTCCAGGCGGTTCGTCGTCGGGCGCCGCCGTGTCCGTTGGCGAGGGGACGAGCGACATTTCCATCGGCTCCGACACCGGCGGGTCGGTGCGCATCCCGGCATCGCTGAACGGCGTCGTCGGTTTCAAGCCGACGGCGCGGCGCGTGCCGCTGACTGGTGCCTATCCCCTTTCCGCGACGCTGGATTCGATCGGGCCGCTGGCGCTGAGTGTTGCTGCGTGTGCCCTGGCTGACGCCGCGATGACGGGCGAGCAGATGCCGCAACTGCACCTGCCGTTAGCGCTTGCCGGGCTTCGTGTCGGCATTCCGCGCGGCCTGCTTTTCGAAGACACGGAAACGGAGATTGCCGCCGCGTTCGATCGCAGCCTTGCCGGGATCGAGCAGGCAGGCGCGTGGCTCACGGACATTTCGATCGACGACCTCATTGCCGATCTGCGCCTGGCCACCAAACGCGGCTCGATCGCGGCAATGGAAGGTGCTGAAATCCATGCCGACTGGCTGGCGACGGGCGCATCGGTGCCGGTCGATCCCCATGTCAGCGGGCCGCTGTCGCGGGCGGCGGCCATACCGACGCCGGTTTATATCAGGGCAATGCGTCGTCGCGCGGCACTGTGCATAGCCATGGACGAGCGGTTGGGTTCGGTCGATGTGCTGGCTCTGCCGACCACGCCGGTGACAGCGCCGACTATCGTTTCGATGGCCGAGGATACGGCTCTGCGTGAACGCACCGAAGGTCTGCTGCTGCGCAATACCCAGGTCGCCAACCAGTTCGACCTCTGCGCGATCTCGCTGCCGATGCCCGGCATGACGCTGCCGGCCGGACTGATGCTGGTGGCGCGCAATGGCCACGACCACCATCTGCTGCGCATCGCGGCTGAAGTCGAGCGGCTGCTCCGATAGGCAGCGAGCCGTAGGTCGGCAGTCAACGTGCCGCGCAGCGCTTGCGCTCGCTTTTCTTGGAGGAGCGTTCGATTTTGGTAACGACCAGCATCGGCGGATCGTTCGGCTGGCCGCGATGCTGGATCGATCCTCGGACGACGAGTTTTCCAGCATAAAGCTTGTCGGAGAGGTCAGGTGCCGATCTGTCCAGCGGCGGCAATTCCGTAGTGTTGAGCTCCACGCCTTTAACGACATTGCCGGTGGTCAGATCCAGCGCATTGCCTGACGGGCAGGGCGCCATCATGCAGACGATCCCATTGCTGCAATAGACATAATCGCTGCTTTGTGCCGCCGCGAGCGAAGGTAAGGCCACGATCGACGACACTGCGAGAACCAGAGATGCGAAGCGAAAACCGGACATGGTTCACGCGTCCGCCGGGAACCGTCTGCGGTAATGCTCGACCACGTCGGGATTGCGCAGATTGACAGGCAGCCGGTTGGCCAGCACCAGCAAGGTCTCGCCGGCCGCGCCCACGCCCATGCGCATCATCGATTGCTCGGTAATCCCCGCCATATGCGGGGTGACGATAACATTGTCGAAACCGAAATAGGGATGGTTTGCCGGCAGCGGCTGCGTGGCAAAGACGTCGAGTGCGGCGCCGCCGATCCGGTCTTGGCGCAAGGCCTCGATCAGCGCCTCGTCGTCGATCACCGGTCCGCGCGAAATGTTGATCAAAAGCGCGTCCGGCTTCATGCGGGCAATGCGTTCGCGGCTGATCAGGCCGCGCGTTTCCGGCGTCAGCGGGCAGCAGAGCACGATGATGTCGCTCTGTTCGATCAGCGCATCGATCGACAGGAAGCCGATCCTGTCGGGTGCCGGCTGCATGCTGCGGGTCGTCGCCACGACGTCGAGGCCGAAGCCGTGCGCGGCGATATGGGCGACCGCCTGACCGATGGCGCCGAAGCCGATGATGCCGATGGTCTTGCCGGCAAGCTCGCTGGCATGGCTGGCGTGGTCGCGGCCGGCATTCCAGCCCTTGGCGCGCAAGTCGCGGTCGACCGAACGGAAGCGCCGAAGCAGGGCAAGGGCCGCGAACATCACATATTCAGCGACCGAACGCGCATTGACCGCCGGCACGTTGGCGACCAGCACGCCGGCCGCGGCCGCGGCCTCCATGGGCACCATGTCGAGCCCGGCACCGTGGCGGACCGCTGCTCTGAGTTTCGTGGCGTTTTCGAACAGCGACGGCGGCAGCGGTGCGCGAACGATGATGACGTCGGCATGCTTCGCCTCGGCGGTCAGCGTTGCCGCATCGAGCGCTGAGGCGACGACGAGTTCACCGGCGCCCGCCAGCATTGCGGAGGCACGCGGATGCAGCGTGTGCGTCGACAGGATTCTGGGCATGGGGCTCTCGTGTTTGTCGCAAGCGAAAGCGCTGCGCGCTTTCCCGGGAAAACCGTTTCACACTTTTCCTGGAATTGCTCTAGGCTTTCTCAAATGCCAGGCTTTGCGCTTGCGCCTCGCGGCCCTCGATGATCCCCTTCCAGTAGCTTTCCGCGCCTTGCAGGTGGGCGCTCATCAGCGCCTGGGCGAGATTGCCGTCGCGACGCAGCAGCGCCTCGTAGATCTGGATATGCTCGGCATGCGAGCGCACTGAGCGCTCGGGATCGTTGAAGTAGATCGGCAGCCGCTGCTCGCCCATCAGGTAATAGACGCTGCAGATATTGTGGAAGACGCCGTTCTTGGTCGCCCGCACGATTTCGAGGTGGAATTCGCGGTCTTCCTTGGCGAGGCCTTCGCCGGCGGCGATGCACTCCTCCGAGGCTTTCAGGATCTCCCGCAGGCGTTCGAAATTCTCTTCGGTGGCACGCGAACAGGCAAGTTCGGCGGCCTTGATCTCGTGGATCTTGCGCAGTTCGACGGTCTCGTAGATCTGCACCGGATCGAGCGGCAGGCCCGCGCGGGCGAAAAGAGCCAAGGCTTCTACACTGGCCTGCCTGGTGTCGACATAGATGCCGGATTTGGCGCGGCGCTCGACGATGCGCATGGCCTCCAGAATGGCCAGCGCCTCGCGGATCTGGCCGCGGCTGACACCGAAATGCTCCGCCAGCTCGCGCTCCGAGGGCGTGCGGCCGCTCTCCTTGTCCGAATGGGCGAACAGATAGGCGGCGAGTTCGGCGAGAAGGTTCTTTTCTTTCATCGTCAACCGCGTTGCGCGTGCGCCTCCAGGAACCGCTCCGAAATGGTGAATCCCAGACCCGGCTTTTCAGGGATCGCTATCATACCGTCCCTTGCTTCGACAGTCTCTTCGATAAGATCGTGGATCATGGGGTTGGCGCCGAGCGAATATTCGACGGTAAAACTGGCAGGCGAGGCCGCACAAACATGCAGGCCGGCGAAGAAGCATGGCGCGCCGGCCCACAGATGCGGGGCAAAGCGCAGATTGAAGGCACTGGCGATGGTGCCGATCTTCATCGCCTCGCTGATACCGCCGCAAAAGGCCGGATCCGGCTGGAAGATGTCGGCGGATTTCAGCACCGCGAGATCGCGGAAGGCGTAGCGCGTCGCTTCGCTTTCGCCGGTGGCGATCGGGATCGAACCCGAGGCGCGCACCTCGGCCATACCAGCCTTGTCGTCGGCGATAACAGGCTCCTCGAACCAGGCGAGGTCGAGATCGCTGGCCAGGCTGATGAAGCGCTTGGCCTCGGCCACCGTATAGGTGCCGTGCGCGTCGACCATCAACTCGACGTCAGGACCGAGCGCCTGCCGTGCGGCGCGGACGCGGGCGGCGGAAATGTGCGGGGCGCCGTCCATGGCGCCGACGCGCATCTTCAGCGCCTTGAAGCCGCCTTTGGCGATGTAGGATTTGAGCTGCTCGCCGATAGCGTCGGCGGCAGCCCAGCCGCCGGAGGCGTAGGCCGGCATGCGGTCGAGCTTGCGGCCGCCGATGAGCCGCCACACCGGCTGTCCCAACGACTTGCCCAGAATATCCCAGAGCGCGATATCGACGGCGCTGATTGCCGCAATGCTCATGCCGCGCCGCGCCAGCTGCGGCATGGCATGGCCGGCGCGCGCGGCACTGTCATGGCGCACGCCGTTGTAGAGCAACTCCCAGATCATGCCGATGTCGGCGGGGTCGCGGCCGATCAGCTGCGGCCCGACCTCGTGATTCAGCATGTAGACCAGCGCACCATAGCTGCCGGCGCTGCCGGCGGCGTTCTTGCCCTCGCCCCAGCCGATCAGCCCGTCGTCAGTCTCAATGCGCAGGATGGCGGCGTCGAACGTCGTCACCTGGCCAAAGTCGCTGCGATGCTGCTTCGCGGCCTCAATCGGCACGCGGACCCACCACGCCTGGACCGTTTTGATGCGCATCCCGATCGGCTACTTGATCAGCGGCAGCAGCGTTTCGGCCGTGATGCGCATCTGGTCGGTGTAGAATTTCTCCGTCAGCACGCTGGAGCCGTGATCCTGGATGAACTTCAGCTGTTCGGGAGAAATGTCGACCGGATTGCGCTCGACCATGTCGGGATAGGGCGCGGCGGGTGTGCGGTCGACTGGCGCGACAAATTCGTTCGTCAGCGCGCCGTCATAGCCGACTTCCTTCAGCGTCTGCACGATCCGTGGCCAATCAATCTGGCCAAGGCCGGCGGCAAAGCGGTTGTTGTCGGCAACGTGGAAGTCGAACAGCCGTTTGCCGACCTGACGGATCGCGTCATGGACGTTAAATTCTTCCATATGGATGTGATAGGCGTCGAGGCAGACGCCGCATTCGGGGCTGACCGCATCGGCCAGGGCCAACGCCTGCGCGCCGCGGTTGAACAGATAGGTCTCGAAGCGGTTGAGCGGCTCGACCGCGATCTTGACGCCGACCTTCTTGGCATGGGTGAAGCATTCGCGGGTGGCGTCGACCACCCACTTCCATTCCTCTTCCTCGGTGCCGTCCGGTACCACTTTGCCGACGGTCGCGGGCACCAGCGTTATGATCTCGCCATCAAGTTCGCTGACCATGGTCAGCACGTCCTTGACGTACTGCACCGAGCGTTCGCGCTGGCCCTGGTCCCTGGCGGCAAGGTTGCGTTCGCCCAGCATCAGCGTCACCGACCCCCAGCAGCGGATGCCGTACTCTTTCAGCAGCGCGCGGGTCTCCTTGGTCTTGTATTGCTCGGGCTCGCCGGAAATCTCGATCGACTCGTAGCCGAATTTCTTGATGCGCTTCAGCGTCACCTCCAACGGTTCCGCGCGCATCCAGTTGTGCGTCGAAAGATGCATGGTCTATCCTTCCCAGAATTCGTCTGTGCCAGTTCGCCTGCGATGCGCCCCACAAGGCGCGTCGCGTGTTTCCTCCCCAAGGCGCTCCAGCGTTTTTGCGCAACTGGTTCGACCAATTGGGCCCTAATGGAGGTCTACAGCAATTTTTGTCGCGCGGCAAGAACCGCCGCCATGCGATACCGGCATCTGTGTACCGTATTGATTATGCTGGTATATATCGCCAAAAATGGAATGCCCTGGCAGCTTTGCGCGCGAGTCAAATGGCTTGACCCATTTTCGGTATTTGGTAATACCAGAATGCCGATACGAGAATGCACATCGCAAGAGACCAAAGAGGCTGGCCCTGCTTTCATCAGGCGCTATGCTTGGTCCTTGGAAAAATGAATTGGGAGGATGCCGATGCCGTCGACAATGAAGGGTCCGGGGCTGTTTCTGGCGCAGTTCGCGGGGGATACCGCGCCGTTCAATTCGCTGGGCTCGATCACCAAATGGGCGGCCGGTCTCGGTTACAAGGGCGTGCAGATCCCGACCTGGGATGCACGCCTGTTCGACCTCAAGAAGGCGGCATCTTCCAAGACCTATTGCGACGAGGTGAAAGGCATCTGCGCGGATGCCGGCGTCGAGATCACCGAACTGTCGACGCATCTTCAAGGGCAGCTGGTGGCGGTGCACCCGGCCTATGATGCCCAGTTCGACGGCTTTGCACCGCCTGCGGTGCACAACAACCCCAAGGCCAGGCAGAAATGGGCGGTCGAACAGATGGAGTTCGGCGCCAAGGCCTCGAAGAATCTTGGCCTGAAAACCTCGGTGACGTTTTCCGGCGCTCTGGCCTTCCCGTATCTCTATCCCTGGCCACAGCGGCCGGCCGGGCTGATCGAGGAGGCCTTTGCCGAACTCGGCAAGCGCTGGAAGCCGATCCTCGACGTCTATGACGAGAACGGCGTCGACGTCGGCTATGAGATCCATCCCGGCGAGGACATCTTCGACGGCGCCACCTTCGAAATGTTCCTCGATGCGGTTGGCGGCCACAAGCGCTGCAACATCAACTACGACCCATCGCATTTCCTTTTGCAGCAGCTCGACTATCTCGAATTCATCGACATCTATCACGAGCGGATCAAGGCCTTCCATGCCAAGGATGCCGAGTTCAATCCGACGGGGCGGCAAGGCGTCTATTCCGGCTATCAGAGCTGGACCAATCGCGCGGGGCGATTCCGCTCGCTTGGCGACGGGCAGGTCGATTTCGGCGGCATCTTCTCCAAGCTTACCCAGTATGGCTACGATTCCTGGGCGGTGCTGGAGTGGGAGTGTTGCCTCAAGCATCCGGAGGACGGCGCGGCCGAAGGCGCGCCCTTCATCCAGCACCACATTATCCGGGTGACGGAAAAGGCCTTTGATGATTTCGCCGGCGGCACCACCGACAAGAAGATGCTGCGCGCCATGATGGGTATTTGAGACAAGCAGGAGAAAGACATGGTCGGCGCATCGAAGTCGGAAGCGGGAGGCGGCCCGATCCGCTATGGCATGGTTGGCGGCGGCCAAGGCGCCTTCATCGGCGCGGTGCACCGGATCGCGGCGCGCATGGACAATGACTTCGTGCTGGTGGCCGGCGCCCTGTCGGCCAATCCCGAGCGCGCCAAGGCTTCCGCCGCCGAACTCGGTCTCGACCCGGCGCGCAGCTACGCCTCCTATGCCGAGATGGCCAAGGCCGAGGCCACGCGCCCGGACGGCATCGAAGCGGTGGCGATCGTCACCCCCAACAATGTGCACGTGCCGGCGGCCAAAGCGTTTCTCGAGGCCGGCATCCACGTCATCTGCGACAAGCCGCTGGCGACGACTTTGGCCGAGGCCAAGAAGCTCGCGGCCGTGGTTGAAAAGACCGGCAAGGTGTTCGTGCTGACGCACAATTACACTGCCTATCCGATGATCCGGCAGGCGCGCGAGATGGTGGCCAAGGGGCAGCTTGGCGACATCCGCATCGTTCAGTCCGAGTACCCGCAGGACTGGCTGACCGAGGATCTTGCCGCCACCGGCCAGAAGCAGGCGGCGTGGCGCTCCGACCCCAAGCAGGCGGGCGCGGGCGGCGCGCTCGGCGACATCGGCACGCATGCCTACAATCTGGCGCGCTTCGTCTCGGGTCTGGAGCTCGATTCCCTGTCGGCCGATCTCGACGCTTTCGTGCCGGGGCGGCTGCTCGACGACAATGTCAACGTCATGCTGCGCTTCAAGCCGGTCGGCAAGGTGCATCCGGCCAAGGGCATGATCTGGGCGAGCCAGGTGGCGCCGGGCCACGAGAACGGGCTGAAGCTGCGCATCTATGGCTCTAAAGGCGGGCTGGAATGGGTGCAGGCCGATCCGAACTATCTCTGGTACACGCCGTTCGGCCAGCCCAAGCAGCTGCTCACCCGCAACGGCGCCGGCGCGCTGCCGGTTGCGGGACGCGTCAGCCGCGTTCCGTCTGGCCATCCGGAAGGCTATCTCGAAGGCTTCGCCAACATCTACCAGGAGGCGGCGCGCGCGATCCGCGCGGCACGCAAGAAGGGCGGCAGACCGGGCAAGGACGTGGTGTTCCCGACCATCCAGGACGGCGTCGAAGGTATGGCGTTCATCGAGGCCTGCGTGAAGTCGTCGAAGAAGAACGGGGCGTGGACGAAACTTTAGGTAGCGCCGGCGCCAAGTCTCTTCTCCCTTCGGGGAGAAGGTGGCCGCTAAGCGGCCGAATGAGGGCGCATGGTGCGAGGTGCGAAAGAAACCAGCGCGCGCCGTCAAACGGGGAGGGGCTGTCGATGAAAATCGGCATGTGCATGTTTTTGTGGACGACTTCCGTGTCTAAGAAACACGAGCCGTTGCTGCGCGACATCAAGGCGACCGGCTTCGACGGCGTCGAGATACCGATCTTCTCAGGCACGCCAGAGGACTACAAGAACCTTGGCGATCTGCTCGACCGCATCGGGTTGGAGCGCACGGCTGTTACGGCGATGGGCGACCCGGCGATGAATCTGATTTCGCCGGATGCCGCGACCCGCAAGGCCGGCATCGGCTACATGAAATGGGCGATCGATTGCGCCCAGGCGCTCGGCGCGAGTACGCTGAGCGGGCCGCTGCATTCGACGCTCGGCGCCTTCTCCGGCAGCGGGCCGACCGCTGCCGAGAAGAAGCGCTCGATCGCCTCGCAGCGCGCCATTGGCGATCATGCCGGCAAGCGGAACGTTACCATCGGGTTGGAGGCGCTCAACCGTTTCGAGTGCTATCTGCTGAACACGATGGCCGATCTGTCCGAGCACGTCGATGCCATCGACCGGCCGCACATCAAGGCGATGTACGACACCTTCCACGCCAATATCGAGGAAGCCGACCCGATCGGCGCCTACATGAAGCACCGCAGGAATGTCGTGCACATCCACATTTCGGAGAACGATCGCGGCGTGCCGGGACGCGGGAACATTCCGTGGAAAGAGACTTTCGCGGCCATCCGCAAGAGCGGCTATGACGACTGGCTGACGATCGAGGCGTTTGGCAGGTCGCTGAAGGATCTGGCGGCGGCGACCAAGGTGTGGCGGGATTTTTCCGAGACGCCGGAGGCAGTTTATCGCGAGGGATACAGGCATATCAGGGATGGGTGGAAGCGGGCGGCTTAGCCGCTCACTTCCCTCATCCACGGGCGCAGCGGACGCGGAGACTCGAGGACCCATGCCGCGACTGTCGCGCGCCGCAGCGGTGCAGGTAGGAGATGCGAATGGACGCCTCTTTTGCACCGCTGGATTCTAGCGCAGACGTCACCGAATGAATCCTCGGGTCTGCGCCGCGTCGCTTCGCTCCTTGCTCCGCCCGTGGATGAGGAAGCGACGGGCCTTTTCGCAAATCGCCGAGGTATGCGATCTGCCTTAACTCGGCACTTATCGCTCCACCAAATTTTTCGGATGTCTTACCCCACCTCGATCACAGCCTTGATCAACCCCGATTTCTCATGCGCCCAGCGGGCGAGATCATCCGGCGTGCCGGCCAGCGTGGTGCGGTGGGTGACGAGTTTTGCCAGAGGCACGGCGCCGTTGCGGATCGAGGCGGCGACGTGGTCGAAATCGACTTTCAGCGCGTTGCGGCTGCCGATCAATGTCATTTCCCGCTTGTGGAATTCCGGGTCGGAAAAGACGATGTCGTCCTTGACGACACTGACCAGCACGAGCGTGCCACCATGCGCGACATGTGCGAAGGCCGACTGCACCGAGGCGGTGTTGCCGGTGGCGTCGAAGACGATGTCGAACCCTTCGCCGCCGGTTGCCTCGCGCACCAGTTCGGCTGCCGCTTTTTGTGAGCCGTCGAGCGTGGCGAAGCCGAGTTCGCCTTTTGCAAAATCCAGCCGCTCCGTGCTCATGTCGAGCAGGCTGACATCGAGCCCGGCGATGCGCGCAAACAGCGCTGCGCCAAGGCCGATCGGCCCGGCGCCGATGACCAGCGTGCGGGCGCCTGGTTCGGCGCGAGCGCGCCGCACGGCATGCGCGCCGATGGCGAGGAATTCCACCGCCGCCGCATCGGCCAGCGATAAGCCGTTTGCCGGATAAAGATTCCGTGCCGGCACCAGGATCTGCTCGGCCATGGCGCCGTCGCGATGCACGCCAAGCACTTCGATCCTGACGCAGCAATTCGGCTTGCCGTGTCGGCAGGCGATGCATTTTCCGCAAGCGAGATAGGGATTGATGATGACGGGCTCGCCCACGGCAAGGTCGACATCTTCGCCGGTCTCGACGACGGTGCCCGACACTTCGTGGCCCATGATGCGGGGATAGGCGAGGAACGGATGCTTGCCTTCGAAGATGTGGTAGTCGGTGCCGCAGATGCCGACATGGCTGACGGCGACCAGCGCCCAGCCGGCAGGCGGCGCTCCTGGCGCCGGCCGGTCTTCCAGGACAAGCTCGCCGGGCGAGCGGCAGACAACAGCTTTCATTCGGCAATTCCAGTGTTCAAAAAGGCGCCGGTCCGTTGTTGAGCGGACCGACACGGAAGGTCAGGGAGAATTACTTGCCGCGACGGCGCAGCCCGTCGAAATAGACGATGATTATGATCAGCGCGCCGGTGATGATGCGCTGCCAGAACGAGTTGACGTTGAGCAGATTGGCGCCGTTGTTGATGGTGGCCAGGATGAAGGCGCCGAGCAGCGGGCCATGCACCGAGCCGACGGCGCCGAACAGCGAAGTGCCGCCGATCACCGATGAGGCGATCGCCTGCAACTCCCAACCTTCCGCCTGGGTAGGGTTGCCGATGCCGATGCGCGCCGCCAGCAGCACGCCGACGAAGGCCGCGCATAGGCCCGACAGCGTGTAGGCCATGTAGATGGTGCGCTGGACATTGACGCCCGAGAGGCGCGAGGCCTCGGCATTGGATCCCACGGAGAAGAGATAGCGGCCCCAGCGGCTGTGGTGCAGGAAGATGTAGGCCGGGATACCGACCAGGATCACCATCCAGAACAGATTGGGGATGCCGACAAAGGAACTGCGCGAGAACGCGGTGAAGCTGTCGCTGTTGATGTTGATCGAATTGCCGTTGGTCATCAACAGGCCGATGCCGCGCAACGAGGTCAGCGTCGCCAGCGTGATGATGAAGGGCGGCAGGCCCATCTTGACGATGCCGAAGCCATGGAACAGGCCGATGGCAACGCCGACCAGCAGCGTCACCAGAATGGCGACCCAGATCGGGAAGCCGGCATTGATCATCATGGCGACAATGACGGTGGCGAAGCCGACCACGGCGCCGACCGAGAGGTCGATGCCGCCGGTGATGATGACGAAGGTCTGGCCGACCGCCATAATGGCGATCATCGAGCCCTGCCGCAAAAGATTGGCGATGTTGTTGGAGGAGGCGAAGCTCGGCGTCGCCACCGACAGCACGATCCAGAGCAGAACCAGCAACGCCAGAAGCGTCAGCCCGAACAGGACGTTGTAGTTCCGTTTCGGTTTTTCGATCGCGACGGTTTCGATGCTCATGGTTCCTCCCGTTTCTTGTTTTGTCAGCCGATCGCCTGCGTCAGCACGTCTTCGTGGCTAGCGGCGCGAAAGCCATGGCTGGCGACCAGTTTGCCGCGCCGGAACACGTGCAGCGTATCGGCGAGCTCGTAAACCTCGGGCAGATAGGACGAGATCAGGATGATGCCGGCGCCCTTGGACAACAGTTCCCCGAACAGGCGGTAGATCTCGGCCTTGGTGCCGACATCGACGCCGACCGTAGGCTCGTCGAAGATGAACAGCTTAGCGCCGTGCGCCAGCCATTTGCCGATGACGATCTTCTGCTGGTTGCCGCCGGACAGGCTGGAGGCCAGTGCGCCGCGCGTCGGCGTCTTAATGCGGAGGCCGGCGATCTGGCGATCGGCCTCGGCCTTTTCCTTCGCACCGGAGATCAGCATGTTGCTGGAGATGCGCTTGTAGATCGGCAGGTTGAGGTTGAGGCCGACCGGCAGGTTCAGGCACAGACCCTGGTCGCGGCGGCTTTCCGGCGCCAGCGCCATGCCGAGCTTGATCGCGTCGTGCTCGGAATTGATGTGGACCGGCTTGCCTTGCCAAAGGACCTGTCCGGCCGACTTCTTGTGGCGGCCATAGAGCGTGGTGACGAACTCGCTCCGCCCGGCGCCGATCAGGCCATAGAGCCCGACGATCTCGCCGGCGCGCACCGACATCGAGACGTCTTCGAAGCCCTTGCCCGACAGGTTTCTGGTTTCGGCGATCACGGCACCGGGGGTGAAATGCTCCTTGTGGTAGACTTGCTCGATCGAGCGGTTGATCATCATCTTGACCAGCTCGGCGTCATTGGTCTCGGCAATGTTGCGGGTGCCGACCAGCGTGCCGTCGCGCAGCACCGAGACGCGATCGGCGAGCTCGAACACCTCTTCCATGCGATGGCTGATGTAGATGATGGTGACGCCTTCGCCCTTGAGCCTGCGGATCAGCGTGAACAGCTGGTCGGCTTCCTTGCGGGTGAGATAGGCGGTCGGCTCGTCGAAGATGAGGAATTTGGTGCCGCGCACGGTGGCGCGGGCGGCGGCGATCAGCTGCTGCTGGCCGATGGTGAGGTCACCCAGCATGACATGCGCCGGCAGGTCGAAGCCGAGACCGTCGATGATCTTCTGCGCTTCCTTGACCATGGCGCGCTGCTGCAGGATGCCGAAGCGCGAATTCTCCTCGCCGAGGAACATGTTGGCGGCGACGGTGAGATGGCGACAGAGCACGACCTCCTGATGCACGGCGTTGATGCCCAGCGCCATCGCCTCGTGCGGGGTTGCCAGCGCTGCCGGTTTGCCCTCCCAGATGACATCGCCGGAGGTGCGCGGCATGACGCCGGTCAGAAGCTTGATCAGGGTGGATTTGCCGGCGCCGTTCTCGCCGACGATGGCGTGGATCTCACCTGCCTTGAAGGCAAGGTGAACGGGCTTCAGCGCATGCGTGCCGGGATAGCGCTTTTCCAGCCCGTGCAGTTCGAGGATCGTCCTGCCGGGCGCTAGCGTTGGGGCCGGGTGCAGTTCCTGCGCCGTGGGCGTCATGACAATCCTCCCAGGTTGGCCTTACGGTTGGCACGTCGCGATGCAGTCAGCCACATCGCCGAGGTAATTCAAGCCGGTGGATATTCAAGCCGGTATCGAATGTTTCCGGGGCGCGAGGCCCCGGAAACGATTTTTGCCTGACGGGCTCAGAGCTTCGGGTTGAGCAGGGCGTCGATCTTGGGGTCTTTCATGTTTGCCTTGGTCACCAGGTTGGCGCCGGTGTCGACATTGGCCTCGACCTTCTCGCCCTTCGAGGCGGCGAGCGCGGTCTTGATGCCGTCATAGCCCATCCGGTACGGATCCTGGACGACGAGCGCGGAAATGACGCCGTCATTGAGGAACTTGATCAGCTTCTCATCGCTGTCGAAGCCGACCAGCGCCAGCTTGCCGCCAAGGTTGTTCTCGGCGACTGCCTGACCGACGCCCTGCGCCATGATCAGGTTGGACGCGAAGATGCCCTTGAGGTTCGGGTTGGCGGTGATCAGGTCGGTGGCGATGTTGAGACCGGTCGTTGCCTGGCCGTCGGCATATTTGTCGGCGACGAGCTTCAGCCCCGGATATTTCGCGGCCAGCTGCTCGGTGAAGCCCTGCTTGCGCTGCTCCAGCGAACCGGCGCCCGGCGCGTTGGTGATCAGGGCGACGTCGCCCTCGATCTTGCCGCCATTGGCTTCGCCGATGGCTGCTGCAAGACCGTCAGCGGCGACGCGTCCGCCCTGCACATTGTCGGTGGTCAGGAACGAGGTGAACGCCTTGGAGTCGGCGCCGGAGTCGATGCCGATGACCTTGACCTTGCTGGCCGCTTCATCGATCGGCTTGCCGAGCGCCTTGAATTCGGTCGGCGCGATGACGATCGCGGCCGGGTTGCCGGCGACGGCATTCTCGAGGATCGAGACCTGGCCGTTGACGTCGGTTTCAGCCTGGGCGCCGAGTTCGGGTACGTTGACGCCGAGATCCTTGCCGGCCTTGCGGGCGCCGGCCAGGACGATCTGCCAGTAGAAGGACGTGGTGTCCTTGACGATGATCGGAATGGTCACGTCCGCCGCCGAAGCCGGCGCCGTGTGCAGCGTGCCGGCAAGCATCGAGGCGGCAGCTAGTGCCATCAGTGAGCGGCGGTTGAGAATGCTGGTCACGAATTTCATTAGGAATCCTCCCTAGATCGCCCGGTGAAGGTTACGGAAGCTCCATTTGGATAGGCGCGGCCCAACAGAACTTTATCAATAAAAAACAGTTGCCGCTTTTTGATAGTGCATCGGTCCGGCCGACGCAAGCGGTGTTTCATATCGGCCTGCGCATGGCTTGGCGGGGAAACCTTCCTGCCGATCCTCAGTGCCACGCCCAGACGCTCCCGGGCCTCCTTGATCGTCATGGAATATTAATTCCACTGTCTAGTCAATATGGAATATTCATTCTTTCTTGAGAGCCGCGTGAACGTGGCGTTTCGTCAGCCGAGCTCCTGCACGATGGTGTAGGGTGCGTAGCGGGCGAATTCCGCTTGCGGCACCTGGACGTCGAACAGGTCGAGGTTGCGCGTCAGGTTGGCGGGCTTGGCCGTTCCGGTCAGCACGCTGGCCACGACAGGCTCCTGAAGCGGAAACTGCAATGCAGCCGCCGCCAGCGGATATCCGCCCTCATCAGCGATTTTCTCCATCGCGCCGACACGCTCGAGTATGTCCTGCGTCGCCGGCAGATAGTCGAAATGCGCACCGTGCACCGGTCCGGTCGCCAGGATGCCCGAGTTGAAGACGCCGCCGATGATCAGCGAAGTCTGTCGCTCACGACACAGCGGCAGCAACTCGGCTTCAGCCGAGCGGTCGAGCAGCGAATAGCGGCTGGCCAGCAGGATGCAGTCGAGCGGTGCTTCGCGCAGCACGTCGAGGCAGATCTGCACCTCGTTGACGCCGAGCCCATAGGCGGAAATTACACCCGACGTTTTAAGCTCGTCCAGCGCCTTCAAGCCGCCGTCCATCAGCTGGCGAAAGTGCAGCTTCGTCTTCTCGACGCCATGTGTGTAGGTGCCGATGTCGTGCACAAACAGGATGTCTATCCGGTTCAGCCCGAGCCGCGCATAGGAGAACTCGACCGAGCGCATGATGCCGTCATAGGAGTAGTCGTAGTCGAGCGCGAAAGGCAGCGGGTCGACATAGGAATGATCGGGAACCTGGTCTTCCGGCACCGGGCGGAACAGGCGGCCGACCTTGGTCGACAGCACATAGGAATCCCGCGGCTTGTAGCGCAGGAAGTCGCCGGTCCGCCGCTCCGACAGGCCGAAGCCATAGAAGGGCGCGGTGTCGAAATAGCGCAGGCCGGCATCCCAGGCTGTCTGCAGCGTCTCCATCGCCGCTTCGCGCGGACAGGCCCGGTAGAGCCCGCCGATCGCCGCCCCGCCGAAGCTTATCTCAGTGACCTCGAGCGCAGTCGTGCCGATGCGGCGTTTGTCCATCCACAGCCTCCCCTTGTGAGCCGTCTTTGCAGCCCGCTTTTTTCGTCGGTGGTTAGAGCGTCGCGCCGAGGTGCCACGGCACGAACTCGTTGTCGCCGTAGCCGAACGCCTCGCTCTTGGTCTTGCGGCCCGATGCCGTCTCGACGATGAGTTCGAAGAGTTCCCGGCCCATGCCGGCGATGGTCTTCTCACCCGAAGCGATGACGCCGCAATTGACGTCCATGTCCTCTTCCATCTGGTGGTACATGGTCGAGTTGGTGGCGACCTTGATCGACGGCGTGGGCCGGCAGCCGAAGCAGGAGCCGCGGCCGGTGGTGAAGACGATGATGTTGGCGCCGCCCGCCACCTGACCGGTCGCCGAGACCGGGTCGTAACCGGGCGTGTCCATGAACACCAGGCCACTGCCGGTGACCTTTTCGGCATAACCGAAGACGCCGTTGAGCGGAGTCTGGCCGCCTTTGGCCACGGCGCCCAGCGACTTTTCCAGGATGGTGGTCAGGCCACCGCGCTTGTTGCCGGGCGAGGGGTTGTTGTCGATCGAGGCGCCGTGCTTGGCGACATGGTCCTCCCACCATTTGACGAAACCGTCGAGCTTCTTGGCGATCTCCGGCGTTGCCGCGCGATAGGCGAGCAGATGTTCGGCGCCATAGATCTCCGTCGTCTCCGACAGGATGCCGATGCCGCCGACGCCGGCCAGGATGTCGACCGCCGCTCCCAGCGCGGGATTGGCGGTGATGCCCGACATGCCGTCGGAACCGCCGCATTGCAGGCCGACGACGATCTCCGAGACCGGGATCGGCTCGCGCTGATACTGGCCGACTTCCTCGGCGATTTCGGCGAGCACGCCCATCGCCTTTGCGACCGATTTGCGCGAACCGCCGGCGTCCTGGATGTTGAAATGGCGTTTTCCCGCCGCCGCACCCTTCTGGCCGTAAAGGGTGAGCTGGTTGACCTCGCAGCCGAGGCCGACCATCAACGCGCCGCCGAAATTCGGATGGCGGGTGTAACCGGCGAGCGTGCGGTGTAGCACCATCATGCCGTCGCCGGTGCCGCTCATGCCGCAGCCCTGGCCATGGACGATCGGGACGAAGCCGTCGATCCCCGGATATTTCGGCAACAGCACGCGGTTGGCCTCGTCGGCAATGGCGTGGCAGACGGTGGCCGAGCAATTGACGCTGGCGATGATGCCGATGAAGTTGCGCGTGCCGGCGCGGCCATCGGCGCGACGATAGCCCATGAATGTCCGGGCGCGGTCAGCTTCGGTGGCATGCTCCGCTTCGCTCGGCGGCACGACCGGCAGACGGCCGGACTCGAAGACCAGATTGTGCGAATGGACGTGGTCGCCGGGCGCGATGTCCTGGGTGGCGCGGCCGATGGCCTGGGCATACTTGACCACCGCCTCGCCGGCGGCGATAGGCTTGATCGCCACCTTGTGGCCGGGCTCGATCAAGGCCGTGGCGACGGCGCCGCCGGGCAGAGGGGTGCCGATCTCGATGCGGCCATTGGCGACCGCGACATTGTCGGCGGGGGACAGAAGAATGCTGTTCGAGGCGTTCACGGGCAGTTTCCTGGGTCTGTTCCTGGGGATGCGCGGATTGACACGCGTCTGTTTACATATAATGTCTTTTATCGTGAAAAAACATTTGTGCGTCAATTGTTTTTTCAGGAGGAGACCATGCGTCCGATGGACGCTTGGCTTGTGGGGAGCGGCGTCTGACACGCAGAGCGTTTTGCTTTGCCGGGTCAGCGCCAGGACATATGTGATATCGCGCTTCAAGCCAGCCACAGCAAGCGCCGGCGCGCAACGGGGCAGGGATGTCGAAGAGCAACAACGTCTACAAGGACGCTTACAACAGGGGTCTGCGGCTGCTCGATGAGACGCAGAGCCTGCCGTCGGAGCCGGAGCTGGGCACTTTGCTTGGCGTCAGCCGTACCACCGTGCGCACCATTCTGGCGCGCATGGAAGAGACCGGGCTGATCGCGTGGAACAAACGCAGCAAGACAGTGCTCAGGACGCCGAAGCAGGATGATTTCTTCCCCGAGGAGGAGACAGACACACTGGCCCAGATCATCGAGCGGTCGTTTATGCGCAGGTTGCTGGCCGGCGGTGCAGAGGCCGGCATGCAGATCAACGAGCTCGAACTGGCGCGCGAGATCGGCGTCGGCACCACCAGCGTGCGAGAGTTCCTCATCCGCTTCTCCCGCTTCGGCCTGATCGAGAAGCGGCGCAACAGCCACTGGGTGCTGAAAGGATTTACGCGAGCCTTCGCGCTCGAACTCACTGAAATCCGCGAGATGTTCGAGATACGCTCGGCGGCGGCCTTTGCCGCCTTGCCTGGGGATAGTCCGGTCTGGGCGGATCTCGACCGGCTGGAAGACGAGCACCGGCTTCTGGCCAGCGAAATCGCCATCCGCTTCAACGAATTCTCTGAGCTAGACGAGCGCTTCCACCGGCTGATCCACCGGGCGTCGCACAACCGCTTCATCGTCGATTTCTACGACGTCATCGCCATGATCTTTCACTACCACTACCAGTGGAACAAGGCGCAAGAGCGCGAGCGCAACGAAGTCGCGGTGAGCGAGCATCTCGCCTACATCGCGGCGCTGAAATCGCGCGATCTCGGCAAGGTCGACGCCGCCTGCCGCAAGCATCTGAAGTCGGCACGCCACACGCTGTTGACGTCGATTCCGGAAATCGGCGGCCGCCCGGCTTCCTGAGCGCGACGTCCGAAGGGACCTTATGCGCACAAGATCTCTGCCTCATGCCGTTATCCCAAACCGCTGCGCACTTTTGTGCGACATGGATCGAACGCGCCGCGTTGCCGCAGCGATGATTTGGCGATTTTCCGCCGACATGCCGCGTGCTAGATATCCACGCGTTGCTGCGTGAAGAGGCAGGTCTTTGGACTTCCGGCGTAAGAGATTGAGCATGACGGCCGCGTTTGTCGCGACCTGTGTGCTGCTGCTCCAGTCGACGCTCGGCGTGTTTGCCTTCGGCATTGCGCCGGATGCCTCGCGACTCGACGCTTTCGGCAATGTCATCTGCAGCCATGAGGGAGCGGTCAAGCTTCCCGGCGGCGATCCGCACCAGCAGCATATGCCGGCGTGCTGCATGCTCGGCTGCAGCATGGCCTCCGTCGCCTATGCGCCGCCGGCAGGCGTCGGCCTGGCGCCGGTCAGCCAGTCCTTGGAAACAGTCGCTTTTGCCCCGCCGGCAGTCAGGTATCCCGACGTCACGCGCGAGCGCTCTCCGGCCAATCCGCGCGCGCCGCCGCTTGCGGGCTGAAAACCGCCGCTCGCTTTGCGTAACCTGCGCAGGCGATAATCATCCAATGACAAACACGTTCGCAGCCCGACAACGGCGCGACCTTATATTCATGGAGCCTACCCATGTTCCGTTTTCTTCGTGCCGGCGCGTTGCACCGCAGCACCCGTTTATTCAGCACTATCGAGCAGCGTCTCGGCAGCGCCCTGTTCGCCTTTGCACTGTTGTTCGTCGGCTCCCATTCCGTCCTTGCGCATGAATTCAAGGCCGGTGACATCGAGATCGAGCATCCCTGGTCGCGCGCCACGCCGGCCGGCGCCAAGGTTGCCGGCGGCTATTTCACCATCGTCAACAAGGGCAGCGCGCCGGACCGGCTGCTGTCGATTGCCTCCGATATTTCGGGCAAGGCCGAACTGCATGAAATGGGAGTCAAAGACGGCGTCATGACCATGCGCCCGGTCAGTGGCGGCCTGGACATTCCGGCGGGCGGCAAGATCACGCTGGGTCCCGGCGCCTACCACGTGATGTTCATGGATTTGAAGCAGCCGCCTAAAGAAGGCCAGATGTTTGCCGCCACGCTGACTTTCGAGAAGGCCGGAGCGGTGACCGTCGAGTTCGCGGTGCAAGCCATAGGCAGCGCACCGCCAGAGGAAGACAACGACTGACCAATATTGCCAACCGTTTTTCGAGAGGGACCCATCATGAACAAGCATCATTTGCCGGCCGCTGCATTCCTCGTCCTGGGGACAAGTGCCGCCTTCGCCCATATCACGCTCGAAACACAGGAGGTTGCGGTCGGTTCGACCTACAAGGCCGTGCTGCGCGTGCCGCATGGCTGCGAAGGCAAGGCGACGATTGCCGTGCGCGTGCAGATCCCGGAAGGGGTGATCGGGGTGAAGCCGATGCCCAAGCCCGGCTGGACGCTGCAGGTCAAGAAAGGCAAGTACGAGAAATCCTACCAGCTCTATGGCGAGGCGGTGACCTCGGGCGTCAAGGAAGTCGACTGGAGCGGCGGCAGCCTGCCGGATGAATTTTATGACGAGTTCGTCTTCCGCGGCACGTTGGCCGCCGATCTGCCGGCCGGGCAAAAACTCTATTTTCCGGTGGTGCAGGAATGCGATGGCGCCACCACGCGTTGGATAGAGATTCCGGCGGCTGGTCAGGAGGAGGATGCGCTGGAAGATCCGGCGCCCGGCCTCAACCTGCTGCCGAAGAAATGATGCATTGGCGGCGCGCTGCTTCGAAGCGGCGCGCCACTGTTTTGGTGGATGGCATGAACGTGGCCTGTTTTCAGCGGATAGAACGGACAGCCGGCAGGTGCTTCGGCCTGCTGGCCGCGATCCTGCTGCTTGCCGTCCTTGCCACGCCAAACCAGGCCTTTGCCCATGCGGCGCTGATCAAGGCCGAGCCTGCCGACGGCGCGGTTCTGGAGCGAGCGCCGACGCAATTTTCGCTGACCTTCAGCGAGCCTGTGTCGCCGCTGGTGCTGACCTTGGTGCGGCCCGACGGTACGCCTGTCGCTTTGACCTCGTTTCGGTTGAGCGACCAAACGGTTGAGATCGACAATCCACAAAGGCTCGGGCCGGGCACCCATGTCTTGAGCTGGCGGGTGATTTCCGCCGATGGCCATCCGGTCGGCGGCTCGGTGCTGTTTTCCGTTGGCGCGCCAAGTGCGGCGCCGGCGGTGGGGGAAGCTGTCGATATAGATTTGCGGTCAGCGATCTGGACCGGCAAGGTTCTTCTCTACATCGGGCTTTTCCTCGGCATTGGCGGAGCCTTCGCGCTGACATGGCTGGCGCAAGGCCAGCGCTCAGGCCAGCGCTTCGTCATTGCCGCCATCCTGTGCGGGCTGGTCGCAGCACCCCTGTCGCTCGGGTTCCAGGGGCTGGACGCGCTGGGCGCGCCACTCGCCCGGCTGGCGCAACCGGTGGTCTGGCGGACGGCGCTTGGCACCAGCTTCGGCTGGACGGTGCTGATTTCGCTGGCGGCGCTCGGGCTTGGCCTGCTGTCGTTGGTCGGATCGCGTGCTGGCGCCAGGCCGTTGGCGCTCGCCGGGCTGGCCGGTGTGGGTGCAGCCCTTGCCGCCAGCGGCCATGCCAGTGCAGCCGAACCGCAATGGCTGACGCGGCCTATGGTGTTCCTGCATGGCGCCGGCATCGCTTTCTGGGCTGGAGCGTTGCTGCCGCTCGGCCTGGCGTTGAGCAGCCAATCGGTGGAAGCCGGGGCGTTCCTGCGGCGGTTTTCGCGCGCGATCATGCCCGTGGTGGTAGTGCTTGCCGCCGCCGGTGTGGTGCTCGCCATCATCCAGGTGCAGACACCGGCGGCACTGGTCAACACCGCCTATGGCCGGCTGCTGCTGATCAAGCTGGCGCTGCTGGTGTTTCTGTTCACGCTGGCGGCGGTCAATCGATGGCGGCTCACCGCCTTGGCCGAGGCCGGAGCGACGGAAGTGCGGCGACGGCTTAGCCGCTCGATCTCAGTCGAAATGCTGATCGTGCTCCTGATCTTCGGCGTTGCCGCCGGCTGGCGCTTCACGCCGCCGCCACGGGCCCTGGCAATCGCCGCGGCACAACCGACGTCGACCCATATCCACACTATGAAGGCGATGGCCGACATCGACATCACGCCCGGCCATACCGGGGAGGTCACCGCCTCCATCGTCATCATGGATGGCGATTTCGGCCCGCTCGACGCCAAGGAAGTGACGCTGGTGCTGTCCAAGCCCGATTCGGGGATCGAGCCGATCAAGCGTCCGGCGACCAAGCCAGGCGACGGCACCTGGCGCGTCGATAATCTCGTCATTCCGATTCCAGGCCGCTGGACGGCGCGGCTCGATATTCTGGTTTCGGATTTCGAAGTGGTAAAGATCGAAGCGCCGATCGATATCCGCGCCGAGTGATATTCAGCCCGCCTGCGAAGGGCGCTCAGCCGAGTTCCTGGGCTAACCCGATGAGATGCCCTTCCGGCCCGCGGATGTAGCAGAGCCGATACACCTCCTGGTAACGGACGACTTCACCGACCAGCTGCGCGCCACGCTTGCGGAGCCTTTCCAGCGTGTCGTCGATGTCGTCCACGGTAAACATGACGCGCAGGTAGCCCAGGGCGTTGACCGGGGCGTTGCGGTGATCGGCGACGACAGTCGGCGTGAGGAAGCGGGAGAGCTCGAGCCGGCTATGGCCATCCGGTGAGCGCATCATGGCAATCTCGACGTGCTGATCGCCGAGCCCGGTGACACGTCCGGCCCACTCGCCTTCGATCGTCGCCCGCCCTTCCAGTTCGAGGCCGAGCTCGCAAAAGAAAGCAATCGTCTCGTCGAGGTCCTCGACGACGATTCCGACATTGTCCATCCGTTTGACTGCCATATGTCCAACCTATCGCCATATGTTCGATCGGCAAGGCGTCGCCTGGTCACCAACTGACCCTTCCTGACTCGGTCTGACACAACGCAGACGCAACACAATTCGGCGAGGCGGTTGACGTGGCGCGAAAGGCCCGTCAATCATCTCGCCGAAAAGTGGGCATCCCGAAAAACGCGGCCTCAACAAAATCCGAAAGCAGGGAAGAAACGATGGAAAAAGCCGAAATAGGCCTGATCGGCCTTGGCACAATGGGCTCCAACCTCGCGCTCAACATTGCCGAGCACGGGCACCGCATCGCCGTCTTCAACCGCACCAAGGCGCGCACCGATGCCTTCCTCGAAGGCGCCGGTTCGCTCAGGGACATGGTGGTGCCCTGCTACAGCCTGGAGGAACTGGCAGCTGCGATCAAGCCGCCACGCCCGGTCATCATCATGGTGCTGGCCGGCAAGCCGGTCGACGAACAGATCGAAGCGCTGCGCGGCGTGTTGTCTGACAACGATATCGTCATCGATGCCGGCAACGCCAATTTCCGCGATACGATGCGGCGCTTTTCGGAACTGTCGGGCTCAGGTCTCACCTTCATCGGCATGGGCGTATCCGGCGGCGAGGAAGGCGCGCGCCATGGACCGTCGATCATGGTCGGCGGCACCGAAGACTCCTGGAAGCGCGTCGAACGCGTGCTGACCGCGATCTCGGCCAAGTTCAAGGATGAACCGTGTGCTGCCTGGCTCGGCACAGACGGCGCCGGGCATTTCGTGAAAACCATCCACAACGGCATCGAATATGCCGACATGCAGATGATCGCCGAGATCTACGGTATCCTGCGTGACGGTCTCGGCATGGGGCCGAAGGAGATCGGCAAGGTCTTCGAGGGCTGGAACAAGGGCCGGCTCGATTCGTATCTGATCGAGATCACCGCCAAGGTGCTGGCCGCTGACGATGCAAAGACCGGCAAGCCGGTGGTCGACATCATCCTCGACCGTGCCGGCCAGAAGGGCACCGGCAAATGGTCTGTCATCGAGGCGCAGCAGCTCGGCATTCCGGCGACGGCCATCGAGGCGGCGGTGGCGGCCCGCGTGCTGTCCTCGATCAAGGATGAGCGGCAGGCGGCCGAAAAAGCCTATGGCAATATCGGCGTCATCAAGATCTCCGGCGACAAGGCGGCACTTCTGAAAGACCTGGAGCTGGCGCTGCTCGCCGGCAAGATCGCCGCCTATGCACAAGGTTTCGCGGTGATGAGCGCCGCCTCGAAGGAGTTCAACTGGAACTTGCCGATGCCGACCATCGCCAAGATCTGGCGTGCCGGCTGTATCATCCGCTCGCAGATGCTCGACACCATGGCGGAAGCCTTCGGCTCGGGCGGCGCGTCCACCAACCTTTTGATGGCGCCGGCTTTCACCACCATGATGCAGGAGGCGCATCCGTCGCTCCGGCGCATCGTCGCAAGAGCGTCGGAGGCCGGTTCGCCCGTGCCGGCGCTGGCGTCGGCGCTTGCCTATTTCGACAGCTACCGCCAGGGCCGCGGCACCTCGAACCTGATCCAGGCGCAGCGCGATTTCTTCGGCGCGCATGGTTTCGAGCGCATCGGCGAGCAGGGGGCTTTCCATGGCCCATGGGGCAGCGGCGCTGCCGGCTAGGGTCAGGTGAGGCGGCCTCTCAGGTCGTGCCAGTCAGCCCTGATACGCGACGACGTCGCCTGGCTTGACCACAGTCTGCAAAGAGCCAGGTGCCGCGCCGCCTATCCAGCCCAGCACGGCGCGGGCAAGCTCGGTGCCGGCGAGGCGGAAGTCTTCGTTGACGATCAGCAACTCCCGGCGGAACAGATGCAGCAGTTCCGACGATTGCTTGGACACGACATCGACGTCGCGGCCGAGTTTCAGGCCGGCATCCTCGATGCCGGCGACGATGGCCAGCGTTGCTGCGGCGGCGCTGCTGACGAAACCGTCCGGCCTGACGTCGCGGCGCATCAACTGCGCGGTCCGCGTCCTGATCTGATCGATCGACTGGTCGATCGAAACAGCGTTGAACGGCACTTCGCTGGCGTTGACCTCGCTCAGTGCGTCGGCAAAGCCATTGACCGTGTGGTCGTAATAGGTGAGCCCGACCGGCGGCGCTACCAGCGCCAGCCGGCGCCGGCCGACGCTGGCCAGATGGCGCACCGCTTCGGCGGCGAAGGCGTAATTGTCGAAGTCGTGATAGGGGTGGACAAGCCCCATATCGGTGCGGCCATGCGTGGCAAAGGGTATGCCACGCTCCAGCATGTAGCGGGCGCGCGGATCGTTGGGCTGCGTGCGTGAGATGATGACGCCATCGGCCGAGCCGGACTCGACCAGATACTTTACCGGGTCCAGCGGATCCTGCGAGCGCGAGTAGGGCGTGACGATCAGGTGATAGGGCGTGTCGGCAATGACCTCCGAGACGCCGTAGATGATGTCCGAGACAAAGCTCATGATCTCGCGCTCGGTATTGAGCACGAGGCTGATAACATTGGTCTTGCCAGTCCGCAGGCGCACGCCGGCGCGGTTCGGCCGGTAGCCGATCTGCCTGGCGACGAGTTGAACCCGCCGCCTGGTCTCGGCGCCGATCTCGGGTGCATCCTTGAGTGCGCGCGAGACGGTGGTGACGCCGAGCCCGGTCATGAAGGCAAGCGTTTTCAGCGTCGGCCGCTCATGCGCCGACGCCTCGTCGTCCTTCTCCGTCTGGTCCCTGTCCATTCGTCCCGCCCCGTCAGGCGCATAGCAGCCGCCGGACCAGCCGACAATCGCTTCGATGACGATGTGGCACGGTTCTTCGCCGTCAGGCCTCAATATACTGAAACGTTGCAGATTTCCAACATCGCAGCGCGTGGGTCTCTCAAGCCATGGTTTTGGCAGGGTTTTGGCGGCCAGAAACGTTGCGCGAGAATCAGGTTCGAGACGGTTTTCTTGCGCTGCAGCATGATTTTGCAGCGCAGCACCCGGTTTTGCGCGGAGTTTGCCGGTTTGCACGCAACGAATTTGTTCGCGCCTCGAAAAAACATTCGAGCGCGTTTATCTCAGGGGTTGCACGCTCCGCATAATTGCCGTATCGAAAATCTGTAACGTTTCAGATTCTGGGAGGAACCGAAATGCGCTATAGACTTTTGACCGCTGCCCTTGCCGCGACGGCCGCGCTTCAGCTTGCCGGCCCGGCGGCCGCCACCGACCTGGAAGTGACCCATTGGTGGACGTCGGGCGGCGAGGCGGCGGCGGTTGCGGAATTCGCGAAGGCTTTTGACGCGACCGGCAATCACTGGGTCGACGGCGCCATTGCCGGATCCGGCGGCACGGCACGGCCGATCATGATCAGCCGCATCACCGGCGGCGATCCGATGGGCGCCACCCAGTTCAATCACGGCCGGCAGGCCGAAGAACTGGTGCAGGCCGGCCTGATGCGCGACCTCACCGATGTCGCCACCAAGGGCAAGTGGACGGAAATCGTGCGGCCGAAGAGCCTGCTCGACAGTTGCACCATAGACGGCAAGATCTACTGCGTGCCGGTCAATATCCACTCCTGGCAGTGGTTGTGGCTGTCGAACGAAGCCTTCGAGAAGGCCGGCGTGCCGCTGCCGAAGGACTGGAATGAATTCGTGGCGGCAGCGCCCGCCCTGGAAAAGGCGGGCATCATCCCGCTCGCTGTCGGCGGACAGGCCTGGCAATCTTCCGGCGCCTTCGACGTGCTGCTGGCGGCGGTCGGCGGCACCGACGCGTTCCTTAAGGTCTACAAGGACAAGGATGCCAAGTTCGCCGCCGGGCCCGAGATCGCCAAGGTCTTCAAGGCCGCCGACGATGCCCGCAAGATGGCGAAGAACACCAATGTGCAGGACTGGAACCAGGCAACCAATCTCGTCATCACCGGCAAGGCCGGCGGCCAGATCATGGGTGACTGGGCGCAAGGCGAGTTCCAGGTTGCCGGCAAGGTCGCCGGCAAGGACTATGCCTGCCTGCCGGGCCTCGGTCTGAACGAAGTGATCGCCACCGGCGGCGACGCCTTCTATTTCCCGCTGCTCAAGGATGCCGACAAGTCCAAGGCGCAGGAGGTGTTGGCAGAGACGCTGCTCGACCCTAAGACTCAGGTCGCCTTCAATCTCAAGAAGGGCTCGCTGCCGGTGCGCGGTGACGTCGATCTCAATGCGGCGAACGACTGCATGAAGAAGGGTCTGGCGATCCTCGCCAAGGGCGCCGTCATCCCGTGGACTGACCAACTGCTTTCGCAGGACACCCAGAAGCAGAAGGAAGATCTCTTCGCCGAATTCTTCGCCAAGCCGGACCTGACCATCGAAGACGCGCAGAAACGCTTCGCCGACCTCATCGCTTCGGCAGACTGACGTTGGAGGCAATACACCTCGCTCCCGGTCTTGCGAAAGCAGGGCCGGGATAGCACCGCCCTTACCCAGCCGGCTGACGAGATGAGCAAGAGCGAACGCCCCAACCCGCTGTTCCGCAACCTCAATGCGAAGGTCGCCTCGATCCCGATGATCCTCACCGCGTCGGTGGTTTTCGTCGGCGGCACCGTCTGGACGGTGTTCTATTCCTTCACCAATTCGAAGCTGCTGCCACGGCTGAATTTCGCCGGGCTCGATCAGTATTACCGGCTGTGGGCGACGCCGCGCTGGCTGATCTCGATCGAGAACCTTTTGATCTACGGCGCGATCTCGCTGGTGTTCTCACTGGTCATCGGCTTCCTGCTTGCAGCGCTTCTCGACCAGAAGATCCGTTTCGAGGACACGTTCCGCACCATCTTCCTCTATCCGTTCGCGCTTTCCTTCATCGTCACCGGCCTGGTCTGGCAGTGGCTGCTCAATCCGGATTTCGGCATCCAGCATGTGGTGCGGGACCTCGGCTGGACGAGCTTCAACTTCGACCCGCTATACAATTCCAGCATCGTCATCTACGGCATTTCGATTGCGGCGCTGTGGCAAGGCACCGGGCTCATCATGTGCTTGATGCTGGCCGGCCTGCGCGGCATCGACGAGGACATCTGGAAGGCGGCGCGGGTAGACGGGATCCCGATGTGGAAGACCTATCTGTTCATCGTCATCCCGATGATGCGGCCGGTTTTCATCACCACGCTGGTCATCATCGCGTCGGGCATCGTCAAGGTCTACGACCTCGTTGTCGCCCAGACCAGCGGCGGCCCCGGAATCGCCTCCGAAGTGCCGGCCAAATATGTCTATGACTACATGTTCTTCGCACAGAATCTTGGCCAGGGCTTTGCCGCCTCGACCATGATGCTGCTCTCGGTGGTGATCGTCGTCGTGCCGTGGGCCTACCTTGAATTTGGAGGCAGGAAGCGTGGCTGACCCGGCCGTCCCTTTGCCCGCCAGCGCGGGTGCCGCCGAGCGCGAAGCCTCCGGGCCGCGCGGGCCGAAGCCGCGGCATGTCTTCTCGCGCCGCAATATCTTCCTCTATGGCACGCTGATCGTGGTGGCGGTCTACTATCTGCTGCCGCTCTACGTGATGGTCGTAACCTCGCTCAAGGGCATGCCCGAGATACGGATGGGCAATATCTTCTCGCCGCCGCTCGAAATCACGTTCGAACCGTGGGTGAAGGCGTGGGCGACCGCCTGCACCGGCCTCAATTGCGACGGGCTTTCGCGCGGCTTCTGGAATTCGGTGCGCATCACCGTGCCGTCGGTGCTGCTGTCGATCGCGATCGCCTCGGTGAACGGCTATGCGCTCGCCAACTGGCGCTTCAAGGGCGCCGACACATTCTTCGTCATCCTGATCGTCGGCGCCTTCATCCCCTATCAGGTGATGATCTATCCGATCGTCATCATCCTGCGCGAGATCGGCCTCTACGGCAGCCTCAGCGGCCTGGTGATCGTCCATTCCATCTTCGGCATGCCGATCCTCACGCTTTTGTTCCGCAACTATTTTGCCTCGATGCCGGAAGAGCTGTTCAGGGCGGCACGGGTCGACGGCGCCGGCTTCTGGGGCATCTTCCTGCGGATCATGGCGCCGATGTCGCTGCCGATCTTCGTCGTCGCCATCATCCTGCAGGTGACCGGCATCTGGAACGACTTCCTGTTCGGCGTCGTCTACACCCGCCCCGACACCTATCCGATGACGGTGCAGCTCAACAACATCGTCAATTCGGTGCAAGGCGTGAAGGAGTACAACGTCAACATGGCCGCCACCATCCTGACCGGCCTTGTGCCACTCATCGTCTACTTCATTTCCGGCAAGCTTTTCGTGCGCGGCATCGCCGCCGGTGCGGTGAAAGGGTGATGGCGATGACGGCAGCCAACGGCACCAGCGTTTCGATCCAGGACCTGTCCCTGAACTTCGGCTCTGTATCGGTGCTGCAGACCCTCAATCTCGAGGTCGCAGAGGGCGAGTTCATCGTGCTGCTCGGTCCCTCGGGCTGCGGCAAGTCGACCTTGCTCAACTGCATCGCCGGGCTGCTCGATATTTCCGAAGGCCGCATCTTCATCAAGGGCAAGAACGTCACCTGGGAAGAGCCCAAGGATCGCGGCATCGGCATGGTGTTCCAGTCCTATGCGCTTTATCCGCAAATGACGGTGGAGAAGAACCTGTCGTTCGGCCTGCGCGTTGCCGGCGTGCCCAGGGACGAGATCGCCAAGCGCATCGCCCGCGCCGCCGAGATCCTGCAGATCGAGCCGCTTTTGCAGCGCAAGCCCGCGGCCTTGTCCGGCGGCCAACGCCAGCGCGTGGCGATCGGGCGGGCGCTGGTGCGCGACGTCGACGTCTTCCTGTTCGACGAGCCACTATCCAATCTCGACGCCAAGCTGCGCTCGGAACTGCGCGTCGAAATCAAGCTTCTGCATCGCAAGCTGCAGAACACCATGATCTACGTCACCCACGACCAGATCGAGGCGATGACGCTGGCCGACCGTATCGCGGTCATGCGCGGCGGCGTCATCCAGCAGCTTGACGCGCCGCAGACGATCTATAACCGGCCGGTCAACCGGTTTGTCGCCGGCTTCCTCGGCTCGCCGGCGATGAATTTCCTCGAAGGGGAGCTGGAGGCCAATGCTGCTCCAGTGTTCAGGACCGACGGTGTTTCGGTGCCGCTCGATCGCTATACCTTTGACGGCACGGAGCGCCCGGCCGGCGCTTGCGTGCTGGGCATCCGGCCTGAACATATCGCTTTCGGTGACGCGGCGAAGTCGATGCCGTTTTCCGCCGGCGGTTCGGTCGAGATCGTGGAGCCGATGGGTTCCGACACGCTGGTGTGGACGAAGCTTGCCGGCCGCAACCTCTCCTTCCGCGTCGAGGCGGAACGGACGCTGCGCAGCGGCGATCCGATCCAGTTCGGTTTCGATCCGGCGCGCGCCTCGCTGTTCGACGCTGCGACCGGCAATCGCCTGTGACCCTCTAGAATCATCCGCAAACCATCCTCCCAAGAACGATCCCCCTAAAACGATCTCGCGAAAACGATCCCCCGAAAACATCCCCAAGCCTTAACCACCCAAGAAACGGACAGAGACGATGAACTGGTCATTCCAACTCTACAGCGCCCGCAATTTCCAGCCGTGGGACGGCATCCTGAAAATGCTTGGTAAGCTCGGCTACAAGGAAGTCGAAGGTTTCGGCGGCGTCTATGACGACCCCAAGGCGTTCCGCGCCGAACTCGACAAGAACGGGCTTTCGATGCCGACCGGACATTTCTCGATCGATGCGCTGGAGAATGATTTCGACGGCGTACGCAAAACAGCCGACGCACTCGGCATCACGCTCGTCATCTGTCCCTATCTGCTGGCCGAGCAGCGGCCGGCCGACGCTGCCGGCTGGCGCGGCTTTGGCGAGCGTCTGGCCAAGGTCGGCGAGACCGCAAAAAAAGCCGGCTACGGCTTTGCCTGGCACAACCATGATTTCGAGTTCAAGACACTCGCCGACGGCTCGGTGCCGCAGGATCACATCCTGTCGGCTGCGCCCGACATCGGCTGGGAGATGGACGTCGCCTGGGTAATCCGCGGCGGCGTTGATCCGCTGCCGTGGATCGAAAAGCACGGCAAGCGCATCAGCGCCGTCCATATCAAGGACATGGCCAAGTCAGGCGAAGGCCTTGACGAGGACGGCTGGGCGGATGTCGGCCACGGCACCATCGACTGGGCCGACCTGATCAAGACACTTCGGGCGAAGAGCGCGGCCAAATATTACGTCATGGAACAGGACAACCCCAACGACATCGAGCGCTTCGCCAGCCGCTCGCTCGCATCCGTCAAGGCTTACTAGGAACAATCATCATGGCAAAGAAACTGGGTATCGGCGTCATCGGCTGCGGCAACATCTCGAAAGCGTATTTCTCGCTGGCGCCTCTGTTTCGCGGCATCGAGATGCGCGCCTGTGCCGACATCAACATGGACGCGGCCAAGGCACGGGCGAAGGAGTTCAAGCTGCGCGCCGAGACCGTCGAAGAACTGCTCAAGGATGACGAGATCGACATCGTCGTCAACCTCACCATCCCGGCGGTGCACTACGGGGTGTCGAAGCAGATCCTCGATGCCGGCAAGCACGTCTATTCGGAAAAGCCGTTCGTGCTGTCGGTCAAGGAAGGCCTCGACCTCAAGAGCCGGGCCGAGAAGAAAGGGCTGCGCATCGGTTCGGCTCCGGACACTTTCCTCGGCGGCGCGCACCAGCTGGTGCGCAACCTCATCGACACCGGCGCGCTCGGCAAGATCACCAGCGGCACCTGTCATGTGATGGGCCACGGCATGGAGCACTGGCACCCCAATCCCGATTTCTTCTTCCAGCCGGGCGCCGGGCCGGTGCTCGACATCGGGCCTTACTATATCACCAACCTGATCCAGCTGATCGGGCCGGTGAAGCAGGTGGCGGCCTTCGCGACGACGCCTGCCAAGGAACGCACGATCTCGTCGAAACCGCGCGCGGGCGAAAAAATCCCGGTCAACACGCCGACGACGATCCACGGCCTGCTGGAGTTCGAGAACGGCGCCGTGGTCACGCTCAACACCAGCTGGGACGTCTGGGCGCATGGTCATGCGCCGATGGAACTCTATGGCGAAACGGGCACGGTGTTTGTGCCGGATCCGAATTTCTTCGGTGGCGACGTGCGCATAACCGAGGCGGCAAAACCGGTGAAGAAACTGCCGAAATGGCAGCATCCGTTCGGCGTGCCCAACGAAATGCACGGCCAGGGCATGATGGCCAACTACCGCACAGCAGGCCTTGCCGACATGGCGCTGGCGATCGCCGAGGGCCGGCCGCATCGTTGCTCGATGGAGCTCGCGCTGCATGCCGTCGATGTCATGACCGGCCTGTTGCGGTCGGGCGAGACCGGCAAGTTCGTCGCCATGCAGACCAGCTGCGAGCGGCCAGCTGCACTCGGCGTCAAGGACGCAAAAGGACTGTTGGCGAAGCAGAAATGAGGTAGAAGGGTGTCGGCGCGCTCGCGCCGACACCCATACAATCCAGGATCTGTACCCATGCGCTGGCAGCCGGCTGAACACCGCTATGAGAAAATGCTTTACAACAGATGTGGGCGATCCGGCCTGAAACTGCCGGCGATCTCGCTCGGCCTGTGGCACAATTTCGGCAACGACACGCCGCACAAGACCAAGCAGGCGATCGCGCGCAAGGCCTTCGATCTCGGCATCACCCATTTCGATCTCGCCAACAATTACGGTCCGCCGCCGGGCTCGGCCGAGATCGCCTTCGGCGAGATATTGCGCACCGACTTCGCCAGCTATCGCGATGAGCTGATCATCTCGACCAAGGCCGGCTATGAGATGTGGGCAGGGCCTTACGGCGAATGGGGCAGCCGCAAATATGTGCTGGCGAGCCTCGACCAGAGCCTGAAGCGGATGGGGCTCGACTATGTCGACATCTTCTATTCGCACCGCTTCGATCCGGATACGCCGCTTGAGGAAACGATGGGCGCGCTCGACCATGCGGTGCGTTCCGGCAAGGCGCTCTATGCCGGCATCTCGTCCTACAATTCGCAGCGCACGCGCGAGGCGGCCGACATATTGAAGCAGCTCGGTACGCCCTGCATCATCCATCAGCCGAGCTATTCGATGCTCAACCGCTGGGTCGAAGAGGACGGACTGCTCGATACGCTGGAAGGGCTCGGTGTCGGATCGATCGTGTTCTCGCCGCTGGCGCAAGGCATGCTGACCGACAAATATCTCGGCGGCATTCCCGAGGGTAGCCGCGCCAGCCAAGGCAAGTCGCTGCGGCCCGCCTTCATCAACGAAAAGACCATCGCTAACATCCAGGCGCTGAACGCGATCGCCGGCAAGCGTGGCCAGACGCTGGCGCAGATGGCGCTGGCCTGGGTGCTGCGCAAGGGCCGGGTCACCTCGGCGCTGATCGGCGCCAGCCGGCCCGAACAGGTCGAGGACTGCGTCGGCGCGCTCAAGGTGCTCGAGTTCAGCGATGCCGAGCTCGCCGAAATCGACACTTACGCACGCGAGTCCGACATCAATCTGTGGGCGGCGTCGGCCGAGCGCAAAGGCCCGCCGCGGAAGTAAGCGGAACAGCCGGCACCGGACATGAATCAAAACGGCGGGAAAGATCCCGCCGTTTTGCGTTTATCAAGCTTCGGGCCCGTTCAGGGCTTCTTGGCCGTGCCGAGACCGGCCTTGGGCGCCGCCGCGGCTGCCGGAGCCGGGGTCTTCATCTTGGCTTCGATCCAACCCGTATAGTTGGCCAATCGCGTGTAGATGCCATAGGCATTCTTGTGGCCGCAAGCGGCGGTGCCGTCGGACGGACCTTCGCCCCAGGAGACGACGCCGACCTGGACCGGACCGTTGGCGCCGGTCATGAACAGCGGACCGCCGCTGTCGCCGTTGCAGGCGTCGCGTTCGCCGCTGTCGGTGCCGGCGCAGATCATGTTCTTGGTCAGCGGATCCGACATATCGGCGGCGATCGCATTGGCGGCGGCATCGATGCCCTTTTCCGAATAACGCATCCGATGCGAGAGATCGCCAAGTGCCGCCTTCAGGTCATGCGCATAGATCGACTTGATGCCGCTGTTGCAGGCAGCGCTCGGCTCGAGATCGAGATCGGCCACCATCAGCGCGGTCGGGAAGGTGCCGTCCTGCATCTTGCCCCAGCCGATGACCGTGGTCTTGCCGCTGTCTGGCGTCGGCTCATTGGTGATCTTGATGACCGGCGCATCGGCGGGCTCCGCCAGCCGGAGCAGGCCGAGATCATTGTCCAGCGTCTGTTCGCTGTAGCCCTCGTTGACGATGACCTCGACCACCTTGTAGCGCTTGCCTTCGGTAAGATCGGTGGCGCCGGTCAGCACGGTCACCGTGTCGGGCGAAATCGGCCGGCCCTTGTCGTTGAGGCAGTGCGCCGCCGTCAGCACCCATTGCGGCGCGATCAGGCTGCCGCCGCAGAATTGCGCGTTCGGCTGCGAGGCCGGGCTGGGGTCCAGCCGGGCGCTGGTCAGCAGCGCCACCTGGAACGGATAGGCCCCTTTGTCGGCTTCCTTGCCGCCATAGACGCGGTCGGCCCCGTCGGGATTCTCGGCCTTGGCCTTGTCCCGGGATTCGGCGACGCGCTGCATCGGCGAGACCGCCGCTTCCGGCCTGACGGCGTCGTCGGCTGCATAGAGCGCGTTGACGGCGGGGAAAGCGGCCGCGATGCCCAGCAGCGATGCAGCGGCAAGCGGCCTGAACCGATGGATAATGTTCACCTTGAAACCCTCCTGAGATGAAAAATGCCGAGCCATGCCGCCATGACGCATAACCAACAGAAGCGGTACCGGTACCTCGATCGCCTTCTGCCAGAACGAACGACATCCGCGCGGTCATAAAACCGAAATACGACTTTTGCTAATCGTGCCCCATCGGGCAGAGCCCACCCAAACCCTATAGCCCCCCACGGGCTACGTGGAAGCGATTTGTCATTGCCAATGTTGGATTATTTTAGGCAGTATATCGACGCGGGTGCGTTTGGCGGAGGGCTTTAACGAGGCCGCCCGGACCGATGATCCGATACGGGCGGGTAACCAAACTAATTTTTTAACTCCACCACGATCTCGACAATATTTCTGTATTTTGCTCCACTCCTTGCTGACTTTTGGGAGAGTCTCACCATGACGAAACTGACAAGCACTATCATTGCGTCCGCACTGCTATCCACCGCACTGTGGACGATGCCTGCCTTCGCCGCCGATCCCGGCTCAGCGAATGCCGGCAATGGCGAAAGCATGCGCGATCTCGGAACGGGCGACTACCAGCCCGGCCGTGCAAAGCCGATCGCGCCGCCGAAACTGACCGAAGATGAAGCCAGCCGGGCAGCGCCGCTGACCGACGAGGGCACGGCGGTCAAATCCTATGGCATCGTCGGACGTTCCGCCGATGGCAAGGACATCAAGATCGATGCCGGCGAGACGCTGAAGGACCTTGTCATCAAGGAACTGAATGCGCCCGCTAACGCACCAGCGGCCAACAAGACCGGGCTGACGGGCGGCGACGAAGCCGGCCGCCAGGTGTTCGGGGCCGACGACCGCGAGCAGATCAAGAACACCAAGACGTACCCGTTCACCGCGATCGGCTATATCGAAGGCAAAGCCAAGAGCGGTTACGGCAGCTGCTCGGGAACCCTGATCGGTCCGCGCACGGTGCTCACCGCGGCGCATTGCCTCTACAGCAATGAAGACAAGGCTTGGCTCGACGACGTCATCTTCGTGCCGTCGCTCAACGGCAACACCGCCGACGATGCACCTTTTGGCGCTTTCAGCTACGAGAGCGTCTATATCTTGCAGGGCTTCATCGACAATTATCAGGGTTACTACGGCTCGGTCATTCCGTGGGATCTCGGCATCATCACGCTGAAGCAGGATGTCGGCACCAATCTCGGCTGGCTGGGTTATGCCAACTATGAGAACCTCGGCGATTTCACCGCAAACATCGTTGGCTACCCCGGCGACAAGCCGATGGGAACGATGTGGAAGGCGACCTGCGAAGTGAAAGCCGAAAACGTCGGCGCGGAGTATTTCCAGTACGACTGCGACACCTATCCGGGATCGAGCGGCAGCTCGGTCTACGCCTATGATAATGGCGCCAAGCAGCGCGTCGTCACCGGCGTGAACGTGGCCGAAAGCCCCAACGCCAACACTGCGGTGCGCCTGAACGCCGCCAACGTGGCGTGGATCAACAGCCTGTACAAATAAGGCTGAATGATCTTTCGCCGGCAAACAGCGGCGATAACCAGCACTACCAAACCGGCGGCGGGACGTTCCTGCCGCCGGTTTTTTTGTATCGAAACACCTCTCTTGCACTGTGTTGCAGCGGTGCTTACGCTAGGCGATCCAAGGGGTTGGGTAAGATGGCGCGGGCAAGAATGATCTTCGGGGTCAAAGCGATGGCGGCTGCATCCATGCTGGCCGCACTGACATGCTTTTCCGCTATGGCCGATCAAGGCGGTGCCGCACCCGATGGCGCCTGGGCCGAGCGGGTGCAAATCCTCTATCAAAGCGAAACACGTTCGGTGCTGCGCAAGAATGTACGGGTCTGGGATTCCCACCCGGAATTGGGTCTTGATTTCACCTGGGAGCCGGCAGCCGGCGTGTCGCCGGACCGCACCGTCGCAGCCGACGGCACCGTCAACGGCAAGGGCAGGCTGGTCTGGCGCGTACGCGGCTCGGCGAGCTACGACCCCAAGACGATCTATTCCAGCTATTTCGGCGAGATCAGGAATGGCCGCCCCGAAGGACAAGGCCGGCTGGAGCTGCGTTCGGGCGAGATTCTCGACGGCCGTTGGGTCGCCGGCCAGCTCGACGGCCATGCGATCCATGTCGATGCCGACGGCAATCGCTATGAAGGGCAATTCAGGGCCGGTGTGCCGAATGGCGAGGGCAGGCTGGAGACGAAGACAGGCAAGATATTCGTCGGCTCTTTTGCCGATGGGCTGAAGGACGGCAAGGGCCGCACCCGGTTGCCCGGCGGCACCGTCTACTGGTCGCAATGGGCGAAGGGCAAGGAGATCGGCGGTGCGCGCTCCGATGTGCTGGCCGATGCCAGAGTGGGCGGGTTGCTCAAGGCGCAGACCGGCGGCGGTTCCGCCGACAAGGTCGAGATCGGCATTGCCGTCGACCAGCGCATGACGCAGCAGGCCGACATGCAGTACCAGCATCTCGTGCGCGACGAAGACATCGCGATCTATCCGGTGTCGGACCAGTACAATGATGCCTGGAACGGCACCGGAGAGATTCGTACCGGCAATGTCTATGAAGGCATGGACTGGGAGACGGCGCCGGCCTTCGCCGAAGTCGACCTCAAGACCATCGACCAGTCGAGGGTCAAGATCGACAGCCTGGAAATGAAGGTGGCCGCGAGCGAGGCCTACCGCAAGCCGATGCTGTCGATCAGCGAGCATTATGGCTGCGTCGGCTTCCGCCCCGACTTCTCGATCGTCAACAATGGCTGGGGCGACGTGAAAGACATGAAGATGTCGATCCAGTTCACCAGGACCGACGAGGAGGACAACGCGACCGGCGAGCCGAGCCGCACGTTCACGAAGGACATCGGCACTTTCGGCGACGGCGTCGACGTCTCGATCAAGAACGTGCTGATTGAAGCCGGCGTCGACACAACCACGCTCGAGACCGAGCGCTTCACTTGCCCGTCAAGGGACAGCCTGGATGTCTGCCGCGCCCAGGTGGCCAACAAGGTCAAGTTCGGCGACGTTGCCGATTACATCAGCGGCAGCGTCGAGAAAATGAGCGTGACCGGGATTGGCAAGCTCGATTATTCCTGGGCGGACGAACAGGGCGCTATCTACCAACAGAGCGAGCCGTTTCGCGTCATCGTCTCGCTGGTCAGCATCGAGGTTCCAGAATCGCTCGCCGAATGCGGCGATGGCGGCGGCGCGTCGCCCGAAGCGCTGCGCTACCAGAACATCGAATTTCCGATCGGCAAGACCGATTACAGCATCCCCATGCCGGTGCGCGGCAATAAGAATCTCAGCGCCTACACGGCACGGCTGAAAATGTGGTCGTCAATGTCGTCGATCCATCGCTTCAGCATCGCCGCCCATTTCGCCGATGGCAGCACACGCGAGAGCAAGCCGGCCACGTTCTTCTATTTCAGGCCGAAGCAGTCGCTGTTTGAAACCAGCACCAAGCCGGCGGTCTGCTATCTGCCGGAAGATATGCAAGGCTGTTGAGGTCCTGTCACGTCCTTTCGGGAATCGCGTCATTTCGAGCCCATCTCGAAAAAATTGGGCAGCGGGATCAGCCGGGCAAAGATCGTGTCCTGGCTGAACACCCTGAGTTCCAGCATCGACCCGGACGATCGTTCGGCTTTCTGGTCGAACAGGAAATTGCCGAGCGAATAGATCTCCGCAACATCGCCGCCGCCGAGCGGCAGGATCGCCTCGCTCGATACATGCGGATGACCGCCGACGATTGCCGTGACACCGCGCAGCCGCATCTGGTCGGCAAGCATCTCCTCGCGCGGCGACGGCTCCGTCTTGTACTCGCGGCCCCAATGGACGAAGGCAATCACCGGCCGCTCGGCATTGTCGTGCAGCAGCCGGTCGAGCAAAGCAGGCGTCAGAAGGTCGGTGTTCCTGGAGCCGTTGGTATCGATGTCGGTCAGCCCGACCAGGTCGAGATCGGCAAGCGCCAGCGTCTCGCCCTGCCCGAAATGGGCGATGCCGGCCGCATCGAGTGCGGCCAGCGTCTCGGCATAGCCTGACGGGCCGAGGTCGTAGGCGTGATTGTTGGCCAGGCTGACAGCGGCGACATGCAATTTCTTGAGCATGTCGATGGCGAGGTCTGCGGGCATGGCCAGCGTCATGTCGTCGATCGCTTCAGGGACGTTGGGCAGGATCACGCCTTCGAGATTGACGATCAGCGGCCGCGAGCGGGTCAGGGCCAGCACGCTTTCGACGATCTTCTCGGCAACACCGTCGCGGACCAGGATCTTCTTCATGGCGCGGCCGAAATTCACGTCGCCCGCGAAATAGTAGAGCTTGTCGTCGGGACGGGCTGGATTGTTGAAGCCGGGGCCGAAGGTGCCGAACAGCGCCACGACATAGCTGGTGGTGCGCTCGACATAGTCGCTTGAATGCGCCTGCGAGTTCTCGTTGGCGACGACCAGCGGCGCAGCACCGAACAGTTCGCGCTGCAGCCTGGTCTGGATATAGAGCGCACCGACCGAATCGGCGTGATCCGGCTGGCGCAGCGCCGCGATGCCGTCGAGCGAACCGGCGGCGAGCATGTTCAGCGTCTGCTGGTCGAAACGCCTGGCTTCGTGCTGCGGCAGATAGTGGGAGAAATCGGTGGATTCGACGATCAGCGTGTCCTTGTCGACGATCGCTTTCAGCGCCTGCGCCAGCCGGTCCCAGTCGGCTCGCTTGGCTTTGACCGACATCGCCACCGGCACGATTTCAGCTTCGGGGAAATAGTGATGCAGGAAAGGCAGCATCGCCTGCACGCCATGCTCCCTGGCGAACAGGCAGGAGTCTTCGACCATGTCGCTGTTCGCTTCCAGAAGGTGCACGGCTTCCGTGTCGGCCTGGACTGGACCGAGCACTGTTTCAAAACCGCGCGGCGTCGTGGCGAAGAGTTTCTGCGTCTCGTGGAAATGGTCCGGCGACAGGATGACGATGCGCTTGTAGCGGAAGCCGGACGCGGCGTGCAAACCGAGTGCGACGAGATCTGCGACGAGCAGGTGGTGGGGGACTGTGATGCCGGTGAGGCGTTGGTTGGACGGCTCGATTCTGGCGACGGCGGCGATGGCGTCGGTGAAGAGTGTGGGGTCGGAGTAGAAGGACGGGAAGTTTGTGTCGCCGGGCGGGCAGGTGATGGGGGCGGCAGACGCTTGAAGCACTGAGAGGATAAGCAAGGCGGTGGCAAAGACCAGAATGCTGGTCCGTGCCCAGGCACCCCCCGCTGTCCTGCCGGACATCTCCCCCGCAAGGGGGGAGATTGGATGTCGCCTCGGCTTTCGCCAATCATCAACCTTGAAAATAGATCTCCAGCAATGAAGAGACTGATCTCCCCCCTTGCGGGGGAGATGGCCGGCAGGCCAGAGGGGGGTGCCTGGGCGCCGACCTCTCACGGCTCAGCCAGCACAATGTTCTCCACGCCGCCGACATAGTAGAACGGCTTCTGCTTGGACGCGGTCAGCCGCAGCACTTCGCGCGAAATGTAGTCGGCGAGGCCGAACAGCGTCACGCCGCCGTCGGAGGTCTTGGCCCGGCCGCGCAGGCCTTCGAGGATCGAATAGGTGAAGACGCCATGGCCGAGCTCGGGCAGTTCGGCGGCGGTGTTGTTGGCAGCGGTGGCCGAGAAGACGACGATGCGTGCGTCCTGCGCGTCTTTTTCCAGGCGCGGGTTGAAGGCGTTGGCGGCGTGGCAGGTGTCGAGCAGCATGAAGCGCAGGCCCTTGGCCCGCTCAACCGATTTCTGGATGTCGCCCCAGTCGACCAGCGAGGAGCGCTTCCAGCGGTCGGGATCCTGTTTGCGGCCGTCCGTGGGGATGAAATAATAGTCTTCGTCGATGTTGATGCCGTGACCGGCGACGAAAATGATGGTGGTGTCGTTCTCGCCGGGTTTGTCGAGGAAATCGGCGAGCTGGTCGTCGATCGTGTCGGAATCCGGCTCCAGGATGCTGTCGGCGTTGGCGACCTTGAAAACGTCCTTGCCGGCATCGGGCGCCTCATCCAGCGCTTCGCGGTTGACCAGAACCAGCGTCTCCATCGCCGAAAACAAGGGCGCGGATTTCTGCGAAATCACCTTGAGGAATTCAGTGGCGTCATCGACGGGATAGCGCAGATCGCAGGCGTGGCCAGCGCATGCATCGGTGAGGAAAGGATATTTGTCGACGCCGATCACGGCGACGTAGAGCTTGCCCTTGTTGGCTGGACTTTCGGTTTTCCTGGCAAGTGCTGTGACACTGCGCTCGGTCAGATAGCCGAACTCGTTGGTGCCGGTGATGCGAATGGTGTTTTCGCCATTCTCGACCGGCACTTCGACGATGGTGCTCTTGCCGCCATCGATTGACCGAGCGGTGACATCGCCGACATTGCGGCTGTCCGACAGGATCGAAAATCCGGCGACATCGGCGCCGGCTTCCTGCGCGCCCGAAATCTCGACGGCGACATAGCCCTCGCGGACGTTGCTCTGGTCGGCGGCAAGCTTGATGCCGAATTCCGGCGGTTTGCGCTCGAGCAGCTTTTCCAGCTCGCGGTCGACGCCGGGGCGCATTTCCTGGACCGCCTGTTCGGCGCTGCGCAGGATGATGGCCCGGCGCACCATTTCCGGGCTCCAGAGATATTTCTTCAGCTGGCCGGCGCTGATGAAACGCCCTTCGTGGTCGCGGCCCTGATTGACGTGCCAGCCGATCAACTTGTCGCCATCGGCGGAGGAATAATAGTAGCCCTGCGGCATCCAGGCGATCCATTCGGAGCCGGCGAAGAACATCGACACTATCAGTTTGTGGCTCTTCAAATTCCACAACCGCACGGTCTGGTCGGCGCTGCCGGTGACCAACAGCCCTTCCTTCTCGGCGGCAACCATGGCGTTGATCTCGCCGGTGTGGCCGGTGAATTCACCCGATACATCGGCGGTCGCGGTTTTGTATTCCAACAGCGTGCCGTCGCTGCCGCCGGTGATCAGGCCAAGCCCATTGCCGATCAGCGTGTAAGCCGAATGGACGAAGCCATTGGTGGCGGAATTCTCGATGCTGTGCATCACCTTTCCGCCGCTCGCGATTTCGAGCACGGCATTCTCCAGGCCGTCCTTGCCGCCGGGGGCAGCACGGAGCGACCACTCACCCTCTGCGAGTGCCGCGCGGGCATAGGCGCCCTGTTCCGCAAACGCCACCGGGTCCTCGAAGAACCGCTCGGCCGTCGGTAGCGCCAGCACCTTGTCCAGCGTGCCCTGCAGCTCGGGACAGGACACGCGTTCAGGGCAGGGGTTGGTGTTGCCCCAAGCGATGGAGCTGCTCGCCGCATCGATCCCGATCGCCGTCACCGGTTCGCCGACCCCTTGCAGCAGCGCCTTGCGCTCGCCGGTCATGGGGTTCCAGACCTGGATGGCGTTGCGGGTGCCGCCGGCTGTCGCCACCAGCGAGCCGTCGGCATTGCCGGCGCCAGCAAAGACCGTGCCGTCATGGCCGTTATAGTCGAGCAGTTGCTCGCCGCTGTCGATATTCCAGACCGCCGAGCGATGCTTGTCGGCGCAGCGATAGCTGCATGACGCAACAAGCCGCGAACCCGTGGCGAAGCTCAGAGCGCCGATCTGGAAATCCTGCTTCGGCATGGCGCGGACGAATTTGCCGTCGCTGGCCCGCCAGAGCTGGACGTCACCGTCCTTGCTGCCAGTGGCAAACAGGCTGCCATCCAATGACACGGCGAGTGCGGCGACGCCGACATCCCGCAGCGGTTCGGCCTCGGTCGGCAAGGCGATTTCCTCAGCCTTGGCCACATCCCAGAGCCTTATGCCGTTGTCGGTGGTCGTCGCCACCAGCCGGGTTCCCGCAGCGGCGAAGGCGAGCTTTTCCACACGCCAGGAATCGGCATCGAGTTTTTCCGCCAGCGTCCAGCCCGACGCGGATTTGTCGTCCGCCCGCCAGAGGTAGACGAAACCATCGCCACCGCCGGCGGCGAGCGTGTTTCCGTCGGGTGAAAAGGCGACATCATAGATGGCATAGTCGGCGGCCTTGAGCACGGTTTTGATCTTGCCGGTGGCGAAATCGAACAGCCTGATATCGCCATAAGGGGCCTTGTCGCCGATGCCGGCGCCGAAATAACCGCCGGCGGCGATCGTCTTGCCATCCGGCGACACGGCAATCGCAAAGACCTTGCCGTCATTGCCATTGCCAAGATAGCCGCGAATGGTGCGCAGCGTCACCCCGCTCTGCCAGTCCCAGATGCGGATGGTCTTGTCGTCAGATGCGGAGACCAGTTCCTCGCCGTCCGGCGTGAAGGCAAGGTCGGTGACCCTGGCGCTGTGGCCGCCGGTGTTGAGATCGAGGTGGAAATCGAGGTCCTCGGCACCGGCGGTTGACGTTAACGCCAGAAGACCGACCAGGATTAGCCACCGGATAGCACGCAAGGGATGGGAGCTGCCCGGCACCTTGTTGCGCCGCTATTTGGAGTCGGCGGGCGGCGCCGACCCGTGACGCACATAATTCTCGATCGCCTGGGCATAACTGGCGGAACCGGCCTTGCGCTCTTTTTCGATGTAGCCGGCAAAATAGCTCCAGAACGACACCGCATAGTCGCGGAAATAGGCATCGGCGACATCGCGCGAACAGAGCTTGCCCTCAACGCAGATGGAGAGACGATTGAGGAAATAGACGATGCGATCAAAATTGTCGTTGAAATCGGCGATCGGCATGGTGCCGCCGCCGGCAGTCATCGCCTCAATGCCAATGCGTTGCCGGAAGACCCGTTCCTCGGTCGGCGACGGCGTGGCGCTGAGCAGATTGTCGTATTTGGCGTTGAGCGACGAGAGGCGCTCCTTGAGCGCGCGCTGCGCCTGCTGAAAATCCTTGCTTTCCCAAAGCTCGACCAGCGACATCGTCTGCTCGACGCGCTTCTGTTCCTGGTTTGCCAGAAACTGGAAGACCGAGAAGCCCAAGGTGAAGACGATCGCCAGGCGCACGGCGAGACCCGACCAGGCATAGATCAGCATGCGCCAGTCGCGGTCGGTGAACGGGTTGGCTTCCTTCTTGATCTCGTGACTGCTCGGCCACGGAAAGCCTTCGGTGGTTTCGGGCAAGGTCGCCGGCTTCTTGGCCGGTGCCGGCGCCGATGTGGCTGGCGATTTTTGCGTTGCAGTGCCCCCCGGCTTTTTCATCCGCAGCTGTCCAGTTGGATAATGGCGGTGGGATCGAGCACGATGCCGGGTGTCTCCAGCTTCTTTTTCAGGCAATCGAGCTGCGTGCGCGAAATCATGAACTGCACGTCCGGTTCGGCAGCCGCCTTGCTGGGTGACGGCAAGGGCTCGACCACGCCGCGCGAGGCGCAGCTGGAGAGATCGACGACAACGGCCGTGTTGCCGGTCTTGGCGATCTGGTCGTACTGGTCGAGAAAGCAGGTGGCGAGCTCGGAGTTGGTGACGATCTGCTTGGCGCACAGGCCGCAATTCTCGTCCGCCGAGGCGCTGGCAACCAGCAACAGGCTTCCGGCAAGGCCGGCCGTCGCTGCACGCCAGGAGAGCACGGGGATAGTCACTGATGTCCTCATCTGTTGCATTCAGCCGCGGCGCATAGAAGTGTCGCGAGCCGGGAATGTTCATATATCACGCCGGCAAGAGCCGGCGAAGCGATGTCAGGTCAGGCGCGGGGCACCGTCTCCATCGGGAAGATCATCACCGCGCCTTTGGGACCGCTCTTGTCGGCAAGCCGCATCACCGAGCGCGTCACCGGCGCCATGCCGATGTCGGCCAGCATGTCGGAAAAACCAGGCGTTCCCGATGCGGCACGCGTCACGGCGCGCACGCCTTCCTGGGCAAGAAAGCTCAGATCCTCTTTCTCGCTCTGCGGCGGCGCCTCGGTCAGCACGGCAATCATGCGCTCCATGCCGAAGCTGGTGTCGGTGAAGGCGAGCAGCCCTTCCTTCAGGCCCTGATCGGCCTGCTGGTTGATCGGCGCCAGCCGCTCGGCGACGATATGGGTGATCGAATAGTCGCTGCCGATGTAGAGCACGTTGATGTCGACGAACTCGTCGGACCCGTTCTTGGCCGCAATGTGTACCTGATCGCCCGGCGAAACGCGCGGCACCGTCGAGGATTCGATCGGCTCCAGCACATCGCTGTCCTGGCGCTTGATCAGGAACTGGACGCTGACCTCGTCCGGCCGGTAGTCGGACGCCGCGGCGAGCCGCGACAGGCCGGTGGCGCGGAAGATCGTGGTCAGGTTCTTGGCTGTGTTTTCCGCAAGCTTGTCGCGGCCATTCTGGTGGATGACGATGCGCGGCGGCTTGCTGCCGTCCTTCAAGCTGATGTCGCCGGACGCCGGCAGGAACCACAGCGCCGGTTCGTCGCTGGCGTTGGCGGCAGCGCCGTCCATGGATTTTTCGCGCAGCACCGCAAGCCGCAGATCGGCGCTCTTGCCGGGCTCGACCAGCGCGATGTGGAAGCCGGACTTCGGCTTCGCCACCAATTCGTCCAGAACCGAATTGACCAGCTCGGTTTCTTTATCGAGCCCTGCGGTCGGCGCCGGCTTTGCCACCAGCAGCTTGTAGTCGACTGCGAGTTCGGCAACGCGCGCATAGGCGCCGGCGGGCACCGCCGTCGGCGCAAGCGCCGGCTTGCCGTCGAATTCGACCGGTGCGAGCTGGCTTTCGAGGTTTTTTGCCAATTTCACTTCGAGATAGCCGACGGCGTCGGAGAGCTTCGACAGCGCCGAAGGCAAAATGGCGAGCTTGCTGCCGGGGGTCAGACCCTGCAGCAGCCCGGCGCCGATCGCGACATCGCCGTCCTTGACGGCAATCGGCCATTGCATGACGGCGTCGGTCTTGTCGGTGCCGAACACGCGGGCGTCCAGTTCGCCCTCGAACAGGGGCGTCGGCCTTGTGCGGCCGTCGGCCGAATATTGCTGCAGCACGGCCTGGCCGAGCTGGCGATAGGTGACGTTGGGGTTCTCGGCCAATTTCGACAGGATGGTGAAGGTGAACAGGCCGAAGCGCGGCGCGTCGGGCGTGCCCTTGGGCAGCGGCATTTCCGGCGTCGTCTCGACCGTCTGCGCGGCATAGAAGGCGACCAGCTTGCCCCTGGCGATCGGCTCTGCGCCGGTCGGCGTCAGGTTGAAGGCCGGCTTGCGGCCGCCATTCTCGTCGAAACCGCGCGATGCGCTTGCCGAGATGTCGTCATAGGCCTTCACCGCCGCTGCTCTCGCCGCGTTGTCGCCGCCGACGAGGTCGGCGAACTCGACCTTGCGCTCCAGTTCGTCATCGACTTCCGCGGCGCGCGTCGCGGTGCCCGAATGGCAGCAGTCGAACACCACCCAGACAAAGGCGCCCTTGTCGCGGATGGCGTCGAGTGCGGCGCCGACCTCGTTGTCGACCAGCGCGTTCGGCACGCCCTCTTCGCGGTTGATCCATTTGTCGATATCGGACGGCAGGAAAATCTCGTCGAGGCCGTCGGTCTCGTCACCGGCCTTGGCTTGCGGCTGCTGGGCGCCGTGGCCCGACAGATGCAGATAGACGAAATCGTCGCGTTGCACCTTGCCGGCGAGGTCGGCAAGGGCGGCCTTGATCGCCGCATGCGTCGGCGGGCCGTTGGCGCCTTCGACGTCCTTGGCGAGCAGGATCACATTCTCGGCCGAGAACTTCACCGGATCGGGCGTGTTCTTCAGGAGATAGTCGCGCACCAGGCCGGCATCGTTCTTCGGCCCGATCAGCCAGTTCTTCTGCGGCAGGTTCGGATAGTCGGTGCAGGCAACCAGCAGCGCGTGATAGGTGCGCGAGGCGGCGAGAGCGCGGAACGAAACCGTACCGGCAGCCACAAGCGCCGACGTGCCGACGAGCAGCGTCCGTCGTGTCAGTTTGATCATAATTGCTTCCCCAAGCCCGATCGAATTTGCAAGTGCGGCACCTTTCGTCGCGAATTTTGTCAGTATTTTGAATGTGGTCGGTGCCGTCAATCGGCGGTGGTGGTCATGGTGTCGATGGCGATAACGGAAACAGTGGCAAAAAGCCTGCTTCGTCGCTATCTCAAGGGAATTGAGACCGTCGCATGGCAGAAATGATTTGCGAGCGGCGCTGGATCAAACAGATAGAACATCATGTCGTCCGAGAACCGCTTCACACTTTTCGGCATCATGCTCTAAACGATCGGAAAACGGGATCATGGCGGCAAGGGATGTGCTGACGAAGAATCAGCTGAGCGTGCTCGAGAAGCTCGAGGCCGCCAGCGGACCGCTCAGCGCCTATACGCTTCTCGACCAGCTGCGCGAGCGCGGGTTCCGCGCGCCGCTGCAGGTCTATAGGGCGCTCGACAGCCTGGTGAAGTCAGGCTTCGTGCACCGGCTGGAAAGCCTCAACTCCTTCGTCGCCTGCGCCGAACCGCACGACCATACGCATTCGATGACAGCCTTCGCTATCTGCGACACATGCGGGCAGGTGATGGAGATGTCCGACCATGACGTCGACCATCGGCTGGACGAATGGGTGCGCTCGACCGGGTTTGCTGCGAAGAAGGCGGTGATCGAGTTTCGAGGGACGTGTGCCAAGTGCCTGGCTGAGGCGGCTTAGCTTGCTTCCTACTTGAGCCGAGGCGGTGCGCTATTCTCGAATTCGTTCAAGAATCTCTCATAGACGACGTACCGCGTAGGCCCAGATGTTAGCTGCTCCATAAGCAGGGGTTTCACCTCGTCGAGCCAAGATAATTTGCCAAGGCCAGACCCGATTTTTGGCAAGGCGATGGATTCTACCCGGTTTTTGTCGGCCCATTTCACAAGCCCGCGAACTGCTTTCCGTAAATAGGGAAGCGTGGCGCGATACATATCTGGCTGGGTTGCCAGATAAATGAAGCCCGACTGATTGCCGTCTGGCTCCAATGTCCAGATATGACCCCCAATAAACCTGCCGGTCCGAGCATATTTCTTGAACGCAGCCTGCACATTCGGCCACTTTTTCGAAATCTTCAGCGCAAGTCCGGTGCCAAGGCCCTCTTGATTGCCCTCTGCCACGCCTTGAGCGATATAGCTTTCCTGGGCGGCCAGCAGGTCTCCGGTGACAAAGACAATCATCGCACCTTCAATGCGCCTCGTCCCAGTTGTTCGCTGCGCGGGCATCGACATGCAGCGGCACCGACATCGAGATGGCCGGCATCGGCGCGTTCTCCATCACCCTGCGCACCACGGGGATCGTCGCCTCGACTTCCGCTTCAACCGTCTCGAAGATCAATTCGTCATGCACCTGTAAGAGCATGCGGGCGGACAGGCCGGCCTTCTCCAGCGCCTCGTCCATATGCACCATGGCGCGACGGATAATGTCGGCGGCGGTGCCTTGCAGCCTGGCGTTGATCGAGGCGCGCTCGTTGAAGGCGCGGATCGACGGGTTTGACGACCGGATCTCAGGATAGTGGATGCGGCGGCCGAAGATGGTTTCGACGAAGCCATGTTCGCGCGCATAGGCCTTTGTTGCCTCGATATAGTCGCGGATGCCGGGGAAACGCTCGAAGTACTTCTTGATGTAGGCGCCGGCCTCCTCGCGCGGGATCGACAGCTGGTTGGCGAGCCCAAAGGCCGAGATGCCGTAGATGATGCCGAAATTGATCGCCTTGGCGCGGCGGCGCACTTCGGACGGCATGCCTTCGACCGGCACGTTGAACATTTCCGAGGCGGTGATGGCGTGGATGTCGGCGCCATCGGCGAAGGCTTGCTTCAACTGCGGGATTTCGGCGACGTGGGCAAGCACGCGCAATTCGATCTGGCTGTAGTCGGCCGAGACCAGTTTCTGGCCCTTGTCGGCGATGAAGGCGGTCCTGATCTTGCGTCCCTCCGCGGTGCGCACCGGGATGTTCTGCAGATTGGGGTCGGAGGAAGACAGCCGGCCCGTGGTCGTCGCGGCCAGCGCATAGGAGGTGTGGACGCGCCTGGTGTCGGGATGGATGAAGCCCGGCAGCGCGTCGGTATAGGTCGATTTCAGCTTGGTCAGCTGGCGCCAGTCGACGATCTTGCGCGGCAGTTCGTGGCCTTCGGCGGCGAGGTCTTCCAGAAGCTGCGCGGAAGTCGACCATTGCCCGGTCTTGGTCTTGGAGCCGCCGGGCAGGCCCATGCGGCCGAACAGGATGTCGCCCAGCTGCTTTGGCGACCCGATGTTGATGCGCTCGCCGACAAGGCCGTAGATTTCCTCTTCCAGGCGTGCGGCGCCTTGCGCCAGCTCGCCGGAGAGCCGCGACAGGATCTGGCGGTCGACCGAGATGCCGCGCTGCTCCATCCGCGCCAGCACCGGCACCAGCGGCCGCTCCAGCCGCTCATAGACCGAGACCAGGCCCTTGGCGGCCAGCCGCGGCTTCAGCACCTGCCATAGCCGCAGCGCTACGTCGGCATGGCCGGCGGCGTAGGCGGTCGCCCGGTCGATGTCGACCTGGTCGAACCCGACCGAGCTTCTGCCGGAGCCCGCGAGATCCTTGAGCGGCGTCGTGGCATGGCCGAGCCATTTGTCGGCAAGCGAGGACAAAGTGTGGTGGCCGGTGCCGGCATCGAGCACATAGGAGATCAGCATAGTATCGTCGAAGGGCGCGATATCGATGCCGTGGCGGCTCATGACGACGATGTCGTATTTGGCGTCCTGGGCGATCTTGAGCACCGATTTGTCTTCCAGCAGCGGCTTCAGCAGCGCCAGCGCCTCGCGGACCGGAATCTGGTTCTCCAGCGTGCCGCCGCCGAGCAGGTCGCCGGCGCCGCTCTTGTGGGCGAGCGGCACATAGGCGGCGCGGCCGGGGCCGATCGCCAGAGAGAAACCGATGAGGTCGGCCAGCATCGGATCGGAAGACGTGGTTTCGGTGTCGAAGGCGACGGTTCCGGTCTCCTTGGCCTGGGCCAGCCAGGCCTTGAGCGTCGGCGTGTCGCGGATGGCGACATAGGCGGCGGGATCGATTTTGGCCGCGGTGGCCGTTTCCAGGCGAAGTGCGGCAAGCAGCGAAGGGGCGTCGCCGGCCTTGGCGGTTTCGGTTTTGGCTTCATCCTGTGTTGCCGCAGGCGCCGGTGTGCCGGAGCCGACATCGGGGCCATGCGCATTGTCGGCGCGCTCGACGGTGACGGCGACAGCCTGCACATCGCCTGCTTCGGTGCTGGTCGCTTCAGCAACGCGCCGGGTCAGCGAGGTGAATTCCATGGTCTTGAGAAAGCCGATCAGCTTCGGCCCATCCGGCGCATGCAGCACGAAATCGTCGAGCCCGTCGGTCACCGGCACGTCGTTCTTCAGCGTCACCAACTGGCGCGATATGCGCGCCTTGTCGGCATTGGCGATGATCGATTCACGCCTTTTTTCCTGCTTGATCTCGCTGGCCCTTGCGAGCAACCCGTCAAGGTCCCCGAACTGTTCCAGCAATTGCGCCGCCGTCTTCGGCCCGATGCCGGGTACGCCCGGCACATTGTCGACGGAGTCGCCGGTCAGCGCCTGCAGGTCGATCATCTTTTCCGGCGGCACGCCCCATTTCTCGATGACTTCGGGGATGCCGATCTGGCGGTCCTTCATCGGGTCGTACATGCCGACCGTGGGTCCGACCAGCTGCATCAGATCCTTGTCGGAGGAGATGATAGTGGTGTCGCCGCCGGCCTCGCACGCCAGCCTGGCATAAGTGGCGATGAGGTCGTCGGCCTCGTAGCCTTCGATCTCGATGCAAGGCAGGTTGAAGGCCACGGTTGCCTGGCGGATCAGACCGAATTGCGGGATCAGGTCTTCGGGCGGCGCGTTGCGGTTTGCCTTGTATTCCGGGTAGAGATCGTTGCGGAAGGTTTTCGACGAATAATCGAAAATGACCGCTAAATGCGTCGGCACAATGCCTACATCGGTGTTGCGGGCGTCCTGCATCAGCTTCCACAACATGTTGCAGAAGCCGGAGACCGCGCCGACCGGTAGCCCATCGGATTTGCGGGTTAGCGGCGGCAGCGCATGATAGGCGCGAAAGATGTAACCGGAGCCGTCGATAAGGAAGAGATGATCGCCTTTTTTCATGCCGGCAGGGATAGCGCGGCGGGACGGCGCGGTCCATGGCAAAGGCGGGCTTCCAACAGGTGTTGCGGCGACATGCTGACAGAGCCTGCCTGCCGATAGGCCCTGCTGCTGTTTGCCTCGGCGCTCACGGCGATGTTACAAAAGTGTAATTTTTGTGCCCTTGAAACGCCACGATCCGAGACACAAATAAAGGTCATCGGCAGTTTTCGCCGAGTCCGGAGCAAGGCCCGTCCCCCGCCTATCCCGGACAATTGCGGCAGCCTATCCCCCCTCTCCGGGCTGCCGCATCGTTTCGAGTAAAGACCGCCGTGGTTCCCCTCCACCACGGCGGTTCTTTTTTGCCTTCTGAAAAGTGGTTACGGTGCGTGGTCTAACGATCGCGGGCTTTTCGTTTTGATGCGCTGCCTTTACGGTTCGGCCACCGAAAAGAAAGGCCCGCAAGACATGTCCTCAATTACCCCCGTCCTCGACCGTCTCGATAAAAATCTCGACCAGAGCCTGGAGCGCCTGTTCGGCCTGCTCCGCATCAAGTCGATCTCCACCGATTCCGACTATGCCGCCGACTGCCGCAAGGCCGCGGAGTGGCTGGTGTCGGAGCTCAAGCTGATCGGCTTCGACGCTTCCGTGCGCGACACGCCGGGACACCCGATGGTGGTTGCGCAGCATGAAGGCCCGGCCGGCTCGCCGCATGTGCTGTTTTACGGCCATTACGACGTGCAGCCGGTCGACCCGATCGAGCTTTGGGAGAACGACCCGTTCGCACCGGCGGTCAAGGAGATCGAGCCCGGTCACAAGGTAATCACCGGCCGTGGCTCGGCCGACGACAAGGGGCAGCTGATGACTTTCGTCGAGGCCTGCCGCGCCTGGAAGCAGGTGCATGGCAATCTGCCTTGCCGCATCACCATCCTGTTCGAGGGCGAGGAGGAGTCCGGTTCGCCGTCGCTGAAGCCGTTCCTCGAGGCCAATGCCGATGAGCTGAAGGCCGATTTCGCGCTGGTCTGCGATACGGGCATGTGGGACCGCGAAACGCCGTCGATCTGCGTTTCGCTGCGCGGAATGGTCGGCGAGGAGGTCACGGTCAAGGCCGCCGATCGCGACCTGCATTCGGGCCTCTATGGCGGCGCCGCCGCCAACCCGATCCGCATCCTGGCGAAAATCCTGGCCGACATCCATGACGAGAACGGCCACATCGCCATTCCCGGTTTCTATGACGGGGTCGAGGAGACGCCGTCGCAGATCCTGAAGTCATGGGAGACGCTGGGCGAGACCGCAGAAAGCTTCCTCGGGCCGATCGGCCTGTCGATCCCGTCGGGCGAGAGGGGCCGCTCGGTGCTGGAACTGACCTGGGCGCGGCCGACGGCCGAGTTCAACGGCATCATCGGCGGCTATACTGGCAAGGGGTTCAAGACGGTGATCGCCGCGGAAGCGTCGTCGAAAATCTCCTTCCGCCTCGTCCACAAGCAGGACCCCGAGAAGGTCCGCGCCGCCTTCCGAAAATTCGTCGAGGCGCGCATTCCCGCCGACTGCTCGGTGGAATTCCACCCGCATGGCGGCGGGCCGGCAATTCAGCTTTCCTACGACTCGCCATTCCTGGCCAAGGCCAAGACTGCGCTGTCGGATGAATGGCCGAAGCCAGCGGTGACAACGGGCAGCGGCGGCTCGATACCGGTGGTCGGCGACTTCCAGACCTATCTCGGCATGGAATCGCTGCTGGTCGGGTTCGGCCTCGACGACGACCGCATCCACTCGCCCAACGAGAAATACGAGCTGACCTCCTTCCACAAGGGCCAGCGCTCCTGGGCGCGCATTCTCGATGCGCTGACGCGCTGAGGAGGCTGGGAAGTTTTCTTGTTGATTTTTCAGCGGATCGCGGCGAGGACGAGTTACGCCGCGATCCGGAGACAACTATGCCCGACATCCGCTTCCACAAGAACGATCTGCCCGACCTCGCCCACTACAATGTCGACGCGGTGGCCATCGATACCGAGACGCTGGGGTTGAACCCGCACCGCGACCGGCTGTGCGTGGTGCAGATCTCGCCCGGCGATGGCTCGGCCGACGTGATCCAGATCGCGCCCGGCCAGAAGAAAGCGCCGAACCTCGTCAGCCTGCTGCGCAACCGCGGCATATCGAAACTGTTCCACTACGGCCGTTTCGACCTCGCCGTGCTCTACAACGCCTTCGGCGTCATGCCGGAGCCGGTGTTCTGCACCAAGATCGCCTCGCGGCTGACCCGCACCTATACCGACCGGCACGGCTTGAAGGACATCTGCTTCGAGCTGCTTGGCGTCGGCTTGTCGAAGGCGCAGCAATCGTCGGACTGGGCGGCCGAGACCCTGTCGCCCGAACAGCTCGAATATGCCGCTTCCGACGTTCTCTATCTGCACCGTCTGCGCGAGGTGCTGGCTGGACGCCTGGCGCGGGACGGGCGCACCAAGGAAGCCGACGCCTGCTTCCGCTTCCTGCCGACGCGTGCCAAGCTCGATTTGATGGGTTGGGACGAAGAGGATATTTTTGCCCACAGCTGATGGCCTTCGGATAACGCTTCCGGCAGCCTTGCAACCAGACACGCGTCGTGGCGTTCTGTCGACTCAATGAGGGGGATGACGTGGCAGACCGCAAACCGATAGCGACCGCCCCGACGGATGGATCCAAGGTCACTGTTCTGTGGAAAGACGGCGCCGGCGTCGTCAGCGAATCCGTCGGCCAATATCGCGACGGCGCCTGGTGGGTCTACACCGACAGCGATACCCAGAAAAAGGTCGACCCGACCAGCTGGCGGCCAGTCTCCAGCGACGATGACGACGATCAATGAGCGCCGCTGGCGGGTGCAACTGCTTTCGCATAGCCTGAAGTCGTTGATATCGAGGCCGATTCGGGGCCTTCCGCTCCGTAGCCTCTCTTCCTGGAGGAACGCGTCATGGGCATCGAAAGCCTTCTCATCTTCATCATAATCGGCGCCATTGCCGGCTGGCTCGCCGGCCTCATCGTCTCGGGCTTCGGCTTCGGCCTCATCGGCAACATCATCGTCGGCATTATCGGCGCCCTGATCGCCGGCTGGCTATTTCCAAGGCTCGGCTTCGCTATCGGCGGCGGCATTCTGGCTGCCATCATCAACGCCACGATCGGCGCCGTCATCCTGCTGGTGCTGGTCAAGGTTCTGAAGCGAGCTTGACGCTCTAAGTTTTCATTCAACGCAATTCCTCAGGAGAAAGCCTGTGCTTTCCTGGAATCGCTGCCAAAGGAGCGCGCCGTGAAACAGAACACTCTCTATCTCCTTGTCGGCGCGCTCGTTGTCGTCGTCATCGCGCTCGGTGCATATGTCTATCACGAACAGACCAAGCCCAAGGGCGTCGAACTGAAGATCGACGACAAGGGCATTTCGATCCAGCAGAATTGAAATATTCGGGGTAGCCAGGGCCTCTGCCTTTTGCGGCAGACAGGCCGCGAGGATGCGGCTTTCGGACCCAGTTGGCGGCAGCGGATTTTAGAAATTCTTAAGGAATTTCAGAAGGGTGCATAAACCCTGCTTTAACGCGCCCTTAAACCGCCGCATCTACCCTCCAACCCGAGCGCCATTGACACCGGGAAGACAGCGCAACGCATGGCGAACCGCAGAGACAGTCGCATCGAACCCAGCTTCGAGGGATCGCCAAAGGCGAAATCCGCGGCCGGTTTTTCGGTGAACGAGGAGGATCGGGTCGTGCCGGCCAATCGCAAATCATCTTCGGCGCGCAAAACCTCCAAGGCAAAATCATCGTCACGCGGCAAGCGCGGCAAACCCCGGCGCGGGCTGTTCGGCGTGATGGTGCGGATGTTCTACTGGTGCTTCGTGCTCTGCATCTGGGGCGGCATCGCGGTGGCCGGCATTGTCGTCTATTACGGCGCCAAGATGCCGGCGGCCACCACCTGGTCGATCCCCGACCGCGCGCCCAACATCAAGATCGTCTCGGTCGACGGGCAACTGCTTGCCAACCGCGGCATGAGCGGCGGGGAGGCGGTCGGCCTGCACGAAATGTCGCCCTACATTCCGGAAGCCGTCATCGCCATCGAGGATCGCCGCTTCTATTCGCATTTCGGCATCGACCCGATCGGCCTATCGCGCGCCATGGTGACCAATGTTCTGGGCCGGCGTTTCTCGCAGGGCGGCTCGACGCTGACCCAGCAGCTAGCCAAGAACCTGTTCCTGAAGCCCGACCGCACGCTGGAGCGCAAGGTGCAGGAGGTACTGCTGGCGCTGTGGCTGGAGCACAAGCATACCAAGGACCAGATCCTCGAAATGTACCTCAACCGGGTCTATTTCGGCTCGGGCGCCTATGGCGTCGAGGCGGCCTCGCGCCGCTATTTCGGCAAGAGCGCGCGCGATGTCACACTTTCGGAGGCGGCCCTTCTCGCCGGCCTCTTGAAGGCGCCGTCGCGACTGTCGCCGGCGCGGGATCCGAAGGCGGCGGAGGAGCGTTCGCAGCTGGTGCTGGCCGCCATGCGCGACGAAGGCAAGATCAGCGCCAAGGAACTGGCCTCGGCGATGAGCGCGCCGGCAACGCGCGCGCCGTCCTATTGGACCGGCTCGGAAAACTATGTCGCCGACACCATCATGGAAGAATTGCCCGATCTGATTGGTGACGTGCGCAGCGACATCGTCGTCGACACCACCGTCGACCTCAACCTGCAGAAGCTCGCCGAAGAGTCGATCCGCCGGCTGATCGACGAGAGCGGCAAGAAGCTCAATGTCAGCCAAGGCGCGCTGGTCTCGATCGACAATTCCGGCGCCGTGCGCGCCATGGTCGGCGGCTACGACTATTCGACGAGCCAGTTCGACCGCGCCTCCGAAGCACGCCGTCAACCGGGCTCGGCGTTCAAGCCGTTCGTCTATATGGCCGCGCTGGAAGCTGGTCGCACGCCCGACAGCGTGCGCAACGACGCACCGATCAAGATCGGCAAGTGGACACCGGACAATTACGGCGGCAAGTATTTCGGCAAGGTGACGTTGGCGACCGCTTTGGCGAAGTCGCTGAATTCCGTCGCGGCACAGCTGACCATGGAGGTCGGCCCCGACGCGGTGGTCGAGGCGGCGCACCGCATGGGCATCCAATCCGATCTGATCGCCAACACCTCGATCGCGCTCGGCACTTCGGAAGTGACGCCGCTGGAGCTGACATCGGCCTATGTGCCGTTCGCCAATGGTGGCTACAAGCCCGACATCCATTTCATCCGCCGCATCACCACGACCGAAGGCAAGGTGCTCTATGACGACAATGGCGGCAGCGCGCCGCGCGTCGTCAAGCAGAACATCGTCGGCATGATGAACTCGATGATGACCGGCACGGTCGAGATCGGCACGGCGAAGAAGGCGGCCTTCGCCTGGCCGTCTGCTGGCAAGACCGGAACCAGCCAGAATTCGCGCGACGCCTGGTTCGTCGGCTACACCGCAAACCTCACCACCGGCGTGTGGTTCGGCAATGATGACGGCACGCCGATGAAGAAGGTCACCGGTGGCGCGCTGCCGGCACAGGCCTGGCACGAGTTCATGGTGGCCGCGCATGAAGGTGTGCCGGTCCGGCCGCTGCCCGGCACCTGGAAGTCGACGCCGCCCGACACCATCGTGCCCGACGATATTCCGTCAGTCGATAACAATCAGGCGGCGCCGTTGCCTGCCGTGGCCGTCAGCCGTTCGGAGCCTGCTGCCGCGCCGGCACCTGCTGCTGTACCGGCACAAGCACCGGTCCGCCGTCCGGCCGAAACGGTCGATGCCGACGGTTTCAACATGCCGGGCGACGGCGGCACCACGGCCTCGATCAAGCACCCGGTACCGCCGGGCAGCGTCGGCGGCCCGGCCAAGAAGCGGAAAACCTCAATCCTGGATATTCTCGGCGGCGGCTGAGCGGCTCGTCATTCTGGCTTCAAACCAATGGCTAGCTGCAATCCGTTCCTCATATGAGAGCTGCGGTGACAATTCGGCCTCTCGCCACCTCTGCGGCATTCGGCTACATCTCCGGCCGGAGTGACAGACATGGCTGAGACCGACACCAGAAAAACCATCGTGCTGACCGGAGCCAGCCGCGGCATCGGCCATGCCACGGTCAAGCGCTTTTCGCGTGAGGGCTGGCGGGTCATCACCTGTTCGCGCCAGGCTTTTGCCGAGGATTGCCCGTGGCCAGCCGGCCCAGAGGACCACATCAAGGTCGATCTCGCCGACCAGGAGGATGTCGGCATCGCCGTCTCGGAGATCCGTCACCGGCTGGAAGCGCATGGCGGGCAATTGCACGCGCTGGTCAACAATGCCGGCATTTCGCCGAAGCTCAAGGACGGCAACAGCCGCATGGATTCGATCGACACGCCGATGCATGTCTGGCGCGATGTGTTCCAGGTGAATTTCTTCGCGCCGATCATGCTCGCGCGTGGTCTCTTCAAGGAGCTTGCGGCAGCAAAAGGTTCGATCGTCAACGTCACCTCGATCGCCGGCACGCGCGTGCATCCTTTCGCCGGCACCGCCTATGCGACCTCGAAGGCGGCACTCGGCTCGCTGACGCGCGAGATGGCGCATGATTTCGGCCCGCACGGCATCCGCGTCAATGCGATTGCGCCGGGCGAGATCGACACCGCGATCCTGTCGCCTGGCACCGACAAGATCGTCGAGACGATCCCACTCAGGCGCCTTGGCGCCACCTCGGAAGTCGCCGACATCATCTTCTTCCTGTGCTCGCAGCAGGCGTCCTATGTGACGGGCTCGGAAATCCACATCAATGGCGGCCAGCACGTCTGAGCACTGACAGACTGCTCATTCAGCGATGGTGAGAACAGCCTTGCCGCCGAAGCTGCGCTGTCGCAGGGCGTCCAGAGCCCGGGCGATGTCTGTCCACGGCACGGTCATGGACACACGGGTTTCCAGCCGGCCAGCCGCGACCAGAGCGAGCAGCGAGGCGATGTCCGCGCCAATGGCTGGACCGGATGTGTAGTAGGCGAAAGTCTGAAGCCTCGCTCCCTCATGGCCCGGAACGAACTGTCTGAAGCCAACCGGCGTGAGTTCGCCGCTGCTCGAACCGAACATGACGATGGTGCCGCCGGGGGCGACGCGTTCGATGGCATGGGCGAGGCTTTGGCCGCCGACCGACTCGGTGATCAGAGAGAATGGCCCTTCGGCCAGTTCGATCGACTCGACGACCTCGTGAGCACCAAGACCGCGGAGATCCTCGGCGTGCGGGGCGGCGGCGATTGCAGTCACCTCGGCGCCTTGCTCGCGGGCGATCTGGATCTGGAAACGGCCGACCGCGCCGCTGGCGCCGGTGATCAACACCTGCTGTCCCGCGAGGTCGCCGCCATGGCGCAAGACCCTTAGGGCCGTCGTGCCCGCCACGGGAAGCGTGGCGGCGGAAACGAAGCTGACCTCATCCGGGATGACGGCGAAGCGGTCGGTCGGAACGGCGACCCGTTGCGCCCAGCCGGCCTCGTCGACCAAAGCCACAACCCGGGCGCCGACGGCAGGCCCGGAGCCATCGGCTGCCGCCCGTTCGACAATCCCTGCGATGTCCTGGCCGGGTATCCAGCCTTTTGGGCGTATGGTGAGCAGGCGCAGTTCGCCGCGGTTCAACGAGGTTGCGTGGACGCAGACAAGCGCTTCGTTGGCGAGGGGTTGAGGTTCGTTGGCCTCGGCAAACGTCAGTCCGGTGGGGCTGTCGGGAGAGATGACGAGGGCGCGCATGGGAAGCCTTCCTGCCGGTTTGTGAAATGCCAGCCGCGAACCAGAGCCTATCGACATCCCGGATCAAAGAATTTAGCTATCATAGCGAATGGTCGCTAAAAGCCGTCAATCATGAGACAGCCTCTCCGCTACCCCTGGGTCAATTTCGACGTCGATGATGTGATCGCTCCTGCAATTGCGGTTCGCGTCGATGTCACCGAAACCAAAGCGGAAGTGGCGACCCATTGGCACCGCAAGGGCCAACTCGTCTTCGCGCTCGGCGGTGGCGTCACATGCCGCGTCCCGAGCGGCCTGTGGATGGTGCCGCCACATTGCGGGGTGTGGATTCCCGGCGGCATGGAACACAGCAATATCGCGACCGCCAATGCGCGGATTTTCTTCGTCTATATCGAGCCGGGAGCCGCCGATCTGCCGGACCGGTGCTGCACGCTGTCGATCTCGCCGCTGCTGCGCGAACTGATCGTCGAGCTGGCCGATTGCGTGGAGGAGGATGAGGCGAGGGACGGGCTCCTGACCACGATCCTGCTCTCCGAACTGCCGCGCATGCCTGTCCAGCAACTGCATCTGCCGATCTCCGCCGAGCCGCGCTTACGGCGGATCGCGGAAGCATTGGCGCAGGACCCTGCCGACCGCAGCACGCTTGCAGAGTGGGCCAGTCGCGTCGCGCTCTCAGAAAGCAGTCTCGCCCGTCTTGTGGTGAAGCAGACCGGACTGAGCTTCGGCCGCTGGCGCCAGCAATTGCATCTGATCGTCGCCATAAGGGAGCTGGCCTCGGGTGCCAGCGTGCAGCAGGTTTCAGGCGATCTTGGCTATGGCTCCGTCACCGCCTTCATCACCATGTTCAAGAAGGCGCTTGGCAAGCCGCCGGCAAAGTATCTCGCCAGCGTCGCGCACAATGGCGGCTCCGCCTTCGTTGGATGATCGATGCGCCTGTGGCAAGCCTCAGGCCGGGGAGGGCTCAATGGCTTCGGGGCGCGGCATCGGCTTTTGCTCCAGCACTTCTTGCACGATGCCGCGGGCGATCTCGCGTTCGCCCATGATGACGGTGTCGGCGCCGAGGCCTTTGAGATGCTCGACCTCGGCATCGGAATGGGCCCTCGCTATGACGTTGATGCCGGGATTCGCGGCGCGTGCCCTGAGCACGATCTGCCCGGCCTCGAACGCGTTGGGGATGGCAAGGATCAAGCGTTTGGCCCCCTGCGGATTGGCGACGGCAAACACGCCCCCATTGGCCGCATTGCCGGAGACGATTTCGACGCCGTCGTCTCTGAGCCTCGCCAGCGTCTTGTCGGCGTCCTCGATGACCAGGAAGGGCAGCGATGCCTGTTTCAGCGCCGCGCCGACCAGGCTGCCGACGCGGCCGTAGCCGATCAGGATGGTGTGGCCCGAAAGCGTTGTGCGTGGCGGTGGGCCATTCTCTTTTGCCGCGGCGGCCACCGAGGCCACTTGTCCGGGCTGCGTCGCCGGGCCGACCGGCTTGGCCTCTTCCGGTGGTGCTGCCTTGGCGGCGCGCGCGTCCAGCCATGGCTTCATCCAGTCGAGGGCGAGGAACATCAGCGGATTGACCAGGATCGACAGGATGGCGCCTGCCAGGATCAGGTCGCGTCCCTGTTGCGGCAACAGCTTCAGCCCGACGCCGAGCTCCGCCAGGATGAAGGAAAACTCGCCGATCTGCGCGAGGCTGGCCGAGATCATCAAGGCGGTTCCCAGCGGATAGCGGAAGGCGATGACGATAACGAAGGCGGCCAGCGACTTGCCGATGACGATGATGGCCAGCGTCGCCAGGATCGGCCAGCCATTGCTCATCAGGCTGAACGGATCGAACAGCATGCCGACCGAGACGAAGAACAGCACCGAGAAGGCGTCGCGCAGCGGCAGTGATTCCTCCGCCGCGCGGTGGCTGAGCTCGGATTCGCTCATGATCATGCCGGCGAAGAAGGCACCGAGCGCCAGCGAGACGCCGAACAGTTTGGCGGCGCCGAAGGCGACGCCGAGCGCGATCGCCAGCACCGCCAGCCGGAACAGTTCGCGCGAGCCGGTATGGGCGACGTAATGCAGGATCCACGGAATGACGCGGCGGCCAACCACCAGCATGACGATGACGAAGGCGGCGACCTTGGCCAGCGTGAGGCCGACGACGCCCCAGATGCCGTAGCTGGCCGGCAGCGACAAAAGGCTCGCATGGTCATCGACCTGCGGCTGGCCGCCGAGCACGCCGGCCAACGCCGGCAAAAGCACCAGCGCCAGCACCATGGCGAGGTCCTCGACGATCAGCCAGCCGACGGCGATGCGGCCGCGCTCGGTCTCGATCAGCCGTCGCTCCTGCAACGCGCGCAACAGCACCACTGTGGACGCGACGGAAAGCGCCAGGCCGAAGACGAGGCCTGCGCCCATCGACCAGCCGAGCATCCATGCGAGGCCGGCGCCGAGCGCGGTGGCAAAGCTGATCTGGACGATGGCGCCGGGTACGGCGATGGCGCGGACGGAGAGAAGGTCCTTCAGCGAGAAATGCAGGCCGACGCCGAACATGAGCAGGATGACGCCGATTTCGGCCAACTCATTGGCAAGACCGGCATCGGCGACGAAACCCGGCGTGTTCGGTCCGACCAGTACGCCGGCGACGAGGTAGCCGACCAGCGGCGGGATGCGAAAACGGTTGGCGAGCGCCCCGAAGATGAATGCCAGCCCCAGACCGGCGACGATGGTGGCGATAAGGGGCGTGTCATGCGGCATTGTCGATGGAGCGCCTTTCGGGAAATGTCGGGTGTGCGCCGCCCGAAGCCGCCGCCTTTTTCAATATGGTGGAGGGGGTGCGGGCGACGCAACCCGCAAGACGTAAATTGGTGGCCAGAGGCACCGAAAACGAAAGGCGCGCGCAGCAAAACCGCTGCGCGCGCCAATACCGAATGATCGATGCGTCACGCCGCCTGCAGCATGGCCTCGATATCGATCAGCGGGCGGTTGGTCAGGGTCTTTGGGATCTCCGCCTGCACCTTGTCCGTGACTTCCTTGTGCAGTTTCTTGCGCATGGTGCCGAGCACCAGCGGTGGCGCGACCAGCACGATGTCGTCGAAGATGCCGTGATGGGCGAGCTTGTAGAGCCGGTCCGCGATCTCTTCGGCAAAGCGTTCCTTGCCCTGCCGGTGCCAGTCGGTTTCCTCAACTGCGCTGCGATGTACGGAGGGGCCGTCATTGTAGCGGCCGGGACTGTCGCTGCCTTGTTCGCGCGTTGCCGGATTGTCCTGGTTCATCTCCTGGAAGAGCTGCAGGTGCGGATAGAGATTGTCGCCCTCGTTCTTCAGGAACAGCGCTTTCTCGCCATCGGCCACCATGACCAGAAGGCCATGTTTCAGGTTGATCTTGCTCATTTGCGGGCTCCTGTTTGAAGGTTCAAATCCAGCCGACGATTGTCTGTTACGGCAGGGGCAGAACGCGTGGCGAAGCGGGAACGTTCCACTTCGTTCGCCGAGATCGCACGCAGCCATATCGAGCCCGATCTATCGTCCATCGGAGCAATGTCCGAGGTGACGGCTTTAATCTACTAAATTGGTAGAATTTAGAAAAAACAATTTTGCAGCTTGGCCGACTGCCGGATAAAAGAGCCGCAGAACAAGGCCTGCGGCAGCAGCTTGAATCCGCCTGGTATGCGGATGTGGAATATTTTTCTCTTGGCCCTTTGGCTTGCGGAAAAGCGATTGCCTCCCGCAAGGGGATGCGCGAGTGGGTTCCTTCAGCTTTTTCGCGTCCGCGCCTAAAACTGCCGAATTGTTCCGGAATCTGTTCGTCATGCCGCACGCCAATCCCAAGCTCACCGCGTTCCCGGTCTTCATGCGGGTCGAAGGCGAAGCCGTGGCCATCGTCGGCGGCGGAGGCGAAGCATTGGCCAAGGCGCGGCTGCTTGATCAGTCAAGCGCGACACTGCGCATCATCGCGGATGTTGCCGACGCCGAATTGCTGAGCTTCATCGCCACGACCGGCGCCATCCGTATCGACGCCCCCTACGACGCCGCGCATCTCGAAGGCGCGATCCTGGTGTTTGCCGCCAGCGGCGACGAGACGCTCGACCGCCGCGTCGCCGACGATGCGCGCCGCCTTGGCATTCCGGTCAATGCCGTCGACCGGCCGGAGCTGTGCGATTTCTTCACCCCGGCGCTGGTCAACCGCGCCCCGGTCGCCATCGCCATCGGCACGGAAGGCGCCGGTCCGGTGCTGGCGCAGATGCTGCGCAGCCGCATCGACCGCATGCTGTCGCCGTCGCTCGGGCCGCTGGCAGCGCTTGCCGCCTCGTTCCGGGGTGCCGCCGAAAAGCTGCTGCCGAAAGGCAACGCCCGCCGCCAGTTCTGGAGCAGTTTTTTCCAGGGTGCACCGGCGCGCGCCGTCGAAGCCGGCGAGCTTTCGCAGGCGCATGACGCCGCCGCCGATCTGTTGCTGTCGAAGGCTCCGGCTTCGGGCCATATCGCCCTGGTCGGCGCCGGGCCAGGTGCTGAGGATCTTCTGACGCTGCGCGCGCATCGGCTTTTGATGGAAGCCGACGTCATCGTCTATGACGCGCTGGTGCCGGAGGCGATCGTCGCCATGGGCCGCCGCGACGCCGAGCGGCTGCCGGTCGGAAAACGCAAGGGATGCCACACCAAGAGCCAGGCCGAGATCAATGCGCTGCTGGTCGAGCTTGGCAGGCAGGGCAAGCGCGTCGTGCGGCTGAAGTCGGGCGACCCGCTGGTGTTCGGCCGCGCCGGCGAGGAGATGGCCGCACTGCGCGATGCCGGCATCGCCTATGATGTTGTCCCCGGCGTCACCGCCGCCTTTGCCGCCGCCGCCGACTTCGAGCTGCCGCTGACGCTGCGCGGCGTCTCCTCGTCGATGGTGTTCACCACCGGCCATGATCTGAAGGGCAATTCGCTGCCGGACTGGGCCAAGCTTGCCATTTCCGGCGCCACCGTTGCCGTCTATATGGGCCGCTCGGTCGCCGCCGAAGTCGCCGGACGGCTGATCGAGGCCGGCCTGTCGCCGGACACGGCGGTTGCCGTGGTCGAGAATGCCAGCTTGCAGAACCGCCGCCGTTTCCACGGCACGCTGGCCGATTTGCCGTCGCTGGAAGAGCGCGCCGACCTGGCCGGTCCTGTGATGACCATCATCGGCGACGCGGTTGCCGGCGCCAACTTTGAACGTTCCGAGCCGCTTGCGGCACATAACTATGAGGGCGCCGCCAACGCGGCCGACGCAGAGGTCGAGCCATGAAGATACTGACCGCAAACCGCCTCTCCGACGGCATCGTCGTCTGGTACGCCGATGGCGGTTGGGCCGAGACGGTCGACCATGCCGACCTTGCCCATGACCAAGCGGCAGAGGACAGGCTGGAAGCAATCGGCGCCGAGGCCAACGCCAACAATCAGGTTGTCGACGTCAATCTGATCGACGCTGAAGTCGTCAATGGCGTCGTCGTGCCGGTGCGGCTGCGCGAAAAGATCCGCGCCGCCGGCCCGACCATCCGGGAAGATCTGGGCAAGCAGGCTGCGCGGGCAGCTTAACAAAATACGGGCGGACGCGCCCTGAAAGACGAAACATGTACCGCTACGATGAGTTCGACCACGATTTTGTCCAGGCCCGCGTCGCCGAGTTCAGCGACCAGGTCGAACGCCGGCTGTCCGGCGAGATCACCGAGGATCAGTTCCGGCCGCTGCGGCTGATGAACGGCGTCTACCTGCAGCTGCACGCCTACATGCTGCGCATCGCGGTGCCCTATGGCACGCTGAACAGCGCGCAACTGCGCATGCTCGGCCACATCGCGCGCAAATACGACAAGGGCTACGGCCACTTCACCACGCGCCAGAACATCCAGTTCAACTGGCCGGCGCTGTCCGACATTCCGGCGATCCTGGCCGATCTCGCCAGCGTCGAGATGCATGCCATCCAGACCAGCGGCAATTGCATCCGCAACGTCACCGCCGATCACTTTGCCGGCGCCGCCGCCGACGAGGTCGCTGATCCGCGCCCCTATGCCGAGATCCTGCGGCAATGGTCGTCTGTGCATCCGGAATTCTCGTTCCTGCCGCGCAAGTTCAAGATCGCGGTGACCGGGGCCGAGCGCGACCGCGCCGCCATCCAGACGCATGATATCGGTCTGCATCTGAAGAAGAACGCCGCCGGCGAGCTCGGCTTTGCCGTCTATGTCGGTGGCGGCCAAGGCCGCACGCCGATGGTGGCGCGCAAGATCCGCGACTTCCTGCCGGAAGCCGACCTGCTGTCCTACTGCACGGCGATCCTGCGCGTGTACAACCTCTATGGCCGCCGCGACAACAAGTACAAGGCGCGCATCAAGATCCTCGTCCACGAGACCGGCGTCGGGGAAATCACCCGGCAGGTCGAGGCCGAATGGCAGGAGCTGAAGGACGCCGAGCTGAAGCTGCCGGAAGCCGACATCCGTGCCATCGACGCCTATTTCGCGCCGCCGGCACTGACCGCCCGGCCGGAAGGCGACGCGGCGATTAAGCTGGCGCGGCTCGATTCCAAAAGCTTCTCGGATTGGCTCGACCAGAATGTCGTGACCCATCGCCATCCCGACTATGCCGCGGTGACGATTTCGCTGAAAGGCATCGGCGAGGTGCCGGGCGATGCCACCGACAGCCAGATGGAAGCGGTCGCCGACATCGCCGAGAAATACGCTTTCGACGAATTGCGCGTCAGCCATGAGCAGAACCTGATCCTGCCGCATGTGGCGCGCGCCGATTTGAAAGCGGTCTACGACGCTTTGGTCGACATTGGCCTCGCGACGGCCAATTCCAACCTGATCAGCGATATTATCGCGTGCCCTGGCCTCGACTATTGCGCGCTGGCGACGGCGCGCTCGATCCCGATCGCGCAGGAGATTTCGCTTCGCTTCGCCTCGCTCGAGCGTCAGCGCGAGATCGGCGAATTGAAGCTCAAGATTTCCGGCTGCATCAATGCCTGCGGCCATCACCATGTCGGCCATATCGGTATCCTCGGCGTCGAGAAGAAAGGCTCCGAACTGTACCAGGTGACGCTTGGCGGATCGGCCGACGAGAACACCTCGGTTGGCGAAATCATCGGCCGCGGCTTCTCTTCGGAAGAGATCACGGACGCCATCGAGCAGATCGTCGACACCTATCTCGGCCTTCGGCTCGGTCCCAGTGAACGTTTTATCGACGCCTACCGCCGTGTCGGTCCCGCGCCGTTCAAGGAGGCGCTCTATGCTGGCGAAACCAAGGCCGCTTGACCGCATCGTCGACGTCGACGACAGCATCGCCGCCAAAGCGGCGGGCTTCGACGCGCTGTATGGACATCTGAGCCCGCTCGACATCATCGAACGCGCGGCGAGCGAATTGTTTCATGACGAGATCGCCGCCGTGTCGTCCTTCGGCGCGGATTCCGCCGTCCTGCTGCATATGATCGCCAAGGTCGACCGCACGCTGCCGGTCATCTTCCTGGACACCGGCAAGCATTTCGAAGAGACGCTGGGCTATCGCGATGCGCTGGTCGCCGATTTCGGGCTGACCAACATCAGGGTGATCAAGCCCGAAGACGCGGCGCTCGAGCGGGTCGATCCGACCGGCAATCTGCACCAGAGCAATACCGATGCCTGCTGCGACGTGCGCAAGGTCGAGCCGCTGGCGCGCGGCGTCGCCCCCTTCCGCGCCTGGCTGACCGGCCGGAAGCGCTTCCAGGCGGCGACGCGAGCCGCGCTGCCGGTGTTCGAGGCGGTCGGCCCGCGCGTACGCATCAATCCGCTGGCGCACTGGACGACATCCGACCAGGCCGACTATATGCGCGCGCATGCGCTGCGCGAAAATCCGCTGGTTGCGTACGGCTATCTGTCGATCGGCTGCTTCCCATGCACGCAGCCGGTGCAGCCGGGCGAAGATGCGCGAAGCGGACGCTGGGCCGGTCATGCCAAGACCGAGTGCGGCATCCATCTGTCGGGACTGGAAGTGTCGCTGACCGACGCATCCCTTTAGCTATGGTGATATTCAGGTGAGGCTGGCCTGCAACGGCGGCTTCCGCCCGGAGGCCGCCGGTTTCGTGTGGACCGGCTTTCGCGGACTTCGATTTTGGGGCTTTAGGAATTTTCGATGATTGAATCGACGACAGCGGAGACCCGCCTCTGGACCCGGACGGGTTTTCGCGAGGACGAGTGGACACATGCCGAAAGTGCGGATGCACTGGCGGGCAATGGCCGCTTCATCCTGCCGTTGCAGGCATTTCTCGGCCTCGATGCCGAGGTGCGGCGCTCGGCCAAGGAGCGGCTTGGCGTCGCGTTGCTGCCGGGCGACCAGCTGGAAAAGATCGCCGACCTGCTCGACCAATTGTCGCTGGTGGCGCTGGCCTTTCCGGCCTTCAGCGACGGCCGCTCGTTTTCCAAGGGCGAATTGTTGCGCAGCCGCTACGATTTCGAGGGCGCGGTCCGCGCCACGGGCCAGGTGCTCGTCGACCAGCTGCCGCATATGCTGCGCCTCGGCTTCGACGAGTTCGAGATATCCAACCCGGTTCTGCTGAAGCGCCTCGAAGAAGGCCGCACAGGCGGGCTGGGCCTTTACTATCAGCCGACCGAAGCGTCGGAGCCGAAGGGGCCGAAATACTCCTGGCGGCGCGTTCGCAACAGCTGACGCAGCGGTAATTTCGCCTGTCTTTACAAAAACTGTGATCTCTTGGCTGTCCGGACGGAAGTATCCGCCAGGGAGGAAGCCGCGCTGATCGGCGGCAACACCAATGCAGCGACCATCATGATCGCCGAAAAGGCGGCTGACGTGATCAGGGCTGCAAGGTCATGATGCGCGAGGAGCGCAAGGCCACCTGAGCAGATCTTCTGGGAGATGCAGCCGCGCCTTTGGTGCGGCGGTTTATTTCTTGTTTTATGCGATCCCGAGGGAAAGCGCTGCGCGCTTTTCCCGGGAAAACCGCTTCACTTTGCTGGAATGCTTTCAGGCCAAGGCCCGCGCTTCGCGAAACGAGATCAGCTTGCGGCGATTCTCGTCCCATAGCGCCAGCTTGACGCAGCGCAGGCTGTCGAGAAGCGTGACGCGGCCGATGCCGCGCAATTCCGGATAGTCGCGCAGCACTTCCTGCAGCCGGTACCCCGGCACCTTGGCCGAGAGATGGTGCACGTGATGGACGCCGATATTGCCGGTGAACCAGTTCAGCACCGGGGGCAAATCGTAATAGGACGATCCGTGCAGGGCGGCACGCTGGAATTCCCACTCTTCGTCCTTCGCCCATTCCGTCTCCTCGAACTGGTGCTGGACGTAGAACAGCCAGATTCCGGCCGATCCGGCCAGGATCACGATCGGCAAATGGACGATCAGGAAAGCGCCGGGGCCGACCAGCCAGATAAGCAGCGCTGCCGCGACCGCGATGCCGAGATTGGTGGTCATCGACGACACCCAGGGCGTCAGGCCGCCGCGCATCATGCCGACCGGCAGCCTCTGCTCGAAGATGAACAGCCAGATCGGGCCAAGGCCGAACATCACCAGGGGATGGCGGTAGAGACGATAGGCAAGGCGTCCCCGCCAAGACAGCTGCCGGTATTCAGCAACCGTCAACGTCCTGATATCGCCCATGCCGCGCTCGTCAAGATTGCCGGCGCTGGCGTGATGGGTGGCGTGCGCGCGCCGCCAGCAATCGTAAGGGGTCAGCGTCAGCACGCCGAGCGCGCGGCCGATCCAGTCGTCGGCAGTGCGGTTGGCGAAGAAGGAGCCGTGGCCGCAATCGTGCTGGATCATGAAGATCCGCACCAGAAAACCGGCGGCGGGAAGGATCAGGATCAAGCCCCACCAGTGGCCATAGGAATAGGCTGCCGAAGACAGCGCCCACAGCGTAACGAAAGGAATAAGGGTGATGGCGAGTTCAAGAGTGCTGCGTCGCCGGTCGGGCTTCTTGTAGCGCGCCAGGATCTTCAACCAGGCGCGCTTGCTGTTGGCGGCCGTCTCGGGGGAAATCATGTTCATCAGGAAGCATAGGCGGGGCGTCCCGCTGCCGCAAGGAAAAGCTCACGCAAAATTACTGCGCGTAATTGTCGCGCGATAGCATCGCTATTGACGGCGTTGGCCGCCGGCCATGCTGGCTTCTATGCCGTCCAGCCGGTCGAGCAGGTCCCGGAAACGGGCGGGAATGTCGGCCTCGGTGCGGAAGGCCGGCAAGGTGCGCAAGAAGCGCGTCGTCGCCTCGGTGCCGAACTGGCGCCTGATGTCGGCGGCGAGCTCTTCGCTTCTGTTGCCAGTATTGCGGTCCATTGTCTCAAATCCTGTGTCGGTTTCAAAACTCCTCCAAGCTTTGAATGGTTCCCCATAGCGGGGTTTTGGCAAGCAAAGGCTGCCGTTACGGTAAAGTTTGAATTAATTTTGAACGTCCTTGCGCCCCGCACCAAGTCCGACGGGCAGCCCGCAACATTGCCTGCTGTGGGCGTCCTCCTGGGCTTGCCCCTTGATTTTTGGCCGCCAAACCTCGATATCGGGCGCAAATCCAAACCATTCGAATGACGGGAAATGGCGATGAGCGACCAGACAAAAGACGAACGCGCGCCCGAGGATATCGAAACGGCCGGGGCCGAGCGCACGCAAGGCGGCATCGACGGCGACTATGAAGCGCTGGTGCGGTTGCTGAAGGAAAACGAGGAGCTGAAGGACCGCGCGCTGCGCGTCGCAGCCGAGATGGAGAATCTGCGCCGCCGCACCGCCCGCGACGTGCATGATGCGCGCGCCTATGCGGTGGCCAATTTCGCCCGCGACATGCTGTCGGTGTCGGACAATCTGCGCCGCGCGCTCGATGCTATCCCCGCCGAGGCGAAAGCGGCCGGAGATGCCGGCTTCAAGGCGCTGATCGACGGCGTCGAGATCACCGAGCGCGCCATGCTGTCGACGCTGGAACGGCATGGGGTGAAGAAGCTCGAACCGGAAGGTGAGAAGTTCGACCCGAATTTCCACCAGGCGATGTTCGAAGTGCCCAATCCCGATGTGCCGGCCAACACCGTCGTCCAGGTCGTGCAGCCGGGCTATTCGATCGGCGAGCGCGTGCTGCGGCCGGCCATGGTCGGGGTCGCCAAGGGCGGCCCCAAGATCGCGGCCACCGAAGCGCCGGTCGAGCCGGGGCCGGTGAACGAGCAGGCCGAGAAGGATGCGTGAGTAGGGTAGGCAGTAGGGAATAGGGAATAGGGAATAGGCAGGCGTATCAATCGCGCGGCTTCGTGTTATTCATACTTTCCCTAATTCCCAATCCCTACTACCTCATGTCCCTGACACCCATCGACCTCCTCGACTATGCCGGCGTCGCCGTCTTTGCCGCGACCGGGGCGTTGGCGGCTTCGCGCAAGCAGCTCGACATTATCGGCTTCCTGTTTCTGGCCAGCGTCACCGGCATTGGCGGCGGCACGCTTCGCGACGTCATCCTCAACCTGCCCGTCTTTTGGGTCGCCAACTCCGGCTATGTGCTGGTTTGCGCGGCGGTTGCGGTGCTGGTCTTCTTCATCGCCCACCGCGTCGAATCCCGCTGGAAATGGCTGCTCTGGCTCGACGCCATCGGATTGGCGGCCTTTTCCGTAATGGGCGCGGCCAAGGGGCTGGCCATCACCGGCTCGCCGGTCGTCTCCGTTGTTATGGGCGTGTTGACCGCCACATTTGGCGGCATCCTGCGCGATCTGCTGGCCGGCGAGCCATCGGTGCTGCTCAGGCCCGAAATCTACGTCACCGCCGCACTCGCGGGCGCCGGCCTCTACACACTTGGCGATCTTGCCGGCCTGCCGCCGCTCGCCTCGGATATTGCCGGCTTCGTCGCGGCTTTCCTGGTGCGCGGCGGCGCGCTGAAATTCGGCTGGACCTTTCCGTCCTACAAGAGCCGCCCGGGACGGCGACCGGAGGATATTCCGTAGGGAGAGGGAATAGGGAATAGGGAATAGGGAATAGGGAATAGTTGGTAGTCAGCAATTCGCGGCAGCCTTCACTACTGCCTACTGCCTACTGCCTACTGCCTCACGCCGCAAAGCGCTGCGCTTCCCCGCCATAATAGTTGACGTAGCGGGCGCCGATTTCCTTGACCGGCATCACCACGAACACATCGACGGTGGAGAACTCACGGTCGATGACGCAGCCGTCGCCGATGCGGGCGCCGACGCGCAGATAGCCCTTGACCAGCGGCGGCATGGCCGCGATCGCCGCCTTGGCGTTGACTGCCTCGATCGGCATCAGATCCATCGAGCAATAGCGGCCGGAGACCGCCCGCACATCCCAGGCGGAGTTGGTCCGGCAGTGATGGGCAAGGTAGGTGAGCGCCTCGGCATGCGCAGCCGGCACCGTGCCAGGGAACGAGGCACAACCGGTCATCACGCCGATCTCATAGTGGTTGATGTAGGCCCAGATGCCTTGCCACAGCGCCTCGATGGTGCGCTTCGAGCGGTATTCCGGCAGCACGCAGGAGCGGCCGAGCTCAAGGAAGCGCTGGCCGGGATGGCGGGCGATCAGCTTGGTCAGTTCGAACTCGCCTTCGGAATAGAAGCCGCCGGCGGTCGCCGCAATCTCTTGCCGCAGCAGGCGGTAAGTGCCGACGATGCGGCGATGCTCGGGGCCGGAGATCGAAGTGTCCAGCACGAGGAGATGGTCGCACAGCGGGTCGAAGCGGTCGGCGTCGCGCCGGTCCTGCGCCTGGAACAGGTCCTTCCTGGCGCCAAGCTCGTCATAAAACACCCGGTAGCGCACTTCCTGCGCGGCGGCGATCTCGGCCTCATTGCGGGCAAGCCGCACTTCGAGATTGCCGATACGGCCCAGCGGTGCGCCTGTTGCGACGGCATCGGCGTTCCGCGCGGCGAGCAAAGCGCCGCCTGCGCTGGGCCGAGTGTCACATTCCGGCATAACTGTATGCACGAGTGATTCTCCTTCGAGCCATCCCTCTTGGCACGGGGATACGGTGTAGGTGCAACAGGATTGTGACAGTACCGTGATACGGCGCGACGGGCAATACTTCGTCGGCTGGCGAAAACCCTCATTCGGCTACCTACGTGACGCGAGGATTTCTCCAGCGTCGCCTTGAAGCGCGTCGCGCTGGGACGATTCACGCGACGCGCTTCAAGTCTTTGTTTTGCGTGTCGTCTTCTCAAAACCGGGGCCACTTTTGAGCGACATGAATTCAGGCGGCCACCTGGCCCTCGACGGCATGGACCAGCGCGTCGGGATCGAGCGGCTTGGTGACAAAGCCGCTGGCGCCATGGGCGAGCACGGCGTGGCGGGTCTTTTCCTGGCTGTCGGCCGAAAGCACCATGATTGGCACCGGCGGCACAGCCATTTCCTCTTCGTGGCGGCGGATGGCGGCGATCGCGTCCAGCCCGTCCATCACCGGCATGTGCAAATCCATCAGCACCACATCGAAGCGATTTTTCAGCCCGGCTTCGGTCACCGCCTCGACCGCGGCCTTGCCATTGCCGACCACTTTCACGCGATGTCCCGCCTTCAAAAGCGTGGCGCGGGCAAGCATGGCGTTGATGTCGTTGTCTTCGGCGATCAGCACCGACAAACCTTGCTGGCGCCCGCCATGGGCACGAAGCGAGGACGCGCCGGTCTTTTCCGGCTTGGGCGGCGGCAAGGCAGGGGCATGACTGGTCAGCAGCACGCGCAGCAGGGTTTCGCCGCGCACCGGCCTCGCCAGGAAGGTGGCGTAGCCGCTGGTGCGGAATTCGCCAAGCATGCCGCGGTCGGTCGGCGCGATCAGCGTGATCGCCTCGCAATCGGCAAAGCCACTCTGGCGCAGGCGCTTGAGCAGTCTGCCGTCGCCGTCCTCCAGGGCCGCGTCGATCAACAGCACATCGCAATGTTCGGCGAAGGGCGTCGCCTGGGAAGCGGTTGCGGCGACGTCGACGGCGCCGCCATGGGCGCGGATGGTGCGGGCGATGGCGTCGGCCTCGACGGCGTTCTTCGACACGATCACGGCGCGCCGGCCGGCCAGGATGTTCTGCCGGTTCTGCGGTGCTTCGGTTGCTCCTGCGGCCGGGATCTCGAAGACGAATTCCGATCCCTCGCCAAGCCGGCTCGACACCGAAATGGCACCGCCCATGGCGGCGACCAGGCGCCTCGATATGGCCAGACCGAGGCCGGCGCCGCCATGGGTGCGGGTCGAGGTGCCGTCGGACTGTTCGAACTCCTCGAAGATGCGCTCCATGTCGTCTTCGTGCAGGCCGGGGCCGGTGTCGGTAACGGTGAAGCAGATGCGGTCGCTGGTATCGGTGCGGGCGCGCGCAATCGAGACCAGCACGCCGCCGGTGTCGGTGAACTTGATCGCATTGCCGATCAGGTTGAGCAGAACCTGCCTGACCCTGCCGGGATCGGCCATGATCATCTGCGGCACGTCTGGCTCGACATGACAGCCGAGGCCGATGTTCTTGGCGAAGGCTTTCGCCGCCATCAGTTCGATGATGTTGTCGGCAATTTCACGCAACGATGTCGGCTGCGGTTCCGGGTCGAAGCGGCCGGCCTCGATCTTGGAATAGTCGAGCAGGTCTTCGATGAGCGCCAAAAGCGCGCTGGCCGAGGTCGAGACGGCGCCGACATAGGTGCGCTGCTCGGGCGACAGATTGGTGTCGGCCAGTAGCTTGGCCATGCCCATGATGCCGTTCATCGGCGTGCGGATCTCATGGCTGACGGTGGCGAGGAAGCGCGACTTGGCCTGGCTGGCATATTCGGCGCGCTCGCGCGCGGTGATCAACGAGGATTCGGCGCGCTTGCGGGCGGTGATGTCACGGGCAATCGCCCGGTGCGAGACGGCGCCGCTATCCTTGTCGCGCACCGACAGTTCGATCCACGAGAACCAGCGCGGACCGTTCGGCGTGCGGATGGAGACGTCGGTGGAACTCAGGCATTCGTGATCCGAAAAGGCGGCGTCGGGAACGATACCGACATCGATGCCGAGGTCGGCCAGAGTCCTGCCGGCAAGGTCGCGCTGATCGGTTCCGACGAGGCCGGCGAAAACCATGTTGGCATAGACGATGTGGCCGTCGCGGTCGCGGTGGACGACGAGATCGCCGAGCGCATCGATCAGCCCGCGAAAACGCTCCTCGCTCTCCTGCATCTCCCACATGCGGTCGGCCAGCGTCTCGATCTCGGCGCGGCTGCGCGCGGCGGTTTCGTCGAGCAAGGCCGTCGCGCGGTGGACGGTGCGGCGGTTGCGCAGGTGCATGGCGACGCCGGCAAGGCCTGTCGCCAGCAGGCCGAGGGTGATGAAGATCGGCGCACCGGTGAGGTGGGAGAGGCCCGCCAGCACGACACTGGCGACCACCGTCAGGAACGGCAGGCCCTCGGACGTGGGGCGCGGCAAATCCGGCGCCAGCGGCGGCGCGGCAACATGCTGCCGCTTGGGCGTCGCCGGGTTCGGCCCGTCGATGCTTTCGGCGCGGCTCTTCTCTTTCCTGGCGGACTCCGCGATCATGCGGAACTCCTTGCCAGATAGAGATTATGGAAAAGCGCGGCGGATCGTTCGAATTTTAGCGGTCATGCATTTTTGCCGCCCGTTCTGGTGGCTTCGGGGCCTCACATATCCACGACCATGCGCCCCCTGATCTTGCCCTCGACGATGTCGTGGGCGGCGGTGATGATGCCGTCGAAGCCGATGGTCGTCGACAGGCCGGCGAGCTTCTTGAGATCAAGATCGCTGCCGATGCGGCGCCAGGCTTCCAGCCGCACAGCCTTTGGCGCCATCACTGAATCGATGCCGAGCAGCGAGACGCCGCGCAGGATGAACGGGGCGACGCTCGACGGCAGATCCATGCCACTCGCCAGGCCGCAGGCGGCGACCGCGCCGCCATAGGCGGTCATCGACAGCACATTGGCCAGCGTGTGGCTGCCGACGGCATCGATGCCGCCGGCCCAGCGCTCCTTGGCCAGCGGCTTGGCCGGCTGGGAGAGTTCCTCGCGCGAAATCACTTCGGCGGCACCGAGGTCGATCAGATAGGAGCTTTCGGCGTTGCGGCCGGTCGAGGCGATGACGTGATAGCCAAGGCTGGACAGGATCGAGACTGCGACCGACCCAACGCCGCCGGCTGCACCCGTCACCACCACCGGGCCGCGATCCGGCAGGATGCCGTGCCGCTCCAGCGCCATGACGCTGAGCATGGCCGTATAGCCGGCGGTGCCGACCGCCATCGCATCGTGCGCGCTGATGCCGTCGGGCAACGGCACCAGCCAGCCGCCGTTGACGCGGGCGCGCCCGGCATAGGCGCCGAAATGCGTCTCGCCGACGCCCCAGCCATTGAGGATGACCTTGTCGCCCTTGCGCCAGTCGGCATGCGATGAGGAGAGGACGGTTCCGGCGAAATCGATGCCCGGCACCAGCGGCCAGCGGCGGATCACTGGCGCTTTCCCAGTGATGGCCAGCCCGTCCTTGTAGTTGACCGTCGTCGCCTCGACCGCGACGGTTACGTCGCCTTCCATCAGATCGGCTTCGCCGAAATCGACGATCTCGACCGACTGCTTCTTTTCGGCGTCGCGCGAAACGAGGATGGCTTTGAAGGTTTCAGGCATCTCTTCTCCTCGGCTTCGCAAAGGCTGGCTCTGGCCGAACTGTGCGGCGACCGTCCGGCGAGGTCAATTGGTCAAAAGAGTCGGGCCGTCAGGCTTCTGGGCCTTGCGGCTTGGCCTCGCGCCGCCAGCCGATGAACTCGTCGAAGACGACCAGCGCCGCGCCGGCCGAAATGAAGGCATCGGCGAGGTTGAAGACGGCGAAGGACCATACCGGCGTGTGGAACAATATATAGTCGATGACGTGGCCGTAGACGGCGCGGTCGATCAGATTGCCGATCGCGCCGCCGATGATCAGGGCAAAGCCGATGCGGGCCAGCACATGGCCGGATGGCGTACGCGTTGCCAGATAAAGCACGAAGGCGACGACGACGACCGCGATGACGACCAGGCCGGTGTCGCCGAAAGACGAGAACATCGAAAAGGCAATACCGGTATTGTAGGTGCGAAACAGCGCCAGGAACGGCATCAGGTCGAGCTTTTCCTGAAAGGCGAGGCCGGTCTCGATCAGATGCTTTATCCACTGGTCGAGCGCGATTGCCACCACCACCAGCAGCGCATAGGGAGACCATGATTTCACGATGTGGCGTCCTCGGGGGCAAGTTTCAGAGCGCCGCGCCGGATCTCGAACAGCATGATTCCGGTGGCGACCGCCAAATTGAGCGAATCGGCGCGGCCGGCCTGCGGAATCCGCAGCAGCCGGTCGCAGCTTTCCGCCAGATTGTCGGGCAGGCCCTGCTGCTCATTGCCCATCATCAAGAGCACCGGTCCTCGGGAGAAATCGACCGAGCGGTAGTCGACCGCACCCTTCAGATGGGTGCCGACCACCAGGCCCGAGAAGCTGTTTCGCCAAGCCAGAAATGCTTCCGGCGTCGCCTTGGTCACCGGCACGGCGAAGATCGAGCCCATGGTGGCGCGCACGGTCTCGACAGAAAAAGGATCGGTAGTCTCGCCGACCAGGATGACGCCCTTGGCGCCGACGGCATCGACGGTGCGGATGACGGTGCCGAGATTGCCGGGATCGCGCACCCGGTCGAGCGCCACCCAGACGTCGCCGTCGTGAGCGCGGATGTCTCTTAGCGGCAGCAGTTTTTGCCGGAAGACGCCGACCACCATTTGCGGATTGTCACGGCGGGTGATGGCGACCAGCACTTTTTCGGACACTTCGAGCACGGTGCCGCCGGCGGCAACCGTGCGCGCCGCCACCTTTTCGACCGCCGCATTGCCGCGTCCGGCCTTGGCGAAAACCAGCGTCCTGATCGACCAGCCGAGGTCGAGGGCGTCGATGACCAGCTTCAGCCCTTCGGCCATGAAGGCGTTCTGCTGGTCGCGGAATTTCTTCTGGGCGAGCGCCTTGATGTCCTTGATCAGCGGATTGGCAAGGCTGGTGACTTCCTTGACCTGCCCGGGCGCGCCGGCGTGCCGCTCATTCATTCGGGACTCCCGGGCATTCAGGTCTCCGGGGCATTCAGGCCACCCAGCGCGAAAACAGCGATGTCGACAGCGCCCGCCCGGCGGACTGCTCGCGGATGATCAGTTCGCCTGATTCAACCGTGCCGCCCATGCCGGCAAAGGTGTCGCGCATCAAGGCATGGATGGCGAAGAAGGAGGCGCGGATGGAATAGGCGGTCAGCACTATGGCGACCGGTTTCGGCGTCAGGATCGCGCGGCAAAGGTCGGTCAGGCCGGGCAGGTCCTCGAACAACTGCCAGACCTCGCCCTTGGGTCCGCGGCCATAGGCAGGCGGGTCGAACAGGATGATGTCGTAGCGGCTGCCGCGGCGCTCTTCGCGCTCGGCGAATTTCACTGCATCGTCGACGATCCAGCGGATCGGCTTGCTGCCGAGACCGGCCATTTCCTGGTTTTCGCGCGCCCAGCCGACCGCCTTCTTGGAGGCATCGACATGGGTGACCTCGGCGCCGGCGCGGGCGGCCACCAGAGACGCGAGCCCGGTATAGCCGAACAGGTTCAGCACCTTGATCGGGCGCTTGGCCGCCGCGATCAGGCTGGCCATATGGTCCCAGTGCGAAGCCTGCTCGGGGAAGACGCCGACATGGCGAAACGAGGTGAAGCGGCCGAGATAGTCGATGCCGTCATGCTTCATCGGCCAGGTCTCGCCCAGCGGTACCTTCGGGAACCGCCAGCGGCCGATGCCTTCCTCGTCGGTGTCGCCGGTGAAGATGGCGTCGGCGCGGTCCCAGTCCCTGGCCGGTAAGGCCTTTTGCCAGATCGCCTGTCCCTCGGGCCGCACGATGCGGTAGGGGCCGTATTGTTCGAGCTTCTCGCCGGCACCGCTGTCGAGCAGTGCATAATCCTGATTGGGCGCCACTTCGAGGATCACCGGCAGGCGCTCAGTGGGCAGGATGCCTTCGCGACGCGCCAGGACACGGGGGGCGGGCTTCGGATCAGACCGGTCGTCCGGTTTTGTTTCGTGGCGTTGCTGTCTGGCTTCGGGTCGGATTGGTACGGTCTCCGGCTGTGGCCGCGCATGTTCGGTCCTGCCTTTTGCGGGCGGACGGTTGTCGCGGCGTTTGTCGCGAAAAGACTTCAAGCAGGAGCGTCTCCGGAGGCGGCAGGCCGCTTTTGGCATAGGGTCACCGGCTGCGCAAACAAAATGGTCGAGCGTGCGAATGTCTGAGGTGGTGGACCTCGCTGAGGAAACAGGCAAATCTCGAATCATGTCCCGTTCCGAACGCCTGCTCGACCTGATCCAGATCCTGCGCCGGCATCGCCGGCCGGTGAGCGGTCGCACGCTTGCCGGCGAGATGGACGTTTCGATCCGAACGCTCTACCGCGACATTGCCACGCTGCAGGGGCAAGGCGCGCCGATCGAGGGCGAGGCTGGGCTGGGCTATGTGCTGAAACCCGGCTTCATGCTGCCGCCACTGATGTTCACCGACGAGGAGATCGAGGCCATCGTTCTGGGATCGCGTTGGGTTGCCAGACAACCGGACAAGCGGCTGTCGGCCGCCGCCACCGACGCGCTGGCCAAGATCGCCGCTGTGCTGCCGGATGATCTGCGCGAGGACCTCGATGCGACCGCGCTTTTGGTCGGGCCGCACGGCGATGCTGTCGAAAGCATCGACCTTGGCCTGGTGCGCCAGGCGATCCGCAACGAGAGAAAACTCGGCTTTCTTTACCGCGATGCCGGCGGCGCCGCCTCCGAGCGCTTGATCTGGCCATTCGCGCTCGGCTTTTTCGACAAGGTGCGGGTGGTGGTGGCCTGGTGCGAGACGCGGCAGGATTTCAGACATTTTCGCGCCGACCGGATGTCGGGGCTCAACACCACGGATATCCGCTATCCACGTCGTCGGCAGGCGCTGCTGAAGGAATGGCGCGCGACGCTGGACGCACCGAAGCGCCAGCCCGGCGCTTAATGCTCCTTTCTACGCCCTCGCAAGCCGCTGCTGCCAGAATCTGACAGTGGGGTCACCTATGCTCCTCCAATCGAAACCCTGGAGAGCAGACATGAACACCCCCAATTTCGTCATCCTTTATGTCGACAGCCCGGAGCGGAGCGGCGCCTTCTACGGTGCGCTGCTGGGACGCCAGCCGGTGGAGACGTCGCCGACCTTCGTGCTGTTTGTGCTCGACAATGGCTTCAAGCTCGGCCTGTGGTCGCGCCACACCGTGGAGCCGTCGGCCGCGGCCGCGGGTGGCGGCGCGGAGCTCGTCTTCGCGTTGGACCGGCCTGATGCGGTGGACGCCGCCTACACGGACTGGGCAGGACGCGGCTTGACCATCCTGCAGACGCCGACCGACATGGACTTCGGCCGCACCTTCGTTGCGCTCGATCCCGACAAGCACCGGCTGCGCGTCTACTGGCTGAACGACGGAGAACAGGCCAATGGGGAACAGGCCAATGGAGAACAGAAATGAGTGCGCACTGGATCGCGGTCGCTTCCGCCGAACATGTCCGGCGCGGCCGCGAGGCCGGCTTCATGCAGGTCAACCACGGCAAGGCGGCACCTTTGCGCCGCATCAAGCCCGGCGACGGTGTGGTCTACTACTCGCCGACCACAATTCTGCGAGAGAAAGACGGCCTGCAGGCCTTCACGGCAATCGGCACGGTGCGCGAAGGCGAGCCTTACCAGGGCGACATGGGCGGTGGCTTCACGCCGTTCCGCAGGGATGTCGAATGGGCAAAGGCCGAGGAAGCGCCGATCAAGCCGCTGCTCGAGCAGCTCGACTTCACCGCGGGCAAATCGAACTGGGGTTATCAACTGCGCTTTGGCCTGTTCGAAATTACCGCGCATGATTTCGCGCTGATCGCCGAGGCGATGGGCGCAAAGGCCATGAAGGCAGGCTGAAGCATCCAGCCGCCGGATCGGCAAGGCAGCGTGACAAGGCTGCTGACACCAAGTTATCAGCAGCCTTGTGCGACAAACGATTGTCTTCAGATAGCGACGCGCTTGCCCCAGGAGAATAAGATGGACTTCGTCTCGATCCGCATCATTACCGACCAGATCAAGCCCTTGGTGGCATTCTACGAGACGATCACCGGGCTTACCGCAACCTGGTTCACAGACGATTTCGCCGAACTGGCAACGCCGTCCTGCACACTGGCGATCGGCAGCACCCGCACGCTGGCCCTGTTCGGAACTGACGTGGCGCAGCCGGCCGCCAATCGCTCAGCGGTCATCGAGTTTCGCGTCGCCGATGTTGATGCTGAGTACAGCAGGCTGGCGAAAATTATCGGCGATTTCGTACAGACGCCGACGACGATGCCATGGGGTAACCGGTCGCTGCTGCTGCGCGATCCCGATGGCAATCTGGTGAACTTCTTCACCCCGGTCAGCGCGGAAGCGATCAGGAAGTTCGATCGCAGAACCGGCGCAGACGCTACTGCTTGAGCGCGTTGTAGACGGCAATGCCGGCGGCAAGGTCCTCAAGCGCGGCGCCGACCGACTTGAACAGCGTGACCTCAGTGGGGCTCTGCCGGCCCTGTTTTTCCCCGCGCGCCAGCTCATGCAGATCGGCGACGATGGCTTCCGGCTTCAGCACGCCGGAGGCGAGCGGCTGGACGATGTCGCCGGCTTCCTTGGTGGCGCCGGCGCGGGTGTCGACATAGACGCTGGCGCGCGCGATCGCGTCGTCGTCGCTTTCGCGCATGGTCGGCGTGAAGCCGCCGACCAGATCGACATGCGCGCCCGGCTTGAGCAGCGCACCCTTGACCAGCGGCGTCGTCGTGATCGTCGCCGATGAGACGATGTCGGCCTCGGCGAGTTCGGCGTCGAGATCGCTTGCGGCCTCGGCGTTGAAACCGTCCGCGCGCAAATCAGCCGCGACCTTTTCGGCATTGGCGGGCGTGCGGTTCCAGATGCGGATGGTCTTGATCGGCCGCACCGCGGAGTGCGCCTTGGCGAGGAACGGCGACAGCGCGCCGGCGCCGACCACCAGAAGCCGCGATGCGTCCTCGCGGGCGAGATAGGAGACGGCCAGCGCCGAGGCGCAAGCGGTGCGCCACTGTGTCAGCCGTTGGCCGTCGATCAGCGCTTCGGGCTCACCGGTGGCGCCGTTGAGCAGGAGATAGAGCCCCATCACCGCCGGTTTGCCGATGGCGTTGTTGTCGGGCGATACGGTGACGATCTTGACGCCGATATGACCGCCGACCGACGTGCCGGCCGCATGGAAGTCGGTCCACGCCGGCATCAACAGCAGCGTGGAAGTGGCACCGTCGGGCCGTTCGACTCCGTGATGATGGCGGACGGGTTGCACAGCACCCTCGCGGAAGGCCGCGCGCAATGTCTCGACCAGCCCGGGAAAGGTCAGCGCCTGGTCGACAGCGTCGGCCGAAATGGTCAGCATGCAAAACTCCGCGAAGACAAAAGCTTCGGCTTCAGGCCGTTGGCTTCGGCAGCGCCGGACCCTGGCCCGAGCCTTGCGGTGCGGCGGGTACCCGGCTGACCGCCTGGCGCAAATTCTCGGCCTCGACCCCGCGCTGGCGCGCCAGCTTGCGGTAGCGGCCCTGCTTGACCCAGGTCGCCAGGCTGCCGACGACCATGCCGATGGCGAGCGCCACGAACAGGAAGATGAACAGCGGCAAGGTCAGCGTCAGTTTCGGATTGCCGGGGTTGAACGGGTCGAGCGTGAAGGCGACCAGCTCGCGGTTGGCGACGGCCAGCGCAATCAGGATGACGGCGAGCGGCACGAAGACCACGATAAGTATGAAGCGGTTCAACATAGAAATTCCCTGGAGAAGGCAGGCCTTGATAAGGTCGGCGCGTGGTCCGCGCCTACTTGCCGCCATTCAGCCTTTCACGCAATTCCTTTCCGGTCTTGAAGAACGGCACCCACTTCTCCTCGACCTCGACGGATTCGCCGGTGCGCGGGTTGCGGCCGGTGCGGGCAGGGCGATTCTTCACCGAAAAAGCGCCGAAGCCGCGCAACTCGACCCGATTGCCTTCCGCTAGGGCATCGGTGATCTCGTCGAAGATCGCTCCCACTATGTTTTCGACGTCGCGCAGGAAAAGATGCGGGTTGCGCGTGGCAATGATCTGCACAAGCTCGGATTTGATCATCAGAAAGGTCCCCGTGAAAGCGCTGCGGTCAAATTATCAGGATGATTTTATTTGCTTTTTTACTCGCCCCAACCGGCAGATCAAGGGTGCCAGACGGAAACGAGACCGTCAAGAAACAAGCGATCCGCGCCAATTTCGTGAAGCACGTCGCCGCCGGCCTCCGACATGCCGAGCGCGCTGCCGACGCTGCGCGCTATTGCTTTCGAGAACAGGAAGCCGCCACGCCGCTCGGTGTCCTTCCATTCCACCACCTTGAGCTTGGCGTCGACACCCTTGGTCGCCAGCCAGTCGATCGCCACGCTCTCGCCGCCGACAGCGTCGATCAGACCGTTGGCAAGGCCCTGGCGGCCGGTGAAGATCGAGCCGTCGGCAAGGGCCAGTGCCTGATCGCGGGTCATTTTGCGGCGCTCGGCGACGATGCCGACGAACCAGTCATAGCTGTCGAGGATGAGCTTGCGGACCATGGCTCGCTCGTCTTCATTGGTCGGCTTGAAGGGCGAGGGCGATGCCTTCAGCGGCGAGGATTTCACTTCCTCGAGCTTGATGCCGACCTTGTCCATCAGACCGCTGACATCGGGATACTGGATGAGCACACCGATCGAGCCGACGATCGACGTCTTGCGGGCAACGATATGGTCGCTGGCACTGGCGATCATGTAGCCGGCCGATGCGGCCAGCGTGCCGACCTCGGCCACCACCGGCTTGTCGGCGGCAAGCTTGCGCACCTCCTCGTAGATCGATTCACCGCCGACCGTGGTGCCGCCGGGCGAATCGATCGCCAGGATGACGCCCTTGACTTGCGAGGATGTGCGGATCGTTTCCAGCCGCTTGATCAGTTCCTCGTCCTCGGTGATGGTGCCTTCGATCCTGACCTTGGCGATGTGGTCGACGGAAGAACCGCCGAGGTCGCCGCCATAGAACCAGCTTGCAAGCGCAATCACCCCAAGGGCCACGATGGCAATGGCGGCGCCGCGCCAGAAGGTCAGCTTGCGCCGCAAGCGGCGGCGGTCGATCAGGTCGTCGGCTCTCAGTGCCATGGTCTGCCTCACAGTCGGTGGGAAGCGATGCTTTTAAAGCAAGCGTCCGCGCCCGGCTACCTCTTCCTCAAGAGCCTGCGACGAAGCGACCTTCACGACGGAGGCATTCAGGAAAAAATGACGCGGCGCGTTCGTTTCTGCTATGAAGTGCGAAATTGTGTCGCCTGAGTTCCGTCTGTAAAACAGCGGCCGTCACATTTTTGCGGTTTTCCTCCGCTTGTGCTTGCTTGCGGGGGCCGGCAACCCACCTATAGCAGGTGTTTTGGCGGACAAGGGTTTATTAGAAGTCAGTCATGCTTGCGCGATCGAACGAACCGACCAATGCCGATGCGGCCTTGGCGCCCACGGCGCCAGCGGGCACGCGCGGCGACGCCTTCGACCGCGCCCAGCGCCACTCGCGCCGCGTGCGCGTGCTTAAGTTTGCCGTGCCGGTGCTTGCCGCAGGGATCGCGGTTGCGTTTCCGGTCTATTCCTATCTGGCGGCGCCGATCAACATTTCGATACAGGCAGACGGCACCGCTTTCGCGGATGGCAAGCTGGTGATGGCCAATCCGAAGCTCAACGGCTTCACCAAGGACAAGCTGCCCTATTCGCTGATGGCCTTGCGCGCCATCCAGGATGTCGGCAAGCAGGACATCATCGAACTCGAAGGCATCCATGCCAAATTGCCGCTGACGGCCGACAATGTGGCGACCGTCGACGCCAAGCGCGGCATCTACAACAGAAACGCCAACACGATGGACATGACCAGCAACGTTACCGTCACCACCACCGACGGCGTCGCTGCCATCTTCAAATCGGTCTTCCTCGATATGGGCAAAGGCTCTATGAAGACAGGTGATGCGGTCGATGTCAGCCGTAACGGCTCGCGGATCACCGCGGGTTCAATGTCGGTCGAAGACAATGGCAAGGTCATCGTTTTCGAGAACAAGGTAAGCGTTCACATCGATCCGGCCACTATGAAGGCGGCAGAGGCAAAGAGCGGAGAAACGAATGCGTCCCAGTAATTCGGCACGGCTTGTCGCCGCAGCCTCGGCCTTGCTGTTGCTGGGTATGGCGCCGTCCTGGGCTCAGTCCAGCGCCAGCAGCCAATCCGGGCTCAAACTGTCGGGCGACCAGCCGATCCAGATCGAGAGCGACAAACTTGAGGTCCGCCAGGCCGACAGCATGGCGCTGTTCAGCGGCAACGTCACCGTCACGCAAGGGCCAACGCTGCTCAAGGCCGGCAGCATGGAGGTCTACTACGTCAAGGACCCCAACGCCGCCAAAGGTGCTGCCGCCGGCGCTTCGGCGATGACCGGTTCGGCCAATATCGACCATCTGGTGGTCAAGAACAAAGTCTACATCAAGTCGAATGACCAGATCGCCACCGGCGACAACGCCACGTTCGACATGAAGACGCAGGTTCTCGTCCTGTCGGGCAAGGAGGTCGTCTTGTCCCAAGGACCCAACGTCCTCAAGGGCTGCAAGCTCACCGTGCAGATGAAAAGCGGCCTGGCTCAGGTCGATGGCTGCGGCGGGCGCGTCATCATGTCGATGACGCCGCCACCGAAATCCGAGGCCCCGAAGCCCGAATGACTGGCGTATCTTCGCTGCTGACCCGCCTTCCGGGACGGGCGGCCAGTAAACTTGCTGCACCGGCCACAGTCACCGTCGATTCCGCGAAGTTCAAGGGCACCCTGATCGCCAAGGGTCTGACCAAGAGCTACAAGGGCCGCAAGGTGGTCAGTGGTGTCACCATCGGCGTGCGCGCCGGCGAGGCTGTCGGGCTGCTCGGGCCGAACGGCGCCGGCAAGACCACCTGTTTCTACATGGTCACCGGCCTGGTGCCGGTCGATGAGGGCACGATCGAGATCGACGGTTTCGACGTCACCTCGATGCCGATGTACCGCCGCGCCCGCCTCGGCATCGGCTATTTGCCGCAGGAAGCCTCGATCTTCCGCGGCCTGAATGTCGAGCAGAACATCCGCGCCGTGCTCGAAGTGGTTGAGAAGGACCGCAAGGTGCGCGAGCGCAATCTCGACGAACTGCTCGAGGAATTTCACATCAGCCATCTGCGCAAGTCGCCGTCCATGTCGCTGTCGGGTGGCGAGCGGCGACGTCTTGAGATCGCCCGCGCTTTGGCGACGCGCCCGGCCTACATGCTGCTCGACGAGCCGTTCGCCGGCATCGACCCGATTGCCGTCGCCGACATCCAGCAGCTGGTTCGTCATCTGACGGCGCGCGGCATCGGCGTGCTGATTACCGACCACAATGTGCGCGAAACGCTCGGCCTCATCGACCGCGCCTACATCATCCATGCCGGCCAGGTGCTGACGCATGGCCGTGCCGACGAGGTGGTGGCGAACCCCGATGTGCGCCGGCTCTACCTGGGCGAAGGTTTCACGCTCTGAGCGTGAAATTTGTTTCCTGACGTGATTTTTGCCGCCCCGCGGGGCTTTTTTCTCCGATTTTGCGTGAGATAATGCTTCGGTAGGCGCCTTTTGCCATCGTTCGCCTTGACAAGCAAAAGCCGGGCCAGTTTCTATGGAAGGTCGGAAAATTCATTTTCGGCAGCTTCTGATGTGTAGGCTTCCGGGTGCAGAAGGGCGTTTGAAACCGAACCATGGCGTTGGCGGCGAAACTACAGCTACGACAATCCCAGTCGCTGGTGATGACGCCGCAGCTGATGCAGTCGATCAGGCTGTTGCAGCTCACCCATGTCGAGCTCGACCACTTCATCGACGACGAGATCGAGCGCAATCCGCTGCTGGAGCGCGCCGAGCCCCAGGATGACGCCGCAGGCGACCAGGTGCAGAAGGGCGATGTCGCTCCTGAGCCTGCCGCCGATGGCGACTGGTTCGAAAACGAGACGGCGTGGAGCGCCGAAGCGATCTCCGACAAGCTCGACAGCTCGCTGGAAAATCTGTTCCCTGACGATCCCGGCACCAGCGAGCGGCTCGGTCCCGACCTGACGGCGCAGTGGAAGTCGGCCACCGGCAATGGTTCGTCCGGTTCGTCCGAAGGCTTCGACGTCGGCGACATGGCCGCCGCGGCGATCACGCTGCGCCAGCATGTCGGCGAGCAGATCGCGCTTGCCTTTGCCGATCCGGCCGCAAGGCTGATCGCAGCCGAACTGGCCGACGGCCTGGACGAGGCCGGCTATCTGCGCGCCGATCCCGCCGAGATCGCCAAACGGCTCGGCGCCGATCAGGCGATGGTGGCCAATGTGCTGGCAGCCTGCCACACATTCGAGCCGGTCGGCCTGTTTGCGCGCGACCTTGCCGAATGCCTGTCGCTGCAGCTTGCCATGCGCGATCGTCTCGATCCGGCGATGAAGATGCTGGTCGGCAACCTCGAACTGTTGGCGCGGCGCGATTTCCAGACGCTGAAGCGGCTTTGCGGGGTCGACGAGGAGGATCTCCTCGACATGTTGGCCGAAATCCGCGCGCTCGACCCGCGCCCGGGCATGGCGTTTTCGGGCGGCGCCAGCGACGCCATCGTCGCCGATGTCGAAGTCCGCGCCGCCAATGACGGCAGCTGGACGGTCGAGCTCAATGCCGAGACGCTGCCGCGCGTGCTTGTCGATCACATCTATTTCGCCCAGGTCTCGCCGCATGCGAAGAATCAGGCGGAGAAGGATTTCCTGGCCGAATGCCTGCAGAATGCCAACTGGCTGACGCGCAGTCTCGACCAGCGGGCAAAGACGATCCTGAAAGTGGCGTCGGAAATCGTGCGCCAGCAGGACGCTTTTCTCGTCCATGGCGTGCGTCAGCTCAGGCCGCTCAACCTACGCACGGTGGCCGATGCCATCGGCATGCATGAATCGACCGTCAGCCGGGTGACGGCCAACAAATACATGCTGACGCCGCGTGGCGTGTTCGAGCTGCGTTATTTCTTCACGGCTTCGATCGCGGCGTCGGGCGGCGGTGATGCGCATTCCTCGGAAGCGGTGCGCGACCGCATCAAGCAGCTGATCGACGAGGAAAAGCCCGCCGATGTGCTGTCCGATGACGCAATCGTCGACATGTTGAAGGAAAGCGGCGTCGATATTGCCCGGCGCACGGTGGCCAAGTACCGGGAGGGTATGAATATTCCCTCCTCGGTGCAGCGGCGGCGTGAAAAGCGCGCTCTGGCAAGCGCGGGGCGCTAGCTCTGCTTGCCCGACAAGGCTTTTGCTATGGTTGGATTTCCACAACTTTCGACCTTAAAGCGCGTCGCGCTGAAACGGATTCATACGACGCGCTTTAAGTCTTTGTTGATGCATGTCGTTGTCCCAGAACCGCAGGGCACTTCTGGGCGACATGCATTAATTGACAAGCTGCAATGAAGTGTCTAGAAGCCCGCCCGCATGAGACGGGCTCGCGGCCCGCATGCGGATGGTCCGTCACGATGAAGGCCACGGGACGGCCAAGAAGGCGGATTGTGATCCACCGGAAAGTTCGGATCTAAAATCGGCGCGAGTTGACGCCGCAAAGCTTGTGCGCACGGATCACGAGTATAAACTCTGGCCAGTTTGAAGCCTGAGCAAGGAAGGTCAGTTTTCAGATGAAATTGCGCATATCGGGTAAACACATGGATATCGGCGATGCGTTGCGTACGCGCATTACCGATCGTGTCGGCGAGGCGATTGGAAAATATTTCGATCGCGGTTTTTCAGGGCACGTCACGGTCATCAAATCGGGGTCGCGTTACTCGGCCGATTGCATGATCAGGCTGGATTCCGGCGCTTCGCTGCAGGCAACCGGCGATTCCCAGGATCCGACACTTGCCTTCGAGGCGGCCGCGGATCGCCTCGAAACCAGGCTGCGGCGCTACAAACGCCGTCTGAAATCGCACAATTCAGGCAGTGGAAATGGCGAAATCACCGACATCGCCTATACGGTGATGGCGCCGCTGACCGACGACGATGAGGACATTCCGGAGGACTACGCCCCGGCCATCGTCGCCGAATCAACCATGACGCTGCAGACCATGTCGGTGGCGTCGGCGGTCATCGAACTCGACACCAAGGACAGCCCGGTTTTCGTCTTCCGCAACGCCGGAAACGACCACCTCAACATCGTCTATCGGCGGCCGGACGGAAATATCGGCTGGATCGACCCGTCGACGACCAAAGTCGCACAGGCGTGACGACAACGACAATGGTCGCACAGGTGACGACAATGGTCGCACAGGGATAATAGCCAGCCGCGCGAGGGGCGAGGACTGGCGACGGCAGGCGAATAAGGGATTTCAAATATGGATCTGAGCGATCTTCTCAACGTTCCGGCGATCTTGCCGGCGTTGAAGGCGAACTCCAAAAAGCAGCTTCTGCAGTTGCTGTCCGAGAGAGCGGCGGCGATTTCCGGCATTCCGGAGCGCGAAGTGTTCGACACCATCCTGCAGCGCGAACGGCTGGGCTCCACCGGCGTCGGCAACGGCATCGCCATTCCGCACGGCAAGCTCGCCGGGGTGAAGCGCATCGCCGGCGTCTTTGCCCGTCTGGAGACGCCGGTCGATTTCGAGGCCTTGGATGACCAGCCGGTCGATCTGGTGTTTTTGCTGCTGGCCCCGGAAGGCGCCGGCGCCGATCACCTCAAGGCACTGTCGCGCATCGCCAGGGTTTTGCGCGACGCCGACACGGTGGCCAAGATCAGAGGCACGCGCGACGCGGTCGCCATCCACGCGCTGCTTTCGGACACGCAGGCCTCGCACGCCGCCTGAAGTTCTTCGGATTTAAGTCTTCCAGGGGCCGCCGAAGGCGGCCCTCTCCATTTCAACCGCCAGCAGTCGCCTTAGTGAATGGCGACAGTGGTCAGGTCGTTTTCCATGGCGCCGGCCAAAGCCCGGTCTTTCGCATCCGAAAGCAGGATCGGCTGGCCGTTGGCGGCAAACAGGGCCCACAGGACCATACCAGGCGCTATTTCGCCGAGGTTGGGGAAGCGCCCGAGCAGCTCGTCGCTCGAGACCTTGCGGAGATAAGCGACCGAGCCTTCGCCGAGATGGGCGAATTCGCCGCTGGTCATGGTGATGGTTTCGTCAGTTCTGGTCATTTCAAGCCTCCTTGGCGCGAGGACGCCGCTCAAGGCCATCCCGCATGAGAGCCATCGGTAAAGATCAGTCTTTCACCGATATATTTATTTTCCGTACCAGCCGTTCGGTATCCGGCCGATCGAGATCGATCGACAAAAGGCCGTTCTTCAGTTCCGCTGCGATCACCCGCATGCCGTCTGCCAGCACGAAACAGCGCTGGAATTGGCGCGCGGCGATGCCGCGATGGAGGAATTCGCGCTCGGTGTCGTCGGTTTGACGGCCGCGCACGACCAACTGGTTTTCCTCCGTGGTGACATCGAGATCGCTTTCGGCGAAACCCGCGACAGCCAGCGTAATGCGCAGCCTTTCGGCCTTGCCGTCGGCACCGCTGAGGCGCTCGATGTTGTAGGGAGGATAGCTGTCACCGGATTTCGCCAGTCGTTCCAGGGTCTTTTCCATGGCATCGAAACCAAGGAGAAGCGGGCTGGAGAAGGGCGTCATTCGGCTCATGTTACACTGTCCTCTTTGGAGCGACATAAACTGGAAAAACCCGGATGGCATTTTTCCCGATGGTCTTGATATGGTCCGCGCCGCGGCCAAGTTCAAGCCGCCGAACACCCCCGCCAAAAAGACTCCCCCGCATAAGGAAATGAAATGCCCCAGACCCGCAAGATCATCATCGACACGGATCCCGGCCAGGACGATGCCGTCGCCATATTGCTGGCGCTCGGCAGCGCCGAGCTGGAGATCGTCGGCATCTCTGCTGTTGCCGGCAACGTGCCGCTGAAATTGACCGAAAAGAACGCCAGGAAAATCTGCGAACTGGCCGGCCGGCCCGACATCAAGGTCTATGCAGGCGCCATCCGCCCGTTGGCGCGCGAGCTGGTCACCGCCGAGGAAGTGCATGGCAAGACCGGCCTCAACGGCCCGCAACTGCCCGATCCGAAGATGAAGCTGCAGGGCCAGTATGCGGTCGACTTCATCGTCGAGACCCTGATGAAGGAAGAGGCCGGTACGATCACCCTGTGCGCGCTCGGCCCGCTCACCAATGTCGCGCTGGCGCTGATCCGTGAGCCGAAGATCGCGCCGCGCATCAAGGAAATCGTACTGATGGGCGGCGGTTTCTTCGAAGGCGGCAATGTCACGCCGACCGCAGAATTCAACATCTATGTCGATCCGCAAGCCGCCGACCTGGTGTTCAAATCCGGCATTCCGATCGTCATGATGCCGCTCGACGTCACCCACAAGGCGCTGACCACGGCCAAGCGCACGCAGGCCATCCGCCAGCTCGGCACCAGGGTCGGCACCGCGACGGCCGAGATGCTGGAGTTCTTCGAGCGCTTCGACGAGGAGAAATACGGCACCGATGGCGGCCCGCTGCACGACCCCTGCGTCATCGCCTATCTGTTGAAGCCGGAGCTGTTCAAGGGCCGCAACTGCAACGTCACCGTCGAAACCACCTCCGAACTCACCATGGGCATGACCGTGATCGACTGGTGGGGCGTGACCAAGCGGCCGAAGAACGCCATGGTGATGCGCGACATCGACCATGACGCCTTTTTCGCGCTGCTGGTGGAGCGGTTGGCTCGGCTTTAGCTCTGTCTTTCCTTTCTCCCCATTGTGGGTTCCGAAGGGACGGGGCGAGACAAGTGGCTCGCCCCCGGGCGGTGTCGCCGAAGGCGACGGAGAGGTGTTCCAGGAAACGCCAGCGTCTCACTCCGCTGGAACACCCCTCAACCGTCTCGGCGCTATCGCGCCGATCCACCTTCTCCCACAAGGGGAGAAGGAAAAGGCGCCGTTACTTCGCCTTTGAAAACGCCAGCCACACGCCGCCGCCGACCAAAAAACTGCCGCTGATCCTGGACATCAGCTTGATGCGGCTGGCCGAGAGCAGGCGGCCGGCGCGGCTGGCGGCGAGCGCGTAGGTCGAGTCCGAGACGGCGGCAAAGATCATGGCGGTAAGGCCCATGACGACGATCTGCAGGGTGTAATTGCCCTGCGGGGCGATGAATTGCGGGAAGAAGGCGCCGAAGAACACCAGGGTCTTGGGGTTGCTCAGCGCCACGAGCAGGCCCTGCAGGAAGAAGCCGCCGCGCGGCTTTCTCGCGGTGCCGTCGGCATTCAGCGCGCCCTTGGAACGGAACATCTGCACCCCCATCCAGATCAGATAGGCGGCGCCGATCAGGCGTACCCATTCGAACCAGTGGCCCATGCCCGATATCAGCGTGTTGAGGCCGATGCCGACAATGGCGATCATCACGGCGAGCCCGGCCTGCGTGCCGGCGACATTGGCAAGGCCGGCGCGGTAGCCATGGCGGATGCTGTTGGCGATGATCAGCGTCACAGTCGGACCGGGCACCAGGATGATGACGATGCAGGCAAGGACATAGGCGGCGTAGAGTTCCAGCGACATGGGGATTTCCTCGAGGATGCGCTTAGGCGGCTGGCTGCAATCAATGCATGGCGGCGGGGCTGGTGCAAGCCGGTCGCAGACCGTGCCGCCCCTCGCGTCAGGACGCCCCCACCTGCCAAGGCAAGGTCGCCTCATAGGCCGCTCCGGCCCTGAGCACGGCGAGGTCGCCGCGCGGCCGGCCGATCAACTGCATGCCCATGGGGCGGCCTTTGTCGTCGAAGCCGACAGGCACGTTGAGCGCCGGACAGCCGCCGAGCGTGGCGAAGGCCGAAACCTGCATCCAGCGATGGTAGCTGTCCATGGCGCGTCCGGCGACCTCACTTGGCCAATGCGTGCCGACTTCGAAAGGAAACACCTGCGCCGTCGGCAGCGCGATGAGATCGAAGTGCTCGAACAGCGACAGCAGCGTCCGGTGCCAGGAGGTGCGGATGACCGAGGCCGCGCGGATCTGCGGCGCCGTCAGTCGCATGGCGTTCTCCACCTCCCAGACGGCTTCCGGCTTCAGCAGGGCGCGCTTGTGCGGGTCGTCATAATGGACTTTCAGCGCCGAGCCGCTGCTCGCCTGCCGCAGCGTCACGAAGGCTTGCCACAGTGCCTCGAAATCGAAATCCGGCAGCAAGGGCTCGGTCAGGAAGGATGCCTCCGCGAAGCGGCCGAGTGCGGCCTCGCACAGGTCGAGGATGCCAGGCTCTACCGGCAGGTGACCGCCGAGATCACCGAGCCAGCCGACGCGGCCGCCGCTTGCCGGCGTTGCCAGCCCTTCGAGGAACGAACCAGGCTTTTCCCAGGACAAGGGCGCATGCGGATGGTAGCCCGCCTGCACATCGAGCAGCAGCGCCATGTCCCTGATGCTGCGGCCCATCGGTCCGTCTATGCCCATCTGGGCATGAAAGACTTCAAGATCCGGCCCGCCGGGGACAAGGCCCTGCGACGGGCGGAAGCCATAGACATTGTTCCACGCCGCCGGATTGCGGAGCGAGCCGCCGAAATCGCTGCCGTCGGCGACCGGGACCATGTCGAGCGCAAGGGCGACCGCTGCGCCGCCGCTCGAGCCGCCGGCGGTCAGCGCCGGATCGAACGCGTTCAGCGTCGGTCCGAAAACATTATTGTAGGTGTTGGATCCCAGCCCGAATTCGGGAACGTTGGTCTTGCCGATGATGATGCCGCCGGCCTTGCGGATGCGCTCGACGAAGAAATCATCCTCCTGTGGCACGAAATCGGCGAAGATCGGCGAGCCGAAACTGGTCCTCAAGCCGCGCGTCATGGCGAGGTCTTTTATCGCCATCGGCAGGCCAAACAGCGAGCCGGCCGGCCCGCCTTGCGCCAGATCGGCGTCCGCCGCGTCGGCCTCGCGCAGGATGTCGGAGCGCTCGCGCAACGAGACGATGGCGTTGACCAGCGGGTTTACCGCGTCGATGCGGTCGAGGAATGCGGCGACCAACTCGCGCACGGACAGGCGGCGCAGCCGGATCGCCTCGGCCAGGTCGACAGCGGACATCCGGCAGATGTCGCCGGCGGGGGGCACGGCGTGCTTCGTTGCGGGGCGCAGGGCTGTCATCCGGCGTTGTTGCGCAGGGCGGTGTCGACATCCGCCGCCAGCGGGATGGCCGGCTGGGCGCCGGGCTTCAGGCAGGCGAGCGAGCCGGCGGCTGCGGCGCGGGTGAGAGCCTGCTCCAGCGGCAGGTTGGACGCCAGCCCGGCGGCGAGATAACCGCAAAAAGTATCGCCGGCCCCGACGGTGTCGACCGGCGTGATCTTCAGCGCCGGCACGGTCAGGAAATCCTCCGGGATCGCCGCCAGCACGCCGTCGCCGCCGAGCGTGACGACGATGGTGCGGCCGGTTTTGCCGGCGAAGTCGCGCATGCGCGCCGGGCGGTCGCGGCCTTTCAGCGACAGCGCCTCGCCGTAAAGGTCGAATTCGGTTTCGTTGGCGACGGCGTAGTCGGCCTTGCCGAGCAACGCTGCCGCCTCGCTACGGAACGGCGCGGTGTTGAGCACGGTGACGGCGCCGGCGGCGCGTGCGGCGTCAAGCGCTGCATCGACGGTCTGCAGCGGGATCTCGTGCTGCAGCAGGACGACGTCGCCCTTCGCAAGGAAAGCCTTGGCGAGATCGCCGGGCAGCACCGAATCATTGGCGCCCGGCACGACGGCGATGACATTCTCGCCATCGGCGCCGACGAGGATCAGCGCCGTGCCGGTGGAGGCGAAGCTCTGGCCGACGCCGGAGAGATCGACCTTGCCGGCCACGAGCAAAGCGAGGGCTTCGGTTGCGAAATTGTCCTTGCCGACGGCGCCGACCATGCGCACCTTGGCGCCGGCGCGCGCCGCAGCCAGCGCCTGGTTGGCGCCCTTGCCGCCGGGCGCGGTGGTGAAGCCGGAGCCGCGAACCGTCTCGCCCGGCGAAGGCAGGCGGTCGACATTGGCGATAAGGTCGAGGTTGATCGAGCCGACAACGATGATCAAGAAAGCCTCCTGCGGAATGCGCGGGAAGCTAACCTGTAAGCCGGCGGCTTGCCAGAGCGTGCGGATGTTTTGCGCCGGGAGCTCGCAAAAAGAAAAACACCGGCGAAGGGATTTCGCCGGTGTTGTTTGATGCGGGCAGCTTCAGGACGCGGTCTGGCCCGCTTCCCAACCGAGGATGGCGCGTTTGCGGGTCAGGCCCCAGTGGTAGCCGGTGAGTGCGCCGGACTTGCCCAGCGCCCGATGGCAAGGGACGACGAAGGACAATGGGTTGGCGCCGACCGCCGCCCCCACCGCCCGGCTGGCGTTTGGCGCGCCGATCCTGGAGGCGATCGAAGAATAAGTGCAGGCCTTGCCCATCGGGATCCTGAGCAGCGCGTCCCAGACGCGCAGCTGGAAGTCGGAGCCGATCATCACCACGCGCAGCGGCTGGTCGGCGCGCCACAATGTCGGATCGAAGATGCGCGCCGCATAGGGCTGGGTGGCGCTCATGTCCTCGACATAGGTGGCGTTCGGCCAGCGGCCCGACATGTCGGCGAAAGCCGCCCGCTCGCCGCCCGGATCGTTGAAGGCGAGCCCCGCAAGGCCACGGTCGGTGACCATGATCAGGGCGATGCCGAAGGGCGAGATGTGGTAGCCGTAGCGGATGGTCAGGCCGGCGCCGCGCGTCTTGTAGTCGCCCGGCGACATCGCCTCGTGGGTGACGAACAAATCGTGCAGCCGGCCGGGGCCGGACATGCCGAGTTCGAACGATGTTTCGAGGAGCGGCATGCCGGAATCGAGCAGTTTGCGGGCATGGTCGAGGGTGACCGCCTGCAGGAAGGCTTTTGGCGACAGGCCGGCCCAGCGGGTGAACAGCTTTTGCAGGCCCGTGGGTGTCTCGCCGACATCAGCGGCCAAGGCTTCCAGCGAGGGCTGGTCGCGATAGTCGAGGCTGATCTTCTCGATGGCGCGGCGCACGACCTCGTAGTCGCTGCCGTTGGGGGTGATGTCGTGCTGCAGGATCGCTGTCGGTTTCATCTGCGTATTCGTGGTCATCTGGGCGTTCATGGCAATATCTCCTTGACCGCGAATATCGGTCTTTCCGCCCCTTGCAACCACCCGAAACTTGCCTTGTTGCCGCCTGTTCCCAGATAAATACTGGATTGCGCCCCGGGAGATGCCAATGGCCGGCGAAAGGGTGAATCTGAGCGGAGCAAGGGAGACCTTGCTGATGACGCTTTATGGCAAGGCACTGGAAAGCCGGCTGCCGCATTCGCTGCTCGGGGATCGCTTCGCCGACGAGGCCGTGCGCAAGATCGACTATGATTTCTCGCGCCTCAAGGTCGACACCAATCTCGGCATCGGCCTGGCGATCCGGGCCAAGACGTATGATGTCCGCGTTCAGGACTTCATCGCCAGAAATCCCGGCGCCATCGTGCTGCATCTCGGCTGCGGGCTCGATACGCGCATTTTCCGTGTCGATCCACCCGAAGGCGTGGAGTGGTTCGATGTCGATTTTCCGGATGTCATCGCGCTCCGGCGCAAGCTTTACCCGTCCCGGGACCACTACCACCTCGTCGGCTCTTCGGTAACCGACCCAGACTGGCTGGCAGAAGTGCCGCGCAATCGTCCGGCCGTCGTGGTGATGGAGGGGTTGACGCCTTATCTCCCGGTAGAGGAGGGGCCACGGCTGCTGTCACGCCTTGTCGCGCATCTTGCCGGCGGCGAGCTGATGTTCGACGCCTACAGCCACTTCGGCCTGAAGATGCTGCGCCTCAATCCGACCATCAGGGCGACGGGCGCCGAGGTTCACTGGGCGATCGACGACCCGCAGGTACTGGAGCGTGCCGTTCCGAAGCTGCGCTTTGTCGACGATATCTCGGCCTACAGCGCGGAATGCACAGCGCATATGAGCTGGTCCGCAAAACTGTTTATCGGGCTCTGGAGACACATTCCCGCATTGCGCAAGGTCGGCAGGATTTTACGCTACCGGTTCTGACGCGCCGGCTCTAACGCGTCCTGGCTTTTGTCAGAGCACGTGAAAATGCAGTGGCAAAACTCTCGCGGGAGTCAGGGTCCAGGAATGACCCGATCGGCACATTCTGTCCTTGTGCTTCCACCGTCATCATGGTGATGCCGATCTCGGCATGGCGAGCGACGGAAAAGCGTGCCCAGAAAGGGTTGAAGCGATGCGCTTCCGACTTTCCCGAGGGCGCCGTCTTGCGGATGTCGAGGCTGGTGCGCGACACCGACACTTCCTCGCGGGCACGGGCGGCACGATAGTTGGCGCGGAAGGCGATGTAGACGGCGATGACGTCGAGGCCGAAGAAGCCGAACACCGGCCAAGCGCCGCGCGACAGGAAAAACGCCCCGGTCACCACCCAGCCGAACAGCAGCGCGCCCATCAGCACGGCAAAGCCGGTGCGGCCCAGCGAGCGGTGCGGTGTCAGCAGCGCCTGGAAGAATGGCTCGTCGGCCTGAAACGAGGCGTTTGTGTCGCTCATCCCAGGATATTATAGGAGGGAAATGGCCAGCCCCAAGTCCAAAAATCTTTCCCTATCCAAAAGTGAACTGCCGCCCGGGCGGCGCGACGGCTCGAATGCCAAGCCGCGACCGCGGCCGGCGCGGCTCCGTTCGCTCTACAGCGCCGCCGAGGTGCATGAGATCTTCCGGCGGTTTTCGGTGCAGCGGCCCGAGCCGAAGGGCGAGCTCGAGCACGTCAACGCCTTCACGCTGCTGGTGGCCGTGGTGCTGTCGGCGCAGGCGACCGATGCCGGCGTCAACAAGGCGACGCGGGCGTTGTTCAAGGTCGCCGACACACCTGAAAAGATGCTGGCGCTGGGCGGAGCCAGGGTTGGCGAGTACATCCGCACCATCGGACTCTGGCGCAACAAGGCCAAGAATGTCGTGGCGCTCTCGGAGGCGCTGATACGCGATTACGGCGGCGAGGTGCCCAGCGAGCGCGATGAGTTGGTCAAGCTGCCGGGGGTCGGGCGCAAGACCGCCAATGTCGTGCTCAACATGGCGTTCGGCCAGCACACGATGGCGGTCGACACCCATATTTTCCGCATCGGCAACCGCCTCGGCCTGGCGCCAGGCAAGACGCCCGAACAGGTCGAGCAAGGGCTGCTGCGGATCATCCCGGACGAGTATATGCGCCATGCGCATCACTGGCTGATCCTGCATGGCCGCTATGTCTGCAAGGCGCGCAAGCCCGATTGCCCGGCCTGCGTCATCGCCGATCTCTGCAAGGCCGAGGTGAAGACGACAGACGTGCCGGCGCCGCTCGTGGAAATCGCGGCGCCCGGCGTCCCGACAACTAGCTTTCCTCCACGAACACCTCTTCGCGCTTCTTCTTGACCGACGGCAGGAAGACGACGACGAGCACGGCCAGTGCGACGAGCAGCAGGCCGGCGCTGATCGGCCGCGTCACGAAGGTCGAGGGGTCGCCGCGCGACAGGATCATGGCGCGGCGCAGGTTTTCCTCGAGCAGCGGGCCGAGCACGAAGCCGAGCAGCAGGGGTGCGGGTTCGCAACGCAGCTTGGTCAGGATGTAGCCGAGCAGGCCGAAGAATGCGACCGCGTAGAGATCGAAGGCGTTGGTGTTGACGCTGTAAACGCCGATCGAGCAGAACGCCATGATGATCGGGAAGAGCACATAATAGGGGATCGTCAGCAGCTTCACCCATAGCCCGATCAGCGGCAGGTTCAGCACGATCAGCATCAGATTGCCGATCCACATCGAGGCGATGATGCCCCAGAACAGCGCCGGCTGCTCGATCGCGACATTGGGGCCGGGCACGATGCCCTGGATTATCATGGCGCCGATCATCAGCGCCATGACCGGATTGGCCGGAATGCCCAGCGTCAGCATCGGAATGAAGGAGGTCTGGGCGCCGGCATTGTTGGCCGATTCCGGTCCGGCGACGCCGGCGATGGCGCCCTTGCCGAACTCCTCCGGGTGTTTCGACACGCGCTTTTCGACCGTGTAGGAGGCAAAGGCGGCAAGCACCGCGCCGCCGCCGGGCAGGATGCCGAGCGCCGAACCGATGATCGTGCCGCGCACGATGGGTGCTGCCATCGCCTTGAAGTCGTCGCGGGTCGGCATCAGGCCGGAGACTTTTTTGATCATCACCGAGCGCTCGTGCTCGTTTTCGAGATTGCGCAGGATCTCGGCGACGCCGAAGACGCCGACCGCCACCGCCACGAAGTTCAGCCCGTCGGCATATTCGCGGATGCCGAGCGTGAAGCGCGGCGTGCCGGTGTAGATGTCGGTGCCGACAATGCCGAGCAGCAGGCCGAGCACGACCATCGCCAGCGCCTTGACGATCGAGCCATGGGCGAGAGCGATGGACGAGACGAGGCCGACGATCATCAGCGAAAAATATTCGGCCGCGCCGAATTGCAGGGCTATTGCCGTCAGCGGCGGGGCAAAGACGGCGACCAGGAAGGTCGACACCGTGCCGGCGAAGAACGAGCCGATCGCGGCGATCGCCAGAGCCGCCCCGGCGCGACCGTTCCTGGCCATCTGGTAGCCGTCGATGGCGGTCACGGCCGAGGAGGATTCGCCGGGCATGTTGATGAGAATGGCGGTGGTCGAACCGCCATACTGGGCGCCGTAGTAGATGCCGGCCAGCATGATGAGGGACGAGACCGGGTCGCCGATCTGGAAGGTGATCGGCAGCAGCATGGCGATGGTTGCGGTGGCGCCGATGCCGGGCAGGACGCCGATCAGCGTGCCGAGCAGAACGCCGATGAGGCAAAAACCCAGATTGGCCGGCGTGGTGGCCGTCGAAAAGCCGAGTTCGAGGTTCCTGAGGAGGTCCATCTCAGCGCCTCACAATGCCAGCCATTGGGGCAACCAGGGGCCGAAGCGCTGGAATGGCAGCCCGAGCGCGTAGCTGAAGACCAGCACCGAAAACAGCGTCAGGCCGGCCGACAGCAGAAGTGCCGTCAGCGGCTTCATGCGGGCGCTGGCAAAAGAGGCGATCAGCGCCGTCAGGAAGATCGACGGGACGAAGCCGAGGCCGCGCACGGTCATGCCGAAAAAGATCGGCGCCGGCAGGATGAACAGCATGCCGCGCCACGCAATGGGGCCGATCGGCTCGCCCTCGACGCGCACCGCCTGGACGAGGATGATGGCGCCGAGCACGATCAGCACGATCGCCAGCACCAGCGGGAAATAGCCCGGTCCCATGCGGAAGGCGGTGCCGATTTCGAGGCCGAGCGATTGTATCGCGAAAAAGGCGCCGAAAAAGATGAACAGCGCGGCGCACAGGCCGTTTGCCCTGTCGATGGCGAAAGGTTTCATGGCGGTCCTCCCCTGACCCTTGCAACGGGCTTGCCGTTGCAAATGTGAAAACGGACGTCGAAGCGAAAACGGGGCGCCGGCAGCGCCCCGTTCAAGCCTCAGTCGGCGTATTGGCCGGCGGCTTCGATGATCGGCTTCCAGCGCATGATCTCGCCTTCCAGCTTGGCCTTCAGCGCTGCCGGCGTCGCGTCGGCCTCGGACGACGGCTTGGTGCCGAGTTCGGCGAAGCGGGCGATGACGTTGGGGTCCTTCAGCGCGACCTGGAGCGATTTCGACAGTCGGCCGGTGATCTCGGCCGGCGTGCCCTTCGGCGCATAGAGGCCGTGCCAGATGCCGACCTGCACCGCGGGCAGGCCGGCTTCGATGGTCGTCGGCACGTCCTTCAGCACGTCGAGGCGCTCCGGCGTGGTGACGGCATAGGCCTTGATCGTGCCGCCCTGGATCTGCTTGGTGGTGTTGGTGGTCTGGTCGCACATAATGTCGACCTGGCCGCCGAGAAGGTCGGTCATGGCCGGACCGGTGCCCTTGTAGGGCACGGTGACCAGCGGCGTGCCGATGGCGCTCATGAACAGCATGCCGCACAGATGCGAGGCAGCGCCGATGCCGGCATTGGCGACGGTGATGGTGTCCTTGTTGGTCTTGGCGTATTCGACCAGCCCTTTCAGGTCGGCCGGCTCCAGGTCCTTGCGGGCGACGATGGCCATCGGCACCTCGGTGACGAGGCCGACATACTCGAAGGCGTTCAGCGTGTCGTAGGCGAGTTTTCTGTAGAGGGTCGCGCTGGTCGCCATGCCGATGTGATGGAGGAGCAGCGTGTAGCCATCCGGGTCGGCGTTGGCGACGCGACCGGCGCCCAGCGTGCCGCCGGCGCCGCCGACATTTTCGACGATGATCTGCTGGCCGAGATCCTTCGACATGGCTTCGGCGACGAGCCGCGTAACCGTGTCGGTCGGACCGCCGGCCGCAAACGGCACGACGACGGTGATGGTGCGCTCGGGATAGGTCTGTGCGCTGGCGGTGAACGAATAAAGCGTGACGGCCGCGGCGGCGGCCAGGGCGGCTACAATTTTCCTCATCGTAATTCTCCTCCCAGGATATCAATCTCCGATCGCTGTGCAGGTCAGGCAGCGAGGGTGCAACAAAGGCAAGCTAACAGATTGTCGCCTGACGCAAACTGCAAAATACAGTCGTGCGCAACCATGGCGATCAGTGGGGAGTATGCCCGGAGGAGATGGGTTTGGTGTTGGCGTTGCTTCAATAACCGTAGCCGCGCGCCATCGCCGCCGCGAAGATCGGGATCAGCAGGAAGATGAAGGCTTCGGCGCGCACATAGGTCTTCACCGAGGCGAGTTCCGCAACCGGCACCTGAAAGCCGGGATTTGCACTGGCTTGCCGGTTCCAGGAGATGAAGCGGATGGTCGGGATGATCGACAGCAGGCCAACGATGCCGAATGCCGCCATCTTGGCCCAGAACACCCAGTTGTAGACGTAGAATTCCCAGCCCTTCAGGCCGTAGATGACGCGGCAGATGCCGATGATGATGATCAGCATGGCGATGATGCCATAATGGCGGTCGATGCCGGCAAGCCGCTTGAGCGTGGCGGCGGAGAGGTCGCCGCGGATCAGGACAAATTCGGCGCCGATGATGCCGGCCAGCGACAACACCAGCAGATGATGGAAAATGGCAAGCACGAGATCGGTGGTGTCCATGGCGTTCTCCTCCCATTGGCGGTATCGAGACCGGCCCTTGCCGGACCGGTTGCGAAAGGTAGCATCGTTCGGCAGAATTCCCAGAGGCGGACCTGGGTTGGACCATCGGCGTCGCCATCCTGACAGCTGGGGTTTTCTGAAATGACCGGACTGAAGCGCGCCCTGAACCCGATGCCGGACGACATCCGCATCGCCCTGACCGAAAAAGGACTGACAGCGGCCTACGAGGCGCGGCCGGACTACCAGAAGAACGATTATCTCGGCTGGGTCGCCCGCGCCAAACGCAGCGACACCAGGCAGAAGCGGCTCGACCAGATGCTGGACGAATTGCGGCGCGGTGGGCTCTACATGAAGATGGTCTGGCACGGCTGAAAGTAAGCCGACGCTGTTCGCTTCGACCGCCTGGTCGCGCCGGGCCGTTCGGAAGCTTCCCTGGCTGAATGATGATCCGGCTTGGCCCTTGTCCGGGCGCGCTGGTTTGCTAAGCGCTGACCGTCAACGGAGGCAGAGTTTCATGGGCAGTCCAAAAACAGCCGGCGTCCCGGTTCTCGAAACGGAACGGACCATCATGCGGGCGCACCGGATCGAAGATTTCGACGACTATGCCGTCATGTGGGCCGACCCCGTCACCACCCGTTTCATAGGCGGCAAGCCGCGGACGCGGGAGGAAAGCTGGATGCGGTTCCTGCGGCATGCCGGCCTGTGGTCGCTGCTCGGCTACGGCTTCTGGGCGGTCGAGGACAAGGCCAGCGGTCGCTTCATCGGCGAAGCCGGATTCCACGACCTGAAGCGCGACATCGAGCCGTCGCTCGAGGGCATTCCGGAAGCCGGCTGGGCGCTGGCGCCGCAAGCGCATGGCAAGGGTCTTGCCAGCGAAGTCGTCAGAAGGGCCCTGGCCTGGGGCGACGAAACCTTTGCCGGCGCGAGAACCGTCTGCATCATCGATCCGGAAAACACCGGCTCGTTGAACGTTGCGGCAAAGTGCGGCTACACCAAGGTCCTGGAAACCACCTATCACGACGGGCTGACGATCCTGCTCGAACGGCGGGTGTGAAGCGCTTCATCGACGCAATTTCCACGTTCTGCCAGGGTTGGCTATTCTAATCTAGCTACGCAATTCCTGTGGGAAAACCGCTCACACTTTTCCTGGAATTGCTCTTTGGGGGAGCCGACCATGCGTGCGATCAATGCGATATTTCTGAAGCTTTTCTGGGCGGGGCTGCTGCTCCTGGCGGCCGTGCAACTGGCGGGCGCCGATGCGACGGTGCCGACCGCCGACATCGAGGGCGGTGCCGACAATCATCTGGCCAAGCGCTACGAGGGGTCGTTCATCGTCTCCTACGAAAAATTCGCCTATACCGATTTTACAGTGCCGCTGTCGCCGCTGAAGCCGAGCGCCGATCCGGATGCCCGTGACACGATGAACAACCGTGTGTTCGCGCCGGACAAGAAGGCTGAGGTCGAAGGCGCGCTGACCCGCATCGCCTATGTGCTGCCGGCCGAGCGCTCCCCGCTCGAAGTGCTGCGCAACTACCAGGATGTGATCGCGGCCGCCGGCGGCGAAGTCCTGTTCGAATGCAAGAAGGAAGAGTGCGGCGGCGCCGCCGACCGGTCGTCGAGCGGTGGCGGCGGCGACATGAGCCTGATGATGTATTTCTTCCATGAAAGCGACGTCAAGGACGCGGCCTTTTCCAATGGCGCCTGGGCGGTAACCACCGGTATCAACGACCAGCGCTTCTTCGCTGCCAAGGTGCCGCAGGATGGCGGCGACGCCTATGTCACTGTTCAGGCCTATTCGCTGATCGACGACCTCTACTGCAAGGAACTCAACGGCCGCACCATCGCCGTCGTTCAGGTGCTGGAGCCCAAGGCGCGCGACAAGAAGATGGTGGTGGTCGAAGCGGCCAAGATGGCGGATTCGCTGTCGGCCACCGGCTCCATCTCGCTCTACGGCATCTTCTTCGACACCGACAAGGCCGACATCAAGCCGGAATCGGAACCGACGCTGAAGGAGATCTCGACGCTTCTGACCAACGAGCCCGGTATGGCGGTGATCGTCGTCGGTCATACCGACAACCAGGGCGCCTTCGACTACAATATCGATCTGTCGTCGCGGCGGGCGCAGTCGGTGAAGGCGGCGCTGGTCTCGAAATACGGCATCGATGGCGGCCGGCTGACCGCCGCCGGCGCCGGCATGATGGCGCCCGTCGCCAGCAATGACGGCGAAACCGGCCGCGCCAAGAACCGCCGTGTGGTGCTGGTCAAGGCGAACTGAGGCCGATCACGGTTTCAGCGCCGGCTAGGCGCGCTGCCTGCTCCAGCATCGAGGCATCCTCGCCGAAGGCGCGGGTGGCGCGAGCGGCGGCCTCCAGCAGGTCCGGTGTCATGCGGCGCAGGAACGCCGTGTCGACGCGTGTCGACGGGCCGGCGAGCGTCAAGGCGCCGAGCAGAACGCGGCCCGGTCCGAACACCGGCACCGAGACGCCCGCCGTCTCAGGGTCGCGGTCGCCGATCGACAGATAGTGGCAGGCGTTGCGGATGGTCTCGTATGGTTCGCCCGGCTGGCCTGAAAACGCTGCCAGCACGCGGCCGCCAGAGCCGGTGAGCAACGGCAGCAGGTCGCCTTCCCGGATCGTGTAGCGGATCGGGTGCTTGGATTCGACGCGGTAGAGACAGGTGCGGGCGTCGCCCGAGCGGACATAGAACGCCACGCTTTCCCAGCTGCGTTCGGCAAGATCGCGCATGATCGGCAGCAAGATGTCGACCGCCACGACCGAGCGCTGGTAAAGCGCGCCAAGCCGGAAGGTGGCGGGTCCGATGCGGTAGCGGCCATCGTCGAGCCGCTCCAGCAACTGCCCACGCAGCAATGAGTTCGCTAGCCTCAAAATGGTGCTTTTGTAGAGCCCGGTGCGCGCCGCGATCTCGGCCAGGCTGAGCGAGCGGTCGGCGGTCGCGAACGCGTCGAGAATGGCGATCGCGCGGTCGAGCGCGGCAACACCATCGGCCGGCAACGGCTGGGATCGCGCTTCGGTCATCTCACGAACAGTTTCATTCCAGTTTACCTGCTCGGACAAAGGCCGGCCGAAGCGATTGTGCCGCACATCCATGGTTCTGTCTAGTAGAACAGCGTTCCTGTTGACAGAACGTACCGAAATCGGCATGAATTTTTGCCGAGCGGGTCTGTTTTCAGGCTACGTTTCTGGCAGGCACCGGAGGAGGTGTCGTGATTTGGAGGAATCCCATGCTGAACAGACGCAGATTTTTGATGAGCACCGCGGCCGCAGGCGCTGCCGGATTCGTTGCAACGCATTTGACGCCCGCCCTCGCTCAGGATGCACCGCAGATCCAGATCTTCGTGCCGGCCGCGCCCGGCGGCGGCTGGGACCAGACGGGGCGCACCATCGACCAGGTGCTGCGCAGTGAAAAACTGATCTCCGGCTCGCAGATCACCAATGTCGGCGGCGCCGGCGGCACGGTCGGCCTGCCGCAGTTCATCAGCCAATGGAAGGGCAAGGGCAATTCGCTGATGGTGGCCGGCATGGTCATGGTCGGCGCCATCATCGCCAACAAATCGGCCAACAACCTCTCCGAAGTGACGCCCATCGCTCGCCTCACCGGCGAGTTCGAGGCGCTGGTGGTGCCGGCGGATTCGCCGTTCAAGACGGCCGGCGATTTCGTCGCCGCGCTCAAAGCGGATCCGACCAAGGTTCCGGTGGCCGGCGGCTCGGCCGGTGGCTCCGACCACATCCTGTTCGGGCTGATCGCCAAGACGGTCGGCGTTCCGGCAACCAACCTCTCCTATGTGCCTTTCGCCGGCGGCGGCGAGGCGCTGTCGGCGCTGCTCGGCAACCAGGTGGCGGCCGGCATTTCCGGCTTCGGCGAGTTCTCCGAGCAGGTCAAGGCGGGCGCGCTTCGGCTGTTGGCGATCTCCGCCGACAAGCGCCAGGACGGCATCGACGCACCGACGATGAAGGAAGCCGGCATCGACGTCGAACTGTTCAACTGGCGCGGCGTATTCGCACCGCCAGGCGTCTCCGACGCCGACAAGGCGGCGATGGTCACGATGATCGAGACCATGGCCAAGAGCGATGCCTGGGCAGCCGAATGCAAGAACCGCAACTGGACCCCCATCCTTCTGACCGGCGACGATTATGCGAAATTCCTCGTCGACGACACCGCCCGCATCACCGCGATCCTCAAGGATCTCGGCCTCGCCTGATGTCTTCAGGGGCGGCCACGGCCGCCCCTTCCGACATTAGCCTGCGAGATGGACATATCATGCGCTGGGAGTGAAACTGCGGATGCGGCCGGCGGGAGGATGCCGGCCATCTCGGGAGGACATCGATGAGCACCAGCGACCAGCAGCCGGCGCCCCCGCGCCTTGCCATGCCCGAATTGTTGATCGGCATCGGGCTTCTCGCCTGTGCCGCGGCCGTGGCGTGGCAGACCCTGGCGATCCCGGTTTCGCCGCTCTATTCCAAGGTCGGGCCGACCGTCTTCCCCTACATCACCATGACAGGCATGATCGTGCTTTCGCTGCTGCTCATCGTCGCCGCGCTGCGCGGCGGCTGGCAGCCGCAGGAGGAAAAGGAAACGCCGACCGACTGGAAGGCCATGGGCATCGTCGTTGCCGGCCTGGTCGCCAATCTGGTGCTGATCCAGCCGCTCGGCTTCACCGCCGCCTCGGTCATCATGTTCGTGCTCGTCTGTTATGGCTTCGGCAGCAAGCACACGCTACGCGATGCGCTGACCGGCCTGATCCTGGCGCTTGCCGCCTATTTCGGCTTTGCCAGGGCGCTCGGCGTCAACATTGGCGCCGGCTTCATCGAAAACCAGCTGAACACGGTGATCGACGCGATCATCGCCACTGCGAGGGGCTGACGCCATGGAGACGCTCGGCCATCTCGCCCACGGATTTTCCGTCGCTTTCTCGCCGATGAACCTGCTGTGGTGCCTGGTCGGCACCACGCTCGGCACGGCCATCGGCGTGCTGCCCGGCCTCGGGCCGGCGCTGACCATCGCGCTGCTGCTGCCGATCACCTACCAGGTGGCGCCGGAGGCGTCCTTCATCCTGTTTGCTGGCATCTATTACGGCGCCATGTATGGCGGCTCGACGACCTCGATCCTGCTCAACACGCCGGGCGAAAGCGCCACCATCGTCACCGCGCTGGAAGGCAACAGGATGGCCCGCTCGGGTCGCGGCGGCGCGGCACTGGCGACCTCGGCGATCGGCTCCTTCGTCGCCGGCACCATCGGCACGATGGGCGTCGCCTTCCTGGCCCCGGTGGTGGTGAAGTTCGCGCTCGCCTTCGGGCCGGCCGAATATTTCTCGCTGATGGTGCTTGCCTTCATCACGGTGTCGGCGGTGCTCGGCTCGTCCTCCGTGCGCGGCCTCACCAGCCTGTTCATCGGCTTCGTCATCGGCATGATTGGCGTCGACCTGCAGACGGGACAGCCGCGCTTCACCTTCGGCATGAACGAACTGCTCGATGGCGTCGATGTCATCATTGCCGCGGTCGGCCTGTTTGCCGTCGGCGAGACGCTCTACATGGCCTCGCGCCGCTATGCCGGCAAGGACGAGATCGTGCCGCTCAAGGGCTCGCTCTACATGACCGCGGCCGAATGGGGGCGCTCGTGGAAGCCATGGCTGCGCGGCGCTTTCATCGGCTTCCCGATCGGCGCCATGCCTGCCGGCGGCGCCGAGATCCCGACCTTCCTGTCCTACGCCATCGAAAAGAAGCTGTCGAAGCACAAGGAGGAGTTCGGCACGGTCGGCGCCATCGAGGGCGTTGCCGGACCGGAAGCCGCCAACAATGCGTCTGCCGCCGGCGTGCTGGTGCCGATGCTCACCCTTGGCCTGCCGACCTCGGCGACCGCCGCAATCATGCTGTCGGCCTTCCAGAGCTACGGCATCAATCCGGGACCGCTGCTGTTGACGACGCAGGCCGATCTGGTCTGGGGCCTGATCGCCAGCCTGTTCATCGCCAACGTCATCCTGGTCGTCCTCAACCTGCCGCTGATCGGGCTGTGGGTACGGCTGTTGAAAATCCCGGCGCCGCAGCTCTATGCCGGCATCCTGGTGTTCGCCACCGTCGGCACCTACGGCATCTCGCAATCGCCGATCGACCTCGTCATCCTCTATCTCCTGGGGGCCGCCGGCTTCCTGATGCGGCGCTTCGATTTCCCGACCGCGCCGGTCATCATCGGCATGATCCTGGGGCCGCTCGCCGAAACGCAGTTCCGCCGGGCGATGACGATCTCGAACGGCGACTGGTCGGTGTTCTACACCCACAAGCTGTCGCTGGTGCTGCTGATCCTCGCCTTCATCGGGCTCGCCGGTCCGCATATCTGGGCCTTCATCGAGCATCGGCGCCGGCGCGGGCTGGAGCATGTGCCGGGCGATGCCTGAGCAACCTGGAGCATCATGACCGATCTGCTTGCCGGCATCCGCATCCTCGACCTGACCAATGTGCTGGCGGGCCCTTATTGTGCCTACCAGCTGGCGCTGCTCGGCGCCGATGTCATCAAGGTCGAGACGCCGCAAGGCGGCGATCTGGCGCGCCAGCTCGGCGCCTCGCCGGCGCTCAACAATGCGGGCATGGGCGCGTCGTTCCTGGCGCAGAATGCCGGCAAGCGATCGGTGGTGCTGGATCTCAAGAGCGAAGCCGACCGCGAACGCTTCCTCGATCTCGTCGCCTCCGCCGATGCGCTGGTCGAGAACTTTCGACCGGGCGTGATGGGGCGGCTGGGGCTTGGCTATGAGGCGCTGAAAGCGGTTCGTCCGGGTCTCGTCTATTGCGCCATATCGGGGTTCGGCCAGACCGGGCCGATGCGCGACAATCCGGCCTACGACCAGATCATCCAGGGGCTGTCCGGCATCATGAGCATCACCGGCACGCCGGAGACCGCACCCTTGCGGGTCGGCTATCCCGTCGCCGACACGCTGGGCGGGCTGGTCGGGGCCTTCGCCATCGCCGCGGCGCTGGTCAAGCAGAAGACCTCGGGCGAGGGCGCGTTTCTCGATGTCTCGATGCTCGAATGCACGCTGTCGGCGCTGGGCTGGCCGGTGTCCAACTATCTGACCGCCGGCGTCGAGCCGCAGCCGATGGGCAATGAGAACATGACGGCTGCGCCCTCCGGCGCGTTTCGCACCGGCGACGGCCTGCTCAACATCGCCGCCAACAAGCAGGAGCAGTTCGTCACGCTTTGCCGGCTGATCGGCCAGCCGGAACTGGCCGACGATCCGCGCTTTGCCGAGCGCGAGACGCGCAAGCAGAACCGCGCTGTGCTGAAGGTGCTGATCGAGACGGCCTTGGCGAGCGCCTCGGCCGCAGCCTGGGAGGAAAAATTCAACCGCGCCGGCGTGCCGGCGGGCCGGGTGCTGACGATCCCCCAAGTGCTTGGCGAGCGCCAGGTGGTCGAGCGCGACATGACCACGCGTTTCCAGGGTCTGCCCGGCATGGCGCAGCCGCTGACCGTGGTGCGCGGCGGCTTCATGGTCGATGGCGCGGCACCCTTGCCGGTCCTGCCGCCGCCTGTGCTGGGCGAGCATATGGACGAGGTTTTTTCCACCCTGCCGCCGCGCGCCAGGAGAAGCGCGTGAGCGAGAGAAAAACCGGCCGCGAACGCGGCGAGGAATGGTGGCAGACCGGCATCATCGAGATGAGCCCCGGCATTATCCGGCTGCGCGGCTATGAAATCCAGGAGCTGATCGGCCGCGTCAGCTTTCCGGCCACGATCTGGCTGATGCTGCGCGGCGAATTGCCGAGCGAGGAGCAGGCGGCGCTGCTCGGCATTGCGCTGGGGGCGGCCGTCGACCACGGGCCGCAGGCGCCGTCGATCGCCATTGCCCGCATGGCCATCACCTGCGGCGTCGGCATCAACAGCGCCATGGCGTCCGCCGTCAACGTGCTGGGTGACGTGCATGGCGGCGCCGGCGAACAGGCGCTGTCCTTCTATGGCGACATTGCCGTGGCACTTGACCAGGGTGTTGCGCTGGACCAAGCCGTAGCCGCACGGCTCGACCGTTTCTTCGCCGAGGAGAAAGGCTATGTGCCGGGATTTGGCCATCGCTTCCACCCGGTCGATCCGCGCGCGCCGCGCCTGATCGCAGTGACGCGCGAGTTTGCCGCGCGCGGCGTCGTCAGCGGACGCTTTGCCGACATCGCCGAGGCCGTCGAATCAGAGGCGGCACGGCGCAAGGGGAAGAAAATACCGCTCAACATCGACGGCGCCACCGCCGTCATCTATGGCGAGCTCGGCTTTCCGCCGCCGTTGACGCGCGGCCTGTTCGTGCTCTCGCGCTCGGTCGGCATCCTGGCGCATGCATGGGAACAGTCGCAGCAAAGCGAGCGCAACAAAGGGCCGCTGCCGCGCGAATGGCTGTGGGCCTATACGGGCACGCCGCTGCGGCCATTTCCCGCTGAGGGGGATGAGGGTCCCGCTGAAGGGGACGAGGGCAAGTGAGGTTGGTCAGGCCGGGTCCGGCACTGCCGGCTGAGGCGGCGCCAGGTTGGCCATCAGCGTCGAGAGATCCGGCTCATCGATGAGCAACGCCGCGTCCTGCGGCTTGAGCCATGCCCGCTGGCGGCTCTTGGCCTCCTGCCAGTTGGCCAGTTCCTCGGACACCTCCAACAGATAGACGACGACGTCGACGCGCACAAAATTGTGCTCCAGCCGTTTCCAGTAGGAATAGCTGCCGGCAGGCGCCTTGCGGGTCTTGCCGAGCACGCCGGCTTCTTCGCGCGCCTCGATGGTGGCGGCCTTGCGCCCGCTCTTTCCTTTCATCGGCCAGCCCTTGGGCACGATAAAGCGCTTCGTCGCTCGCGACGTCACCAGCATCACTTCGAAATTGCCTGAAACGTCCAGACGAAAGGGAATGGCGGCGACCTGGCGAATGCGTTCGCCTCGCCTTGCCTTGCGTACCGCCTTTTTCTTCGTCGTCGCCATGTGCTGAAAATCCGGTCGGCGGGCGCACCGCCGCACGCCGCCTGCAAACCCTGATATGCCCGCGAGGCAATGAGCATTTTTAGTAAATAAGTCGACTAAGTAAATCGCAAGCGACCGATATCAACGGCAAACACGCACAATCTGGTTGTTGACGATCTGAATCGGACAAGCTTGCCGGACGACGGGCACTTCGGGGCGCGGCTGCGGCACGATCCGACGGTCCTGCTCGCGATATTGCTGCTGCTGTTGCTGGAACTGCTGCCGCTGCAGGCTGTTGCGCAATTGCTGCAGCTGGTTCTGCTGGATCAGCCGGTTGGCGCTGGGATTGACGGACTGAGCCGCAGCAGATTGCATGATGCCGGCGAGCGTTGCCGCCGCCAGCATTGCCGACATGAGAACTGTCGATAGGCGAAGCGTCGACATCAGTTCATTCCCGTACAGATATAACCTCCTCTCTATATAGGGCGTTCGTCTCGATCTGCCATGGGCCGGTCTGCCATGGGCCGATCTGCCACGGGTTGGCGAAATCCCTGAGGAAGCGGCCCGGCCGCACTTGACAGAAAAGATCGATTGACCGCTCTATCGGGCGCGGATCTCGGCCTCAATCGCGGCTGACTCGAGGCACAATCGGGAGCATATTGATGAAAAGCAGGCAAGTATATTTCGCGGCGCTACTGGGCAGCATCTGTATTCTTGGCCCGGTGGCAGTCGCGGCGCAAACCAAGACCGACAAGGCGGCGCCTGCCGCCGCAGCGCCCGCCCCTGCTGCCGGCCCGACATTGCCTGGCGGCGCCTCGGCGCTGTCCGAGACACATGGCGACTGGACGGTCAATTGCCAGGTAACCGGCACGGCCAAGGTTTGCAGCCTGTCGCATCAGCAGTTCAACAAGCAGTCCAACCAGCGCCTGCTGGCCATCGAGCTGTCGAGCAAGAGCGGCGAGGATGCCGCCGGAACGCTGGCGCTGCCGTTCGGCCTGGCGCTCGCCAAAGGCGTCAGCCTGACCATCGACGACCAGAAGCTGGAAGGCAGCCTGCCGTTCAACACCTGCCAGGCCGTCGGCTGCCTGGTGCCGGTGGCGTTCGATGCCAGCGTCACGCCGCTGCTCAAGGCAGCCACCACGCTGAAGATCGACGCCTTCGCGGCCGACACCGGTCAAGCGGTGAGTTTCACCATCCCGCTCAACGGCTTCGGCGGCGCACTGGCACGGACCGCGGAACTCTCGGCGGACTGAGCAGCGAGCGCGCGGCTACTCAACCTCGCGCAGCCGGTACCCCACCCCGGTCTCGGTGGTGATGTAGCGCGGCTGGTCGGGTGATTTTTCGATCTTCTGCCGGAGCTGGCGGACATAGACCCTGAGATACTGCACGTCGGTCGAATCGCCCCACACCTGCTTCAGAAGGAAATGGTGGGTCAGCACCTTGCCGGCATGCTGCACCATAATGCGCAATATGTCGTACTCCTTGGGGGAGAGCTTTATCTCCTTGCCTTCGACCTTGACGATGCGCTTGACCAGGTCGACGCTGAGATCGCCGGTGTGGAACACCGGCTTTTCGCCCTGCTGCTGGAATTTGTGGCGCAGCGCGACGCGGATGCGGGCGACCAGCTCGTTCATGCCGAACGGCTTGGTGATGTAGTCGTCAGCGCCGAGTTCGAGCGCCGCGACGATGCCGGCTTCGTCGGTGCGGCTGGACAGGATGACCACGGGCACGTCGAGGCCGTCGCCGCGCCATTTCCGCAGGAGATCGAGGCCACCCATGCCGGGCAGGCCGAGGTCGAGCAGGATCAGATCCGGCTTTTGTGCATCGACGAGTTCGATCGCAGCGTTGGCGTTGGGCGCTTCGCTGACCGCATAGCCCTGGCTGCCGAGGCCGACGCGCAGCAGTTTGCGGATCGGCGGCTCGTCGTCGACGACCAGTATGCTGACGTTGGAATTTGTCATGCCGGATCACCAGAGTTTTGCCCGTCCGCGTTCCGTTCGTCCAGGCCGGGCGATCGTGCCGGCTTCGGCATGCGGATGGTGAAGACCGCGCCTTGGCGATCGCTGCGGTTCGCCGCCATGATCGTGCCGCCCATCGCCTCGATGAAGCCCCGGCAGATCGACAGGCCGAGCCCGGTGCCGGCCTGGACCTGATCGCGCTTGCGCACCCGGTAAAAGCTGTCGAAGACGCGCTCCAGGTCGGCGGGCGGAATGCCCGGTCCCTCATCCATGATCTGCAGCGCGACGGAGCCATTGTCGGCCCAGCCCTGCAGCCGGATTGTCGATCCCTGTGGCGCGTATTTCGCGGCATTGTCGAGCAGATTGAACAGCATTTGTTCGAACAGCACGGGATCAAGCTTCAGCATCGGCAGGTCGGCCGGAATATCAACCTCGGTCTTGTGCCCGGCAGTGATCTTGCGTGCCCGCTGCAAGGCCGAGCCGACGACATCGCCGACATAGTGCAGGGCGAAATTCGGTTCCATGGCGCCCGATTCAATCTTGGTCATGTCGAGCAGATTGGCGATGAAGCGGTTCAGCCGTTCGGACTCGTCGAGCACGGTGGTCAGCAGCTCGGCCCGATCGTTCTCGGGCAGTGCCGGCGCAAATTCCCTGAGCGTGCCGGCCGCGCCCATGATGGCCGCCAGCGGCGTCTTCAGATCATGCGAGATCGACGTCAGCAGTGCCGAGCGCAAGCGGTCGGCCTCGGCCGCCAGCCTGGCGCGGTCGACATCGGCGACCAGCTGGATGCGCTCGATGGCAACCGCCGCCTGGTCGGCCAGCGCGTCGAGCAGGCGCTGTTGCTCGGGCGTCAGCAGCGGGCCTTGCTTGTCATTGTCGAGGCCGACGACGCCGACGGCCGTGCGTGCGGTGCGCAAGGGGAGGTAGAGGCGTTTTGCCCCGGGCAGGGTATCGGCGCCACGGCCGGCAGCCCGGTTGTGTTCCCAAGCCCAGCGTGCAGCCGCGATGTCGGCCTCGGCCAGCGTGTCATCGGGGGGATAACCGGCCTTGACGGTGATCGTGCCTTCTTCCGGCAAAAGCAGCACCACGCGCAGCTTCAGCATCGAGGCGATCTGGAAGGCTGTGGCCCACAAAACGTCGTCGAGCGTGCCGGCGCCGGCGAGCTTCTTTGAAAAGAGGTAGATGTCCTCGGTGGCCCGGGCGCGTGAACGGGCGGCGGCTGCCTGACGCTGCACACGCGCCGTCAGATTGCTGGCGATGACGGCAACGACGAGGAAGACNAGACGGCGAAGGCAACGATGCTCTCCGGATCGCGGATCGTCATCGTGTAGCGCGGCTCGAGAAAGAAGAAGTTGAAGGCAATGGCGCTGAGGAAACAGGCGTACAGCGCCGGCCACAGGCCAAAGGTCACTGCCGATGTCAGCACCGCCAGCAGCAGCACGCTGGCAAGGTTGCGAACGTCGAGGAACTGATCGAGGACGGCGCTGACGGCAAGCGCGCCGGCGACATAGACGGTCGAGAAAAGATAAGGCCAGATTTGAAATGGCGTCTGCTCGGCCGCCGCCTTGACCCTCGACGTGGCCTCGTTGTCGCGCTCCGTTCCTGAAATGACATGGACGCTGATATCGCCGGCATTGCGGATCAGATCGTAGGTGAGCGAACCCTCGATCAGTTCGCGCCAGCGCGAGCGGGTCGGCCTGCCGACGACGATATGGGTGAAGTTGTTGGCCATGGCGTGGCGGACGATGTCCTGGGCGACGTTCTGGCCCGGAATGGTCGTCACCTCGGCGCCGAGCTGCTCGGCCAGGCGCAACAGTGTGGCCAGCCGGTCCTTGTCTTCCTCCGACATGGCGGCCGAACGCGGCGTGTCGACATGCAGCGCCGTCCACGGTGCGCGCAGCCGGTCGGCCAGCCGGCGCGCATAGCGGACACGAGACGCTCCGCCCGGACGCGCATCGACGCAGACGAGCACCCTTTCGCCCGCCGCCCAAGGGCCGGGAATCGCGTGCGACTGCATGTGGTTGAGCAACTGCTCGTCGACGCGCTGGGCGGTGCGGCGCAGCGCCAATTCCCGAAGCGCGGTCAGATTGCCCGGCGAGAAATAGTTTTCGACTGCGCGCTGGGCAGTGTTGGGGAAATAGACCTTGCCCTCTTTCAGCCGCTTGATCAGGTCGTCGGGCGTGAGGTCGATGATCTCGATGTCATCGGCCTGGTCGATGATGGAGTCCGGGACCGTTTCGCGCACCCTGACCCGGGTGATCTGCGCCACCACGTCATTCAGGCTCTCGACATGCTGGATGTTGAGCGTGGTGTAGACATCGATGCCGCGCGCAAGGATTTCCTGGACGTCGAGATAGCGCTTGGGGTGGCGGCTGCCGGGTGCGTTGGTGTGGGCGAGTTCGTCGACGAGCACCAGCGCCGGCCGGCGGGCGAGGATGGCGTCGATGTCCATCTCATTCAGCACGCGGTCCTTGTAGTCGACCTTCTGGCGCGGGATGACCTCGTAGCCTTCGACCAGCGCCAGGGTTTCCTTGCGGCCGTGGGTTTCGACGATGCCGATGACCACGTCGATGCCGTCGGCAAGCATGGCGCGGCCGGCCATCAGCATTTCGTAGGTCTTGCCGACACCGGGTGCAGCACCCAGAAATATCCGCAGGCGGCCGCGCTCTTCCCGTTCCGCATGCTCGAGCAGCGCGTCCGGAGAGGGTCTGGTATAGTTGCTTCTGGCGTCCGGCATCAGGCTCGATCATGAACGGCGCCGAGGATCGTGTCGATCCCTGGCCCCTGGCTTCAGAGATTGTCTCTCACTGCTTGGTATCGTCCAGTGCCAGGTTGAGCGCCAGCACATTGACGACCGGCTCGCCGAGGAAGCCGAGTTCGCGGCCTTCGACATGGCTGTCGACAAGCGCCTTGACCTTGGCTTCGTCGAAGCCCCTGGCCTTGGCCACCCGAGCGACCTGGAAATAGGCGGCGTCCGGGCTGATGGCGGGGTCGAGGCCGCTGCCGGACGTCGTCACCAGATCCATCGGCACCGGCTGGTTCGGGTTCTCCGCCTTCAGCTTTGCAACATCGCCCTTGATGCGGTCGATCAGCTTGGGGTTGGTTGGACCGAGATTGGAGCCGCTGGACGCTGCGGCGTTGTATCCGTCGCCGGCAGCCGAGGGGCGGCCATGGAAATACTTGTCGTCGGCAAAGCCCTGGCCGATCAGTTCGGAGCCGATGACCGTGCCGTTTTTCTCGATCAAGCTGCCATTGGCCTGGTGCGGAAACAGCGCCTGGGCGATGCCGGTCATGCCCAGGGGATAGATCAGGCCGGTCAAAACGGTGAAAAAGACGATCATGATAACAGCGGGTCTTATCTGAGTGAGCATGGACGTATTTCCTTAAGCGAGGCCGAGGCCGGTGACGATCATGTCGATCGCCTTGATGCCGGCGAAGGGAACGATGATGCCGCCGAGGCCGTAGACCAGCAGGTTGCGGCTGAGCAGCGCGCCGGCGCCGATGGCGCGGTATTTGACGCCTTTAAGCGACAGCGGGATCAGAGCGATGATGATCAGCGCGTTGAAGATGATGGCCGACAGGATGGCGCTCTGCGGCGTCGCCAGATGCATGATGTTGAGCGCTTGCAGGGGGCCGATTGTATGTCCCGGCGCAACGTAGAAGACGGCAAACATGGCCGGGATGATGGCGAAGTATTTGGCGACGTCGTTGGCGATCGAGAAGGTCGTTAGCGAGCCGCGCGTCATCAGCAGCGCCTTGCCGATCTCGACGATCTCGATCAGCTTGGTCGGGTCACTATCGAGGTCGATCATGTTGCCGGCCTCGCGGGCGGCAACCGTGCCGGTGTTCATGGCGACGCCGACATCGGCCTGCGCCAAGGCCGGCGCGTCGTTGGTGCCGTCACCGCACATGGCGACCAGCTTGCCCTTGGCCTGTTCGTCGCGGATCAGCTTCAGCTTATCCTCGGGCGTGGCCTGGGCGAGGAAATCGTCGACGCCGGCTTCGGCTGCGATCGCCGCCGCAGTCATCGGATTGTCGCCGGTGATCATCACGGTGCGGATGCCCATTTTGCGCAGTTCGGCAAAGCGCTCGCGGATACCACCCTTGACGATGTCCTTGAGGTGGACGACGCCGAGCAGGCGGCCGTCACGCTCGACGGCCAGCGGCGTGCCGCCCGACTTGGCGATCTCGTCGGCGATCGCCTGGAGATCCTTGACGGTGTCGCTGCCGGGGCGCGCGCCGTGAGTGGCCGATGTCGACTGGCTGACATAGGCGAGAACCGAATCGACGGCGCCCTTGCGCACCGACGAGCCATCGATGTCGACGCCGCTCATCCGGGTCTGCGCGGTGAAGGGCACGAAGCTGGCATGCAAGGTTGCCATGTCACGGGCGCGGATGGCGTATTTCTCCTTGGCCAGCACGACGATCGAGCGTCCCTCAGGCGTCTCGTCGGCGAGCGAGGCGAGCTGCGCGGCATCGGCCAGTTCCTGTTCGGTGACGCCCTTGACCGGGCGGAATTCGGTGGCCTGGCGGTTGCCGAGCGTGATGGTGCCGGTCTTGTCGAGCAAAAGCGTATCGACGTCGCCCGCCGCTTCGACGGCACGGCCGGACATGGCCAGCACGTTGAAGCGCACCAGGCGGTCCATGCCGGCAATGCCGATGGCCGACAGCAGGGCGCCGATGGTGGTCGGGATCAAGGTGACGAACAGCGCGACCAGCACCGTCACCGGGATATAGCCGCCGGAATAGGAGGCAAAGCTCGGGATCGTGGCGGTGGCCAGCACGAAGATCAGCGTCATGCCGACGAGCAGGATGTTGAGCGCGATCTCGTTGGGCGTCTTCTGGCGCGAGGCACCCTCGACCAGCGAGATCATGCGGTCGAGGAAGGTGTGGCCGGAGGCGGCTGATATGCGCACGCGAATCCAGTCGGACAAAACCTGCGTGCCGCCGGTGACCGCCGAACGGTCGCCGCCGGATTCGCGAATGACGGGTGCGGACTCGCCGGTGATTGCCGCCTCGTTGACCGAGGCCACGCCTTCGATCACTTCACCGTCGGACGGGATGATGTCGCCGGCTTCGACCAGCACGATGTCGCCAACCTTCAGGCTGGTGCCGGGCACCAGCTTGAACCTGGAGCGGTCTTCGCCGGCAAGCAGCTTGGCCTGGGTTTCGGTGCGCGCCTTGCGCAGCGAATCGGCCTGCGCCTTGCCGCGGCCTTCGGCGACGGCCTCGGCGAAGTTGGCGAACAGCACGGTGAACCACAGCCAGATGATGATCTGCAGCGTAAAGCCGAAATCGCCGCCGCCGGTGGCGAGATCCTTGACGAACAGGACCGTGGTAAGAAGCGAGACGATGGCGACGACGAACATCACCGGGTTCCTGACCAGCGTGCGGGGGTCGAGTTTCCTGAAGGCGCCGCCGATGGCCGGCCACAGGATGCGGGCATCCATGATGCTCGCGGATTTGGACTGGCTCATTTGGTGGCTCCAGTATCTGAACTGTTGGCCGGCACCGACCGATCGGATGCCGAAAAGAGGGGCGGCGGGCCATAGGCCAGCAGCCAGATCACGATCATGACTGCCGCGAGGCCGAGGAAGGTAGATACGCTGGGGAAGGGAGGGGGCGTTTCCTCCCCCTCATTGCCGGCTCGTGGGCCGGCTCGCGGCCGGGCCTTCATGCGTTTTGGGTAGAACCAGGACATGACAAGCCTCAGAATGTCTGGCCGTTGATGGCAGCCAGGTGCTCGACGATCGGTCCGATCGCCAGTGCCGGGAAGAAGGTCAGGCCGACGACGATCAGGATGACGCCGACGAGCAGGCCGACGAACAGCGGGCCGTCGGTCGGGAAGGTGCCGGCGGAAGCCGGAACCGTCTTCTTCGTCGCTAGCGAGCCGGCAATGGCAAGCGCTGGAATGATGACGAAGAAGCGACCCACCCACATGGAGATGCCGAGCGTGATGTTGTACCAGGGCGTGTTGCCGGAAAGGCCGCCAAAGGCCGAGCCGTTGTTGGCCGCCGCCGAAGTGTAGGCATAAAGAACCTCGGAGAAGCCATGCGGACCGCCATTGGCCATCGAGGCGACGGCGCTTGGCAGCACGACCGCTATTGCCGTGAAGACCAGCATGACCAACGGCAGAGCGAGGATGGCGAGCATTGCCATCTTGACCTCCTTGGCCTCGATCTTCTTGCCGAGATATTCGGGCGTGCGGCCAACCATCAGGCCGGCGACGAACACGGTGATGACGATGAACATGACGATGCCGTAGAAGCCGGCGCCGACGCCGCCGACGATGACTTCGCCGAGCTGCATGTTGAGCATCGGGACCAGGCCGCCAAGTGCTGTGAACGAGTCATGCATGGCGTTCACCGCACCGCAGCTCGCAGCCGTGGTGATGACGGCGAATAGTGCCGAAGCGGCAATGCCGAAGCGGCTCTCCTTGCCTTCCATGTTGGCGCCGTCGACGCCCAACGCATGGACCAGCGGATTGCCCGCGGCTTCCGCCCAGTAGCAGATAACGACGCCAGCGATGAACAGCACACCCATCGTGGCCAGGATCGCCCAGCCCTGGCGCTGGTTGCCGACCATGCGGCCGAAGACGTTGGTGAGTGCAGCACCCAGCGCGAAGATCGTCACCATCTGGATCATGTTGGAGATGGCGTCGGGGTTTTCGAAAGGATGCGCGGCATTGGCGTTGAAGAAGCCGCCGCCATTGGTGCCGAGCATCTTGATGGCGACCTGCGAGGCGACCGGCCCAAGGGCGAGCGTCTGCTTGGCGCCCTCCAGCGTGGTGGCGTCGACATAAGGCCCGAGCGTCTGCGGCATGCCGAGCCAGACATAGACAAGGGTGAGCACGATGCTGAGCGGCAGCAGGATGTAGAGCGTGCAGCGGGTCATATCGACCCAGAAATTGCCGATCGATTTGGCCGAGGCGCAGGCGAAGCCGCGGATCAGCGCCACCGCAATGGCAATGCCGACGGCGGCGGACATGAAGTTCTGAACAGTCAGGCCCGCCATCTGCACGAGGTAGGACAACGTGCTTTCGCCGCCGTAATTCTGCCAGTTGGTGTTGGTGACGAAGCTGACGGCAGTGTTGAAGGCGAGATTGGGTTCGACCGATGCCATCCCGGCCGGATTGTAAGGCAGGACGCCCTGCAGGCGTTGCAGAAAGTACAGCACCAGGAAGCTGGCAAGGCTGAAGAAGATGATTCCTGCCGCGTAGGTCGTCCAGTGCTGCTCCTCGCGCTCGCTGGTTCCCGAAATGCGGTAGAGGCCGCGCTCAACGGGCCCGAGTATGGGCGAGAGAAAGGTGCGATCGCCATTGAAGACGCGGTACATGTAGCCGCCGAGCGGCTTCACCAGCAAAACGACGATCCCGCAATAAACCAGGATCTGTATCCATCCGTTGAGTGTCATGGGTTTCCGTGCCTTGCTTCAGAAGCGTTCTGGGCGAACGAGGGCGTATGTCAGGTAGACGAGCAGGAACAAGGTCACGCCGCCACCGAGGATGTAATCGACAAGCATGGTGCGATCCTTCCGCTTAAAGAGCGTCGCAAGCTTTGATGTAGGCGAGGGAAAGACCGAAGAACAAAACCTCGATCCCGATGACGACGATGTCCATTTGTGTTGGTCCTTGCTTCTGCTTGTATTTGGCGCCAGCGACTGGCGAGCCAGAAATTCCATGAGAACGGCCCGCCGTAACTCTGGGGTCACGGCGTCCGCAGCGTTTTGCTCGAGATGGAATATGGACCCGATCGCCATAAAGGTTCGAGACGGGGCCGGGAGGAAAGATATAAAATTCCTATAAAGATTTCCGGGAGATGGCTCCGTTCCGGGCCGCTAGAAACCGACGCCATGATATCGCGACCCCTCTTGCGGCGGCTCCGTCTTTCGAAACAATGGGAACGCAAAACGAGGGAAAAACAGATGCTCGACATGGCACCATCGAAACAGGCGGCGACATGGCTTTGCGCGCTTGCACGGGCGCTGGAAGCTGATGACGCCGAGGCGGCCGCCAACCTGTTCGTCGAGGATTGCTACTGGCGCGATCTGCTGGCTTTCACCTGGAACATCACCACGATGGAAGGCCGCGATGAGATCCGCGACATGCTGCAAGCGACGCTGGCGGAAACGAAGCCCTCACACTGGACGCTGTCCGGCGAGGCGACCTCGGATGAGGGCACCGTCGAGGCCTGGTTCACGTTCGAAACGGCGGTCGCGCGGGGCGAAGGGATTGTGCGCCTTACGGACGGCCGCTGCCGGACCTTGTTCACGGCGGTGCGTGAGCTCAAGGGGTTCGAGGAACAAAAGGGACCGGCGCGGCCGCTTGGTATCCGTCACAAGGCCGATCCGAAGCGCGAAACCTGGGCGGAGGCGCGGGCGCGCGAGACGCGCGACCTCGGCGCCACCGAGCAGCCCTATTGCCTGGTGATCGGCGGCGGGCAGGGCGGCATCATGCTCGGCGCGCGGCTGAGGCAGCTCGGTGTGCCCACCATCATCATCGAGAAAAATGCGCGCCCCGGCGATTCCTGGCGCAACCGTTATCGCTCGCTCGTGCTCCACGATCCGGTCTGGTACGACCATCTGCCCTACATTCCGTTCCCGGAGAACTGGCCGGTGTTCACGCCCAAGGACAAGATGGGCGACTGGCTGGAGATGTACACCAGGGTGATGGAGCTCAACTACTGGGTCGCCACCAAATGCCTCAGCGCCAGCTATGACGAGGCCGAGAAGGTGTGGACTGTGGTGGTCGACCGCGTCGGCCGGCAGATCACGCTGAAGCCGAAGCACATTGTCTTTGCCACCGGCGCCTATGGCCCGCCACGCCAGATCGCGCTGCCCGGCGCCGAGACCTTCAAGGGCGAACTCCTGCATTCCAGCCAGTATGCAAGCGGCGAGAAATTCCGCGGCAGACGTGTCGCTGTCATCGGCGCGGCAAGCTCGGGGCACGATGTCAGCGTCGACCTCTGGGAGAGCGGCGCAGACGTCACCATGATCCAGCGGTCGCCGACGACAGTGGTGAAATCCGACACTCTGATGGAAGTCGGCTTCGAGATCTTCTCGGAAAAGGCTTTGGCGCGCGGCATCAGCACCGACAAGGCCGACCTGATCGTCGCGTCCACGCCGTTCGCGCTTGTACCCAAGGGCCAGCGGGATCTTTACGAGGTGATCAAGGCACGCGACGCAGACTTCTACGACCAGCTACGCGCCGCCGGCTTCGCCATCGATTTCGGGGAGGACGAGACCGGGCTGTTGATGAAGGCCTACCGCACCGGCTCCGGCTACTACATCGATGTCGGCGCCTGCGAACTGATCATCAATGGCGAGATCAAAGTGAAGAGCGGCGTCGGCATCAGTTCATTGACGCCGACCGGCATCCTGTTCGACGACCGCAGCGAGCTGGCCGTCGATGCGATCGTCGCCTGTACCGGCTACCAGTCGATGAACGAGACCGTGGCGGCCATCGTCTCGCGCGAGGTCGCCGACAAGGTCGGGCCATGCTGGGGCCTCGGCTCCGGCGTCAAGGGCGATCCCGGTCCTTGGCAAGGCGAGCTGCGCAACATGTGGAAGCCGACGGCGCAGGACGCGCTGTGGTTCCACGGCGGCAATCTGGCGCTGTCGCGGTTTTACTCGAAATATGTGGCGCTGCAGATCAAGGCGCGGATGGAAGGGATTGCGACGCCGGTGTTTGGGGCGGTGAGTAACGCAGGGCGCTAGCGATCTCCTCCCCCCTCGAGGGGGAGATGTCGCCGAAGGCGACAGAGGGGGTCGNGTGAGTAACGCAGGGCGCTAGCGATCTCCTCCCCCCTCGAGGGGGAGATGTCGCCGAAGGCGACAGAGGGGGTCGCCGCGCGTGGAGCGCTGACCTCCAGCTGCCGCGAGGAGCTTGCGTCCGGTCGAACCGACCCCCTCTGGCCTGCCGGCCATCTCCCCCTCAAGGAGGGAGATTATCCACGCCCGAAATGCCGTGCCGCGACCTCGACATGCGTATGTGCCGCATGCGGCTCGAAGCGCTCGGTCTCGTTGTGGTCGGGCGCCTCGTTCGGCCACCAGACACCGCCGATAACAATGCCTTCTGAGACCAGCCGCTGATCCGCGATCAGCGCCGCACCGACCGCATCGACGAAGGTAAAGCGCCCGGGGCGCAGTCTCAGCACCGCGACATCGCCGACACCGCCAACTTTCAGCGTCCCAAGCTCCGGCCTGGCGATCGCCTCGGCTGGCCTTTGCGTGGCGGCGCGCAGCACCTCGACCAGCGGCATGCCCAGCGCCATCAGCTTCGACATGCAGACCAGTATGTCGAAGGCCGGACCGTCGACGCAGTAGAGATGCACGTCGCTGGAGATGACGTCGGGCGCGAGGCCCTCGGCCAGCATCGCTTTCGCCACGGCGAAGTCGAACGATCCCATGCCGTGGCCGATGTCGAAGATGACACCGCGTTCGCGGGCCAGCCGCATGTCCGGCCGCACCGCGCCGGAAGCGAACACCGGCGCGTTGGGGAATGGCCGAAAACAATGGGTGAGGATGTCGCCGCGGCGCAGCCGTGGCAGCACCTCGGAACGGCCGGGCGGCGGCTCGTCTATATGCGCCATCAGCGGCAGACCGACCTGGTCGGCGGCTTCCAGCGCAAGATCGACCGGGGCGATGCCGCTGGCGCCGCCGGCATGCTTGCCGGAGCGCACTTTTACCCCAACGACGACATCGGCGTGCTCGCGCACCGCGGCCACCGTCTCGCGTGGCTCGCAGAGCCTGAGATCGCTGCATTCGCCGACCGAGACGCTTTGCGAGAAGCCGAATATGCCGGCAAAGGAGATGTTGACGTAGGCGAGAATACGCACCTTCGAGCGCTCGATGACATGGCGGCGAAAGCCCAGAAAATTGCCGGCGCCGGCGCTGCCGGCATCGATGAAGGTGGTGGTTCCGCTCTTGGCCGCCAGCCGGTCGGCGTCGACGCCCAGCGAGGTGCCGCCCCAATAGACATGGCTGTGCAGGTCGATGAGGCCGGGCGTGACGATGCAATCCCTGGCATCCACGACCTGCGTAGCATGCTCGGCGTCGATGGCAGTCTCGATGGCCGCGACGCGACCGCCCGCAACGGCGACATCGCGCGGCGCGTCCAGGCCCGAGGCCGGATCGATCAGGCGGCCGCCCTTGATCAGGAGATCGAACTGCATCGGCGCCTGCCTCTCTTCGTTTTGGGGCATGATCTCTGGACAAAACGGTTTCCGTTTGTCCGAGAAAACCGGTTTCCACTTTCGGGATCATGCCCCGACTGGTCAAACCGGCCGGTAGGCGACGGCTTCGACCTCGATCTTGATGTCGATCATCAGCCGCGATTCGACCGTGGTGCGGGCCGGCGGATTTTTCGGGAAGTGCTTGGCGTAGACGGCATTGAAGGCGCCGAAGTCGCGCGCGTCCTCGAGCCAGACCGTGGTCTTGACGACATCGTCCATGGTGCAACCGGCCAGCGCGAGTGCCGCCTTCACATTCTGCAGCACCTGCTCGGTCTGCTCGGTGATGCCGCCCTTGACCACGATGCGGTCGCTGTCGACCGGCACCTGACCTGAGATGTAGACGAAATCCCCGGCGCGCACGGCCGGCGACAGCGGCACGTGGGATGTTCCAAAACACTCTTTAGGCAAAGGAAACTCCTGTTCAGAATGGCGGGCCGCGCCCCGTTTTCGACGACCGCTCTACGCCTGTCCCGGTGATCCTCATAGGGGGCTTTTTGGAAAGCAGCATTTTTCCAAACGCGTGTTGCTTTATCGCAGGCTCGCCAGCATCTTGCGCGTCGCATTTTCCCGACAGGAGATTTCAATGACCTTCGACAAGAACCCGTTTCCAGAGGGCGATGCCGATCGCCACGCGCTCTGGGAAATGTTGGTGCGGCGCGACATCGACGCCTTTATCCGTCAGGACTGGTCGATGGTCGAGGATGATTTCCTCGCCGACAGCTTCTTCGGCATGCATGCGCATTTCCTCAGCGATGCCGACGCCTGGCGTCTGCAATTCCCGAGCCTTGCCGTCTATCGCGACGAATGGCTGCGCCAGGCCAAGGAGACGGCGGCGGCCAGATTCGCCGAGCCGCTGCGCGAGGCGCTGTTTCGCGTCACCAACATGCGCGACATCGATGTCGATGGCGACCGCGCCGTGCTGCACAAGAAGTTCAACGGCTCGGTGGCCAAGGCCGATGGCAGCGTCGACAAGCTGAAATGGCAGACGCTGTATTTTTGCAGGAAGGTGGCGGGCCACTGGAAGATCGGCGGCTTCGTCGGCTACATGCCGCATCCCTTGGGGATCTGAGTCTTGCCCGCTTATGCTATTGCCGGCCTTCGCGCACGAAGACGTGCGCCTCCCGGGCTGCAGTTGTAAAAGCTCGCCAACCGAATCCACTCGAGCTCAAGCGAGTTGAACGGCACAGGTTCGTCCCACAGGGCTAGCGGGAGCGGTGGTCGAACACGACCGCCATGGTCTTACCAATTGCCGCCATGACGACGAGCTCGACGAGATCGTCGTCGCTGTCGACACAGGTTGGATCCATGCGGCGGATAGCGTCGGGCGCCGCCCTGGTCGAGACGGTATCGCCGGCGCGGAATCTGGAAAGCGCAGAGGAAACAAGGTTCTGGGTTGTCACGTCGATGACAGGTACGCTCTGCACTACGTTCATGGCTTCCTCCTGCCAAGAACCCTCTCCCGAAGGAAATAATACGCCGAACGACGGCGTGTGCCAGCGGAATCGTGGTCCGACCAGATTGCCGGGAGGGCACGTTTGCGTGTTTGATAGGGTCGAGCCCACAGCGTCCAGGACCGGATATGAAACTGTACTTCAGCCGCAATCCCAATCCGCGCCTTGCGGTAGCAACGGCACGTCATCTGCAGGCCAAGGTCGAGTGTGAGTTCGCGGCACCCATGGCGCCCGGGCAGGCTGAGCGGTTTCGTCAGCTCAATCCCAATCTTACCCTGCCGATATTGGCATGGACGGGCGGCAGCCTGTGGGAAGCCGACGCCATAGCCTGCCTTCTGTCGCGCGAAGCGGGTTCGGATTTCTGGCGCGGCGGCGGCGACCAACCCGACATGATCCGCTGGCTGAGCTGGGGCAAGGAAAATTTCGTGCGGGCCTGCGACACCGTGCATTTCGAGCGCGGAACCAAGCAGCGCTACGGGATTGGGCCTGTCGACCAGGGCAAGGTCGAGGAGGGGCTGGCGGAGTTCCGCATCGCGGCAGCGATTCTCGAGGCGGAGCTCGCCAAGCGGCCATGGCTTGTGGGCAAGTCGCTTTCCTATGCCGATTTCCGCATGGCGACGTTTTTGCCGTTCAACGATGCAGCCGGCCTGCCGCTGGTGGACTATCCCTCTGTTCTGGGTTGGTATCGCCGGCTCGAAGCCATCGATGCCTGGCGCGATCCCTTCGACGGGCTGGAAGCGCCGCTTCTGCCGCCGGTCAACTCCGCTTGATGTGCCTTCCCTTTGGGCAGATGGGCTGATGTGTGGCGCTTTGGCAGCATAGGTGTGGAACAGCGGGCGAGTTGCCATGGCGCGCTCGACGGCTCGCGGCCGGGTTGATAAGCCCTGTCCGCAAGGAGAGTCGTGACATGACCGTAGCCATCGAGATGGGACAGACGACGGCGGGTGCGTCGGCGGCGCTCGACCTTGAGGAGCTGCTGGCCACCCGGCTTCTGGTGCAGGGCAATTCCGGCTCCGGCAAATCGCACCTTTTGCGCCGGCTCCTGGAGCAGAGCGCGCCCTGGGTGCAGCAGACCATCATCGACCCGGAAGGCGATTTCGTCTCGCTGGGCGACCATTACGGCCATCTGGTCATCGATGCCGAGGAGCATACGGAGCGTGGCCTGCAAGCAGCCGGCGAGCGGGCGCGCATCCACCGCGTCTCCACGGTGCTCAATCTCGAAGGGCTCGATGCCGAGAACCAGATGCGGCGCGCCGCTGCCTTTCTCGGCGGGTTGTTCGAGGTTGCCCGCGAGCATTGGTATCCGATGCTGGTGGTGGTCGACGAAGCGCAGCTGTTCGCGCCCGCCGTGGCCGGCGAAGTGTCCGACGAGGCGCGAAAGCTCTCGCTCGGCGCCATGACCAATTTGATGTGCCGCGGCCGCAAGCGCGGCCTTGCCGGCATCATCGCCACGCAGCGGCTGGCAAAGCTCGCCAAGAATGTCGCGGCGGAGGCGTCCAATTTCCTCATGGGCCGTACCTTCCTCGATATCGACATGGCGCGCGCCGCCGACCTTCTGGGCATGGAACGGCGTCAGGCCGAGGCGTTTCGAGACCTGGAGCGCGGGCACTTCATGGCGTTGGGCCCAGCGCTGTCGCGCCGTCCGCTGGGCGTGCGCATCGGCCAGACCGAGACCAGCCCGCGCAACGGTACGCCGCGGCTGATGGCAATGCCGGAAACAGCGCTTGAAGACGCGCGCGCCATCATCCTGGCGGCGCCGCCGCCCGAGACGATGCGCGCGCCGCGCCGGATGGCGTCGCCGGAGCTGCTCGACCAGCTGATGGCGGCCAAATCAGCGGCGATGGAGATCCGCCCGGAACCTGCGGAACCGGCGGTAAGCGCCGAGGATATGGCCGAGCGGCGAGAGCGGGTGGACCGTGTCCTGCGCGCCATCCTGGCGCAGCCCGATGCGGGTTTCCGCGTCATCGGAGTGCTTTATCAGGAGTTCGTCGTCCGCTGCCGCATCGAAGGCCTCGCTTCGGTGGTGCCGGACCTCTCAGAATTCCGTCGCATGCTGACGCGTGCCCGCGCCGGGCTCGGCGCCGACATGGCAGGAGATGACGCCTGGCAGGACGTTTCCGTGCGCGCCTCGCTGCTGCCCGAGGACATGCAGGGCGTGTTCATGATGATCGCCCGCGCCGCCAAGGAGGGCTGGCCGTGCCCGAGCGACGCGGCGATCGCGCGCGCCTACGGCTCGCATTCGCTGCGGCGCGCCCGGCGGCTGCTCACCTATATCGAGGAGCAGGGCCTCATCGTCTGCCAGCTCGACGGCACCGGCCGCCGCACGGTGACGCTGGTCGAGCTCGCCTGGGCGACGGCGCCGGGCGACCCCAATGCCGCGGAGGCGGAACAGGGCAGCCTGGCGCTCTGAAAGGCGAACAGGCAGCTACCTGACTTGCTTGCGCGGTTCTGAACAAGATGTGTTTCGCCGATCGGCGCGCGACGATTTATGATGGGTTTCCGAGAATCGCAGAACGGTTCGGGCGGGAGGGTTGTCCGGTGCGGTTGAAATCTCTGGCTGTCTTTGTCTTTGGCCTCCTCGCCATCGCCGGCATCGCCTTGACGATGTCTGCCCGGTCTTTTGCCGCGTCCTCCGATATACCGGCCTGGCTGCAGGCCCATGTCGGCAATGACGACGGCGAGATTTCGCAAGTGGTGCTGGAGCGGGCGCGCGCGCTTTACCTGAAGAAGGTCGCGCAAGGCGCGGTCCACAATGGCTGCTATTTCGCCATGGATGCGACGCGCCCCGGCGATCTCGGCAATGGCGTGCTGGGGCGGCGCTACTACGTCATTTGCGAGGCCAAGCAGTCGTTCAGGGCGATCTCGTCGGGCCATGGGGGCGGCCGAAATTTGAAAGGCGTGGTCGATTTCTCCAACGGCAAACGCTGCGCGAAAAACTTCGGCAATGCCCTGGACTCGTCCTTGACGACCGGTGGCGCCTATATGACCGGCGAGGCAAAGACCTCATTCAAGGGTTTTTACCGCATCGGCGCAAAAAAGGACCAGGCGCTGCTGCGCACCTTCATCCAGTTCGACGGTGAGGGGGAGACGGCGAATGCCAGGCAGCGGGTGATCGGTGGCCACGCGGCGCGGCTGTTGCGCGGCATGTGCCTGCGCAAGAACCCGAACAGCTCCTATGCCGACCATGACGGCTTCGTGCCATACGGCAAGCTGGTGGATTATGCCGGCGGCCGCAGCAATGGCTGCACCAGCTGGTCGCCGTCCGACGCCGACCAGATCATTTCGATGGTGAAGGGCAATCCGACGACGCTCTATATCTACCCGGAATCGCGCGACATCACCGCCGTTGGTAAATCGGGCGCCTATTGGAATGCGTCCTGCCTGAAGGAGATCGGCAAGCCGAAATTCTGGCCGCGAAAGAGCCTTGAGCCGATCATCGCGCAATACGCCAAGGACAACCCGCCACCGCCGCCACAACCGTTGCCGATCTGCACCGGGCCGTGAGGGATGAGTCCTCGGCTCGGCATTGTCGGCGGCGCGGACTGGCTGGGCGGCGCCGCCGATCCGATGGGCTCTACTGATTGATCTCGGGTTCGACGAGCTTTGCCAGATTGCGCAGCGACTCCTGCCAGCCGAGATAGCAGGCTTCGGCCGGAATAACGTCCGGAATGCCGGCCTGCGTGATGTCGAGTTCCGTGCCGACCGACACTTTCTTCAGCAGCACGGTCACTTCGATCTGGCCGGGCAAATTGGGGTCGTCGAACCTGTCGGTGTAGCGCAGGCGCTCGCCGGGAACGAGTTCGAGATATTCGCCGCCGAAGGAATGGCTGCCGCCCGTCGTGAAGTTTCGGAACGACATCTTGAAGGCGCCACCGACTTTCGCGTCGAAGCTGTGCACGGTGCAAGTGAAGCCGTTCGGCGGAAGCCATTTCGCCAGCGCGTCGGCTTCTGTGAATGCGCGGTAGACCTTCTCCGGGCTGGTCGTCAGAACGCGGTGCAAACGTACGGTGCTTGGCATCTCTTCGGTATCCTTTGTGGTTTCGTTGTTCTATGCCCCAAGGACGGGTGAACCTCACCCGGTCCGACATAGCCTGTCAAATTTTCTTGAGCCCTTTGCCGGCAGCCATCCGCCCGCGACTTCGAGTCGCCGCCTCAGGCAGGCGGTCGTGTCGCGTCAAATTGCATGAATCATTGACAGGTTGCCTAACCTTTCGGCGCGGATCTCACAATTTATTAAAATTGTAAGTCTCTCCTATAAAGTTGTATTAGGATCAGCTTAACGCCTTCGGCATTATCTATTAAATGATGGGCGACGATCTCCTTGGTGTACTATAGAATGATTCCCTGGAACGACGGATCAATTTAAGAGTTGATCCGAAATGGTCGCTCGAAGGTTGTCGAACGACCAAGGCAGCACGCGCAAGGAGTGTCGGAATGACCACAGTCCTCAACGCCAAAGGCATTCCACTTCCCTATACCGGCGCTTCCACCCATTGGTTCTCGGCGACTGGAGGCGCGCCTTACCGCTACGGCACCTCGGGCAACGATTCCTTCTGGGGCGACACCAACGTCAAGGTCACCATGTATGGCGGCGCGGGCGACGACTATTACCATCTCTATTCGACGATCAACAAAGCGGTCGAGAACTACGGCGCGGGCGTCGACACGATCGATACCTGGATGAGCTACAAGCTGCCCGCGAATTTCGAGAACCTCGTCGTCACCGGAGACGGCCACTATGCCTTCGGCAATGGTCAGGACAACATCATAACGGGCGGCGCCGGCAGCCAGACGCTGGACGGCGGCAAGGGCAATGACGTCCTGATCGGCGGCGCCGGCGCCGACACCTTCATCATCAACAAGGGCAATGGCAGCGACCTGATCTCCGATTTCGGCGCGACCGACACGGTGCGCCTCAACGGCTATGCCTTCACCTCGTTCGAGGCCGTCCACGCCAATATGGTCCAGGTGGGATCGAACGTGCAGCTGAACCTCGGCTCGAGCGAGGTGCTGGTGTTCCACAACACCACGATCGACAAGTTTCAGCCCGGCCAGTTCGAGCTGCCGATCGACAAGACCGGCATGACGCTGTCGTTCAACGACGATTTCAACACGCTGAGCCTGTGGAACGGCCAGAGCGGCATCTGGGATTCCAATTTCTGGTGGGGGGCGCAGAACGGCAGCTCGCAGCCCCAGAACGGCGAGCTGCAATGGTATATCGACGCCAATTATGCGCCGACCAGCTCGGTCCATCCGTTCAGCGTCGCAAGCGGCGTGCTCACCATAACCGCGGCGCATGCGCCCGACGACATCAAGCCGCTGATCAACAATTACGAATACACTTCCGGCATACTGACGACGCACGACACCTTCTCGCAGACCTATGGCTATTTCGAAATGCGGGCCGATCTCCCGGAAAATGCCGGCGCGTGGCCGGCCTTCTGGCTTCTGCCCGAAGACGGTTCATGGCCCCCGGAACTCGACGTGATCGAAATGTATGGGCAGAACCCGAATGCGCTTCTCATGACCGCGCACACAAATGAGACGGGAACCCACACCACGGTCGGGTCGACGGTGAATGTCTCCAACACCGACGGCTATCACACCTATGGCCTGTTGTGGACGCCGGACAAGCTGGTCTGGACCTATGATGGCGTCCAGGTCGCGGAAGCGGCGACGCCGTCCGATATGAACAAGCCCATGTATATGCTGGTCGACCTTGCGGTCGGCGGTCAAGCCGGCGCGCCGCCCGACCATCTGGCGACGCCCGCGCAAATGAAGATCGACTATATCCACGCCTATACGCTGAACGATTTGCAGCAGAGCCATCTGAGCACGACAGCCGAGCACGCGGTCTAGATGTCACGGGACCGCGCGCCACTCAGGGATGCGGCCATCGGCCTGCGCCCGGTTTTCCTGCGCGGCATTGCCGATATCGGCATCTTTTCGTTGCTGATCAACATCCTGCTCCTGGTGATCCCGCTCTATCTGCTGCAGGTCTATGACCGGGTGTTGCCGTCCTCCAGCGTCGAGACGCTGCTTTATCTCTCGGCCATGGCGGTCCTCGCGCTCGCCTTCCTCGGCCTGCTGGACGCGGTCCGCGCCATCTACGCGCAACGTGTTGCGGCCACCGTCGACCAGAAACTGGGCGCGCGGACATTCGCCGCCTCGCTTGGCGCCAGACATGCCGGCAGCGGGCTGTCGCCGCTGAACGACCTTGCCACGACTTGCGCCTTCATCAGGTCGCGCGGCGTGGCGGTGTTGTTCGACCTGCCGTTTGCGCCCGTCTTCCTGGCCTTGCTCTATTTCATCCATCCCGTCCTGTTCTGGCTGACGCTCGCCGGCGCCGTGCTGCTGTTTCTCTTGGTCGTGGCCAACCAGCTTGCCATCGGCAGGAACGATGCCATGTCGGCGGAACGCTCGGCGGTGGCCAGCCAGGCGGAGCAGGCCTTCGCCCGCAACACCGACACGCTGCGCGCCATGGGCATGGTGCAAAATGCCGCCGCGGTCTGGGGACAACACGTTGCTGAGGCGCTGACCCTGCATGACCGTTCCGGAAGCGCCAATGCGATCTTCAGCGCGACGTCGCGGGCGCTGCGCATGATGCTGCAACTGGCGATCCTCGGCGCCGGCGCGTGGCTGGTGCTACAAGGGCAGATGACCGCCGGCATGATCTTCGCTTCGTCGCTGGTGTCGTCGCGCGCGCTGCAGCCGCTCGACCAGCTGATCGGATCCTGGCGGCAGATCGTCGACGCCAAGCGATGCTGGAAACGGCTGGACACCGCCCTTGCGGCGCAACCAGCGCAGGGGCGCAAGCTCGCACTGCCCGATCCATTGGGCGCGATTTCGGTGCAGGATCTGTTCTTCATCGCGCCGACTGCGGCTTTCGGCACGGAGCCCATCCTCAAGCGGTTGAATTTTGCCATCGGCGCCGGCGAAGCGGTGGCGATCGTCGGCCCGAGCGGGGCCGGCAAATCGACGCTGGCGAAATTGCTTGTGGGCGCGCTGCAGCCGACCGGCGGCGCGGTCAGGGTCGACGGCGCCGACCTGAGGAGCTGGGACGAAACCCAGCTTGGCAGGCATATCGGCTATCTCGCGCAGGAGGTGGAGCTTTTCCCGGGATCGATCGCGCAAAATGTCGCCCGCTTCGAACCCGACGCCGATGACGCCGCGATCGTCGAAGCGGCCAGGCGCGCCGAGGCGCATGAGCTGATTCTCACGCTGCGCGACGGCTATCAGACCATGATAGGCCCGTCGCATACCGTGCTGTCGGGCGGCGAGCGCCAGCGGATAGGGCTGGCGCGCGCCTTCTACGGCAAGCCACGCATGCTGGTGCTGGACGAGCCCAACGCCCATCTCGACGGCAGTGGGGAGGCGGCGCTCGAAGGGATGCTTTCGGCCGCGCGAAGTGTAAGCGTCACGACAGTCGTCATCACGCATCGCCCTTCGATCGCCGCGGCCTGCGACCGCGTCATGGTCCTGCGCAACGGCATGGTCGAAGCTTTCGGCCCTGCGAGCGAGGTGCTGAGGCAACCGGCGGCCGGCAAGGCCGGGAGCGCGGTGGTGACAGGCTCGTTCGTGCCGACCGTGCGCCCGCACAGCGTCCGCTTCGGGTCATAGACGATGATGCAGCAGAGCCTCGCCTTCGAAGGTCGACCGCGCACCGACTTCCGCCGCATGGCCGTCGTCGGCTACGTGGCCATAGCGCTCTTCGTCGGCTGCTTCGGCTATTGGGCGGCGAACGCGCCGCTCTCCGGCGCGGTGATCACCTCCGGCACGATCTCGGCGACGGGCGGCAACATCCTCATCCAGCACCCCGAGGGCGGCATCATCGAGCAGTTGCTGGTGCATGAAGGCGACCGCGTGCAACAAGGCGAACCGCTGGTCCTGCTCGACCGCAGGGCGGCCGAGACCGACCTCAACCGGCTGACCAGACAGACGATCGCGCTCAGGGCAAGTGCCGCGCGACTTGAGGCCGAGCGCGACGGATCGGACAGGCTGGCGCCGATCGCTGAAGCAGCACCCGCGCCGTTCCAGCGCGATTTCGACAATCTGGTGCACGAACAGCAGAAGGAGTTTGAGGCCAGGCTCGCCCGGTTCCGCTCCGAGCAGTCGATCCTGGCGCAGCGCGTCGCCATGCATCGTGAGTCGGCGCTGGGACTGGACGCGCAGAAACTGGCCATCCAGCAACAGGCCGAGATCGTGAAGAAGGAACTCGGCATCAAAACCGGCCTGCTCGACAAGGGTCTCACCAACCGCAGCGAATATTCGCAGCTTCTGCGCAGCGAGGCCGATCTGGTCGGCCAGGCCGGCGCGCTGGAGGCGGATATCGCAGCGACCAAGACGCAGATCGTCGAAGCCCAGGCGCAGGTCGAGCGCGCGACCACGCAGCGCGTCGAGGACGCGCTGACCAAGCTCGACGAGGTTCGCACCAGCCTGGCCGACATCGGCGAACAGATCACCGCAGCCGAGGCGGTGCTGGGGCGCACGACGATCAAGGCGCCGGCAGCCGGCATCGTGGTATCCTCGATCTACAACTCCAAAGGCAGCGTGATTGCGCCGGGGCAGAAGATCATGGAGATCCTGCCGACCGCGTCGGGCCTCATCGTCGACGCGAAGCTGCGGCCGAAAGACGTGGATCTGGTTCGCGTCGGCCAGCCGGCGAAACTCAGGCTGTCCGCCCTGAACGCGCGCCTCACCCCTGAGGTCCCGGCTACGGTGACGCAAATTTCCGCCGACCGGCTGATCGATGAAACCACGCATGAGGCGTATTTCCGCGCCAGGCTGAAGATCACCGACACGCTGCCGCAGGGCGTGAAAGCCGAGCAGCTTTACCCGGGAACGCCGGTCGAGGCGTTTATCAGCACCGGCGACCGAACCTTCCTCGAATATCTGGCGCGGCCGATGCTGGACTCGTTCGCGCGGGCGTTCACGGAGCGATAGGCGCCAACTCGTCCTCCCAGTTGACGCCGCCGTAGAACACCCTGAGAATCACCACCTGGTCGCCTTCTACGGTGAAGGCCATAGTCAGGCGGCGCTCGAAGCCAACGATGCGAAGCCCCGGCCGCACATCATCCCTTAGGGTTCCGCGTTCCGAGGCATAGTCGAGACCCAGGCAAAATCGCTCGATCCGCTCGATGTAGCGAAGGGCGGTGAGGTTGCCGGATGCGTGAGCGACCGTATCGTATATCCATAACAGGTCCGTCTGGGCTTCCGACAAAAGGACAACATGCCGGCGCTTCACACGTTCCCCTTGAGGCGAGCTGCGTGATGTGCGCGGATGCTATCAAAAGACTTGTCGGCCGGGATGGCCTGGGAGGGGTCTGCCTTCCACCTATCATAGGTCGGCGCGACCTCCTCACGCAGCCAGCGCTCCACGGCGGCGTCGCGTTCCTGCAATGCGCGAAGACCGGCGCGGATCACTTCACTGCTGGTCGCGTATGTGCCGGACCGAACGAGCTGGTCGATGAAAGCAGCCTGCTCGGCCGGCAGGCTGAAGGTGCGTTTTTCGGTGGCGGACATGGATCCCTCCTATCAGGTTGGTATGATATTATCATACCAACGGCGAGATCGCACGCCCCAATATAGGCTTAGGGACCGCTCCCCTTGCCGTCGGCAAAGACACCGGACATTCGGTTCGGATGCCTGAGATGGGTCGGCGTGATACCGGTCTGATGGCGGAAGACACGGCTGAAATGGCCGGCATTGGGAAAACCGCAGCGGTAGGCGATGTCGCCGATTGCCAAGTCGCTCCCCTCCAGCAGCGACTTGGCCTGATGTACGCGCAGCGCAAGATAGGCGGCCATCGGGCCGATGCCGAGCTCGGCGCCGAACAGCCGCTCAAGCTGGCGCCGGGATAAATGCAACCGGCCCGCGATCTCGGCGACCGACAGCGTCTCCTGGAGATTGCTTTCCATCAGAAGCAGCGCCCGTTTCACCGCTCGGCTCGACGCGGCCGGAAAGAGATCGCCGACGGGCTGCACATCCAGGCTCGAGCGGATGCGGTCGAGCACGAGGATCTTGGCGGCTTTTTCCGCAGCCTTGCGGCCGATGAACTGCGACACGAAATGGCCGGCAAGGTCGGCCGCACCCGTGCCTCCGGCGCAGGTCGAGCGGCCCCTATCGACGGAAAACAGGCTGTCGGCATGGGCGTTCACATCAGGGAATTGGCTGCGGAAATCTTGATATGGAACCAGCTGACGGCGGCACTGTAGCCATCGAGCAGGCCGTAGAGCGCGAGCACGAAGCTGCCGGTGCAGAGTGCCGTCAGCGGCACGCCCTTTTCGGCCGCCCGCAAGAGGAAGGCCTCCTTTTCGGAGCTGAGGCTGCGGTTGGTGTCGAGCAGGCCGCCGACCACGACGACATCGTCGAACTTCTGCGGATTGCCGATCGCCTTGGTCGGCAGCAGCTCGACACCGCAACTCGCCCGGATCGGCAGGCCACGCTCGCCGACGATCTCCCAGTCGAAGTCGATCCGGCGGCAGATGTCGGAGATGAGATTGACGACCTTAGTGTGCAACCGGTCGGCCATCTCTTCTCCAATGTTTCGAGAATAGGTCCAAAAGAGCTTTGACCGATTGTTGGAGCCGAATGTAAGGATGATCTTCGGTTAGGCGGGAGGGAGCATGGGTCTCGACTTGGCGGTTTTTAAAAGCGTTTCGACCATGGAGCGGGAATTCCCCGGCTATCGCTTTCAGCGGGATCCGGAAAACGGCGAATGCGAGGTGATCCATCCCGAAGACGTGACTCTCACCTGGGACGATGTCACAACGCGTGACTGGCGTGTCGGAAACATAGCCCACATTGCGGCGCTCGGGGAGCTGATTGCCGGTCTTCTCGGCGAAGGGTCAGCGCTGGAACGGATGGTCCTCCTTTCAGCCAGCGGTGTTGGAGACGTCATCGAGGAGCCGAGCTTCGGCGAGCTTGAGCGCGAATTGCGACTGATCGAATCCAGCACCGACCCATGGGTTCGGGAATTTGCCGATGGACTAGTGGAATTGATCAGTATGGCACGGCGTGAGAAAAACCCTATCGTGTTTGTGTAACCTGCAGCACCAAAGCGGAGCCCAAGCCATGACCCTGACCAATCGCGATATCATCGAGCTGACGGCATGGCGCCGCAAGCTGCACCAGCAGCCGGAAATCTCCAACGAAGAGGAAAAGACCGCCAAGGAGGTTGTCGACTTTCTCGCCGATACCGGGCCGGACAAGGTGCTGACCGGGCTTGGCGGCCATGGTGTGGCAGCGGTGTATGACAGCGGCAAGGCAGGGCCTACGGTGCTGTTCCGCTCGGAGATCGATGCGCTGCCGATCGAGGAGCTTTCGGGCGTCGACCATGCCTCGCAGGTGCCGGGCAAATCGCATATGTGCGGCCATGACGGCCATACCGCGATCCTGGCCGCACTCGGCCGTCAGCTCGGGCGTGAACGGCCGGCGCGCGGCCGCGTCGTCTTGATGTTCCAGCCGGCGGAAGAGACCGGCAATGGCGCGGCCGGCGTCGTCGCCGATGCGCGCTTTGACGAGATCGCGCCCGATTTTGCTTTCTCCCTGCACAATCTGCCGGGCGTGCCGTTCGGCGAGGTTCGCCTCAAGCCCGGCGTGGTCAACTGCGCCTCGCGCGGCATCCGCATCGTGCTGGACGGCAAGACCGCGCATTCGTCCATGCCCGAAACCGGCGTATCGCCGATGCTGGCGGTGAGCGAGCTCATGCCGCTGCTGCCGGCGCTCGGACGCGGCACCTTTGCCGACGATGATTTCAGCATGGTCACCGTCACCCATGCGACGATGGGCGAGGCCGTGTTCGGCATCGCGCCCGGCTACGCCGAGGTGTGGGCGACGCTGCGTACAAGGCGCGACGAGCGCATGGCGGAACTGGTCGCGGCGGCGGAAGCGTTGGCCACCAGGATCGCGGCCGAGCACCGTCTTTCCGTGCACTGCGATTATCATGAGATTTTCGTCGCCAGCGTCAACGCGCCCGATGCGGTGGAGCATCTCAACCGCGCGTTGGACGAAGAGGGTGTGCCGCGCAGCGAGGAAGCCCTGCCGATGCGCGCCTCGGAGGATTTCGGCATTTTCGGCCACAAGGCGAAGTCGGCGATGTTCTTCCTCGGCGCGGGCGAGCGCACCCCGTCATTGCACAATCCCGACTATGATTTTCCCGACGATCTGATCCCGATCGGCTCGAAGATCTTCATGCGCACGGCGCGCAACCTGCTGGGGTGAGCGGCCCTGCAAAATCCGCATCCTGAAGCTGCCTTTTTCCCGCTGGAATCGTCTTGTAGTCGCCTCCTACATTAGGAGGGGCTTGCGGATGAGAATTGCAATGGTCGTCGCGTTGACTGCGACAGTGGCAGGGTGCGTATCGTCTCCGGTCCAGTATGGAGCCTCGCTCTCGCCGCAGGACCCGAAATGGGCGACGCCGGAATGCCAGCAGGCCCGCACGGATGCCTTGAACTACGACCGGCGCGAGAAGGAGCATCCGGGATGGGCCGCCGGCGTCGTGCTGGGGCCCTACAGCATGGGTCTCGTGGCGGCGATCAAGGAGCATGAGCAGCAGCAGCGAAGGCTGTTGGCGCGCCAGATGCATCTGCAGTGCTCGAGCCTGCCGCTGCCGAAGGATTTGGACTTCGATCCGCAAATCTACGCACCAAAGCCGGGGAAATATCCGTAGGGCTGGGATTGGTTTGCACAGGGACCATAGCGGAGGCTTGCGCCCTACGAATACCCCCGCCCTCAATCCCTCCCAACAAGGGGGAGGGAGACTAGGTTGGCGCTGATTTCCGCAAAACCGTCTAAGTCGACTTAAAAAAGGGCTGGGCGTGCGGCAGCGTTCCCTCCGCCTTGTGAGGGTCCGAAGGACGGGCGAAACCCTGGCTCGCCCCGGCAAGTTAGAGTGGGGGTCCTCTTCGTAAAAGCTCATATGCGATAGCCCTTGCCCCGAGGCATTGGCATTGCCAGCTCTGTATGAAGCGCTCCTCCGCTCTCCCCACCAGCTTTGCGCCTTGACCCACCGAGAGCTCTCCCTGGAACCAAATCCCAGCCTAAACTGTTCCAGTTTGATTCGACGCCGCCTGCCGGTTGGGTGAGCGGCGCACTTGAGGAGCTCCCACCATGACCATCTCGTCCAGCTTTCGTTCGCTCGCGGTTGCGGCCATCACAACTGTGTCCGTCAGCGCTGCCAGCGCCGCGCATGCCGATAGCGGCACGATCCGCTTTGCCGTCTACAAGGCGGCCTTCTTCGTCGGCGGTTCCGGCGGCGAGGGGACGCTGACCTTCCACGGCCGCTCCTATCCCATCACGATCGGCGGCGTTTCGGGCGGCTTCGCCTTCGGGGTTTCCAAGACCTATTTCCGGGGCACCGTGCGCCATATCCGCAGGGTGCGGGATGCGACCGGGGTTTATGGCGCGGCCGGCGGTGGCGGCGCGCTCGGCAAGGGGGCGCAGGTGATCGTCATGACCAACGACAAGGGCGCCCAGCTCGAGCTTACGGGCCGGCAGGTGGGCCTGCAGGTGAATGCGGATTTGAGCGGGATGGCGATTTCGTTGAAGTAGGGGGGCGGGCGAGCTCTGGGTGGGCACAGGCGCCCAGGGTGATGGCAATCGCTTAGGGTGCCCCCCACTCCGTCTCGGCTTCGCCGAGCCACCTCTACCCCCACATTCGTGGGGGAGAGGAAACGCTAATTTTCNCCCCACTCCGTCTCGGCTTCGCCGAGCCACCTCTACCCCCACATTCGTGGGGGAGAGGAAACGCTAATTTTCGAGGTTGCGGCCTCGACAGTGTTGAGTTTTTTCTTCGCTCGAAAAGCTTGGCATTTCCTCTCCCCCACGGACGTGGGGGTAGAGGTGGCTCGGCGAAGCCGAGACGGAGTGGGGGCTGGCGCTGGCCTCGGCCCCCTACCGCTCCTCCACAATCCGCAAATACGCCGCCGTCACGAACAGCACGATCAGCCCGAACAAGATCCGCCGTGCCCCCTCCGGCATCTGCAGGATGGTCAGCAGCGTCGTCAGCACGGTCAGGATCAGGGCGCCGATGATGGTGCCGGTGTAGCCGCCGCGGCCGCCGAAGATGGAGGTGCCGCCGATGACGGCGGCGGCGACCGAGGGCAGCACCAGCGGTTCGGCGAGCGACAGCGACGGCGCCTTGATCAGGCCGATATAGAGCAGGCCGGTGATGCCGGCGAGCACGCTGGAGGTGACGTAGAGCGCGGTGATGACCTGCCAGTATTGCACGCCCGACAGGCGGGTCGCGCGCTCATTGTCGCCGACGGCGTAGAGCAGGCGGCCGAAGCCGGTGCGGGCGAGCGTGAAGACGATGAGGGCGGCGAGCGGCACGAACAAAAGCAGCGCGTTGGGGAAGCCCCATGTCACGCCGGTGCCGAGCCAAGCCAGGAAGTCGGGGATTTTTGCGCCCGACGCGATCACCGTGCGCTGGTAGACCTGCAGGCAGCCGGTGCCGATCAGGCTGGTGCCCAGCGTCATGATCAGCGGGTGGACGCGGAAGACACCGACGCCGATGCCGTTGACGAAGCCGATCAGCACCGCCGGCATCATCGCCAGCAGGAACGCCACCGCCGGGTCCTGGTTGACCACTTGCGTCGCCATGATGAAGGCGCTCATCGTTGCCACCGTGCCGACCGACAGGTCGATGCCGCCGGTCAGCATGGTCATGGTCTGGCATCCCGCGAGGATCGCCAGCGGGATGGCGAATTTGATGGTGTTGGCGATCCAGCGCTCGTTGACGATGCCGGGGCGCAGGACCTGCAGGATCACGACCAGGATGGCGAGCAGGACGATCAGCGGGATGAGCGGGCGATCGGCCATGAAGCGCTTTATGCGGCGGCCGAAGGGGACGGGGGTGATGGCGGCGGTGCTCATGGGGCGGCTCTTGCTCGCGATGAGGTTTGCAAGGTGCGGCAAGTTGGTGAGGACAGTGCTCTACGGCGCCCCCCTCTGGCCTGCCGGCCATCTCCCCCACTTGTGGGGAGATTGGCAGCTTCAGCGCCTCGCTCATTCTTGCAAGGTTGGAGATTGGCGAAGGTCGTCGCGACATCCAATCTCCCCCCTCGTGGGGGAGATGTCCGGCAGGACAGAGGGGGGCGCGAAGGAACGCCGACGTCTCTCTGCGACAGCACACCCATCATTGCCGCCCCCGCATGGTGATAAACGCCCCGAACATCACCACCGCCACCATGATCAGCCCTTCAATAATCGCGGTGACATTCGGGTCGATGGCGAGCAGCGTCAGGTCGGTGCGCACCAGCCTCAACACGAAGACGGCGACGATGGGGCCGAGCAGGCCGCCCTTGCCGCCGCCGAGCGCTACGCCGCCCAGCACCACGGCGGCGACGCTGGCGAGCAGATAGGGGCCGGGGATGGGGGCGCCGATGCCGGTGCTCATGGTCAGCGCCAGGCCGCCAAAGGCGGCGAACAGGCCCGACAGCGCATAGGCGATGATGCGAGTGCGCTTGACCGGCACGCCGGAGCGGAACGCCGCCAGTTCGCTAGAGCCGATGGCGTAGATGGAGAGGCCGAGGCGCGAGCGCCGCAGCGGTATCCAGATGACGCAGAGGCACACGATCAGCACCAGCAGCGCCTTGGGCAGCCAGGCATCTACGGCGTCGGGCAGGCCGGGGATCGGTACCGTGCCGGAGATCAGCGCCTTCAGCCATTCGGCGATGCCACCGCCGGGCGCATCGAGCACCAGCAGGGCGGCGCCCTGCAGCACGAACAGCATGGCCAGCGTGACGACAATGTCGGGCACGCGGGTGACGACGATGAGCAGGCCGTTGAGCGCGCCAAGGCCAAACCCCATGGCCAGCACGAAGGGCACCACGAACAGCGCGTATTCCTCGCTCGCGCCATTCATCATCGACGCCGCGGTGACGCTGGTCAGCGCCATCATGGCGGCGACCGACAGGTCGATGCCGCCGGCGATGACGACCACCGTCTGCGCGGCGACTGCGAAGGCATAGGGCAGAACGGCGCGGGCGAGCGAGCCGAAATCATTGCTGCCATAGGCCGGCTGGATGATCCTGGTGGCGATGAACAGGACGATGAGCAGGGCGAACAGGCCGACAACCCAGCCCTGGCGGCGCAGGAAATGGCTCATGGCGTCGCCTCCGGCGAAGCCGAAGTGTTCGCGGTCGGATCAGCCAATATGCCGATATCGGCCTTGGCGCCGCGCGGCAGGCCGTAGGCGGCGCGCATCAGCGCCGGCTCGTCGGCCTCCTCGACCGGAAAAATGTCGACCAGGCGGCCGCCGAAGATGACGATGACGCGGTCGCAGACGCGCTGCACCTCCTCCAGCTCCGAGGTGTAGAACAGCACCGACTTGCCGTTGCCGGCGAGTTCGCGCAGCAGCTTGTAGATCTCCTGCTTGGTGCCGACATCGATGCCGCGCGTCGGGTCGAAGCACAGGATGGTGCGGGCATCCGCCGCGATCCAGCGGGCGATGGTCACCTTCTGCTGATTGCCCCCGGACAGGCGCTGCACCTCGCCTTGCGCGCGGGTGTCGATCTGCAGCCGCTCGATGGCGCTGAGCACGGTCGTGCGTTCGCGGCGCCTGTTGATCGGGCCCCAGTTGCGCAGCGCGGCACTGAAAGGCAGCGCGATGTTTTCGCGCACCGAGCGCTGCATGGCGAGCGCTTCCGAGCGGTCGCCCGGCACATAGGCAATGCCGGCGCGGATGGCGTCGATCGGATGCGAGAATTTCACCGGCTGGCCATCGACTTCGATCGTGCCGCCGGAGGGCCGGATCGAGCCGGCAAGGGCGGCGAACAACTCGTCCTGGCCCTGGCCTTCGAGCGCCACGACGCCGGCCACCTCGCCGTCGGCGAGATCGAAGGAGACATCGCTGAGCTTGGCGCCGACGCGCAGGTTTCGCACCGAAATGCGCGGCCGGGTGGTCGCGGGCGCGGCCTTCTCGGCGGCGCTGCGGGCGGCGACATGAGTTTTCACGATACGGGTGCCGAGCATCAGCTCGACGATCTTTTCCTCGACGCCCGGCACGATGTCGACGACGCCGACGGTCTCGCCGTCGCGCAGCACGGTGGCGCGGTCGCATAGTGCGGAGATTTCGACGAAGCGGTGCGAGATGAAGATCACGGCGCGGCCTGAATCGCCCTGGCGGCGCACCACTTCCAGCACCTTTTCGGCGAGGTTGGCGGGCAGGGCCGCCGTCATCTCGTCAAGCAGCAGCACGTCGGGCCCGACGGCGAGCGCCCGCGCCAGGTCGAGCACGCGCAGCACGGCCAGCGGAATGTCGCGCGCGGTGTCGCGCAGATCGAGGTCAAGAATGCCGAGCTCGCGCACCCAGGCGCGGAACGGCTCGACCGGCGTGCCGGTGAGCCTGAGATTGGAGAGAACGTCGAGATCGGGGATTAGCGACGGCTCCTGGTAGACCGGCAGCAGCCCGGCGCGGCGCGCGGCGGCGGGCGAGCGAATGTCGCGCGCTTCGTCGCGGATCAGGATGCGGCCGGCATTGGCGGGAATGGCGCCGGTCAGGATCTTTACCAGCGTCGACTTGCCGGCGCCATTGGCGCCCATAAGCGCGTGGACTTCGCCGGGCCGGACGGAGAGCGACGCGTTGCGCAAGGCCGCGACCGCGCCGTAGTTCTTGGCGACGCCGGTGGCGTCGAGGAGGGGGCTGGTGGTCAAATCGATGTCCGCATCAGAAATTCTCTTGCTGGCACTCTACGGCGCCCCCCTCTGTCCTGCCGGACATCTCCCCCACTTGGGGGGAGATTGGCAGTTCCGGCGCCGTCCCTCGTCTTGCGACGTAGAAAATTAGCGAAAGCCGAGATGACAGCCAATCTCCCCACCCGTGGGGGAGATGTCCGGCAGGACAGAGGGGGGCGCCGTAGAGCGCTAGTCTGTGTGGCGAGGACGGCCGTTCGCCGTCCTCGCCAGTTCATTCAAACCAGGCTTACTCCCCCGGCCCCTTGCAGGCCACGATCTGCTCCTTCGTGTAGGTCGTCCACTCCGGGATCGAGATCGAGACCGGCCATTCCGGGCTGAGGGACGGGTCGGCGGCTGCCTTCAGCTTGGCCTTGCCTTCGTCGGTGGCGTTGTCCCACAGCTGCGGGTCGACCAGCACGGTCTGCTGCGCCGGCTTCTTGCCGTCGAGGATCTGCAGCGCGAGCGTCACGCCCGCGCCGCCGATCGAGCCGGGGTTGGTGACGGCTGCACCGACGAGACCTTTCACCGAGCTCAGCTGGCCGACGAAGCCGGCATTGTCGGCGCCGACCACCGGCACCAGCGGCGCCTGCGATTCGACCAGCGCGTCGACGATGACGTTGTCGATGCCGGAGGTCCACACACCGTTGAACGGCGTGCCGGTGGCCAGGAACGACAGCATCTGCTGCTTGGCCTGATCCTGCTGCCAGCCGGTGAAGACTTCCTGAGCCACCTTCACGCCGGGGTTTTCAGCCAGCGCCTTCTTGAAGCCTTTGTCGCGATCCGAGTCCGCCGAGGCACCCGCTGCGCCGCGCATGTAGAACACCTCGCCCTTGCCGCCCATCTGGCCGAACAGCCATTTGGCGCCGAGATAGGCATACTGTTCCTGGTTGTTGGAGATGATGTAGGCCGACGGTTCGGTCACCGCCTGGTCGACGGCAACGACGACGATGCCGGCCTTGGTGGCTTCTTCCAGGCCCGCCTTGATGCCGGCGGGATCAGCGGGGTTGACGACGATGGCGTCGACCTTGGCGCTGATCAGATTGCGAATGTCTTCGAGCTGGCCGGCGGCATCGGTGTTGCGGTGGGCGATGTTGAGCTTCGTCACTTCGCCCGAAGCCAGCGCCTGCGCCTTCATGGCGCAGACCATTTCCTCGCGCCAGCCATTGCCCTGCACGGTGTTGGAAATGCCGATCGTATATTTGGCTTCGGCCGACGACACGCCCATCGATGCCAGCAAGGCAGCGCCCGCAAGCAACGGGACCATGGTCAGTATTTTCTTCATGTCAGTACTCCTCCACATTGTTGTTTTTCGTCTCAGGGCCAGACCCTTCGGCAGGATCGGACCAAGTCATTCACCTCGTCATTTGACGAAGGGGCGCAGCACGTCGCGGGCGAGCAGGAAGCCCCGCTTCACCGCATCGTCGTTGCCTTCAAACCGCCTGTCCTCATGTTCGATGATGACCGAGCCGTCATAGCCGGCGCGGTAGAGGCCGGAGAAGAAGCCTCTCCAGTCGACATCGCCCAATCCCGGCATGCGCGGCACCTGCCAGCCTATCCCGGCGGAAAGAATCCCGCGCTCATACAAACCATCATGATCGATCATCAAATCCTTGGCGTGGACATGCAGCATGTAGGGGCCGAACTCCCGGATGAAGCGGCCCTGGTCGATCATCTGCCAGACCAGATGCGAGGGGTCGAAATTCATGCCGACCTCGCCGCCCCAGGCCTCGAGGATGCGCCGCCAGATGTAGGGCGAATAGGCGATGTTGTGCCCGCCCGGCCATTCGTCATAACTGAAGATCATCGGGCAGTTCTCGAAGGTGAGTTTTACCCCGTGATCGCGCGCATAGGCGACGGTCTCGGGCCAGACTTTCAGCGCGTCCCGCCAGTTGACGTCGACGGTCTTCGAGGCATCGCCACCGCAGAAGGTGTTGACCACCGGCACGCCCATATTGGCGGCCAGCACGATGACCTTCTTCAGATGGCCGATGACGGCCTCGCGATGGGCGGGGTCCGGATGCAACGGGTTGGGATAGTAGCCGAGGCCGGAGACCGTCAGCTTCTTCTCCGTCAGCGAAGCGACGATCTCCTTGGCCTGCGCCGCCGAGGTGGAAGCGGCATCGATATGGCTGGTGCCGGCATAGCGCCGCGTCGCGCCGGAGGTCTTCGGCCAGCAGGCGATTTCCAGCGCCTCGAAGCCGGCCGAGTGCGCCCAGCCGGCGACCTCGCCAAGCGGCGTCTCCGCAAACGGTGCCGTAAGAACTCCAAGTTTCATTCTGCCTCCCTAGACCCGACGACTATAATGCCGATTGTTTGGATCGCTTCAACCTCGCGACCTCATCTTGTTCAAGACTGTGCCGGACAGCCGCCATCGGATCGTCCGACAGCAGGTCGCCCAGCGCCGATGTGACGGCCGCGCGGAACGTATCGTCGGCGGCAAGGCCGGGGTCGAATATCCCGTCGATGGCAAGGATGGCGGACACCAGCGCCTGTGCATCATGGCCGGTGGCGTCGGCGATCGCGGCGACCTTGCCGGCATAGGGGTCCGACACCGGCCAGCGTCTGCCGAAACGTCCCGAGGCCTGGATCAGATAGGCCATCCAGCCGGCGACCGGCACCGACAGCAGCCCGATGCTTTGGCCCTGGCTCAGCCGGTCGCGGATCGGGTTGAGCAGGCGCTGGACGATCTTCTGCGAACCGTCGGTCGCGACCTGGTGGTTGCGGTGGCGGATCGCGGTGTTCTTCAGCCGGGCAAGACTCTGCTCGACATAGGCGAGCGGCAGGACGCCGGATACCGGCATCAGCGTCGGCACAGTCTCCTCGACCAGCATGCGCCTGATGAAGTCCGACAGCAGCGGGTTGGCTATGGCGTCCGATGTGTGCTCGAGCCCGGCCAGCACGCCGAGCGTCGCCAGTGTCGTCTGGGCGCCGTTCAGCACCCGCATCTTGAGATGCTCGAACGGCGTGACGTCGTCGACGAAGGTGGCGCCGACCAGATCCCAGCGCGGCATGCGGCCGGCGAATTTTTCCTCGATCACCCACTGCCGGAACGGCTCACCGACAGCGACGGCGGCATCGTGGTAGCCGAACCATTGTTCGACACTATCGAGGTCATCCTGCGTCACCGCCGGCGCAATGCGGTCGACCATGGCCGAGGGGAATGCGACGTTGGCCGCGATCCAATCGGCCAGCCCATTGCCGCGCGGTTCGGCAAAGCTGCGCACGACGTTGCCGAGGATGACGCCATTGGCCGGAATGTTGTCGCAGGACAGCAGCGTCAGCGGCCGCCCGTGCGTGGCCCGGCGCTGCTCCAGCGCCCGCACCAACAGGCCGGGCACGCTGCGCGGCGTCTCGGGGTTGGCGAGGTCATGGACGATATCAGGGTGGCCGAGGTCGAGTTCGCCGCTGGACGGGACGTGGCAATAGCCTTTTTCGGTCACCGTCATCGTCACCAACTCGATATCCGGTGAGATCAGCACACCGAGCGCCGGTGCGGCACTCTCCTGGCTGTCGACCACCCGGACGATGCTGCCGATGACGCGCGCCTCGATGTGGCTGTTCTCGCGGATCAGCCTTGTGTAGAGCCCGCCCTGCCGTCCCAGCGTGTCGGCAAGGCTGGGCGGACGGATGTTGATGCCGACGATGCCCCAGCGGTCGAAGCGCAGCGAGATGAGATCGTCGGTGTATTCGGCCTGATGGCAGCGATGGAAGGCGCCGACGCCGAGATGCGCCATGCCGGGCGCCAGGAGCGTACGGTCATAGGACGGTGTCTGCACCGAAGCCGGCAAGCGATCGAGCAGCGCCGGGCCGAGCGGCTCTATGGCGCTCACCGGTTCGCCCCGATCACCGCCTGTTCTTGGTCGACAACCGCGCCGGTCATCGGGCCGGCGGCGTCGGACAGCAGGAAGACGGCGAGGCTGGCGATGTCGTCCGGCGTCAGCAACCGGCCGAAAGGCTGCGCGGCATTGGCCTTCTCGAGCCAGCCGGGGCCGTTGCCCAAAGTCTCCGCCTGCATGATGCGTTCGGCCGGCGTGTCGGTCCAGCCGACATTGATGCCGTTGACGCGGATGCGGTCGAAACGGTGGGCGTTGGCGGCGTTCTTGGTCAGCGTCGCCAGCGCGCCCTTGCTGGCGGAATAGACGGCAAGCTCCGGCGAGCCGCAATGGGCGTTGATCGACAGGATGTTGAGAATGGCGCCGCCTTGGCCGCGCTTCTTCATGTCGGTGATCGCGGCCTGCATCAGGAAGAACGGCGCGCGCGTGTTGACGGCAAACAGCGCCGCCCAGTCGTCGAGGCTGGCGTCGAGGAAGGAGGCGCGATCGGTCAGGCCGGCGGCGTTGACCAGCGCATCGATGCGGCCGAAGCGCTCGATGCAGGCTTGCGCCAGAAGGGTGGGGGCGTCAGGATCGGCAAGGTCGGCGGCGACGAAGATGGTCGGCGTGCCCATTTGCGAAAGCTCGGCCGCCACAGCCTCGCCACGCGTCTTCTCTCGGCCGGTGACCAGCAGCCCGGCGGCACCGGAACGCGCCAGCGACTCGGCAATGGCGCGGCCAATGCCTTGCGTCGACCCGGTGACCAGAGCCACCTTGCCGTCAAGCCGGATCTCCATTCCTCCTCCCGGGAATAAAGTTTCTATTTTGAGAAATATGGAACGGCAATTCCCGATAGTCAATTGGACCAGTGACGCCTCATTCGCCGCGCCGCGCCGCCACGCCATGGACCAGCGCCATCCCAACGGCGAGCGAGGCCGCCAGTGAGCGGAAGCCGGCAAAGTCGGATTCCACCACTTCCAGCCAGCTGTCCGAGAGCGGGATCAGCGGGCTGAAGGTGCTGTCGGTGACGGTGACGATACGCGCCTTGCGCTCATGCGCCACCGCGACGAGATCGGGCGTGATCGAATTGTAGGGGCTGAAGGAGACAGCGAGCACGGCATCCCTGCCGCCGATGCAGCCGATCTGGTCGAGTGCGGAGGACCCGACATTGTCGACCAGCACGTTGCGCACGCCTTGCTGCGAGAGCGTCAGCGAGAGATAGGCGGTGACGGGAAAGGCGCGCTTGGAGCCGATGACATAGATCAGCTCGGCCGCCGCCAGCAGCGCCACCATCTTGTCGAAACTCTCGACGTCGAAGCCGGTCTCGATGCGGCCCAGCGAGGCCTGCGATGCGCCGACCATGCCGTGCAGGAAATGCAGATTTGGCTCGGTCTCGGTGCGCGGTTCGCCGCGCCCTTCCGGCCATGAGCCCTTGATGTGCTCCTTGAACAGGCCCTGGAAATCGGAAAAGCCGGAATAGCCGAAGATCTGGGCAAAGCGCACCAGCGTCGAGGGCTGCACGCCGGCCTGTGCCGCAACCTGCGCGATGGTGCCGAGCGCGACGTCGCTCGGGTGCTGCCACAGGAAGATCGCCACCTGGCGCAGCCGCTTGGGGAAGTGCACCGTGCCCGACGACAGCACGGCGCGCAGCTCCTCATAGGTCTGCGGCTGGATGTAGCCGAGGGCGGCCAGAGAGCGCCCGCGCTTGCGCGTCGCCGCCTCGTCGGTGCTGGACCGTGCGGATGCCTTGCTTGCCCCACTCATGATTTCAGGCTAGCGCGATACGATCGTTTTACAATATGAAAATTGGAAATCATGTTCGAAAGCGGTCTGCCGGGAGGAGCTTGAAAATGGTCTACGCAACATCGGACGGATCGGCGGGCAAGCGGCTCAGGGTCGGCATGGTCGGCGGCGGTCGCAATGCCTTTATCGGCGCCGTGCATCGGCTGGCCATGCGCCTGGACGACCAGATCGTACTGGTCGCCGGCGCGCTGTCGTCGGACCCGGAAAACGCCGCCGCCTCGGCCGCCGAGATCGGCATCGCGCCCGAGCGCAGCTATGCCGATTATCGCGCCATGGCACGAGCCGAAGCGGCGCGGCCGGACGGCATCGAGGCGGTGGTCATCGTCACGCCCAACCATCTGCACGCGCCGATCGCCACGGCCTTTCTCGAGGCCGGCATCGACGTGATCTGCGACAAGCCGCTGTCGACGACGCTGGCCGACGCAGAAGCATTGGTGGCGCTGGCGCAGGTGAAAAAGCGCCGCTTCGTCGTCACGCTCAACAACACCGGCTACGCCATGGTCCGCCAGGCGCGCGAGATGGTGGCGGCGGGCGCGCTTGGCCGCATCGTGTCCGTGCATGGCGCCTACATCCAGGACTGGCTGACCACGCCGATCGACGCCGAGGGCCAGAAGCAGGCGGAGTGGCGCACCGATCCGGCGCGCGCCGGGCAGTCGGCGGTGCTGGCCGATATCGGCGTGCATGCCTTCAACCTGGCAAGCTATATCTCCGGCTGTGAGGCCGAGGCGGTGTCGGCGGATCTGTTCACTGCCGTGCCGGGACGCCGGCTCGACGACAATGCGCATGTGCTGGTGCGCTGGACCGGCGGGGCGCGCGGCACGATCCTCGCCAGCCAGACCTCGCCCGGCCACTACAATGATCTCTCGGTGCGCATCTATGGCGACAAAGCCGGGCTCGAATGGTCGGGCGGCCGGCCGGAAGAACTGCGCTTCTCCATCTACGGCGAGGAGACCCGCACGCTGGTGCGCGGCGGCCATGGCTCGACCACTGAGAGCCAGCGCGTTTCGCGCATGCCGGCGGCGCATCCGGAGGGCTATATCGAGGCCTTCGCCAATTTCTACCGCGACGCCGCCGATATCATTCGCGCGCACCGTTCGGGCGGGACGGTTGATCCGGCGCGCGCGGCACAGGTGCCCGATGTCGTCGATGGCGCGCGGGGGGTGAAGTTTGTTGCTGCGGCGGTGGAGTCGAATGCTGCGGGCGGGGCTTGGACGGCGGCAAGGTTCGGGTGAGGCGAGCTATCCCTTGATCGCCGAGCCGACGATGGAATCGACGAAGAAGCGCTGCAGGAAGGCGAACAGGATGAGCGGCGGCAGCACGGCCAGCGTGGCGCCGGCCATCACCAGGCCGGTGTTGACCGCGCCCCTGTTGTAGCTCAGCAACCGGCTCAGGCTGATGACGATCGGATAGGCGTCGGCATTGCCCTGCAGCACGGTCAGCGGCCACAGATAGCTGTTCCAGTGATAGACGAAGGCGAAGAGGGCCAGAGCCGCGATTGCGGGGGCGACGCTCGGCGCGACGATCTTGTAGAGGATCAAGAACTCCGAGGCGCCGTCCATGCGCGCGGCGTCGATGAGCTCGTCGGGCACGCCGGAGATGAACTGGCGCATCAGGAAGATGCCGAAAGCATTGGCGAGATTGGGCACGATGATGCCGGCGAGGCTGGCGTTGAGGCCGATCGAGCCGACCAGGCGATAGAGCGGGATCAACGTCACGATCGGCGGCAGGAACATGGTGGCGATCAGCACAGAAAACAGCAGCGACTTGGCGGGGAAGTGGTATTTGGCGAATGCGTAGCCGGCCATCATGCTGGTCAGCAGGATGCCGGCGGTGGTGATCGAGGCGATGACCAGAGAATTCCACATCGAGCGGCCGACATTGACCACGCCCGACACCTTCTTATAGGCGTCGAGGCTCGGCGTAAGGGGGATCCACACCGGCGGCACCTGCATGCTCTCGGCCGGCGTCTTGAGGCTCGACAGCACCATCCAGACCAGCGGGAAGGCCGAGGCGACGGCGACCAGCAGCATCAGCGTCGCCAGCAGCGCCTTGTGGCCGGACGGGCGCCGGCGCGACAGCCGGCTCGACGATCCCGCGCTCATTCGTCGTTCTTCCGGTTGGCGAAGGCAAACAGCGCGCAGACGACGACAATCAGCGAAAGCATCAGCATGACCGCCATGGCCGAACCCAGTCCACCCTGCGCACGCTCGATGCCGACGCGGCGGATGTGGTAGGTGAGCACATTGGTCGAGCCGACCGGCCCGCCCTGCGTGATCAGGGCAACCGGCTCGAACACCTGCACGGCGTTGATGATGGCGATGACGGCGCTGAACAACAGCGTGCGCCGCATCAGCGGCAGCGTGATGAAGCGGAACTGCTCGAAGCGGTTGGCGCCATCGAGCTTCGCCGCCTCGTAGAGGCTGCCTTGGATCTGCGTCAGCCCGGCGATCGCCAAGACGGTGAAGTAACCGACCTGTTGCCAGACATTGAGAAAGATGATCGAGATCAGCGCCGAGCGCGGCGACGACAGGAAAGGCTGCGGGCCGATGCCGATCAGACCGAGCATCTGGTTGAGCGGGCCTTCGCTCGGCGAATAGAGTTTCGACCACACCAGCGCGACAGCGATCATCGGCACCATGTAGGTGGCAAACAGCACCGTGCGCAGCGCCGTGCCGCCGGGCACATCCTGCTGGTAGACCATCAGGCCGAAGGCCACCGACAGAGGCAGGATGAGGACGACGGAGAGCGCGGTGTAGACGGCTGTGTTGGCGAACGCGACCTTGAAATCGCGGCCAACCGAGGAGACGCCAAAAATGTCGCGGAAATTGTCGAGGCCGATGAAGCTGGCGCTGGAAAACGGCGTCTGCGTCGACCAGTCCTGGAACGACAGCCAGACGGTGAGCAGCATCGGCAACAGGACGAAGATGCCGATCAGCGTCACGGCGGGCGCCAGCATGATGCCCGCCGAGGCACGGTACCTCTGAATCATTATTTGGCGGCGCGCTCCAGGATCGAAATGGCGTCGGCCTGCGCCGTCGCCTGCGCATCCTTGGCCGAGACCTGGCCATACTGCAACGCCTCGAGCGTCTGCTGCAGCGATTCCGAGAATTCCTGGCCGCCCGGCACCACCGGGAACGGCTTGGCGTCGGTGAGCACGCTGACATAGCCGGAGAGGAATTCCGAGCCGAGCTTGTCCTTGTGCGCCTCGATGTCGGAGAGGCGTGAGGGCAGGATGCCCATCGACATGAGGATATCCGACATCGCGGAAGCGCCGTTCTTGCCGGACTTTGGATTGTTCAGCCAGGCGAGGAAGTCCCATGCCGCCTTCTGCTCGGCCGCACCTGCATTGGCGTTGACCACGGTCATCCAGGAGTAAGAGATCGAATGCGGCTTGTCGCCGCTCGGGCCGACGGGAAGCGGCGCCGTTGCAATGTCGGCGAACTTGTCGCCCATGCCGGCCTTCAGCGCGCTCTCCCACCAATTGGCCATGATGATCATGCCGGTCTTGCCGGAGACGAAATTGTCGAGGAAGGGGCCGGTGGTGTTGGCGTCGGCTGTCGCCATCGCCGGCACGCTGGCGCCCGACTTGATCAGGTCTTCATAGAGCTGGAATGTCTCGGCGGCCTGCGGGCTGTCGAGCACCGGCTTGCCGTCCTTGACCAGGTCGCCGCCATTGGAGACCAGCAGCGAGGCGAAGGGGTGGACGACACCGGCGGCCCATGAATTGATCATGCCGAAGCCTTGCTGTCCCGCATCCTTGTTGGTCAGCTTTTTCGCCGCGTCCTTGAACTCGTCCCAGGTCTTGGGTGGCGCCGCGATGCCGGCCTGCTTGAACAGCGCCTTGTTGTAGTTCAGCGCATAGACGTCGATTTCGTTGGGGATGCCATAAAGCGTGCCGCCGACCGAGGCGGCGCTGGTGATGCCCGCCGGCCAGGCGGCCTTGACCTCGCTGGCCACCGCATCGGGAGCGGGCGCGACCAGCTTGTCGCGCGCCAGTTCCGGCAACCAGAGATCGTAGATGCCGCCGATGGTTGGGCCGTCCGCGCCGCCGCCTTGCGAGCGCAGCGTGGTCAGGAGGTCGCCGAAGGGGACGGCGCGCACGGTGACGCTGACATCCGGATTGGTCTTGGCATAATCCTTGGCCGCCGCTTCCAGCAGCGCCACCGTCTCCGGCGACCAGTGGGTGAGATAGGAGATGTTGACCGATTGCGCCCAGGCCGTGGCGGGCAGGATGGCGAGGCCTGCGGCCAGTGCCAGTTTCGACGTCCAGGCAAACGACATTCCTCATCCTCCCTATCGGTTCACATGAGGTTATGACAAGTCAGCGCGGCGACGCAAGGGCTTGCTGGCGAAAAAGTCTCACATGGTACGGTCACAGATTTCTTTGCGGCGCTGGAATGTGGATATTTATCGTTATGTAACAAACGGATGCGGGTACTGCAATGTCGTGAGGGGGCCAACGCCGCCATTCCTGAGGCGCAGCAGACCTCTTGCGAATACCGCTATGTCATTATAATGACTTTTGCCGAACCAATGACTTCTCACGGCACCGGAACGCCGCGGGACGCCAAGACAGAGAACAATGGGAGACTGGCAATGAGCATGCTTTCACTTCACCGGCGCGCAGCGCTTAGGCTGATCGGCGGCCTTGCCGCCGCCTGCGCCGGCGTCTTTCCCTCATTGCCGGCGCGAGCCGCCGACAGCACGGTGACGCTGTGGAGCTGGCGCACCGAGGACGAGGCCGCGATGCGCCGCATCTTCGATGCCTTCGAGGTGAAGAAGCCCGGCATCAAGGTCGCCATCCAGTTCACGCCCGATGCCGATTACCAGAACCGGCTGAGCACGGCGCTGCGCGGCGGCCGCGGGCCCGACATCGCCCAGCTCAAGGCCTATGGCGAATTGCAGCCCTTCGTCGAGGCCGGCTATCTCGACGCGCTGGACGACAGCGTGCCGGAGCTGAAGAACATGGAGGACGCGGCGCTTGGCGGCGCGCGCGGCCGCGCTGACGGAAAAGTCTACGGTGTGCCCTACTCGGTGCCGATGATGGGCGTCTTCTACAACCAGGATATTTTCGCCGCCCAGGGCATCGAGATCCCCAAGACCTACAAGGATTTCACCGCTGTCTGCGAGAAGCTGAAGGCGGCCGGCATCACGCCGATCGCCACCGGCGGCGCCAACGGCTCGGCCTGGGAGTTGGAGATCGCCGTCGGCGTGGTCGGCCCGACCGTCTATGGTCCTGAATTCTACGACGAGATGATGAGCGGCAAGGCGACGTTCGAGGATCCGCGCTATGTGGCGGCGCTGAAGCGCTTCGCCGAGCTGAAGCCGTATTTCCCCGACGGCTTCGCCGGCATCGACTACACCACCGCCACGCAGCAGTTCATCGGCGGCAAGGCGGCGATGTTCCTCGGCGGTTCGTTCGAGAACGGCAGCTTCAAGGCGCAGAACCCGAAGCTGAAATTCTCGATCTTCCCGTTCCCCGCCGACGATGCCGGGGCAAAACTCTACACCTCGGCCTTCTCCGACGGCTCCTATGGCCTGGTCTCCGAGAGCCAGAACAAGGAAGCCGCGACCAAGGTGCTGGGCTTCATGGCTTCGGCAGAGTTCGCGCAGATGTTCGCCGACGAGCTCGGCTGGCCGCCGGCCCGCACGGATGTGACGGTGAAGGATCCAGTGCTGGCCGCGATGATGGAGATGGCGAAGAATTCGACGCCCTATCTGACGCTGGTCGGCTTCCGCTGGCAGTCGCCGACGGCGTCTTCGGTGCTGCAGTCGGAGATCATCGACATGGTCGAAGGCAACATCGCGCCGGAGAAGCTGGCGGCCGACATGCAGGCCGCGGTCGCCACCTGGTTCAAGCCGAAGCAGTAGGCGCGGCCGGTCGCAAAAGCGGCCGGCCTCTCACGGACCAGAAAAGCGCATGAGCACCCTTCGCCGCACCAGCAGCCTTCGCCGCACGCAGCAGCGCATGGCCGTGCTGTTCATCCTGCCGGCGCTGGCGGTCTATGCGCTGTTCGTCCTCTATCCCCTGGGGATGTCGCTGTGGGGCAGCTTCTTCGTCTGGAAGGGGCTGCGCATGGTCGAGTTCGCCGGCCTGTCGAATTTCTCAAGGCTGTTCGTTTTCCCCAGCGGCGCGCGGCTCTACGGCGCGCTGTGGCACAACACCGCCTGGTTCTTCGGCATCATGCTGTTCCAGAACGGAATCGGGCTTTTGTTCGCCTGGCTGCTGTTCCTGCGCGACAGGGGTGCTGCGTTCTTCCAGTCGGTGTTCTTCTTTCCGGCGGTGCTGAGCCCGGTCATCGTCGGCGCGCTGTGGCGGTTGCTTTTGGCACCGGGCGGCGTCGTCGAATGGGCGCTCAACGGGCTTGGCCTGCACCAGGGCAGCCTGACCGTGCTCGGCAACAGCCACACCGCGCTCGCCATGCTGATCGCCGTCGATGCCTGGAACTGGATGGGCCTGCCGGTGCTGATCTACACGGCAGGTCTGCGGCAGATTTCCGGCCAGATTTTTGAGGCGGCAAAACTTGACGGCGCCGGCAATGCGCGCATGCTGTTCTCGATCGCGCTGCCGCTGCTGATGCCGGCGCTGGGCACGCTGACGACGCTGTCGTTCATCAACACCTTCAACCAGTTCGACATCGTCTATGTCATGCAGGGCGTGCAGGGCAATCCGAGCTATTCGACCGACACGCTGGTGACCTACTTCTACCGGCTGGCCTTCGGCGCGGAAGGTGCTGTCGGCATCACCGATATCGGTCTGGCTTTGGCGCTCGGCACCGTGCTGTTCTTGATCCTCAGCATCGGCACGCTCATGATGCTGCGCTTCTTCGACCGCCGCACGGTGCAGCTATGAGCGCGCTGGCGATTTCGCAAAGACCGGCCATCTTTCTGCAGCTGGCGCGGCTGCCCGGTTGGACGGTGCTGATCGTATGGACGGCGGCTGTGCTGTTGCCGCTCTACATCCTCATCGTCTCCTGTTTCAAGACCACGGCCGAGATCTACGACAACAGGCTCGGCCTGCCGCAAAGCTTTGCCTTCGACAATTTCGTCAACGCCTGGACGCGCGCCGATCTCGGCCAGAATTTCATCAACAGCCTGATCGTAACCGGCGGCGCGGTCATCCTCACCATCGTCGTCTCGGCGATGGCCGCCTATCCGCTCAGCCGATACAGACTCGGCTGGAATGCCATCATGCTCGGCCTGTTCCTGTCCGGCATCATGCTGCCGATCCGGCTCGCCTCGGTCGAACTGTTCACGCTGATGCGCAATCTCGGCCTGCTGGATTCGCTGACCGGGCTGATCCTGGTCTATTCGGCGATCCGCATTCCCTTCGCCGTCTTCATCTTCGCCAATTTCATGCGCGTCTTACCCTCCGAGTTGGACGAGGCCGCGCGCATGGACGGCGCCGGCGAGGTGCGCATCCTGTTCCAGATCATCCTGCCGATGGTCAAGCCGGCGGTGTCGATCGTGGCCATCTTCACCGCGATCGCGGTGTGGAACGATTTCTTCTTCCCGCTGATCTTCATCTTCGACGACCGCTACAAGACGGTGCCGCTGGCGATCAGCGTCTTCGTCGGCCAGTTCCGCACCGACTGGGGCCTGGTGTTCGCCTCGCTGGCGATATCCATGGCGCCCATCCTGATCATGTATTGTCTGCTGGCGCGCCAGATTCGCGAAGGCGTGGGCACCGGAGGGGGCATGAAATGATCGAAGACAGAATTTATGCGGCGAAATCGATCCTGGTGGTCGGCGCGCACGCCTTCGATGCCGAGGTGATGGCCGGGCCGCTGGCGGCCGCTGCCGTCAAGCGCGGCGCCACGGTGACTTTCCTGCATCTGACCATGGGTGAGCAGGGCCATCCGTACCTGGTTCCCGCGCATTATTGCGTGCAGAAGGAAGAGGAAGCGGGCAGCGCGGCGGAGCGGCTCGGCGTCACCATGCGTGGCTTTGGCCTGCGCGACGGCTTCCTGCCCACAGACGATCAGACGGCGCTCGAAGTGGGCGACATCATTCGCGAGCTGAAACCCGAGATCGTCATCACCCATTGGCACGGCAGCTGGCACAAGGACCATCGCGCCGCCGCGCATTTGACCAAGACCGGTATCTTCTTCGCCGGACTGCCGACCGTTGCCAGCGACCATCCGGCGCATACGCCGCAACTGCTGCTGTTCGGCGAGAACTGGGAGGACGATGACGGCTTCCGGCCCGAGCATCTCGTCGATGTCAGCGACGGGTTCGAGGCCTGGCGCGACGCGGTCATGGAGTATGAGCTGGCGCGCGGCCTGAGCAGCTTCCCCTATGTCGACTATTACAGTTCGCTCTACCGGCTGCGCGGCTGCCTGCGCGGCACGCGCCATGCGCAGGCCTTCGCGGCGGCGTCGCATTCGTGGAATGCCGGCAGCGGCCTGTTCTCGCTCCCCTTCGGCAAAGGGTCCGGTCGATGACGCGGGTACTCGCCATCGATCTCGGCGCCACCAATCTGCGCGCCGGCGTATCTACGGGCGATGTCGGTGGGTTGGAGGCGCTGGGCAGCGAGCCGGCGCCGGCAACCCTTGATGCCTTCATTGCGCGCATCGACGCGCTGTGCGCTGAGGCCGGGCCGGTCTCAGCGCTTGGCATCGCGGTGCCGGGTCTGGTCGAGGGCTCAATCTGCCGCTGGATCCCCAACCTGCCGTTCCTCGACGGCGTCGACATCCAGACGCTGTTTCCCAAATTGCGCGTAGCGCTCGGCAATGACGCACAGATTGCGCTGCTGGCGGAGGCTGTCGAAGGCAGTGCGAAAAACATGCCGGATGCGATCCTGCTCGCCATCGGCACCGGCATCGGTTCGGCGGTGCTGGCCAATGGCCGCATCGTTGCCGGCGCGCATGGCGGCGCCTGCTCGTTCGGCTGGGCCTGCGCCGACGTCAAAGATCATGGCGAGGAGCGCAGCGGCTGGCTGGAGCGCGTCGCGTCGGGCCGGGCGCTCGATGGCCTTGCCGGACAGGTCGGCCTTGCCGACGGCCGCCAACTGATCGCCGCTGCCCAGGCCGGCGAGCTGGCTGCACTCACCTTGCTTGAACTGCCGGCGCGACAGCTCGGCACCGCGCTTGCAGGCGCTGTCGCGCTGCTCGATCCGCAAGCGGTGCTGATTTCGGGTGGTTTGGCGGACGCGCTGGATGTGATCCGGCCGCCGCTGCTTGCGGCGCTGCGACGTCAACTGCCGCCGCATCTGCGCGGCATCGACGTCAAGGCTGGAAAGTTCGGTCCCCGCGCCGGTCTGGTCGGCGCGGCGCTGGCCGGCGCCGTTGGGCAAGGGTGGAGGCAGGTGCGATGAGCGAAGCAAGCTTTCAGCAACCGGACCGCAGACGGCCGGAGCCGCTCTGGTACCAGGTCGAAGAGGCGATCCGAGCCATCGTCAAGAGCGGCGAATGGGCAACGGGCGACCAGATCCCGGCGGAGGACAGGCTGTGCGCCCTGTTCGGCGTCAGCCGCATCACGCTGCGCCACGCGCTGCGCAATCTCGAGGAGGCCGGGCTGCTCAGGCGCGAACATGGCCGCGGCACGTTCGTGCGCTCGACCACGCTGGTCGCCGGCACGCGCGAACTGACCAGCTTCACCCAGGAGATGGGCAATATGGGCGTGGTCGCGGGCTCGCGTCTGCTCGACTGCAGCCTGACCACCGCCAACGCGGCGGCTGCCGGCGCGCTGGAGATCGAAGAGGGCGATCCGGTGGTGCGCATCCGCAGGCTGCGGCTCGGCAACAACGAGCCGATCGGCATCCAGACGGCGCAGCTGTCGGCCGTGCGCGTGCCGGGCTTCCTCGATGCCGGCCTGCTGCAGGGCTCGCTCTACGAGGCGCTGGAGCGCCATTACGGCATCGTGCCGGTGGCCGCGCGGGAGAACTACCGGGTCGGCGCGGTCGGCGCGGCGGACGCCGAACTGCTCGACCTCGCTGTCGGCAGCCCGGCCTTCGTCGTCGAACGCATCACCACCGACGAGCGCGGCCCGTTCGAATTCACCGTCTCGATCATGCGCGGCGACCGCTACGAAATCCGCTCGACGCTGCGCGCCGGACGCGTGCCGCTGAACCCAAGAAGCTGATCCATTCCAGACCGACACATCAAACAGGAGTACCCACGTGTCCGATCTCTACATCCACCGTCTCGCCGCCCTCATCGACCAGGCTGCGAAAGCCAATGAAGAGGCCTTTGGCCAGGCGGCCAGCCACTTTGCCGACTCGCTCGAGGGCGGCGGGCTGGTGCATCTCTATGGCTCCGGCCATTCGGTGCTGCCGGTGCAGGAAGTGTTTCCGCGCTATGGCAGCTATGTCGGTTTCAACCCGCTGACCGACCCGCGCGTGATGTGGCACAATGTGCTCGGCGCCGGCGGCGTGCGCGAGCTGTTGTGGCTGGAGCGGACGGAAAAATACGCCGAGAAATTCCTCGACCACCAGCCGCTCAACAAGGGTGATTCCATCATAATCTTCGGCCATAGCGGCCGCAACTCGTCCGGTATCGACACCGCGCTCTATGCCAGGAAGCGCGGCATCTTCGTCGTCGCGGTCACCAGCAAGAACAATCTGGACAAGCCGGCGACGCACTCCTCCGGCAAGCGGCTGGCGGATGCCGCCGACCTCGTCATCGACACCTGTTCGCCGATCGAGGACGCCATCGTGCCGGTCGAGGGCTGGAGCCGGCCGGTGTCGGGCTCATCGACGGTGCTTGCCATGATCCTGGCGCATGAGCTGATCGCGCGCACCGCCGAGCAGCTCGCCAAGCGCGGCATCGAACTGCCGGTCTTCGCCTCGCCGACCATTGCCGGCGTGACGCTGCACGACACCGACGTCATCTACGGCGTCTACCGCGAGCGCATGCTGGATGCGCAGAAGAAGCACCTGCCGACCTTCCAGGCAACGATGCGCGGAGAGTGAAAAAAGGGAGGCCCGGCACATGCCGGGCCTCCGACGTCTCGTTCCGCAATTCCTATCCGCTCAACGCCGCTTCGGGCGCCCGGCAGGCGATTTGTTGCCGCGCGGGCCGCTCTGAACCGGCGTGTTGCCCTGGTTTTCCTCCGACAGCTTGCGCCAGCGGGCAAGGCGCTCAGGGTCGAGCGTACCCGCCTTCAACGCAGCCTGCACCGCGCAGCCCGGTTCGTGGACATGGGTGCAGTCGCGGAATTTGCACAGCGGTGCGAGCTCGGTGATTTCGGCAAACAGCGTGTCGATGCCGGATGCGACGTCGCTGACATGCAGCGTGCGCATGCCCGGCGTGTCGATCACCCAGCCGCCACCGGCAATGGGGTGCAGCGACCGCGCCGTGGTGGTGTGGCGACCCTTGGCATCGTGTTCCCGGATGCCCGCGGTCTGTTGCGGCGATTGCTGCGCCGATCCGGCCAGCGTGTTGACCAGCGTCGATTTGCCGACGCCGGAGGAGCCGACCAGCGCCACCGTCTGCCCTGCGCCACACCAGGGAGCAAGCGCCGCTGCGGCATCGGCGACGCGCGGGTTCAGCACCACCACGGCCAGCCCACGCTGCAGGGCGGCGGCCTGGCCTTGGTAAGCCTCGGCATCGTCAGCGGTGTCGGCCTTGGTCAGCAGGATCACCGGCGTCGTTCCGGCCTCGTTGGCAAGCGCCAAATAGCGCTCGAGCCGGGCGATGTTGAAATCGGCATTGCAGGACGTCACGATGAACAGCGTGTCGACATTGGCCGCGGCCAGCTGCGGGATCCTGCCGCCCTGGGTACGGCGCTCCAGCACCGTCTTGCGGGTCAGCCGGCGGAGCAGCAGATGTGTATGCTGCTCGACCAGCACCCAGTCGCCGACGGCGTAGTCGCCGGTGTTGGCATTGGCCGGCAGCGTCAGATCCACTGGCCCTGCCCGGGACAGGCCGGCCAGGCGGTCGCGGTGCACCGAGGCGATGCGCGTCGGCACGAGGTCTGCCTCATCGGCTTCAAGCTGGTCGCCGAAGAAATCCGTCCAGCCCAGGCTTGCGAGGGAGGCCGTCACGGCTTTGACCAGGGGGACGGCGTCACAGACATCGGAGAGTATCCTTTGGCAAAATGGGCGCGGACCCTCGGGGCGGTTGTTCAAGCCGTGTATGGGCGGCATGGCGGAATTTGGCAAGCCGAACCGCGCCGATGGCCGAGCCGTTTCGCGCACCACGTTGGAACGCATCGCGGCGGTGGTTCGCTGATGCGCTTACGCGTCGTTACTCTCAATGTCTGCAACACGGAAGGCGAACCGGAGCGCCTGGCGGCCATTAACCGGGAGCTGAGGCGGCTCGACCCCGATCTGTCGCTCTCCAGGACGTCGTCCAGACAGCCGATGTGAAATCCCTCGATACGCTGCCGATGGTCTTGATTTGCATGCCACGCATCAGGCCTCGTCGTCGACCTCGAAGTTGGCAGGGACGGCTGAGGATGGCAGGTCGAGAAGCCTGCCAAAAGGGGGAGGGGGATGGCCGGTACCGCAGGGGGCGGGGGGTTGGGATGGGGTTGCCTGAAGCACCGGCCAAAGCGGGACACGTCCCACGCCCACAAGCTAGCAGAGCTTGGATCGGTTCATATGGTGTGATCGCGGAACTGGCGCAAAAGCGCTTTCACATCCCCGCGCCGGCGTCGGCAACGAGCCCGCAACCGGGGGTTTCCGGTCGGTTGGTGGGTTGCGCAAGCGTCGGTTGAAGGCGCTGCGGGAGGCTGTCGTTTTTAGTGCGGTTCGAGTGCTATGCGCTCAGCGACAGGTGCTCAAGGCAGGGCAATCGCGTGGCGCCACCACATGCGATTGTCCTGCTTACGCCACCGGCAGCGTTCGCCCCGCAATCAGATCCGCAGCCTTCTCCGCAATCATGACCACGGCGGCGTTGGTGTTCGACGACACGATGCTTGGCATGACCGAGCTGTCGCAGACACGCAGGCCTTGCAGACCGCGCACGCGCAACTCGGGATCGACGACGCTGTCGGCATCGCCGCCCATCCGGCAGGTGCCGACTGGGTGATAGGCGCTGCGGCCATGTTCTCGGGCGAAGGCTTCGAGTGCTGAGCGCCCCTGCATCGCCTTGCCGGGCAGATGCTCGCGGCTGATGTATCTGGCGAAGGCTGGCTGCGACAGGATTTCGCGGCTGATCTCGATGCCGTCGATGGCGCGTTCGAGATCATAGCGCTCGGCGAACGGGTTGGGGTCGATGATGGGCGCATCGCGCAGGTCCGCGGACTTGAGCGTGACGCTGCCGCGCGAACGCGGGCGCACATGGTAGGAGTTCAGCGTGCAGCCATTGCCGCCGGGAACCGAGCCGATGCCTTCCTCAACGCCGGCGCCGGGCAGGAAATGGAACTGGATGTCCGGCGTCTTCTCCGCGCGGTCGCCCCACCAGAAGCCGCCGGCCTCGACGATGTTGGAGGCCACCGGCCCCTTGCCGAACAGCGCATATTCAAGACCGGCGACCGCTTGCCAGCGCTTCTTCTTGTAACGGTCGATGCCGTGCGGTCCGTTGAGCTCGGCGACGACATCGACGTCCATGTGATCGTGCAGATTCTGGCCGACGTTTTTGGAATCGTGGACCACCTTGATGCCGTGCTCGCCGAGATGCACGGCCGGGCCGATGCCGGACAGCATCAGCAATTTCGGCGAGCCGATGGCGCCGGCGGCGACGATGACTTCGCGCTCGGCGCGGAGCAGTTCGGTGCGGCCATTGACGATGATCTCGACACCGATGGCGCGGCCGTTCTCGACCACGATGCGGCTGACGGAGGCGTCGGTGCGTAGCGTCAGATTCTTGCGGCCGAGCGCCGGCTTCAGATAGGCGACCGCCGTGCTCGAGCGTTTCCCCCGGCGCGTCGTCGTCTGGTAGAAGCCGGCGCCCGCCTGCTTACCGGCGTTGAAGTCGGCGCGGAAAGGAAGGCCCGCCTGCTGCGCCGCCTTGACGAAGATGCGGGTCAGCGGATGCGGCGCGCCGCTGGAGACGCCGAGCGGGCCGTCAGTGCCGTGCTGCGCATCGGCAAAAGTGTCGTTGCCCTCGGAGCGGACGAAGTAGGGCAGCACGTCGGCATAGCTCCAGCCGGCACAGCCATTCTCAGTCGCCCAGCCGTCATAATCCTCAGGGCAACCGCGGGTGAACACCTGGGCGTTGATCGAGGAGCCGCCGCCCAGCACGCGGGCCTGCGGATAGACCATGGTGCGGCCGTCGATCTCCTTGCCGGGCGCGGTGTGATAACCCCAGATCAGCGGCCCCGACGTCATCTTGAAGAAGCCGACCGGCAAATGGATGTAGCGGTCGGTGTCGGGCGGACCGGCCTCGAGCAGCACGACGGACACGTCCGGGTCCTCGCTCAGCCGGGCGGCCAGAATGCAGCCAGCCGAACCGCCGCCGACAATGATGTAATCCGTCATTTCCACTCCCGGGTTCTCTTTGTTGGAGCATGATCTCCGGACAAAACGGTTTCCCGATTTGTCCGAGAAAACCGGTTCCCACTTCTAGGGATCATGCTCCGGCGGGCGATGAAAATCACCGCCCCTTCCTCTTGCGCGCGACGATCTCAAGTCGCTTGTGCCACGTCAAGAGAAAGGGTATGGTTATCGTGTTGAAGGGTTGTCGTACAAGTGGAGGAGCTTGACGATCCTCACCACGAGGTCCCGGCCGCGCTCCCTGCGCAAGATGCCGGGCGGAACAGAATTCAATCGGGAGGTTTCGAGGTATGAACGACACGAAGAATTTTGCGGTCAACCGGCGCACGCTGATGATGGGCGCCACCGCCGGCGTGGCGGCACTCGCGATGCCGAGCGTGCTGCGCGCGCAGGAAAAGCCGACGCTGGTGACGTCGATCCGCTCGCTGTCCAACCCCTATCACGCGGTGTGGAAGACCGGCGCGGAAGCGTATGCCAAATGGGCCGGGCTGGAACACGTCACGCTGGTTTCGGAAGGCAACAGCGAGAAGGGCATTGCCGACATCAAGGCGATGCTGGCCAAGACCGGCGGCAACATGGTGCTGAATTCCGATCCCAACGACACGCCCGATGCGCGCCCGATCGTCGAGGCCTGCGCCAAGGCCGGCGCCTATGTGGTGACCCAGTGGAACAAGCCTGGGGATCTGCACCCGAAGGATTTCAACCCGAACTATGTCTCGCATATCGAGTTCGACGGCATCGACAGCGGCAAGACCATCGCCGAGATCCTGTTCAAGACCATTGGCGGCAAGGGCGGCATCGTCGCACTCGGCGGCCTGATCTCGACCACGGCGGCGATCGAACGCAAGAAGGGCCTCGATGCGGCGCTCGCCGCCAACCCGGACATCAAGCTGCTCGACTTCCAGGTCGCCAACTGGAAGTCGACCGAAGCCTTCGACCTGATGGGCAATCTGCTCACCCGCTTCGGCGACGACATCAAGGGCATCTGGGCGGCCAATGACGATATGGGCTCGGGCGCTCTGGAAGCGCTGCGTGCCGAAAATCTCGCCGGCAAGGTGCCGATCGTTGGCGTCGACGGCATCAAGACGGCGGTCGATGCGGTGCGCACCGGCGAGTTCGCCTGCACCGTCACTTCGGATCCGTTCTGGCAGGGCGGCATGGGTCTGGCCATCGGCTACAACGCCAAGATCGGCAAGTTCGACCCAACCAAGGAGCCCACGGAGCACCGTGAGTTCTACGGCAAGGCGGTGCTGATCTCGCACGACAATGTCGAGGAATATTACAAGACCAATGTCGATGCGAAGCCCGAGATCGACTGGAACGATCTGTGGGGCCGGGTCACCGGAGCAATCCGCACCTGATCCATCGGAGTGGGCTGCAACTCCCTGGCGGCCCGCTTCCTCCCGCAGCCGTCGCGATCCCCTTGTCGCGACGGCTGTCACCAGCAGACGGGAAGCGGTTTCTTGACAATCCATACAGAACCCCTGAAGTCCGTTTCGGACATCGAGCGGACGACGCCCATGACACCGTTCCCCGGCCGCATCGCGACATTCCTGGGCGGCAGGCGCTGGCGCAGCCTGGCGCCGCTGGCGGTGCTGATTGTACTCTGCGTACTCATCGCCATTGCCAACCCCAATTTCATCGAGCTGCGCAATCTGGTGCGGCTTGCGAATTCCGCCGCCGTGCCGCTGACGCTGGCGATGGGGCTGACCTTCATCATCCTGATGGGCAGCATCGACCTCGCAGTCGAAGGCACGCTTTCGGTGGCGGCGATGGTGCTTGTGCTGCTCGCCGCCAATGACGGCAACGGCAACGACTATGGCTGGTGGGCGGTGCTCGCTGCCATCGCCGCCGGCACCGCCATGGGCTTCGTCAGCGGTCTCGTCCAGACCATGCTGCGCATCCCGTCCTTCATGGGCACGCTCGGCATGTGGTTCATCGGCCTGGGCCTGTCGGTCTATATGCTGGGCGGCACGGCCATCAAGCTGAACGACGCCTCGATCCGCGACCTGGCCTTGCACCGTTTCCTCGGCCTGCCGGTGGCGGTCTGGGTCGCGTTCGGCGCCTTCCTGCTCGCCACTGTCATCCAGTACCACACCAAGCTCGGCCGCCACATATTGGCGATCGGCGGTGATGAGGATGTCGCCAAGCTCTCCGGCGTCAATGTCGTGCGCGTGCGCATCACCGCCTTTGCGCTGGCCGGGTTCTTCTTCGGCATTGCCGGCGTGCTGGCCGCAGCACAGCTCGGCCAGTCGCATGCCGTCATCGGCGACGGCAGGCTGTTTGCAGCGGTCACCGCAGTGGTCGTCGGCGGCACCGCTTTGACCGGCGGCGAGGGCGGCGTCGTCAACACGCTGATCGGTGTGCTGATCGTCACCGTGCTTGCCAATGGCATGATCCTGCTCGGCATCTCGCCCTACATCCAGCAGACGGTGCAGGGTCTGATGATCATCGCCGCGGTGGCGCTGTCGCTCGACCGTGTCCGCCTGAAAATCGTCAAGTGAACGCCATGCTGCAGGCGTCCAACATCATCAAGAATTTCCCCGGCGTCCAGGCGCTGCGCGACGTCTCCATCGAGGTGCGGCCCAATGAAGTTGTCGGGCTGATCGGCGAGAACGGCGCCGGCAAGTCGACGCTGATGCGGGTGCTGGCCGGCGGTTACCGGCCGGATGGCGGCTCGCTCACGCTGGATGGCGAACAGCTGCGCATGCGCAACGCCCGTGATGCGGCCAGGCATGGCATCGGCATGGTGTTCCAGGAGCAGTCGCTGGTGCTGAACCTGACGGTTGCCGAAAACATCTATCTCGGCGAAGAGGACCGCTTCACCCGTTTCGGCCTGGTCAATTGGCGCGCCATGAACGCGGCGGCGCGGCGGCAACTGGCCAAGATCGGCATCGACATCGACGTCACCGCGCGCACCTCCGAACTCACCTTCGCCGCACGCCAGATGGTCGAGCTCGCCAAGGCGCTGACCTTGGAGGAAGTGGTCGAGCGGCAGTTGCTCATCCTGCTCGACGAGCCGACCTCGGTGCTCAACGCCGCTGATATCGAGGTGCTGTTCGCGCGGGTGCGCTCGCTTAAATCCCGCGCCAGTTTTGTGTTCGTCTCGCACCGGCTCGACGAGGTGCTCAATATTTCCGATCGCGTCTACACGATGAAGGACGGCGCGGTCGTCGCCGAGCACCGCGCAGCCGAAGTCACCGCGCCGGAGCTGCACGAGATCATGGTCGGGCGCGGCCTGCAGGCCGAATATTACCGCGAGGCCCGCCAGCTGGCGCCGCGCGATATCGTGATGGTCGAGGCCAAGGGGCTTGGCGCCAACGGTTTCTATCACGGCGTCGATCTCTCGATCAGAGCGGGCGAGATCGTCGGCATTGCCGGCGTCGTCGGCTCCGGCCGCGAGGAGGTGACGCGCACCGTTGGCGGCTTCGTCCAGCATGATGCGGGCGAGATGAAAATCGCCGGCGATGCCGTGCGCTTCTCCTCGCCGGAACCGGCGGTGCGCAAGGGCATCGGCTATGTCCCGCGCGAGCGCCGGCTCGAAGGGCTGGTGATGTTCCTGTCGATCGCGGAGAACATTTCGCTGGCCGATCTCTCCAGCGTCATGCGCCATGGCGCCATCGACTATGGCAAGGAGCGCCGGCTTGCCGCCGACTGGATCAAGCGGCTGCGCATCAAGGCGCCCGGCCCCGATGCCGCCTGCCGCAAGCTCAGCGGCGGCAGCCAGCAGAAGGTGGTGCTGGCGCGCTGGATGACGGCGGGCTCGCGCATCCTGGTGCTCGACCATCCCACACGCGGGCTCGATGTCGGCGCCAAGGAAGAGGTCTACGAGCTGGTGCGCGATCTCTCCGCGCAAGGCGTGGCGATTCTTTTGATTTCCGACACGCTGGAGGAAACGATCGGCCTGTCGCACCAGGTGCTGGTGATGCGCGATGGTGCAATCACCGCGCGCTTCGATGCCAGTCCGGGCAACAAGCCGAACCAGGTCGATCTTCTCAGGGCAATGGTGTGAGCCGATGAATGAAGCGTTCTCCATCAGGCGGGTTTTCGAAGGCAAGTGGACGCAAGGCGCCATTCCGCTGGTGCTGCTTGTCGCGCTGCTTTTGATCATCGAGATCGGGTCGCCCGGCTTCCTCACCGGTGAGACCGTGGCGCTTTTGTTTGCCAACACCGCCGTGCTGTTCATCCTGGCGACCGGCGTCACCTTCGCCATCCTGCTTGGCGGCATCGATTTGTCGATCCAGGCGGTGGCATCGCTGGCCAGCGTCATCCTGGCGCAATTGCTGCCTTCGCTCGGCCTTGCCGCCTTTCCGGTGGCGATCCTGTCGGGGCTTGCCTTCGGCATCCTGAGCGGCGTCGTTCACGTCAAGCTACGCGTGCCGTCCTTCGTGGCGACGCTCGCCACCGGCGGCGTGGTCACCGGCCTGGCGCTATGGGTCTCCAATGGCCGCGCCATCACCATCGAGGAGGCTGGTCGCGAAAACACCGCCTGGATCAACGCCACTGTCGCCGGCATTCCCGTGGTGGTGCTGATTTCGGCGGTCATCGGCATCGCCGCCTTTCTGGCGCTGCGCTACACACGCTTCGGCCGGCAAGCGATCGCGGTCGGCGCCGGCGAACCGGCGGCGTGGGCCGCGGGCATCAATGTCGACCGCACCAAGATCATCGCCTTTGCCGCGTCGGGTATGCTCGCGGCCATCGCCGGCATCGTGCTGGCAGCCAGGCTGTCGAGCGGTTCGCCGGTGCTGGCCAACCAGCTGCTGCTGCCGGCCATCGCCGCCGTCATCGTCGGCGGCACGGCGATCACCGGCGGGCTCGGCGGCGTTGCCCGCACGGCGGTCGGCGCGCTGATCATCTCGATCGTGCGCATCGGCATGACCTTCGTCGGCGTCAATATCTTCCTGGAAAACATGGTGTTCGGCGCGGTGCTGATCGCTGCCGTCGCCATTACCATCGACCGCAGCAAGATCGCGGTCATCAAGTGATCCCGCCTCCCAGGCAAGCGCGGACAGGACGGGACCGCATCGGCGCGAGGCCGATGCGGTCCGGCCCGATCGGATTACATCGTGTCGAGGCCGATCAGCTCGATCTTGTAGCCATCGGGGTCTTCGACGAAAGCGATGTGGGTGGTGCCGTGCTGCATCGGGCCGGGCTTGCGCGGGATCTTGGCGCCGCGCTTTTCCAGTTCGGCGCAGACCGCGTAGATGTCATTGACGCCGAGCGCCAGGTGGCCGAAGCCGGTGCCGATCTCATAGGGTTCCTCGCGGCCCCAGTTCAGCGTCAGCTCGACGACGGCTTCCTTGTCCTCGGGGCCGTAGCCGACAAAGGCGTTGGTGAACTTGCCGCCGGGATAGTCGTCGCGGCGCAGCAAGGTCATGCCGAGCACTTCGGTGTAGAAGGCGATCGACTTGTCGAGGTCGAGCACCCTGATCATGGTGTGCATATAGCGAAAGCCCGGGGCGTCGCTCATTGGGGGAAGTCCTCCGAATTCTGTGATTTGCGGGTCTGATCATCCACATCGCACGCTTGGCGGCAAGCCTCGCTTGATGTTCTCAATCAGGGTTGTATGATAACACGACACCGCCGGTATTTGTCCAGCCGTTTTGCCGAGGGGCCCAGAGCCAATCCATGAATGCCGTGCCGCCACCCTCCGCATCGCAGATCGCAGCCCTGGCCGGCTTGCTGCCGAATGGCGGGCTGCTGACCGAGGAAGTGGATCTGGCGCGCTACAGCCGAGATTGGTCGGGCGATCATTTCGGCCGGCCGCTGGCGGTGGCGCGGCCCTCTTCGGTGGAGGAAATGTCGGCGCTGATGCGGTTCTGCCATGCCGAGCGCATTCCGGTCGTGCCGCAAGGCGGCCTGACCGGGCTCGTCGGCGCCGCAGTGGCGGCGGATGGCGGCGAGATCGTCATCTCGCTGGAGCGCATGAACCGTATCCGTTCGATCAGCCCGATCGACTTTGCCATGGTGGTCGAGGCCGGCTGCATTCTCGAGGACGCCAAGCGCGCCGCCGAAGCGAGCGACTGCCTGCTGCCGATCACCTTCGGCGCGCAGGGCAGCTGCCGTATCGGCGGCAATGTCGCCACCAATGCCGGCGGCTTCAACGTGCTGCGCTACGGGATGACGCGGGACCTGGTGCTTGGCCTCGAAGTGGTGCTGGCCGACGGCCGCATCTGGAACGGGCTGAAAGTGCTGCGCAAGGACAATCGCGGCTATGATCTGAAGCAGATCTTCATCGGCTCGGAGGGCACGCTGGGCATCGTCACCGCGGCGGCGCTGAAGCTGTTTCCCAAGCCGACGCAGATCGAAACAGCACTTGTCGGCTTGCGCTCGGTCGAGGATGCGATGGCACTCTATGCCCGCGCCCGGCGCGATTGCAGCGATTTGCTCACCGCCTTCGAACTGATCCTGCGCGGCGGCATCGAGATCACCATGCGCGAAGGCCAGGATTTTCCCGATCCGCTCAGCCAGCCCTATCCCGTCTATGTGCTGATCGAGGTGTCGTCGGGCGGGCTGATCGACCTCTCCAATATGCTGCTGGGGTTTCTCGGCAGCGTCGAGGACATCGTCGAGGACGGCGTCATCGCTTCGACCAGGGCTCAAGGTGAGCGGTTGTGGCTCTACCGCGAGATCATGGTCGAGCGGCAGGGCAGGGGCGGGCGCTACCTGCGCACCGATGTGTCGGTGCCGATCTCCAGGCTTGCCGATTTCGTCACCGATGCGCTGGCCGCCTTGCAGAAAGCCCGGCCCGACGCGCTGGCCGTCACCTACGGCCATGTCGGCGACGGCAACATCCACCTCAACGTCGTGCCGCCGGAAGGCATGGGCACCGAGGCGATGGAACATCTGTTCGAGCAGGCGGAAGCCGAGATCTTCACCGTCGTCGATCGCTATGGCGGCTCTATCAGCGCCGAGCACGGCATCGGCCGGGTCAAGCAGAAGGCGTTCCTCGAACGCATCGATCCGGTGACGCTCGACCTCGCCGCCGGCATCAAGGACGCATTCGACCCGCGCCACATTCTCAGCAACGGCCGCATTCTGGCGTCCGCACCCGCCGTCGACTATAGGTGAGCGATGACGCTGAAACTCGACAAGGTCAATCGCGGCCCACACCTCTCCACTCTGGTGGCCAGTTCCATCTCGCGCGAGATCGCGCAAGGCCGGCTGAAGCCGGGTGACCAGCTGCCGACCGAGGCGGCGCTGGCAACCACTTTCGGGGTCAGCCGCAACGTGGTGCGCGAGGCGATCGCGCGGCTGCGCTCGGAAGGCCGAATCTGGTCGCAGCAGGGGCGCGGCGCCTTCGTGGTCGAGAGCAACAACCCGACGGTGCTGACCATCGACCATGAGACGCTGCAGCGCGCCGACTCGTTTCGCAATCTGTTCGAACTGCGTGGCATCCTCGAAGTGCAGGCGGCGGCCCTTGCCGCAAAACGGCGCAGCGACGCCGATCTCAAAGCCATGGGCGATGCGCTGTCCGGCATGCGCGCCGCCCCCTATGGCAGCGTCGCCTGGCTGCGCAGCGACCTCGAATTCCACCGCACCGTCGCCGAGGCGACGCGCAATTCCTACATGGGCCAATTCCTGGTCTTCGTGTCCGAGCGGGTGCGCGAAAGCATTCTCGCCGCCGGCAACCAGCAAAAGTCGGACGACATGGCCCGCATCACGCTCGGCGAACATGAGCGCATCCTGAGAGCGATCCGTGCCGGCGACGCCGAAGGAGCGCAAGCGGCGATGCGCGACCATCTGGCGGGCGCGGCGCTGCGGGTGGGGTTGCATGAGGGGGAAGCTGCGGAGATAGCGCCGGGGCCCGAGGCGGCGTCTCCGGTACGGCATTCGCGGTTGCGGAAGGCTGTGCGCGGGCAGGCTTAGGGATAGCCTTGCCTTATCCGCGAGCTGGGCCAATCGCCTATGGCGGCGCTGACCCCCACTCCGTCTCGGCTTCGCCGAGCCACCTTGCCGGGGCGAGCCACGGGTCTCGCCCGTCCTTCGGACCCCCCATTTCATGGGGGATGAGGAAATGCCAATCTCCGACATCGCAGCCCTTCAAAGCTTGGGTTTCCTCTCCCCCACGAATGTGGGGGTAGAGGTGGCTCGGCGAAGCCGAGACGGAGTGGGGGAGCGCCATATCAGATTTCACACGGTCGTCGGCTCAACCAGCTCAGGGGCGGAGATAGGCCGCCACCCCACCGCGCTATTTCAGCGGCAGAAACAGCTCAAGCACCACCTCACGCACCGGTCCGTTCGACGAAAAGTGCCGTTGGCAATAGATCGGAAAGTCGCGCGCCTCCTCGCCGCTGGCCGGAAGCCATTCGCGGTACAGGTAAAGCGCTGCCGGCTCGAGATTGTTGGTGTTGCCGGGATAGCGCAGCACCGCGCAGCGTCCGGCGGGGATCACGCCGGCCTTCATCTGCGCGTCCTCGATCCGCCCGCCTTCTACCGGCAGGTCGGTTCCGGCACAGATATCCATGCTGTAATCGGCCGGGTTCGCCGGCTCCCTTTCGGAACGGAAGATGTTGAAGGTCGGGCTTGTCTCGGGCGAGAGGCCGGCCGCCTTGCGCCAGGCGATGAAGCGCTGGATGGTGTCCTGGAGCGTCGCCCGGTCGCCGCGATGCTCCATGATCGCCACAGGCGTCGGCGGCACATCGCGGATCATCACGTCGTCGGGTTCGAAGATTATCTGCATGAGCGTGGTCCTTGCTTTGTCGAGCGGCCCGAAGGCCATGAGCCACGACCCCCAGTCGGGAGATTTCCGAAACGACGAAGGCGATTGTCCGAACCGTTGCCTGAAGGCGCGGGCGAAGGCATCCGGCGCGTCGTAACCGGCATCCATCGCTATGTCGGTGACGCTTTGGGCGTCGCTCTCGGCAAGCCGGTACGAAGCGCGCTTCAGGCGGGCGAGCTGGACATAGCGATGCACGGACAAGCCGAAGGTTGACGTGAACTGCCGGTGGAAATGGTATTTCGAGAACGCCGCGACGCCGCTCAACGCTTCCAGGCCCAGATCGCCGTCCAGATGCTGGTCGATGTGGTCCAGCACCCGCTGCATCCGGGCATGGTAGTTTTCAAGTGGCGTCATCAAACGTCTCGTCCTGCGTGGCGACACCAGATAGGCGGTTCCGGACATGTCGCGCTCGACCGATCTTGCGGTTTGATAGGATGGGTTGGTGCTCGCCAGCCTACAGGCGCGCCTGATCTGCTCGAGAGTGAAGCGGCAGCGCCTGTGCCGGAGGTCGCACCTCCGGTGCGGCATTCAAGGCAAGGAAGGCTATCCGCAAGCAAACCGAGGGATAGGAGTTATGCCATTGGTGTCGGCCTGTCGCCGCGAAATAATAGGCCAGGTCGGCACCGAAAATTCAGATTACTCCAGAGATGGCGGGCTTTGGTGTTTCTTCGCTTCTATCCTCTGGATTGCTAAAGCCCGAATTAGAGGAACGAGGGCGGGTTCTGGCTGATCTGGCAGAGGCGATCCTGCGTGGCGAAAAAACGCTCGATCCTTGAACCATCCCACCGCCATATGCAGATCTATAAATTTCTTGGATCGCTCGCGAATATCTAAAACAGTAAGAACTTTATCAGTTCTGGTTGCGAATTTGGTCCAGTTAAAAAACGGCGTTATGCCGATACAGGTGTCACCGGTATCATCGAACTTCGCCGAGAAATGCGCCAGCTCGTGTCGTTTTCTGTAAGACTTAGAGAGTTTCGCAGAGAGCTGCGCCCACATGGTAGCTTCAATCTCATCGATGTCCTCTAAGGACATCAGCCGGTCGCAGATTGCCAGTCGTGTATCGAAACTGATGATCGCGTCAAAAACGGCATATGCTTTTTGTTGGGTTCTCATATCAGCCGCCGCCATGAACAGATTGGCTATCTGTAGTTCTACCAACGACCAATTTGAAAGTGCGACGCCTATGCTGCGCAAGGGGTCAGGATTTGAGGTCATGAGAGACACCAGTCAAAAAGAGGATAGAACCAAATTCAACGAGGGGCGGGCATCGACGAGCATCTACGTTTTAATGCGTTTCTTTCGCGCAGCCTTGGTCTTATGGAAGCGCGGGCGGTCAGCAGACGGAAGCGCAGGAATAAGATTTTTGGCCATGAGAAAACGGAACAGTTCTATTCCCGCTTCGTAAATGAAGCCCGCGTCTTCCCTGAGCTTGGGTAGCGGCATTGGGATCATGTCAGCGCGAACGCTACCTCTTGCGCTCGTTTTGACGACAAAGACTTCACGCGTGCGCTCATCGGTGCACCAAAGGTTATGCGCGATATTGTTTCGCTTTTCGGCCGCCTTACCTACCAGTTCGATCAGCTCGTCGAGCTTGTCTAAGTCATCTAGATCGTCGAGCTTGATTTCTGCGACGGATTTTAAAACGTTCTCCCGGAGAGGCGCTGTCATATGGCTTGTAACAGCCCAGCCAAGCTCAGCGTCAACGCCAAGGCATCCGGCTATCGCCATTTGCAAATGGTCTTCGGTCTGCGCGTAGGCCGCACAGGCGAGGCCGATTGTTTGTAGGTGACGAAGCGGGATACTTCTCGGATCAAAATTTAAATTGCGAAATTTATCTTCCATGCCTGATACCCCCAAAAACAAAGACCAGGAAAAGCGCGACGAGGTGTTGCGCCGCTTGCCGAAGATGCCGCAGAAGCCAAAACCCTTGACCGCTGCGAAGAAAAGGAAGCTTGCCAAAAAGGCTTCTGGCTAAAGGACAACAACAATAGCCACAATGGCGCAAACCGCAGCGATTATTGCTGCAACAGCTGCCGCCCATGCGGCGTTTTTTGCGCTTCGGGCAATGCGTATCTGTTCCAAATTGGAGAGCGACGCACGATTGCGGTCCAAATCTTGAAGCCAGTCTTCTGCAAGGGCTCGCTTCTGTCCAACTTCGCCATATCGCTTGGTGACGACGCGTGTCCGCACTTCACTCTCGCCAAGTTTATCCAGCTCGGCCCAAAACGATTCCTTAGTGAAAGTTTCTTGCGCCATTAGTAGTCCTCCCAGCCGAGAGCCTACTTCTTTTTTCGCTTGTTTAGGAGTCGCTTCACCTTCTGCTTGGGCGAGACTGGCTTCACCAATCCGCCGATATGTAAGGCGCTTGTCGTGAGCCATGCGAAGCAGTCTTCGGCGCGCTCCGAACGGAGCCGCCGCGCTCGACCAGCGTACGCTACAGTTGACTTACGCTCGAATACGCGTTTGCCGCGCCTTATCGATCCGCCCCCTCACCCAGCTGACGGCTCCACCAGCGACACCCCATTCAACCCCGCAACGATATCCGACAGCGCCGGCACGAATTTCTCGCCATGGCCTGTTGTGACGGCCGTAGCGAACCCGTTGCGCACGGCGGCGCCGATCGGGTTGGCGATGCCGGCTGCTTGCGCGAAGGAGGCGAGGTAGGTCATGTCCTTCAGCGCATTGGCGATGGCGAAGCGCTGGGCGTTTTCGTTGCGGTTGAGGACGAAATCGAAGAAGGCCTGGTAGAAGCCGCAATCCATGCGGCTGCCGGAGATGACACTGTTGAAGACCTGCGGCGTCAGGCCGGCCTTGGCGCCGAGGCTCAGCGCTTCCGAATAGATCGCGGAATAGCCCATCGAAACGAAATTGTTGAGCAGCTTCATGGTGTGGCCGCTGCCGGTCGGGCCGGTGTGGACGACACGCGCGGCGAAGGCTTCGAGCACCGGCCGCGCTCGGGCGACGATCTCGGCCGCACCGCCGACCATGACGTCGAGTTTGCCCTCGGTGGCTTCCTTGGGCGTGCGCGCCAGCGGCGCGTCCATCAGCGTCATCCCCTGCTCCGCGACGTCGGCGGCAAGCGCTGTCGTCGATGACGGATTGGAGGTCGAGCAGTCGATGATCAGCAGCGGCGTCTTGGCCGCAGCAAGCCCGTCTGCGCCCTTGACCAGCGCTTCGACCTCGCGCGAACCGGTGACGCACAGGATGACGATGTCGCTCGCGGTGGCGAGCGCGCGCGGGCTTGGCGCTTCGGTGGCGCCGGCGGCGATCAGCCGGTCGGCGGCCGTGCGGCTGCGGTGGACATGCACCGTCAGCGGCCAGCCCTTGCGCAGCAGATTGTCGGCCATGCCGGCGCCCATACTGCCCAGGCCGATGAAGCCGATGCGTTCTTTCATGCAATCCTCGGGTTTTTTCATGTAATTCTCCTTGGACCCACACCGGCGGGCTCACCTTTCGTCACCTTGCGGCGAGCACCTGTCGATGCAATCCTTTGAACAAGAATCGAACCGGAGTCGCGCTGATGGCGGAGCCCATGACTTTCGACGCCATACCGCAGGCGCCCAACCTGCGGACGGGTCTGGTCAACACGCTGATTGCGCAGATCGAATCCGGTGACCTTGCGCCGGGGCAGCGGCTGCCGACCGAGCAGGAGATTGTTGCTGCCACAGGCGTCAGCCGCACCGTGGTGCGCGAGGCGCTGGCGGCGCTGCGTGCGCGCGGGCTGATCACCACGCGCCAGGGGCTCGGCGCCTTCGTCGCCAAGGATCCGCCGCCGAAGACGTTTTCCGTGCTGCCCGACGATCTCGAATCGATCGACGAGGTGCTGCGCGTGCTCGAACTGCGCATGGGCATCGAGGTGGAAGCGACCGGCCTTGCGGCCCAACGGCGCAGCGAGGCGGCGCTTCAACAGATGAGCGCGCGGCTCGACGCGCTGGACGCGGCGGTGCGCGCCGGCGGCTCCGGCTCGGAAGAGGATTTCGGCTTCCACCGCGCCATTCTGGCGGCGACGCAGAACCCGAATTTCACCCGGTTGTTCGACACGTTCGGCAGCGCCATGGTACCGCGCCATTGGACGCGGCTCGATCGCATGACCGAGGATGAGCGGGAAAAATATCTCGACCGCATGCAGCGCGAGCATCGCGCCATTCTCGGGGCCATCGAAGCCAGGGACGTCAACGCCGCGCGCCGCGCCATGCGCAGCCATCTGACCAAAAGCTATGCCCGCTTCGAGGATCTGCGCGACAAGGCTGTTCACGATTAGGGAGCCAACCACGGTTGACCGACTGCTCATCCGGCGACCCCGCCGAGATAAAGTTGGCGCATCAGCGACATGTTCCTCCCGGCTCCAAATTGTTGCAATCTTGCCGGGTTGTCATACAACCCTGTAGTCTGGTAAATCCCAGGAAGAGGGATGTCAATCGCGTTGCCATGCGGTATGAGGCTCCCGAAATCAGAACCGTCATCAAAGCCGCAAGTCAGGAAGCAAAATGGAGTCACGGAAATTTGGCCGTACCGGCAGATCAGTCAGCGAGATCGGCTTCGGCGCCTGGGCGATCGGCGCCGCCTGGGGCGAGGTCAATGACGACGATGCGGTCGCCGCCCTGCATGCCGCGCTCGATGCCGGCGTCAGCTTCCTCGACACCGCCGACGTCTATGGCGACGGCCGTTCGGAAAAGCTGATCGCACGGGTGATGAAGGAACGCGGTGGCGCGCGCCCGTTCATCGCCACCAAGGCCGGACGGCGGCTGCCGAAGCAGACGGTCGAGGGCTACAGCGTCGAGAACCTCACCGGCTGGATCGACCGCACCCTGAAATACCTCGAGACCGACACGCTCGACCTGGTGCAGCTGCATTGCCCGCCGACCGATCTCTACTATCATCCGGAGGTGTTCGAGCGTCTCGACAAGCTCACCGAGCAGGGCAAGATCCGCAATTACGGCGTCAGCGTCGAGCGTGTCGAAGAGGCGCTGAAGGCGATGCAATATCCCGGCGTCGTCAGCGTGCAGATCATCTTCAACGCCTTCCGCCAGCGCCCGGCCGAGCTGTTCTTCGACCAGGCGAAAAAGAACGATGTCGCCGTCATCGCCCGCGTGCCGCTGGCCAGCGGCCTGTTGTCCGGCAAGTTCAGGGCGGACACCAAGTTCGAGACCACCGACCATCGCCTGTTCAACAGGAAAGGCGAAGCCTTCGATGTCGGCGAGACGTTTTCGGGCGTGCCCTATGAGGTCGGCCTAGCGGCGGTCGAGAAGGTGCGGCCGCTGGTGTCAGGCGACACCACGATGGCGAAATTCGCTCTGCGCTGGATCCTGATGTTCGACGCTGTGACGGTTGTCATTCCCGGCGCCCGCAATCCGGCGCAGGCGGTTTCCAATGCGGAAGCGGCGGAGCTTGCGCCGTTGTCCTCCGAGTCGATGGCCAAGGTGAAGGCGGTCTACGACGAGAACATCAAGCCCTACGTGCATCAGCGCTGGTAACCCGGCGCCTGCCGGCCTCGATCGGCTGACTGACCAGAGGTCAGCCGGGCCAAATTGCGTTCGTCCGTCACAAGCCGTGCAGCGGATTCTATGATCCATCGGTCATTTAATCGGCCGCGCCGCTTGTTATTGTGCAGTGCAGCAACGATATTGCTGCGTGTGCGTTGTGTGCACGAGTCTGCCCATTCCGGCGCGCAAGGATACCGATTTGCGAGACATATCCGATACGATCGCCCGGCTGAGCGCGATGCGCGGCCGGCGAGCCGGTGCAGGACAGAGCAAGGACGATCACCTGTCCGAGATGACAGGGTTCAGGTCCAATCCCGGCGCCTTGCGCGCGCGGTTTTATCTCCCTGAAAACCTGCCGAAGCAGGCAGCGCTGGTCGTGGTGCTGCATGGCTGTACCCAGAATGCAGCCGCTTACGATCATGGTTCCGGCTGGACCGAACTTGCTGCCGAGCAGGGTTTTGCCGTGCTTCTCCCCGAGCAGCAGCGCGCCAACAACGCCAATCTTTGCTTCAACTGGTTCGTGCCGGGCGATGTAAGCCGCGACAGCGGCGAGGCACTGTCCATCCGCCAGATGATCGAGGCGGCGGTGGTCACCCACGGTCTCGACCGCAAGCGGATATTCGTCACCGGTCTTTCCGCCGGCGGCGCCATGGCGGCGGTGATGCTGGCGACCTACCCGGACGTGTTTGCCGGTGGCGCGATCATTGCCGGGCTTGCCTATGGCAGCGCCTCGACCATCCCCGAAGCCTTCGACCGCATGCGTGGCCATGGCGGCCCGTCCAGAACCGACCTGCAGCGTCTGTTGCGGGAGGCTTCGCCGCACAAGGGGCCGTGGCCGAGGATTTCGATCTGGCAGGGCTCGGCCGACACGACCGTGGTGCCTTCCAATGCCGACGCGGTGCTGGCGCAATGGCAGGGCGTGCACGGCCTCGCTCAAGCGCCGACACGCACGGAAAAGGTCGACGGTCAGAGCCGAAAAGTCTGGTCCGATGGCAAAGGCCGCGACGTGGTCGAGGCATACAGCATTGCCGGCATGGGCCATGGCACGCCATTGCAGGCGAGCGGCGACAATGCTCTCGGCAAAGCAGGGCCGTTCATGTTGGATGTCGGGATTTCCTCGACGCGCCACATCGCCCGTTTCTGGGGGCTGACGAAGCCAGAGGTACGACGCACGGCGAAAGCCAAGGCCGCTTCAGGCACTGCATTGCAGCCTTTCTCGCCGAAGGAAAAACCGCGAGCTGTCCGTGTCGATCCGGCCCCGGAGCCTGTCAATCCGCCAGGCGGTCCGGCGGGCGGGATTACCAAGGTCATCGAGGACGCGCTGCGGGCAGCGGGATTGATGCGCTGAGGCGGAGGCTCGCCCCGCACGAAGGACAAGGGCAAGCACCAGCATCATTATCGCAGCAGGCCTTCGTCCTCGAACGCATCCCAGCCCTTCAGTCCGGGCGGCGGGCCCTCCGTGTCCCGGGCGTTCCTCGCAGTGCGCGCTTGGCCGGTGCCCTTTCCCGCGCGCGTCAACGCGGCCTTGCCCGCGCCGCGCCGCCTGTTCTCGGCGACTTCCTGGACATCCTGCTCTCTCCACACGGTTGCCAGATCGCGGTCAAGGACGTCCTCGATGTGGCGCGGGTCGAAAACGTGGAAGGTGACAGACTTTGATCGCCCACGCATCTTGACGGTGCGTGTGCCGGTGCTTTGCAGCCGACCGTCCTTGAGCCATTTGTGGCGCTCGCGCGAAGAGATCGTAAGGATATCCTCGACCTCGCGTGGAAGCACAGGCAGCGCCTCCACTCCCTCCAGTGTTTTGGAGATACTGGCAGAGGCCGCCTTGAACGCTTCCGCTTCGGATCTCGACATTCGCAATGCGATGCGCCCCGTCTCGGCCTTGACGTGCTTCCTGACTGCCCATGGCAGGCGGGCTCTGACTTCGCGTTCGATCCCCTTGGAGCGCACGGCGGACCCGAGTGTCGCTGACGGCGACAACGGCCATTCGGCAATCAGTTGCGGGGACGGGCTCATGCCTTCCTGGGGCTGGGTTCGTTGGTTCGACGTTAACACGGCGAGAGCCGGTCAAGCCAAGGCAACAGCGAAAAGGGGCAGGTCCGATGAGAACCCGCCCCTTATGGCCGAATCTGAACGTCGCTTGCAGTGCGCCGACAGCACCTTCGGCCCCGCCGCCGTACGGCGACGGGGCTCGATGATCAGAGTGGGCTGGCGTTGCGCGTTCTGTCGCGCTCGGCCTCGATGTCGGTGTAGGGGTCGGCATTGGCATCGAAGCCGGTCCAGCCACCGGCTTCATAGGCGCGTCGGCGGTCTTGCAGATCGACCGAGTTGGACTCGCCAAGAATACGCTCGGCCTCATCGGCGAGTTCGTCACTGACCCTGGCGGTCACCATCGTGCCACCGCGGCGAACGCCCTCCGCATAGACATGCGCATCCCTTTCGGGGACGCCTGACTCGGTCAGCGCCCCGACGATGCCGCCGGCAGCGCCACCGACGACCGCGCCGCCAACGGCGCCGACCGCGGTGGCGGCCAGCCATCCTGCGGCCACGACCGGACCGACGCCCGGAATGGCCATGATGCCGAGCCCTGTCAGAAGCCCGCCGGCGCCGCCAATGACGGCTCCGAGACCGGCGCCGCCGGCTGCATCCTCGGCGGCGTTGGAGGTGTCGCCATCGTCGTACCAGTCGTCCGAATTGTTGGCGACGATGCTGATGTCGGCCTGCGGCACGCCGATTGCCTCCAGTTCGCCGACGGCATCGGAGGCATCATCGTAGTTGTCGAAAAGTCCGGTTACGGTTTTCATGGTCTTGATCTCCTCGATCTGGTTCAGAGGTTCAGTTGGCGCCGGCAACGACGTTGCCCTGATAATCGAGCGCCACGGTCGTGGTCTTGCCATCCTTGGTGGCCTGACCGCGCCAGATGCCCTGGTCGTCTTTGGTCAGCTTGGACACGCCGGAGAAGCCGGCATCCTGAATGCGGCTCTTCGCCTGATCCTCGGTGAAGCTGTTGGCACCCGGGACCGGGGCGGCCGGATTGGTGGTGTCGGTCGTGCTCACGGCCGGGGTGGTGGAGCTGGTGGTCGACGATGCATTGTCGGCGGAAGCGATCTTCTCGACCATTTCCTGATGCATTTTGAGCGTCGGCAAGGTCTCGGAGGCGAAGGTCTTCAACTGCGCGTTGTCGCCGTCCTTGGCGTAGCTCTCGAACAGCGTGACCGCCTCCGAATGCGCATCGCGCTGCATCTGGACATAGGGCTTGTCGACGGCATCGTTGGCATTCTGCAGAGCCTCCAGATCGGCCTTGTGCTTGGCGTCCAGCTCCGTCGGCACTTTCAGCTTCTGTTCGCCGGCGATGGTCGCAAGCTTGGCGTTGGCGGCGCCGTGATCGTCGATCATCTTCTTGGCGAAATCCTTGACGCCTTGATCCTGGGCCTTGCCTTCTGCGATCTTGCTGGAGTCCACTTCGAACAGGCCGCCGATGGCAGCCTTGTCGACAAAGTCCTGAGCACTGTCGGCGGCGAAGGCGGGCAGGGCGAAGACCATGGCTGTGGCGGTGGCCAGCGAAGCTAGAAGAACACGTGTTTTCATGGACAGAGATCCTCGTTGGGGCACACATCGTGCTGTGAGCCTAACCAGTGCGGCCAAGCTTTGTTCCGCCGCCCAAGCGTTATAACCGGGAGGGTCGATGCCGCGATGATGGCCCCTCGTCAGCGGCTTTTTGCGCCTTTGCCATGCCGACGCTGAGGACGGCGACCCGCTCGATGGGCGCCTTGCAAGTCGATCAAAAAGGGAAACGAGGCCCTTCGCCGCCGGCAAGTGAACACCGCGGTGACCTATCGAAGTTCAGCGATCGTTGCGTTCGAGGCGGCGCGCAACCTCTGTTTGTGCGACCTGCAGCAGCGTGTCTATTTCGAACATCGCCGCCGCATGGCCGCCGTCGCGAATGACACGGCGGGCGCGGTGCAGCAGGTCGGAGACCGTCCGCAGCGTTTCAGCATGGCTCGATCGATTCGACAAATGCGTGCCCTCCATCAGCCACAACCGTTGGATCGGGAGAGTGTTCCCAAAGTTAGCGGCCGGCCCGGCGAATGACCGTGACGGCAGGCAGCGGAACCATCCTTGTCCGTTGGCCGTTCCCCCTGCCTTCAACGAAAGGAACAGCCATGGCCGAGAACGACACCCCGAAGGACACCCCGAAGATTTCCGCCCGAGAGGCCCAGGAGGCCCTGGAGAAGCAGGTCGCATCGCTGAAGCGCGAGATCAGCAAGATCAACCGGACGCTTGCCGAGCGCGCAGAAGATGCCGTCGGCGAAGCCGGCGGCTGGTACGGCAGCGCGACCGAGCGCGCGGCACGGGCAACGCAGCAGCTGAGATCGCAGGCGCAGACGGTGTCCGAAGCCGTCCAGCAAAATCCCGGCACCATCAGCAGCGCTTTCGTGCTTGGTGGCATTGCCGGGCTGTTGATCGGCATGCTGCTCGGGCAAAGCCAGGAACGCGACCGAGGCTGGTTCTAGCGAGGTATCTTACGACCTATTGCGCCCGCCGGCTTTGCCGGCGGGCCTTGTATTTCTGGACGCCAGATCAGTATCGCTTGAGTGAAAAGCTCCCCGCTCGGAAATTCGGCGTTGACGGCTAGTCCTACTAGTAGGTAGGTAAACGCCATGAGCAACCTTGTGGCGACCTCCGATCAGATTCTGGCGTCCGCGCGAAACTTCATCGTGGCCGGCGGCTACAACGGATTCAGCTATGCCGATATCGCCGGCGAGGTGGGGATCCGCAAGGCGAGCATCCACCATCATTTCCCCAGCAAGGTCGATCTTGTCCGCACGCTTGTGGCGCGCCATCGCGAGCGTACCGAGGCCGGCATGGCAGATCTGGAAAGTAAACTCCCAGACCCGCTTGCACTGCTTCAGACCTATGCCGACTACTGGGCAAAATGCATCGAGGATGCGAGCGTTCCGTTTTGCGTCTGCGCGCTGCTTGCCAGCGAACTCCCGGCGCTCCCGGCTGAAATTGCCGTCGAAGTGCGGGCTTACTTCAGGTTTCTGTCGTCCTGGTTGACCAGGGTCATGGAGCGCGGCGCCGAGCAGGGGGTTCTCGGATTTGCAGGCTCGGCGGAGCTGGAGGCAGAGACCTTCATGGCGACCGTTCATGGCGCCATGCTGTCCGCGCGCGCCTATGGCAACCCCGCCATCTTCGGCGCCATTCTGACGCCGACCGTTCAGCGTCTGTCTCGGAAGGTTCACTAACAGGGAATTTGCGCGACAGGGGCGGCGAGCCCCTCCGCCGAATTCTCTTCGACGCATCCATCGTACCTACCTTCTAGTAGGTAAACACAAAAAAGGAAAATCCGAAAATGCTTGTCAAGACGAATGAAGCCAACCAATCCTCGTGGCTCAAGAGCTACTATTTCATACGCTTTGCCGTGGCGGCGGCCTGGGTGCTGCTGGCCTTTACTGCCTCCAGGACAATGCCGTCCCTGGCAGCCATCATGTTGGTCGCCTATCCCGCCTGGAATGCGCTGGCCAATTTCGTCGACGCCCAGCGCAGCGGCGGGCTAAGCCGCAACAAGACGCAGCTGCTGAATTTGGTCATCAGCATCATCACCACGGCGGCGGTCGCCATTGCTCTGGGCAAAAGCATGAATGCGGTGCTCGCGGTGTTCGGCGTCTGGGCGGTCCTGTCGGGCCTTTTTCAGTTGGCAACCGCAGTCCGGCGCTGGAAGTCCGGCGCGCAGTTGGCAATGGTGCTGAGTGGCGCCCAGTCGGCGCTGGCCGGCATCTTTTTTGTGAGGATGGCTGGCAGCGCTGCGACGGTCGGCATCACCGATGTCGCGCCCTATGCCGCGTTCGGCGCCTTTTACTTCCTGGTCTCGGCAGCCTGGCTGACGGTGAGCGACGCGCGGCGCAAGGCGGCTGAGGCCGCCGGCTGAGGCGCCGATCGTTCGAAACGGGATTTGTGGTCGCCGCCGCCTGCGTGGCGCCCTCGACAGGTGAGTTGAGTTTCCCTGCCGCGGTCGTATGTTGTTGACCGTAGTGGAGGATCACAAATGCCCATTCGACGCAAAGCCACCGAGGCCGGCGTTTTGCAGCCATCCGAACTCGAGCTGTTGGGCCGTGTATTCGAGCAGCTTAAGCGCGACGGTCAGTCGCCCGAAGCACGCGACGCCATCGCATCCCGGATTATCGCGAACTATATGGCCGGCGTGGTCGACGAAGCCGAGCTCGTCAGTCTTTCGAGGCAACCGCTGGGCCGGTAGTGCGCTTTCCATTGCGGGTTCAGAAGAGTTTCAGGTCGTCAAATCAGAGGGATAAGGCAATGCCGGCTGACCCACCGATAGAGCGACGGTCGCATATCCGTGATCTTGTTCTGAAGGAAGCGACAATCCGCGTTGGCGACGCCAGTATCAATTGTCTGGTTTGCAACCAGCACGCTCACGGTGCGGAGCTGCGGGTGAAGGCCGATATCGCAATCCCCGACCGTTTCGTCCTTCACGTGCCTGTCGATCATACCAGCTATCGCGCCGTGGTGCGGTGGAGACGGAACGAGCGACTTGGGGTGCAGCTTGATTCGGGAAGGCAGGCGTAGAGGGCGATAGCCGGGACGGATGCAGGGTTGATGGGACAAGGCAGGGCTCGTTTGCGGCACGAACGCTTCTTTCTATGCTACTTGCGATTTGCAATCAGTTGCTATAGCGTCTGACTGCTTGCAAATTACAAGCGGTTAATCCGTGGACCCACTAGGTGAAGGTGCTGCTTATGGGCAAACTTATCTTGGGAATGAACGTTTCCATCGATGGCTATGTCGATGACCTTGCCGGAAATCTGGTTATGGGCGCACCAAGCCAGAAGCACTTCGAGTACTGGATCGAGACGCTTCGCAACCATTCCGGCGCTGTGTATGGCCGCCGGATGTACGAGGTCATGCGCTATTGGGACGATGATCACGCGGAATGGGATGCTTCGCTTCGCCAGTTCGCGACACTCTGGCGCAAGCTGCCCAAATGGGTCGTTTCGCGCACACTTTCACGGGTCGACCCGAACGCCACCCTCATCTCCGGCGATATTGAAACGCAGATTCGCGAGATCGCGGCCCGCACGGAGGGTATCCTGAGCGTTTCCGGTCCGGAACTGGCCGGTCTTATGACCGGGCTGGGCCTGATCGAGGAATATCACCTGCACGTGAGGCCGTTCGTGCTCGGCAAGGCAAGCCTTTCTTCCACGAGGCAAGGCCTCCGCTGCAACTGGTGTCGAGCACATTGATCGATGACGATACGGTTCATATGATCTATGTGCCGCGAGGCTGAACGATAAGGCGCTTCAGCGCCAACATGCGAACCAACACGTACGTTCGCAGTGGGCCTGGTCCCGGCCTTCGCACCGAGGTCTCACATGTCAGCTTGCGTGCTGGGTACCCAAGCAGCAGAGGGTCTGCTGTCGGCCGAAAATCTGCCGGTCAGCAATGCGCCCCATGCCGGTCAAAGAGGCCTTGCCGCCGTTCCTCCATAAGCAGACATTGCAGACCTACAAGGACATCGCTTTTACGCCCGAAGCGCCGCTTCGGTTGGTCCTTCAGTGACCTGGCGGCCCAAGGGCGTCGTCCTCCACCGCCCGCCCTCGTCCGCAACTCACCGTTGCCAGCGGCTCTGCTCCTGGCCTTCCCTCGATGACCGAGCGGGTAGTGAAACATCATGGTCAAGCCTGAAAAGCAAGGTCCAACCTAGCCGCCTTTCCAGGCCTGCGTCATCATCGTCCAGCAGTTCAGGATCCTGCGTGCGCCAGCCGGGTCCGTCGGGTCGGCCGGCCGCACAGTTTTTTTCATCCCGCTGGAACATTGGCGAAGGAATGCAGTTGGGGTCGCTGCAGATGCCGCCGCGTGGTGCCTGTGGGCGATTGGTGGCAACACCTGATCGGCCGCCGCTCCTTTACGAGGCGGCTTAGCGTGTGAGCCAATCCTGCAGCAAAGGCCTAGGGATTGGAACGGCCAACAGGAGGCAGTCATGAAGCACCAGACACTCGATCAACTCCAGTCAGTCGCGGACATCAGTCCACTATCGCCGGCTCTGCTGGCTACAAGGACGCAACGGATAGAGCGGTGGGCGGAACTGCTCTATCGAAATCCGACGCGCTCCCTTGTGGCTCTCACCGGGACTGAGCATCTGCATCCCTCTGTCCGCGGAGAAGCGCGCGCGGTCGGATCGGCGATCAGTGTCGCCTTTGACGATCCACTGCTGCGTGCGTCGGGCATGCAATCGGATACCTACGGGGAAGCCAGACGCTTCTTCGAACTCTCCGATTGGCAGTTGCATGAGATCGTCTGCAGTTGCCACACCGGCGCCACCATGCAGGCTGGCTGGGCCGCCGGGCGTGTCCGCAGGGTCCTCAATGGGAGCAAGATATTGGCTTGGCTGAGAAAAGGATTCATGCCGCACTGAGACACAGCGCTTGCGCCTGAAGAAGCATGCAGGCTCCAGCAGAGATTGCGTCGGCTCCGCGAAGGCATGGCTGACCTCAATGGAGTAGGGCGGCCGAGTTGCTTGCGACTTCAGAAATGACGTTCACCATTGCTCAGTGGACCTCGTCAGGGTGATCGGCAAGTTCGTGAATAGCGAGTACCAGCGCCAGTTTCGACCAACCGGTCGGCAGCGCCCTCGTGACCAAGCGGGGTTACTTATCCTCGGTGCGTCACATGTGCGCTTCGTCAGCGGTATAGCCTGCCAATCCCTCCACAGCCGTTTTGACGCTGCGAAAAGCTTGAGGCGTGAGGGGGCAATTTAACCCAGGAATCCCGAAAACGGACCTTCCGCTTTCGGCCCCGAAATTGAAATCCGAGGCACCCCGCCATCACCCCGGAAAGATCGTAAACCCGCCATCGACGCGGAGCACCTGCCCATTGATAAATCGTGCGCGGGGGCCGGCTAGAAAGGCCACCGCCTCGGCGATCTCCTCCGGCTCGGCATAGCGGTTCAGCGACTTCTTGCTCGAATCCATGCGCTCCGGATCGACCGTGCGGGTCGCCTGGAAGCGTGCCGTCTTCGTGGCGCCTGGGCTGACCGCGTTGATGCGCACGCCGTCGTCGATCAGTTCCTTGGCGAGACAGCGCGTGTAATGCACGACCGCGGCCTTCAAGGTGGAGTAAACGACCTCGGGCGAGCAGCCGAGATGTGCCGCCGCGGAGGCGATGTTGATGACGGAGCCGCCGCCGCGCTGCTTCATCGGCGGCACGAAGGCCTGGCAGACCAGCATCGTGCCGATCAGATTGTTCTCGGTGAGCACGCGGATGTCGTCCAGTTCGATGTCGAGGGCGTTGTTCGGGTTCGGCTTGCCGCCCTTGGCGCCGATGTCGCCGCCAGCGCAATTGACCAGCACATGGACGTCGCCGAGATCGGCCTCGATCCTGCGCTTCATCTCGGCCACCGCCTTCTGGTCGCCAATGTTGCCGGTCACCGACGTGACCTTCGTGCCGTGCCGCTTCAGGCGCTCGACCACTTCGCTCAGATTGGCGAACTCGCCGTATTTGGCCGGCGCTTCCTCGTCCATGTCGTGGATCGCGACATTGGCGCCGAGTTCGGCCAGGCGCTCGGCCATCACGCGGCCGAGGCCACGGCCGGAGCCGGTGACGAAGGCGGTCAATCCATCGAGTTCACGTGCCGTCATCAGATCTTCTCCATCAAACCAAATTTGCGCATGTTGGCCGCGCTGCGCCGGATCATGTCGAGCTCATAGGAAACCAGTGAGAGGTCGTCTTCGCGCTCCCAAGGCGTGCGGGTGTCGGCATCGTCGGGCAGCCGGTTGCGCTGCGCGGCCGCCAGGCAGGCGGCAAAGTCGCGCGCCGTCTTCGGGGGATAGCCGCGCCACCAGTCGTCGCTGAGATAGCGGACATGCCGGGCCTCCAAGGCGCCCGGTTCGAGAACGGCGGTCATGCGATCGTGGTGTTGGCCAAGAATGGCGAACAGCTCGGCAAACGGCACCGCACCGTCGCCGATGGCACAACGGATCAGCCGATAGCCTTCGGTCGTGAACTGCACGCGGTAATCCTTGAGGTGGACATGGCGGACATAGGGGGCGATCACCTTCGTAAAATCGAGCGGCGCTTCGCCGACCGGGAACGTGTTGCCGGTGTCGAAGGTGACGCCGACGTCTTCGCCGCCGAGGGCGCAGAAATTGACAAGTTCCCGGCTGGTAAAGTCCTGGTGGTTTTCGATCGCAAGGACATACCCTTCGGCATTCGCGCGGGGACCCCATTCCACCAATCGCTCTCGAATGATGCCGACGTACTCGCTCCATTTTTCGCCGGCGGCGTTGCGGTCGCCGCAGAGAACCGGCGTCAGCGCCGTCCGGATGATTTTGGCCTTGAGCAGGCGCGCGGCCCGAAACGCATCGTCGAGCGGTTCCCCCACCAGCAGGCCGCCGCTGACGACCGGCGCGATGCGAAGGCCGGCGAGCCGTTCGCGCAGCGCGATCACCGCGTCGTCGGAAAGCTCGCTCAGCCATGGCACCCAGATCTCCAGCACGCGCGCGCCGAGATCGGTCGCGAGCGCGATGAAACCTTCGAGCCCCGCAGGTCTAGGATTGGCGCGTGGCGTGCCGCGGCCCTGGAGGCCGAGATGATAGGTCAGGCCGTAGGGGTTCAGGCCGACCTCGAGTATGAAGCGATCCTTTGAGTCAGGTGTGGTCATCTCAGGCCGGCATCCACGGTGATCGACTGCTTGGTGATCATGCGGCTGTCGTCGGCGGCGAGGAACAGCACCGTGCGCGCGATCTCCTCGCCGAGCAGAACCTTGCGGATCACCTGGCGCTGCACGACCTGGTCGACCGAACCTTGGGTCTTGTACCAAAGCTCCCGCTGCCGGTCGGTGATGACGGCGCCCGGCTCGATGGCGTTGACGCGGATGTTGTCGGGGCCAAACGCCCGCGCCAGCGCGAAGGTCAGCCCGACCACCGCAGCCTTGGCCGCCGCATAGGGCGCCATCTCTGACGCGCCGAAACGCCAGGCGATCGAGGAAAAATTGACGATCGAACCAAAGCCCAGTTCCTGCATGTGCGGATGCACGGCCTGAGCGGCAAAGAAGTGGTGCCTGAGGTTCACATCCTGGGCATGGTCCCAGTATTCCTGCGTCACGTCGGCGACCGAGAGGCGATTGTCATCGGCGGCGTTGTTGACCAGCACCGCGACAGGCCCTAGGCGGTCGCGCACCGTGCCGATCGCGGCTTGGAGGGCGGGGATATCGGTCACGTCGCAGCGCAGGAACAGGGGCGCGTGCGCTGCCGCGGCGGCGAGGTCGCGGGCAAGCTGCTCGCCGGCCTCCTGCTGCAGATCGAGAAACGCGACGCGCGCGCCATTGGCGCAGAAGGCGCGGACCGTGTCGGCGCCGATGCCCGACGCACCGCCGGTGATCAGCACGACACGCTCGGACAGGCTCGGATAGGTGGCGAAGGACAAGGCGGAACTCTTTTCAGATCAAGCTTCGGTCAGATCAGGCGTTGGGTCGTCGGGTCGAACAGGCAGGCACGCGCCATGTCGATGCCGAGCGTCACCGTCTCGCCCATAAGCGGCGTGCCGTCGGGGTCGAAACGGCCGGTGATCTCCTTGCCGCCCAGGCGCAGGACGGCCATGGTCTCGGCACCTGTCGGTTCGACCAGCTCGACCACGGCATCGATCTGCGCGATGCCCGGCTTGCGGCGCGCAAGATCCGGATCGAAGCGGTAGATGTGCTCCGGCCGGATGCCGAGCACGAGCTGTCGCGGCGTATCGGAAGCGAGCGTCTGGACCATCGGCAGGCTGGCCGTCTTGCCGTCGGCGGTCTGCAACACAACAGTGGCGCGGCCGCCTTCCTGGCTCAGTTCCGCGGCCAAAAAATTCATCGCCGGCGATCCCATGAAGCCGGCGACGAACATGTTGGCCGGACGGTTGTAGATCGTGGCGGGATCGTCGAATTGCTGGACCTCGCCGTGGTGCATCACGGCGATGCGCGACGCCAGCGTCATCGCCTCGACCTGGTCGTGGGTGACGTAAACCGTGGTCTTGCCGACGCGGTGATGCAGCTTCTTGATTTCGGTGCGCATGTCGACGCGCAGCTTGGCATCGAGATTGGAGAGCGGCTCGTCGAACAGGAACAGTTTGGGATCGCGAACCAGCGCCCGGCCCATGGCGACGCGCTGGCGCTGGCCGCCCGAGAGCTGTCCGGGCTTGCGGCCAAGCAGCGGTTCGATCTGCAGGAAGGCAGCAACTCGACTGACGGCCTCGTCCTGCTGCGGCTTCGGGACGCGGCGGCTTTCCATGCCGAAGGTGATGTTCTCGCGCACCGTCATCGTCGGGTAGAGCGCGTAGGACTGGAACACCATGGCGATGTCGCGGTCCTTCGGCGGCACCGAATTGACCAGCCGCCCGTCGATGCGGATCTCGCCGGAGGTAACGGTTTCAAGCCCGGCGATCATCGCCAGCAGAGTGGACTTGCCGCAGCCGGAGGGTCCGACCAGCGCGATGAACTCGCCGTCCTGCGCCTCGAGATCGACGCCCTTCAGCACCTCGACCGCACCGTAGTTCTTGCGCAGCGATCGGATGGTCAATGTCGACATGCGATGCCCTTCACTTGATCGCGCCTCATTTGATGGCACCTTGCGTCAGGCCGCGCACAAAATACTTGCCGCCGAAGAGATAGATCAGCAGCGGCGGCAGCGCGCCGATCAGCACGGCGGCGCTCATGACATCGTAGGCGCGCACATTGGTGCCGCTTGCCGTCAGCGCGACGAGCGCTGCCGTGATCGGCTGTTGCTGCCCGGAGGTGAAGACGACGCCGAACAGATATTCGTTCCAGATGCCGGTGAACTGCCAGATCACCGTGACGATCAGGATCGGTGAGGAGAGCGGCAGAATGATCTTGCGGAAGATGCGCCAGAAGCCGGCGCCGTCGATGCGCGCCGCCTTGATCAGGTCGTCGGGGATGCTGACGTAGTAGTTGCGGCAAAACAAAGTGGTGAACGAAATGCCCTGGATAACGTGGATGAGGACGAGCCCGTAGACCGAATTGCTGAGGCCGAGATTGCCGAGGATGAACGCCCACGGCATCAACGAAATCTGGCCCGGAATGAAGACGCCGAGCAGCATGCAGGTGAACAAAGCTTCCGAACCTCTGAAGCGCCATTTCGACAGGATGTAACCGTTCATCGCGCCGACCGCCGTCGAGATGATCGTGGCCGGGATCGTCATCTTCAGGGAGTTGTAGAAGTTGCGCTGCATGCCCTCGCAGGTGCCGCCGATGCAATAGGTGCTCCAGGCCTGGCCCCAGGCATCGAGGCGGAAGCTGCGCGGCAGCGAGATCAACCCGTTGCGCGCGATCTCCTGCTGGTCGCGGAATGAATTCAGCACCACCACCAGCAACGGGACCAGGTAGATCGCCGCGAAGACGACCAGCAGCCCATAGATGGCGAAGCGGGTGAGAAAATGCCGGCGCGACGCGACTGCGGCAGCGCGACGGTCGAGCGACTGGTCCAGGGAGACGTCAGCCATGGCCGGCTTCCTTGCGCCGGCGCCAGACCACCCAGAATGAATAGGGCACCAGCACCACGGCAACAGCGGCAAGCATCATGATGGCGGCGGCCGCACCTTCGCCGATCTGGCCGCGTTGGAACATCAGGTCATAGACGTAGATGGCGGGGAAGGTGGTCGAGATCCCCGGGCCGCCTTTGGTCAGGGCCGCCACGAGGTCGAAGGTCTTGATGGCGAACTGGATCTGGATGACGGCGACCGCCAGGAAGATCGGCGCAATGGTTGGCAGAAGCACCTTGCGATAGATGCGGAACGTCGATGCGCCGTCGATCTGCGCGGCCTTGACGAGGTCCTGATCCACCGAGCGCAGGCCGGCCAGGAACAGCGCCATGGCAAAGCCCGAGGCCTGCCAGACACCGGTGATGATCACCGCGTAGATCGCATAGTGCCGGTCGCTGGCGAGTGCGAAACTGAAGCTCGCCCAGCCGAAACCGCGCACCATGGCCTGGATGCCGTCGGTCGGATTGTAGAGCCAGCTCCAGACCGTGCCGGTGACGATGAAGGAGACGGCCAGCGGATAGAGGAAGATCGTGCGCCAGGCCGCTTCGCCGCGCACGCGCTGGTCGATCAGGATCGCCAGCAGCAGTCCCACCGCCATCGAGCCGACGATGTAGAAAGCGCTGAAGAAAAACAGGTTGTTGTAGGCGATGTTCCAGCGCCGGTTCGCCCACAGCGACGCGTAGTTCTCGAGGCCGACGAAGCCGTAGGTCGGCAGCAGCGAGGAGTTGGACAGCGAGATATAGAGCGTCCAGCCGGTGAACACGAAGACGTAGACGAAGCTCGCCACGAGAGAGGGGCCGAGCACCAGCAAGGGCATCGCGGAGCCCAGCCGCTCGCGCCAGGGGCGGGCGGGCGTCGGGACCGACAGGATCAGGTCGTGATTTGACATTCAGAGCACGGAAATTGGCAGAGCACGGGACTGGAAGGGAGGACGGCCGGGCGGATAGGCATCGCGCCCGGCCATTCCCGTCTATTTCTGTGCTTCCGCCGCGTCGGCCATCGCATTGGCGCCATCCTCGGGCGACATGTCCGGTGTCGCCACGAACTCGGTAATGGAGTCCATGATCGCGCCGCGCATCTTCTGCGGGATGGTCATGTTGTGCGCCATCGAGCGGACCAGCGTGCCGTCCTTGATCGAAGCCTGCAGATCCTTCTGCGAGAGCTGCTGGCACGGATTGAAGCCCTTCGACAGATCGATATCCAGGCGTGCAGGGATCGAGCCCTTGGCCTGGTTGAAGACCGTCTGGAAGTCGGGCGACAGGATCAGGCTGGCCAGCAGCTTCTGGCCGTCGATGTAATCCTGGTCCTTCTGCTTGAAGAACACGACCGAGTCCGAGTTGAGGATGAAGCCGGGTTTGCCCCAATCGGTCGGCGCCTGGGCGCAGACATAGTCGGTGCCTTCCTTGAAGCCGGCGGCGGTCAAAAGGCCGATCGTCCAGTCGCCCATGATGTGGAACGCCGCGTCGCCCTTGCCGACCAGCGCCGACATCGAATCCCAGTCGCGGCCGACCATGCCCGGATCCATGTATTTGCTCGTCATCAGGCGCATCTGCGTGAAGGCCTTGACCATTCCCGGGCTGCGCATGGACTCGACATCGCCTTCCACAAAGGCCTTACGGTAGAGATCGATGTCCTGGCCGTAGAGCACGACCTCGAACACCGTCGAATCCGTCCAGTCGGCGGTCGAATGCGAGATGCAGATCTTGCCTGTGGCGACGATCTTGTCGCAGGCGGCATTGAACTCGGCCCAGGTCTTGGGCATTTCCGCCACGCCGGCCGCCTGCATGACCTTGGGCGAGGCCCAGAGCCAGTTGATGCGGTGGATGTTCATGGGCGCGGCGACCCATTTGCCGGTCGGCTTCATCACCGGAAGCAATTCCGGCGCCACCACTTTCTCCCACCCTTCCGAGGCCGCCAACTCGTCGAGATCGGCGGTCATGCCGGTCTCGTTCCATTCGGCGATCTCGGGGCCCTTGAGCTGCACGGCAGGCGGGGCATTGCCGGCGATCACGTCGGCGCGCAGCTTGGCCAGCGTATTGGCGGTGTGGCCGGCGATCGAGGTCTGTTCCCATTTGCCGCCCTTGGCGGTGAACATCTCGCCGAGCTTGGCGATCGCCTGGGCGTCCGATCCGGTCGCCCACTGGTGCAAAAGGTTGGTCTTGGGTTCGGCGAAGGCTGTTCCGGCGAAAAATGTGCACGCAGCAGCGGCCGCAAGCGCGGTCATGACGGACTTCATCGTTTCACTCCCATATCGTGTTGCACGGTTCGTCTCGACCGCTTATGGCCGCGGTTTGAAGCCGCCGCCGGCGAGATGCGTCAATCTCGAGTTCTTTCCAAGATGACATATTGGCGCTATCAGTCAACGATGTTTATGTTGAGCCATGACAAAACCTTCGCTTAGAACCTGGCTGATCGACAGACCCTCCGCGTCGCCGGAGAGCATGATCGTGCGCTGCCTGAGCGAGCGCGGCGCACTCTCCGCGTTGCAGATCGCACGCGCCACCGGTCTGGCGCGCTCGACGGTGTCAACCGCGCTTAACGGCTTGAAAAGGTCTGGAATGGTGATCGAAGCCCCGACCAGCCGCGACGGCATCAGAGGCATCGGCAGGCCAGCCGCGGCGGTGACGCTCAATCCGACAGCGGGCACCTGCGTCGGCATTCACCTGGCTCTTCAGCAGATACGGCTCATCGTCGCCGATGTCTCGCATTCCGTCATTGCCGAACAAAATATTCCAATGGCGCTGGACTACCAGCCGCAACAGGCGGCCCAGGCGGTCAAATCGGCAATTGCCCAATCTTACAGGGAAAACGGTCTGCCGGTGGCGGGGCTCCTGGGGGTTGGTGTCTCCGTCTCCGGCCCTGTCAGCCGCGATGGAGTGGTGCTGCGCGCAAGCATGGTTCCAACATGGGCCGGCGTCAACATACGAGATGTGTTCGGACCCGTCCTGGAACAGCCGATCTTCGCCGACAACGAGAGCAACTGCGCGGCCATTGCCGAGCTGATGTGGGGCGCGGCCGTAGGCCAGGACGATTTCGTCCTGTTCAAGATCGATCTGGGTGTCGGCGGCGCCATAGTCCAGCATGGCCGGCTGGTGACGGGCGTCGCCGGCGGCGCTGGCGAATTCGGGCACATCAGCATCGATCCCGGCGGCGACCTTTGCCGCTGCGGCAATCGCGGATGCCTGGAGCTCTACGCGAGTTTTGCCCGGCCGCTGGAACAGATTTCGCGTGTCGTTGGGCGGCAAGTCACCATGGACGATGTCATCGCCATGGCCGAGCAGGGCGACGTCAGGGCGTTGCGGATGATCGAGGATACCGCCGAGATCGCCGGCCGGGGTCTCGGCCTGATCGGCTCGGTGCTCAATCCGCCGCTTATCATCATCGGCGGCCACATGGCTTTGGCAGGGGACATTCTGTTGACGCCGCTGATCGCGTCCTATGAACGCCATACGCTGATCAAGTCCCGGGATGTCGCTCCCGCCCTGCGCACGCGCATCATCGTTGGCAAGCACACCGAGAACGATGCCTTGCTGGGCGCGGTCGGCCTCGTTTTGAGACACCAGACGAAGGAACTGTCGCTGGGGTGATCGTCAGGACCTGCCTGTGCTTGTTCAAGTCAATTGCATGTGCCCGCAGCCTTGAGCGCTTCGGCGCGGGACGATTTGGGCAAATCCGCGATCCGCCGGACAGAAGCGTAAAACCTCGGATAGTCGCCGGAACACAGGTCGAACAAGCGAAGAAAGGCCGGAACCTGTTCACCGTAGACAGAAGTTGCGGCGAGCTTGGCGTTGTTGATCGGGGCAGCGAACCAGGCGTCGTATCCCCGGTATCCCGCCCAGTGCCTGTCGCGCATCCGCCGGTAGCGCGCCCGCATCCTCTCGATCGCGGCTGCCTTGGCAGTCGCCATCTGCTCCGGGGTACGGGGACTACCATAGACCTGCCTTAGCTCGTCGCGCGTCCTCGCCACCAGTCCGAGAAAATCGGCGCTGCGTTTGCGGTCGGCTTCGTATCGGCGCAATCCGGCCCAGTCGCCGGCGGCGCGCAGCCATTTCCTGACGCCGCTGGTTTCGACGGCAACGGCGAATGCCTCGTTGAATGCGGAATCGCCATCCACATAAAGCCGCTGATGCGCCAGCTCATGAAAAACAAGGCTGGCGAGATAGGTGTCGTCCTGACGCAGCATGGTGCTCAGTAGCGGGTCACTCGACCAGCCAAGCGTGGAATAGGCGGTGACGCCCGAGACATAGACGTCGAGGCCCTGTCTTTGAAGCTCGACAGCGCTTTCAGCCGCGGATTTCCGGGAGAAATAACCCCGGTATGGAACGCAGCCGAAAACCGGAAAGCACCATGTTCGTGGCGCCAGCGAGAATTGCGGCGCGGCGAAAACGGCCCAGGTCACGGCGTCGCGATGGATGTCGACATAGCTGCGGTAGCTGCTGTTCTCGGGCAATGCCAGTTCATCCGTCGCAAACCGTCTTATCGCGCTGGCCGACGTCAATTTCGCGCGCAATGCCTCGGGCGTCGAAGGGTCAAGGATGAGTTTCCCGACATTCCTGCGCGCGGCCATGATCTGCGCGTGACCCTGCAACGACTGCGCGTAGTAGGAAATGCTCGTGCAGCCGGTCGCCCCGGACGCGATGATCGCCGCGGCAAGCATCTGAAGAACGCGCTTCACTGTTTGCCCACCCTTGCCCATCTCCCCATGCAGCAAACGTCCTGGTCCACCTCAAACAGGAGGCACCGGTTTCCGTCAAGAGCTGCAGGGGCAGGGGGCGACACCGACCTGGGCAGGGCAATGCGGGCATTCGCCTAGGATCGACGAAAGTCCACCGCAGGGCGGAGCGGGCGAGATACGGACCGTCCGTTGGGACGCCGTTCCCACAAGCTGCCGCGCGCTACTGGTCCGAAAACTTCACGCTCACGCCGCGCTGGCGAAAATAAGCCTGCATCAACTTACGGCCCGAGCGGTTGTTCTGGGCCAATTTGGCCGGATCGAACACCGCCTGTTTTGCGCCCTCTCGTGTCAGCGCAGCCTTGAGCGTCGCGATATGGGCGTCGATGTCGGCATTGTCCGCCCGCAGCGAGGCATAGATACTTTCGGTCGCTTCAGCCACAGTCGGTTCGCTCACAGATGTCGTCCTTTGGTTGGTTGGGCGGCGGCTTTACCACAGATTTGCGGCTCCGACGATATCGACTGAACCGTCAGAGCACAGCGCCCAGGGCGCAAAACCGCAAAACGTATGTATTCGGCCCTGCTAAACATTGCCCGGCAGGCGAATGGGTCTAACTATCGCTAGGAAACGGGGGGAATCACGTGGCTGCCAATCGTCGAAACGACATCTCATCGTCCGAGCGAGGGCTAGGACGGATTCTTGCGGCAGGCAATGCCCATCCGCGCACAGCTCTGCCTACCGTGGCAACCATCGTCACGACAGTAGCTGCGCTGTATTTCGGTCGTGAGGTGTTCCTTCCCATTGCCATCGCGCTGCTTTTGACCTTTGCGCTGGTGCCGATGGTCTCCGCACTGAAGCGTGTCGGCTTGCCTCGGCTGCCCGCAGTGCTTCTGAGCGTGATTGGCGCATTCGCGGCCCTGGGCCTGTTCAGCTTCATTGTTGCGACCCAGGTAAGCGAGCTTGCTCAGAACATTTCCGTCTACCAGACAAACATTCTGACCAAGGTGCGTTCCCTCAAGGAGACGGGCGTTGGTGGCGGCATAATTGCCAGGCTGAGCGGGGTGATCGAGCGCGTCGGTCAGGAGATCGACAAGCAGGATGTGGCGCCGCCTGCGGCCGACAAGCCCCGGCGCGAGCCTGTTCCCGTCGAGATCGTCGCCCGCGAGAGACCTCTGGAGGTATTGCAGAACATCATCGGACCGTTGATCAGCCCGCTGGCATCAGCTGGCCTGATCATCATCGTCGTCATCTTCATGTTGCTTGAGCGCGAGGATCTGCGCGACCGGTTTATCCGCCTCGTCGGCTATGGCGACCTCCATCGCACAACGCAGGCATTGCAGGATGCCGGCAAACGGGTTGGCCGTTATCTGATCATGCAATTGGTGGTCAACATCGTCTACGCCATACCAATCGCGATTGGCCTTTGGGTGCTCGGCATTCCCAACGCGCTGCTGTGGGGGTTGCTGGCACTGGCGCTGCGCTTCGTTCCCTATATCGGCCCTGTTATCGGCATGCTGCTGCCCTTGTTTCTGGCCTTGGCGGTTGCGCCCGGCTGGTCGCTGGTGCTGTGGACCGCCGCGCTGTTTGTCGTCATGGAATTGGTAACCGGCAACGTCATCGAACCGTGGCTCTATGGCTCGCGGACGGGACTTTCTCCTTTGGCAATCATCGTTGCGGCAATTTTCTGGACATGGCTGTGGGGGCCGCTCGGCCTGGTCCTTTCGACGCCGCTGACAGTTTGCCTCGTCGTCCTCGGGCGACATGTTCCGCAGTTCGAATTTCTCGACGTCCTGTTTGGAAACGAGCCCGTCCTTGAATCTCACGCCCGGCTCTATCAACGGCTCCTGGCCGGCGATCCCGACGAGGCCACTGACCATGCCGAGGAGATCCTCGAGGAGAAGTACCTGATCGATTTCTACGACACTGTCGCCATTCCTGCTCTCCTGTTGGGCGAGCAGGACCGCATGCGTGGCGTGATGGGCGATCAACAGCGAAGGCAGGTGGCGGCGAGCGCCCAAATTCTTGTGGCAAATCTTGCTGACGATGCACAGGAAGAGGCAAGCGAGGAAGATGCGCCGGCAACCACCGCGGAAGGGAGCGCGAGCAGGGAAACAGATGGCGTCGAAGAGGAAGAGATCGAGCTGCCCGACGGCAAGGACATGTCGGTGCTTTGTGCCGGCGGTCGCGGCGAACTCGACGATGCCGCTGCCGCCATGCTCGCTCAGGTGCTGGAGGTGCAAGGTGCTACGGTGGCGAAGGCCAGTTTTGTCGATATGGAGCCGGCAGGTATTCGTCGTCTCGAACTAGAGGCGATCGACACCGTCGTGGTCGGTTTCCTGAACCGGGATTCGCTCAAGCATGCCCGCTTTCTGGTCCGGAGACTGAAGCGCGCCAAGGCAGGTTTGAGAATTGGGATTGTGTTCTGGTCAGACGCGGAGCAGGGCGATGTCGGGCGAGAAAGGCAAGCTTTGGCCGCCGACATCAGCGCCGATTTCGTAGCCCACGGCATGGTCAACGCTGTGCTTGGCGCACTTTCTCCAGCGCCGGCCGTTCCCCTCAAAGTCGTTTCGAAACGCCGCGATAGACGCCGTCCGGCCCCTCGAAAACGGATCCCGGCCCAGGCAACGGCCGCAACAGCCTAGCCGCACCGCATGTCTCAGATTGCCGCGCCGGCGCTGGAATGCCTGGTGAGACGGCAAGATCGTCCCCACTCGCAAACCATGGAACAATCTCGCGGCCTTGCGGTTCCTAACATCGAAGGAGAACCCCCATGCTTAGATTCCTTATCCGCCTCGGCGCGATCTACGCGGCGTTCCAGATCGGCCGGGAGTTCGGCCGCAAGGAGACCGAAATCATGCTCCTGCCGCCGCCCGTTGACTACGAGCGGCACCCGACGTCAAGAAACGAAACCGAGTTCGGAGAGGCATAGGACCGCTCAATTTGTCTGGTCGATCTGGCCCGTACTGGCGCCGTCCCTGCGCGGGGCGCATTATCGTGCGAACGGACCGGCCACTTGGCTGTGCCAGGATCGATCCTGGCAACGCAAAATTGAGCCGCTATCTCCGCCGCTCAAACGCGGCATAACGAGGTTGACCGTGCGTCGAGAATGAGATCTCAGATCTTGGCGTTGAGCCGATGGAGAAGGCATGATCAGCACAGGCAAGGCACGACCCTAAGAATGTGGAAGGGAAGAAGCACTGGTGCTGTCAATTGCCAGGGAGACCGGCATCACCGAGGATCACGGGCGCGACCTTGTTCGCCTGATCGGCACCGGCCGCAATTCGCTGCTCCGTGAGGCGCGGCAGCTGCTCCGGCAGCGCCTGGCTAATTTAGACCAAAGGTGCTCAGAGCACGGCTATCCCGTCGCCTTATGCTGCCCGGCGGTCATCGCTTTGAGAGCCCGGACCACCTCTGCAGGTCCGGCGGGTTTCATCACTCTTACGCCAGACGAGAACGCTTCGGGGGTTTCCTCGAGCCCCAGGCCGGAATAGACGATGAAAGGAACCGCCCGCCCTGCCAAGGTTTTTGCCGCGTCAACAGCCTCGCCGTCCGACAGCCTGACGTCCAGGATCGCTGCGGCGGGGGTATGGTCCGCAAGAAAACGTTTCGCCTGGGAACATGTCGCCGCCAATGCCACGGCAAAGCCCGCCTCCGAAAGAGTGGACTCCATATCCAGTGCTATCAAGGCTTCGTCGTCGACGACAAGGACCAAGGGTTTGCCCATGCGCGGATGATCGCACGTTTGTAGATGGAAGACGAGTCGAGGCTACGACCCTTTTAGGGTCCGGTTCCCGTGCGCAGCGGGTCGAGACCGCGAGCAATGGGAACCAACTGATCCAAGCCGCATTATATTTGGTTGGACTGGACAAGGTGTTTGGGATGCATGAAGCAACACAGGCGAATGTTGTCGCCTTCGAAAACCCGGGGGTGTCCAGCAATGACGGTCTGGATTTCGATTACAAGGATTTCTTCGAAAACGGCGCCGTTGCCCTCCATCTGGTGAACGCAGACGGCGTAATCGTGCATGCCAACCAGGCTGAGCTCGACCTTCTCGGCTATCCCGCAGAGGACTACCTCGGTTGCCACATCGCCGAGTTCTATCCCGACCGGGACGTCATAGAGGACATTTTGGGTCGCCTTGCCAATGGCGAGAAGATCGTAAGATATCCGGCGCGATTGAGGGCCAGCGATGGATCGATCAAGCACGTCGAAGTCACCTCAAGCGGACATTTCCGGGACGGCAAGCTGATCAACACCCGGTGCTTCACGGTCGATGTAACCGACTTGGTGCACACCCGCTCGGAGCTCAGGCAGCATGACAGTACCTATCACCAGATACTCGACGGCCTACCCGTCGCCATCTACACGACCGATCAGGATGGGACGATCACCTACTACAACCGCGCCGCGGCCGATCTGGCAGGCAGGGAGCCTGAAATCGGCAAGGATAAATGGTGCGTGACGTTCAAGCTGTTCACTGCCGACGGCAAGGAATTGCCGCACGATGAATGCCCGATGGCCATTGCGCTCAAGGAGAACAGGCCGGTCCGCAATCAGCAAGCTGTTGCGCAACGTCCCGACGGATCGTTTTTTCCGTTCCTGCCCTACCCGACACCGCTGCGGGACGAGCACGGCGCTCTGATCGGCGCCGTCAACATGCTGCTGGACCTGACGGACCGCCAACGTGCCGAAGAAACCAGGCAGCACCTCTCAGCGATCGTGGAATCCTCATTTGACGCGATCGTCAGCAAGGATCTCAACACCATCATAAAAAGCTGGAACCAGGGCGCCGAACGGCTTTTCGGCTATACCGCCGACGAAGCGATTGGCCGGTCGGTGACCATGCTGATCCCCGAAGACCATCAGGACGAGGAACCCCGCATTCTCCAACGCATTCGCCGCGGCGAGCGCGTCGAACCATTCGAAACGACCCGCCAGCGCAAGGATGGCAGCCTGGTTCCGGTTTCACTGACGATATCGCCCGTGCGTAACGCAACCGGGCAGATCACCGGCGCATCGAAGATAGCGCGAGACATCACGTCGACGAAGGAGAATGAATATCGCATCCGCATGCTGATGCGCGAGGTCAACCACCGGGTGAAAAACCAGTATTCGGTCATCCTGTCGATGATCCGGGAGACCAACAAGCGATCGGAGACGCCAAAACAATTTGAAACCCAGGTGCGCGAGCGCATCATGGCGTTGTCACGATCTCACGACCTGCTTGTATCGGCGGATTGGAAGGGTGCCACGATCAGCGACCTTTTGGCGGCCCAGGTCGAGCCTTTCCCGCGGGGGGATTTGATCGAAATGTCGGGCCCATCATTGGTGCTCAGTCCCAACGCAGTTCAGTATCTCGGGATTGCCTTCCACGAACTGGCGACCAACTCGGCCAAATACGGGGTTCTCTCAGGGGACAAGGGCCGGATCTCGGTCACATGGGGCATCACCGGTTCCGGTGCTTCGAGGCTCTTTCACCTCACCTGGGCCGAAACCGATGGTCCGCAGGTTCAGACTGTCGGACAAGGTGGCTTTGGAACCGTTGTGCTGAAGCGGGTTGCGCCCGCAGCGGTCAGTGGGCAGGGAATTCTCGAACACGGTCCGCATGGCATAACATGGAGCCTCGAAGCGCCTTTGGCTTCCGTGGCAGCTTCTGCCGTCCATGAAGCTTAGAAGCAGGAAGCAGCCCTGCAACGAGCATTCGTCAATTGGAAGCCCTTGATGCGGCCTTTGCCGAGCGAAAACTCCGTTTCCGCTAAAGATCGCCAGAGCCATTGCTAAAGTCGACAGAGCAAATCACCGGCAGAGGGCGCATTTCGTTGCACGGAACGGGACAGGACCGGCGTAGCCAGAGGCGAGGTAACTATGGACATCGACGAGTTCCGTGCGACCCTTCAGGGTGTAGAGCCCCCGGCGAATCTTGGGATGGCGCTCCACGCTCTATGGTGGGATAGACAGGGCGATTGGGAGCGGGCGCATGAGTGTGTGCAGGCCAACGAATCTGATCCGGCCTCTGTATGGGTTCATGCCTATCTGCACCGCAAAGAAGGCGACCTTTCTAATGCAGCCTACTGGTACCGCCGCGCCGGGCAGCCTGTGGCAACTGGCAAGCTAGACGCAGAGTGGGAGTCGATTACAGAATCACTTCTTGCAGGATAGTGAGGGTCGCCCAAGGGGCAGCCTAGCGCCTCATCGCCCCCGTAGAGGCGAAACTCACCTCCGCCCGATGGGATCGGCTGGGCCCAGGAGGTCCGAACGTTTCCGCATAAATTCATGCAGCGAGATTGTTCTCGCGATTCCGTAAGGTCTCTGTTTAATAAGCTATATCTAATATTGACTATTTTCTGTCGCTCAAAAGTCGCAGACTTCATTTTACTGATCACCGTTAGCTTCTTGGTAGCTCTCACGACTATAAACTTCTTGCGGGCGAATAGCTTTCATGCTGCCTTCGCGCACTCAGGAATCAGGGAGCTTAGGCATGGCGGAGCGGATTGCGCGTGATGGGTTTTGGGTTTTGCATCTCGCGCGCTTGCCGCAAGTCGTGTCGCTTCGCTCCAGCACTTCCGCCTTGATGATCCTAACTGTTGCCCTTGCGCTGAGCGCCGCGCCGGCTCGGGCCGATGGCGGCAATGGTAGCAGCGCAGGCGCTGGACAAGGTGGCGTTGACGGCGCGCTCGCGAGTGCCACGGGTCAGAATGCCGCCAATGGCGCGACCGCTGGTGGCGGTGGTGGCGGCATTGACCTCACGACGGGTGACGGGGCGCCAGGAGGATCGGGAGCGGTAAGTGGGACAGCCAACAACCCAAATGGCGTTGCCGGTGCCACTGGTGCTACGGGTCTGGTCATCTCGACAGACGGGACCATTGCAACCAGCATCAGCGGCGGGGCCGGCGCTTTGGGCTCCCCTGGCACGAATGGCGTCGTCAGGAGCGGCGGCGGTGGCGGTGGCGGTGTGGGCGTCAGTGCCACGGCCGACGTTACAGTCACTGGCACAGGATCGGTGAGTGGTGGCACTGGCGGCCGAGGTGGGACCAATGGCAACAGCGGCAGCGGTGGTGGCGGCGTCGGCATATTCTCGTCCGCAAACGTGTTTGTAGAGGCGGGCGGCAGCGTTACCGGCGGCACGAGTCTCTCCACAATTGGGGTCCAAGCAGGTGGTGGCGGCGGCGCAGCTGCCATCGTCCTGATGGGCGGCGGGACAATCCAGAACAGCGGGAATCTGCTCGGGGGTGCCGGTGGAAGAACAGTTCTCGGCGGCGGTGGGGACGGTGGCGCCGCTGTTCTGCTGCTTTCAGGTGGAACCGTCATCAACAAGCTAGGTGCGACGATCGTTGGCGGCAGTGGCGGTCAGGGCTCCTTGGCAGGCGGCGATGGCGCCGCAGGGATCAAGGGCGCCAACATCGCGGTCATCAATGCGGGTACGATCAGCGGCGGTGCCGTCGGCACCGGTGGCGGAACGCCGGCAGCCGGCAAAGCCATCCAGTTCACCGGCGGCGTCAATTCGCTGGAGATTCAGGCCGGCTCCACCATCACAGGCAATGTGGTCGCTTTCAGCGCCGCGGATACATTCAAGCTGGGTGGCGATATCAGCGCCAGTTTCGGTGTGTCGCAGATCGGCGCTGGCGCCAAATATGACGGGTTTGGGTTCTACGAGAAAACCGGAAACAGCACCTGGACCCTAACGGGGACGACAACTGCCGTCACGCCTTGGACCTTGTCCGGCGGGATCCTGCAGATTTCGAACAATGACAATCTGGGCGCCCTCTCGGGCGGCTTGACCTTCGACGGCGGCACGTTGCGCACGACCACCAGCTTCGCCACCAATCGCAATGTCCTGATCAATTCGACCGGCGGGTTCGACACGGTGGCAGGCACGCAGTTGGACGTGTCAGGCCAGGTGACCGGCACCGGCACACTGGTCAAGAGCGGCGCCGGCACCCTCAACGTCACCAATTTGTCCAACAGCTATACGGGTGGCAACATCGTCAATGCAGGAACGCTTGCCGGCAACACCGTGGCGATCCGTGGCGACATCCTGGACAACGGCGCTGTCTCGTTTCTCGACCTCGGCCCCCACACCTTCGGCGGAAATATCTCCGGCTCGGGCAGCGTCGACATCGAAGGCTTCGGCACGCTGACGCTGACCGGTGCCAACACCCACAGCGGCGGCACGAAGGTCGGGACCGGCAAAAGCATCTCGGTCGCGTCGGACCAGAATCTGGGTGCCGCGACGGGCCTGCTGACACTCGACGGCGGCGAACTCGGCACGACAGCAAGCTTCGCCATGAGCCGCGATGTCAACCTCACTTCCGCCTATGGCTACTTCCGCGCGGCGGCGGGTACGACGCTGACCGCCAATGGCGAGCTGAGCGGCGTGGGCGGCGTCTACAAGGAGGGCGCCGGCACCCTGGTGCTCAAGGGCGACAGTACCTATTCCGGCCGCACCACCGTCGACAGCGGCAAGCTTATCGTCGAGGGCTCGCTCGGCAGCACCGAAACGACGGTCAACAGCGGCGGCACGCTGGGCGGCTCCGGCTCGATCGGCGGCGCGGTGATCGTCGCCGATGGCGGTGTGCTGGCGCCGGGGTCCAGCCCTGGCACGCTTACGGTCGGATCGCTCAGCCTGAGCTCCGGTTCTATGCTCGACTACGAGCTCGGCCAGGCGGGCATTGTCGGCGGCGGTGTCAACGACCTGATCGAGGTGACCGGCGCGCTGACGCTGGACGGCAGCCTCAACATCACCGATGTCGGCGGCTTCGGGCCTGGCGTCTACCGGCTAATCAATTATGGCGGCGCACTCACCGACAATGGTCTCGAGCTCGGCAATCTGCCGGCCGGTGTCACGGCCGCCGACCTGACGGTGCAGACCTCCGTCGCCAACCAGGTCAATCTCGTCAGCAGCGTCGGCACCGACTTGCTCTTCTGGGATGGTGACGCGGCCGGCAATGCCAACAATGATCTGGTCGACGGCGGCAACGGCACGTGGACGGCGACAAGCCTGAACTGGACGACGAGCACCGGCCTGGTAACTGGCGCGATGAAGCCGCAGCCCGGCTTCGCCATCTTCCAGACGCTCGGCGGCACCGTCATCGCCGACGGCAGCGCCGGCGCGCTTGCGATTACGGGCATGCAATTCGCCGCCGATGGCTACCGCATCGAAGGCGACGCCATCACGCTTGATGGCGCTGGCGGCGAGAGCATCATTCGGGTCGGCGACGGCACGGTGGCCGGAGCAGGTTACACCGCCACCATCGCCTCCGTGCTAACCGGGACCAGCAGCCTGACCAAGACCGATGCGGGCACGCTGGTGCTGTCCGGCGCCAACACCTACACGGGCGGCACCACCGTCCTGGGCGGCGTGCTATCTGTTTCAGCCGACAACAATCTCGGCGTTGCCGCTGGCGGCCTAACGCTCTCCGGCGGGACGCTGCGCAACACAGCGGCGTTCAGCTCGGCGCGCGACGTCACGCTTTCGTCGGCCGGCGGCACCTTCGACACTGTGGCCGACCTGACCTTGTCCGGTGCGATCTCTGGCGCTGGCAGCCTTGCCAAGACCGGCGCCGGCACGCTGACGCTTACGGGAACGAACAGCTATGGCGGCAACACGTTGGTCAGCGCTGGCACGCTGGTCGGCGATGCAACCTCGATTCGTGGCGACATCGGCAATTCCGGCACTGTCGTGTTCGACCAGGCGGCGGACGCCAGCTTCGCCGGCGATATCTCCGGCACCGGCGCAATGATGAAGGATGGCGCCGGCGTGCTGACGCTGTCAGGCACGTCGCTGCTGGACTGGACCGTCAATCAAGGCGGCCTCGTCTCGGCAGCCGAGCGCTTCGGTGGCGATGTCGCGATCGGCGCCGGCGCCTCCTTCACATTCGACCAAGTCGCCTCCGCCAGCTATGCCGGCGTGTTCTCGGGCGCCGGTACGTTCATCAAGGACGGCCAAGGCACGCTGCTGCTTGCGTTGGACAACTCAGGCTTTACCGGCGCCACTACGGTCAGCGGCGGCACGCTTGCCGCGGGCGCTGCGAACGCGTTCAGTTCCTCCTCGCAGTTTTCCGTCGCCTCGGGCGCCACGCTCGATCTTGCGGGCACGTCCCAGACGATTGCGGGGCTGAGCAACGCCGGAACGGTGCGCATCGCGGGTGGCGTCCCAGGCGACACACTTACCGTAAGCGGCGACTATGTCGGCAATAGCGGCGCCGTCGTTCTCAACGCTGCGCTCGGTGGTGACGGTTCGCCGACAGACATGCTGGTGATCGCCGGCAACACGTCAGGGACGGGTACCCTTCAGGTCGTCAATTTCGGCGGGTCGGGCGCCCAAACGGTCGGAGGCATCAAGATCGTCGACGTCGGCGGCGTCTCGAACGGCAGCTTCTCGCTCGACGGCAATTATACCTTCGAAGGCGATGCAGCGGTCGTCGCGGGCGCCTACGGATACAGGCTCTACAAGAACGGCGTCAGCACACCGGCCGATGGCGATTGGTATCTGCGTTCGGCCCTGGTCAACGGCGATCCCGATCCGCAGCCACTCTATTCGCCCGGCGTGCCGCTGTACGAGGCCTATGAAGGGGTGCTGCAGGCCTTCAATGAACTGGGCACCATGCAGCAACGCATTGGCAATCGGTCGTGGGGCGAGGGTGCTACGCCGCAAGGTGCGGACCTGCCAGGCCAGGGCTCGGTCGACGGCAAGGCGATATGGGCGCGCATCGAAGCTGCCCATGCCGAGATCAAGCCTGAGACGTCGACCTCCGGCACGAACTATGACGTGACCACCTGGAAGCTGCAGGCCGGCATCGATGGCCTGCTGCACGAAAGCGACGCCGGTACCCTGATCGGAGGGATTACGGCCCACTACGGAACCGCGTCGTCGGACGTCTCCTCGATCTTCGGGGCAGGGTCGATCGCTGCCACCGGCTACGGCGTCGGCAGCACGCTCACCTGGTTCGGCAGCGGTGGCTTCTACGTCGACGCGCAGGCCGAGGCGACATGGTATGACAGTGACATCCGGTCGGCCACGCTGGGCACCACGCTTGCGGACGGCAACAACGGTTTCGGCTACGGGCTGAGCATCGAGACCGGACAGAAGATCGCCCTCAACGGCAACTGGTCGCTGACGCCGCAGGCCCAGCTTGCCTATTCCTCGGTCGACTTCGACGCGTTCACCGACCCGTTTGGCGCCGTCGTGTCGCCCGGCAGCACCAACAGTCTCGTCGGCCGCCTCGGCCTCTCCGCGGACTATGAAGACCAGTGGGTGGACGATGCGGGGCAAGTCAGCCGCACGCACATCTATGGGCTCGGCAACCTTTACTACGACTTCCTCGACGGAAATGATGTCGATGTGTCTGGCACGAAACTGGTCAGCGAAAATCAGGCGCTGTGGGGCGGTGTCGGCCTTGGTGGCTCGCTGAGCTGGGCGGACGGTCGCTACGCCGTCTTCGGAGAAGGGACAGCGCGGACAAGCCTCAAGGATTTTGGCGATAGCCACGCCCTGGGCGCCAAGCTCGGGTTCGCTGTGAAATGGTAGCGGCGATCAAGCTGGACATGTCGACTTTGGCTTGAGGGTCGTGTCCGGCACGGCTATGGAATCCGGACTTGCGGGCCACCCGGCTCGTCGCCCTCGGACGTTTCCTTACCGGCTGCCGGCATCAAGTACCAGGCTCGCATCCGAAGCACCCTGGCGGTCGATCACAGGGATGCCAGCGCGCTGGACATGCGCTCCAGTCCTTGGCGCAACAGAGGACGCGGGCAGCCGACATTCAGGCGAATGAAGCCTTCGCCGCCAGGCCCGTAGACGCGGCCATCGTAGAGATTAACCCCGGCCCGAACTGCTGCTGCGGGTAGCCGGTTGATGAACTTGCCAGCCGAAAGCGTTTGCGCAAGGCAAAACAGCCGGTCGGCCCCGCGCCTCCTTCCCCTACGTAAGAGGTGCGATGTCGCGGGGTTCAGTCCTTGTGCGGGACGATATAGCGACTGCTCACCGAATCCGCCCCTGTGCCCCGCGTGACGACAACGGTCCTGTATCCCGCGGGAACGGAACCTGTAGCCATCGGATCGATTAAACGGCATCGTCCGACAATCTCCCCGTTGGGCGCGTCCGCGAGCCTCCTCGCTAGCGTCAACCGGCATGTGTCAAGGGATCCGAAAACGGCCGGTGATGTATCGAGTGGTTCGCAGACTCCGGGGCTGCAAGAAAGCAAAACTAGCACAGCAGCCGTTACCGGATCCATTTTTGAAGTTCCCTCCGCGAATGAGCCTCAACGCGCTATGTCGCAGTTTGTTTCATTAGGCCCGGTTGTGCCGAGCCCGGCCAGCAGGGGCAGGAAGCCATGCCCACTATATCGCGCTGCCGGAATCGCCAGACGCCGGCAGTCAGTGGTGGGTCTTTCGATCCGCGAGCGTAACCGCTTCGTCTATTTGTTGGCGCAGGCGGGTGAGGTCGTCCAACCGAAAATCAAGCGGCAGTTCCGCTCCACTCTCCAATCGGAGAAAGATGGCTACAGTGCCGTCCTCTTTCATGGCCAGTTGAGTGCTCGTTATAGAAATGCCCTGCAGTTTTGGTGTCCTTTCGGCAGGAAGAGTGGCGACGAGCTTTCCCATCTCGGCCGAGAGGGCAGCAATTGCCAAAGGAACACATTGTGCGGAGAAATCGAGTTGGAATCTCTTTGTGTCGATTGATCCAAATGTGACCGACACCGTGCCTAAGGCGGGGTCGATCCCAGATGCTAAAACTACATCCAGAACCGGAGCCTTCATAACCGTGTCCGCCATGGCGTTCCCCCGCTTTGTTGAATCGCAGCAAATCATCATCCCTGCGCCGGCACAAGGACACGCCCAACGCTCCCCGCCAACCATGGGATCTACGCCTTGTCGACAAGTCGCGTCTTCCGCTTCGGCGCTACGTAGCTCTCCACTAAGCGAGCGTGGAAATTCGAACTCGGCGCAATGATAACCCACAAAGACCCAATCTTGCCGTCTATGGACCGGGCTTTTTCGTTGTGTGAGGCGTGACGGCGAATTAGGATTACGAGACCCGACATCGCTGTGAGGGACAAGCAAATGCTCCGCCGCCACGAGACTCAAGATATCCGGCTGGGCAAGGTACCGAAGAGTTGCTACCGTCGAGTTTCCCCGGTTATGGCAGATCGATAAATAGTCCAAAAAAAACACAAAAACAACACGTTATGGCGGAGAGAGCGGGATTCGAACCCGCGTTACGGTCTCCCGTAAACACACTTTCCAGGCGTGCGCCTTCAACCACTCGGCCACCTCTCCGTCTTGCATTCGCGCCGGCCGGTTTTGCCACGCGGGTTGGGGAGATGCATCCCTTTGGGATTTGCGGGAAGACCCGCTTGATGGACACCGCCAACCAGCGGATGCCCTTCCCGGCGCCCGTCAATTAAACAGGCGCGGGGCTCATCTAGTCGATCCGGCGCCGAATGCCAAGCCATAACGGCAGTCTATTCGCTTTGCCGGCCATGCATCGTTTCGCGGGGCTTTGAACGGCTCCGCTTCTAAGGCGCTTCGGTTCTGAATGGTGTGCACGGGCAAGGCGGCAGGGCCGGCCGCGCTTGACTTCGCCCCTCGCCACCTGTCGAGTGCGGCGGAGGCTTTGCGGGGGCAACGTCCAGACATGACATCGAGCAATGAACAGCCGGCCAGCGGAACGCCGGCCGGAGGCATGCCAGGCGGGCTGACGCCCGCAGGGCCTCCGGACAGCGGGCTGTCCTTCGTGCCCGTGGTCTGGCTCCTCTTCGTCATGGCATGGTCGGTCTACTGGCTGGTCTCGGCGCGGTGGCTGTTCGAGAGTTCCGGCCTGCCGGACAGGGTCTTCTATTTCGTGCTTGGCGGACTGGCCTTCGACATCGTCACCATCGTGTGGGGGCTTTATCTGCTCGGCCTCGCCTTAAGCCGTTCCGCGCGCTTTCCGCGTCATTTCACCATCTGGCAGCTCACCACCATCGCCTGGCGGCTGGCCGAGCAGGTCTATGCGCTGACCGTGCCCGATTTCACCGTCTCCGCCAGGGAGCTTGCGATCGCCGCCACCGAAATCGTCATCGGCCTGTTTTGCATTTACCTGCTTCGCCGCCGCGACGAGGCCAAGGCCTTTTATGCAAGGCCGGAAGCTCAGGCACCGTCAGCCTTTAGTTCGATCGTCGCCGCGCTGGCCGGCATCACCCTCGGCGCCGTCGTCGGCGCCGTCGCCGGCTTCGCGCTCGGCGCGGGGATCGCCGAAGCCACCGACATCAGCTGTTTCGAAGGCGGCTGCGGCTACTTCGCGGTGTTCATCGGCCTTGCCGGGCTGGTGGTCGGGGCCATTGGCGGCGGCGTCCTTGGCGTCTGGCTCGTCCATCGGCGGAGCCGAAAGGTGGCCATATAGGCGGGCGATAGGCTTCAAATTCGCGTATGGTGATTGCACGCCGGGCGTGCGCATTCTATTCCTCGCCTTGACCGGAAGGTCCTCGGGAGGAACTTGAGGACCGGGGAAGATTTCGATGTTGCGTTTTTTGTTTCGCCTCGCCGCCATGATCGCACTCTCGGTCGCCGTCATCATGGCCGTGCTCGACGCGACGCGCTCGGTGGCGGCTTCCGCATTGGTCATGACGCCGCTGAATTCGAGCTGGCTGGCGGTTTCGCCCGACACCCGCGCGGCCTTCGAGACCTTCGTGCGCGCCAAGGTCAATCCGATGATATGGGATGGCGGCATCGCCTGGGTGCTTGCCCAGCCGGGGTTTGCCGTGTTCGCGGTGCTTGCCTTCATCCTCTATGCGATCGGCTACCGGCGCCGGCGGCGCGGCGGAGAGTTCGCGCCGGGCTGATGGGTTGTCCCAGCGGACTGCGACGACAACGCGGCAATCGTCCACAGCTGTCACCGCATTGGGCATGTTTTTCCAACGGGGGGCATGCTTTTCCAAAAGGTCAAAATTCCGCGTGAATTTTGTTTCGGGCCGTGCCAGATTGCCTTGAGCGGGAGGGGAGTACACTCCTGGCTGATGCCGCATGCCTGCCGGAGAACCGGGCAGACGGGCGGCGCGTAACGGAAAAAAATAACCGACAGGGTGTGGATCACATGAAACGTATCGTTCTCGGCCTCCTGGCCGCAACCGCAATGGTTCTTCCGGCTTTCGCCGCGGATGTCCAGCCGGCCATCCTCTACGATCTCGGCGGCAAGTTCGACAAATCCTTCAACGAGGCTGCCTATCACGGCGCCGAAAAGTTCAAGACTGAGACCGGCACCGCCTATGTCGAGTTCGAAGTGTCGAACGCCTCGCAACGCGAGCAGGCGCTGCGCCGCTTCGCCGAGGACGGCCGCAACCCGATCGTCATGGCCGGCTTTGCCTGGGAAGATGCGCTGAAGGTGGTCGCGAAGGAATATCCCGATCTCAACTTCGCCATCATCGACGATGCCGTCGATATGCCCAATGTCCGCTCGCTGGTCTTCAAGGAAAACGAAGGCTCCTATCTCGTCGGCATCCTGGCGGCGATGGCCTCGAAGTCCAAGAAGGTCTCCTTCATCGGCGGCATGGACATTCCGCTGATCCGCAAGTTCGAATGCGGCTATGTCGGCGGAGCCAAGGCAGCCGGTGCGACCGACGTCATCCAGAACATGACCGGCGACACGCCGGCGGCGTGGAACGATCCGGCCAAGGGCGGCGAGATCGCCAAGACGCAGATCGACCAGGGCTCCGACGTGGTCTATGCCGCGGCCGGCGGCACCGGTGTCGGCGTGCTGCAAGCAGCGGCGGATGCCGGCAAGCTCGGCATCGGCGTCGATTCCAACCAGAACGGCCTGCAGCCCGGCAAGGTGCTGACCTCGATGCTGAAGCGCGTCGACGTGGCCGTCTACACCGCCTTCATGGACGGCAAGAACGGCACCTTCAAAGGCGGCCTGCAAAATCTCGGCCTCAAGGAAGGCGGCGTCGACTACGCCATGGACGACAACAACAAGGCGCTGGTCACCGACGAAATGAAGGCTGCCGTCGAAAAGGCCAAGGCCGACATCATCGCCGGCACGATCCAGGTGCACGACTACACCGCCGACAACGCCTGCCCTTATTGATTGGTAAGCGCTGAGGTTTGGAACCGCCGGGTGAAAGCCCGGCGGTTTTGTTTGAGGGCTTTAAAGGACGTTGAGGATTGGCGGAGGTCCCGGCGACGTCCGATCTCCCCCCTTGCGGGGGAGATGCCTGGCAAGGCAGAGGGGGGGTGCTGTCCCGCCGACGTCTCGGCTACTCGAAGATCAGACAAAAGGTTGGCGATCCGTCACACCCCCCTCTGGCCTGCCGGCCATCTCCCCCGCAAGGNAGGGTGATGCCGGCATTCCCGCCCACCCCCCTCTGGCCTGCCGGCCATCTCCCCCGCAAGGGGGGAGATCGGCAGTTCCGGCGTTGCGGGTCCTTCTTCGCAAGAATCCATATGCGATTGCCTTGGACGTCAGGGCAGAAGCGCACCGCCGGTCGACAACAAGCCCAAGAGATAACCCAGCGCAAACACCACCATCAGCGCAATGGCGATAGCGAAGCCGCGTCGGCCACCGAGCGAATGCACGCCGACGCCATAGGGCTTCCGCTCCAGTCTGCCGATCACCGGCTTCGCTTCGTCCTGGCCGACCACACGCATCTGCGGCAGTTCGGCGATGCGTTGCGAGATCAGCCGCCAGCGATCGCCGTCGCCCGAGGGCCGCCCCGTGCGGTCGAAGACATGCATGCGCTCGGCCAGCCGCATCACCGTGTCGCGGAAGGCGGGATCGATCTCCAGGTCGCGCTCGGCACGTTCGCGGTCGCGATCGTTCATCAGGCCAAGCACATAGTCGCCCGCCCGCGCAACGCGATCGCTTTCACCCGCCATCGGCTTCTCCTTGCTACCAGTGCGGCGGTTTGGTTATCGGCACGTCGGGTGCCGATTGTTCCTCCAGCGCCATGAAGCGCCCGGTCAGCGCATCGAGCTTGCGCTGCATGCGTTCGATCGCCGTCCACTGCTCGACGATCTGGCCCGACAGTTCCTCGATGGTCTTTTCCTGTTCAGCGGCGCGGATTTCCAGCGTCGTCAGCCGGTCGACAGGCATGATCATTCGAAACTCCCTAGGTCTTGGTGCACGCAGTTGCAGCATGATGATGCGACTGTTGACCCTTGCATATTAGTGAATGTGAAGGTCTGCGGCCACGTTCGAAATTGACAAGCGCACCGGGATTTGTCGAGAGTGGCCACTGCGCCGCCAATTGGCACGGGCGGGGCATCATGCTAGGCGTTTTGACCAAGCGATAAAAAAATAAGAGTGGGACAGGCTGCATGGCGCAAGCCGCAATCGAACTGATCGGCATCAACAAGAGTTTTGGCGCCGTTCGCGCCAATCGCGACATCAATCTGGAGATCGCACGCGGCACCATCCACGGCATCGTCGGCGAGAACGGCGCCGGCAAGTCGACGCTGATGTCGATCCTCTACGGCTTCTACCAGGCCGACAGCGGCGAGATCCGTGTCGGCGGCAAGCCGGCGTCGATCAAGACTTCCAACGACGCCATCGCGCTCGGCATCGGCATGGTGCACCAGCACTTCATGCTGGTCGACAATTTCACCGTGCTGGAAAACATCATCCTCGGCGCCGAAAGCGATGCGCTGTTGAAAAAGAGCATCGCCAAGGCGCGCTCCGAACTGGAGCGGCTCGAGCGCGAATACGGGCTGGAAGTCGATCCCGACGCCATCATCGAGGAATTGCCGGTCGGCCTGCAGCAGCGTGTCGAAATCCTGAAGGCGCTTTATCGCGGCGCCGAGATCCTGATTCTCGACGAGCCGACGGGCGTGTTGACGCCGGCCGAGGCCGACCATCTGTTCCGCATCCTCAGGCAATTGAAGGACCAGGGGAAAACGGTGGTGCTGATCACCCACAAGCTGCGCGAGATCATGGCCATCACCGACAATGTCTCGGTCATGCGCCAGGGCACGATGGTGGCGACGCGCGAGACCAGCAAGACGACAGTCGGCGAACTGGCCGAACTGATGGTCGGGCGGCGCGTGCTGCTGCGGGTCGAAAAGGGCGAGACGGAGGCCGGCGCGGTCAAGCTCGCAGTCAAGAACCTGACGGTGAAAGACCAGCGCGGCGTCACCATGGTCGACGACATCTCCTTCGATATCCGCGCCGGCGAGATCGTCGGCATTGCCGGTGTCGCCGGCAACGGCCAGTCCGAACTGCTCGAGGCGATTTCCGGCATCAGGCGCGCGGTTTCCGGCTCGGTGATGCTCGACGACAAGCCGATCGACCTGACCGGGGCCGCCGATCCCGGCGAGTTGCGCGACCGTGGGCTCGCCCATGTGCCGGAGGACCGCCATCATGTGGGCCTGGTGCTGGCCTTCGAGGAGAACGAGAATTCGATCCTCGGCTACCATGACGACCCGCGCTACCTCAAAGGGCCGTTCCTCAACATCGACGCCATCATGGCCGATGCCAAGGACAAGATCGAGAAATACGACATCCGTCCCGGCAATCCGCGTCTCAAGACGGCGAATTTCTCCGGCGGCAACCAGCAGAAGATCGTGCTGGCGCGAGAAATGGAGCAGGATCCCGGTGTTCTGATCGTCGGCCAGCCGACTCGCGGCGTCGATGTCGGCGCCATAGAATTCATCCACAAGCGGCTGATTGCCATGCGCGACCAGGGCAAGGCGGTGCTGGTGGTGTCGGTCGAACTCGACGAGATCCGTTCGCTGTCCGACCGCATCCTGGTGATGTTTGCCGGGCGCATCGTCGGCGAACGTGGCCCCGAGGCGACCGAAGGCGAGCTTGGCCTGCTGATGGCAGGCGTCGATCGCCAGGAGGCGGCAGAGTGAGCACGCCTTACGCCAAGCTGCCGGCCTGGGCCGATTATGGGCTGGTCCCGCTGATCAATCTGTCGGTGGCCTTCATCGTTGCCGGTTTCGTCGTCATGCTGGTCGGCGAAAACCCGTTTCGTGCCGCCGTCATCCTGGTCGAGGGCGCTTTCGGCAAGGGAACCGGCATTGCCTTCACGCTGTTCTATGCCACCACCTTCATCTTCACCGGCCTGTCAGTGGCGGTGGCCGCACATTGCGGCCTGTTCAACATCGGGACCGAGGGCCAGGCCTATATTGCCGGCCTTGGCGTGGGCGTGGTCTGCCTCGCCTTCGACACTGTGCTGCCGTGGTGGCTGACCTTTCCGCTGGCGATCGTCGCCGGAGCCGCCGTCGGTGCGCTGTGGGCGCTGATTCCGGCCTATCTGCAGGCCAAGCGCGGGTCGCACATCGTCATCACCACCATCATGTTCAACTTCATCGCGGCCTCGATCATGGTCTACCTCCTGGTCGGGCCGTTGAAGCCGGCGGCGTCGCAGGCGCCGCAGACGCGCAACTTCCTCGCCGGCGCCGAACTGCCCAAACTCAACTGGATCATCGAACTGTTCGGCGCCAAGATCCGCTCGGCGCCGTTCAACATCTGCTTCCTGCTGGCGCTGCTCATGGCATTCCTGGTCTGGCTGCTGATCTGGCGCACCAAGCTCGGCTACGAGATGCGCACCTATGGCCACAGCCCGAAAGCGGCGCGCTATGCCGGCATTTCGGAGACCCGCATCATCATCATCGCAATGATGATTTCGGGCGCGCTGGCCGGCATGATGACGCTGAACCCGGTGATGGGCGACCAGCACAATGTGGCGATCGATTTCGTCTCCGGCGCCGGCTTCGTCGGCATCGCCGTGGCGCTGATGGGCCGACTGCATCCGGTCGGCATCGTGCTGGCGGCGATCCTGTTCGGCATGCTCTACCAGGGCGGCGCCGAACTTGCCTTCGAAATGCCGGCGATTTCCCGCGACATGATCGTCATCATCCAGGGCTTGGTCATCCTGTTTGCCGGTGCGCTGGAGCACATGTTCCGGCCCTACGTCCAGGCGCTGTTCGCCTCGTTCAGTCCAAGGTCGGTCGGCATCGAAGCGGTCAAAGGGAAGGGCGCCTGAGATGGACGTCTTCATCGCCATCGTGCAGATCCTGGACTCGACCATACGCCTGTCGGTGCCGCTGCTACTCGCTTGCCTCGCCGGCCTCTATTCGGAACGCGCCGGCGTTTTCGACATCGGGCTGGAAGGCAAGATGCTGGTCGGCGCCTTTGCAGGTGCGGCCGCCGCTTCGGTCTTCCATTCGGCCTTCCTCGGTCTCGGCATGGCGATCGTGATGTCGGTCGCCTTTGCCCTGGTGCACGGCTTCGCCTCGATCACCCATCGCGGCAACCAGATCGTCTCCGGTGTGGCCATCAACTTCGTCGCCGCCGGCTCGACCATCATTCTGGGCCAGGCCTGGTTCCAGCAGGGCGGGCGAACGCCGGCGCTGCAGCCGGGCGAGCGTTTCGAGGCCATCACTCTGCCTGGTGCTGCCGCGATCCACGATGTGCCCATCATTGGGCCGATCTATTCCGAGCTGCTCTCTGGCCATTCGATTCTGGTCTATCTCGCTTTCGCCATGGTGCCGTTCACCTGGTGGGTGTTGTTTCGAACCCGCTTCGGCCTGCGCCTGCGCGCCGTCGGCGAGAACCCGGCCGCCGTCGACACCGCCGGCATCTCGGTCGCCTGGCTGCGCTACCGGGCGCTGATCTGCACCGGTGTGCTGACCGGCATTGCCGGCGCCTACCTCTCGATGGTGCAGAATGGCGGCTTCGTGAAGGACATGACCGCGGGCAAGGGCTACATCGCACTGGCGGCGCTGATCTTTGCCAAATGGCGACCGGTCAACGCTATGTTCGCCTGCCTTCTGTTCGGCTTCCTCGACGCGGCGGCGATCCGCCTGCAGGGTTCGCCGCTACCGTTGATCGGCAAGGTGCCGGTGCAGTTCATGCAGGCGCTGCCCTATGTGCTGACCGTGATCCTGCTTGCCGGCTTCATCGGCAAGGCGATCCCGCCGCGCGCCGGCGGCGTGCCCTATGTCAAGGAACGTTGATCCGGGCGCCCAGGAGCACTGTGTCGAACATGCGGCTGGTGCTCGAAAGGCGCCAGGAAACGCAAATGGCCGGGTTTTGAACACGATCGTCGGAGAGAACGTCTAGATGTCGCATGATCTGTTCGAAGCCGCGCAGGAGGCCATGGCCAAGGCCTACGCGCCCTATTCGAAGTTTCCGGTGGGTGCGGCGTTGCGCACCGAAGACGGCCGTGTCTTCACCGGCGCCAACATCGAGGTCGCGTCCTATCCGGAAGGCTGGTGCGCCGAGACCACGGCGCTCGGCCATTACATCATGGGCGGTGGCGGCAAGATTGTGGAAATCGCCGTCATTGCCTCACGCATGGCCAAATGCTCGCCCTGCGGCGGCTGCCGGCAAAGGCTGGCGGAATTCTGCCGGCCGGACACAAAGCTCTATCTTTGCGACAACACCGGCGTGGTCGAGACCGTGACCATGGGCGACATGCTGCCCTACGGGTTTCGTGGCGACATTTTGAAGTGAGAGTTGGCTGATATGAAGGAAGCTCTGGACCACCTCGTTGAAAGACTGGACGGGTTGGCGCCAACAACGGCGATGGTGCTGGGGTCGGGCCTTGGCGGGCTTGTCGACCAGGTCGAGAATGCCGTGCGCATCTCTTATGCCGACCTGCCGGGTTTCCCCCGCAGCGGGGTGACTGGCCATGCCGGCGAGGTGGTCGCGGGGCTTTTCGCCGGCACGCCGGTGCTGATGCTGTCCGGCCGCGCCCATTACTACGAGCACGGCGTTGCTGCTGCAATGCGGCCGGCGCTGGAGGTGCTTGCCGGCATCGGCATCACCAAGCTGATCCTTACCAATGCCGCCGGCTCGGTCGATCCCGACATGCTGCCAGGATCGGTGATGCTGATCACCGATCACATCAATTTCTCCGGCTCCAACCCGCTGATCGGCGAACCGAGCGACCGCCGCTTCGTCGGCCTGACCGAAGCCTATGATGCCGGCTTGCGCGCGGCGATCGAACGGGCGGCGAAGGCGACAGGGACGGCGCTGCACAAGGGCGTCTATATGTGGTTTTCCGGTCCGTGTTTCGAAACCCCTGCTGAAATCCGCATGGCGCGCGTCATGGGCGCCAATGCGGTAGGGATGTCGACCGTGCCGGAGGTCATTCTCGCCCGCTTCCTTGGGCTTCGCGTAGCCGCCTGTTCGGTGATCACCAATCTCGCCGCCGGGATGACCGGGGCGGAACTGTCGCACCAGGAGACCAAGGACATGGCGCCGATCGGCGGCGCACGGCTGGCGACGATCCTTGCGCATGTGTTCCAGGATGGGTTGCCGGAGCCGAAGGGCGCTGCCTGATGCTTCCGCAGGAAATCATCCGCCGCAAGCGCGACGGCCAGAAACTGTCCCCGCAGGAGATTTCGGCCTTCGTCGCGGGCGTGACTTCGGGCAGCGTCTCGGACGGCCAGGTCGGCGCCTTCGCCATGGCCGTGTTCTTCAACGGCATGAACCGCGACGAGGCGGTGGCGCTGACGCTCGCCATGCGCGATTCCGGCGATGTGCTCGACTGGTCGGACCTGCCGGGTCCGGTCACCGACAAACATTCGACCGGCGGCGTCGGCGACAATGTCTCGCTGATGCTGGCGCCGATCGTCGCCGCTTGCGGCGCCTATGTGCCGATGATCTCCGGCAGGGGCCTTGGGCATACCGGCGGCACGCTGGACAAAATGGATGCCATCCCAGGCTATATCAGCCAGCCGGATATCGCGCGCTTCCGCAAGACCGTGCTCGAGACCGGCTGTGCCATCATCGGCCAGACCGCCGATCTCGCGCCCGCCGACCGTCGCCTCTATGCGATCCGCGATGTGACCGGAACGGTGGAATCGGTGCCGCTGATCACTGCCTCTATCCTGTCGAAGAAACTCGCGGCCGGCCTGCAGTCGCTGGTGCTCGACGTCAAGGTCGGCAATGGCGCCTTCATGGAGAAGTCGCGCGACGCGACAGCACTGGCCAACAGCCTGGTCGAGATCGCCAACGGCGCCGGCCTGAAGGCCTCGGCGCTGGTCACCGGCATGAACGAGCCGCTGGCGTCGGCTGCCGGCAACGCGGTCGAGGTGCGCAACGCCGTCGATTTCCTCACCGGGAGGCTCCGCGACAAGCGACTGGAGGATGTGACGCTGGCGCTGGCCGCCGAGATGCTGCAATCGGCAGGGCTGGCGTCGTCCAATCAGGACGGTCTCAGGCGCGCGGCCGAGACGCTAGCCGGCGGCCGCGCGGCGGCCGCCTTCGCACGTATGGTCGCAGCCCTTGGCGGTCCCGCCGATTTCGTCGAGAAGCCGGAAAAATATTTGCCGAAAGCGGCGGTGGAGTTTGCGGTCAAGGCGGCAGGCAACGGCTTTGCCACCGGCATTGCCACCCGCGATATCGGCCTTGCCGTGGTCGGGCTCGGTGGCGGGCGTACGCGGCCGGACGACAGGATCGACCATGCGGTCGGCATCACCAGGCTGCTGCCGCTCGGCGCCGAGGTGCGGACCGGCGAGCCGCTGGCGCTCGTCCACGCCCGCACGCAAGCGGAGGCCGAAGCGGCCGCAGCCGCCGTGCTTTCGGCCTATACGATCGGGGCGTCGAAACCAGCCGCCGACAAGACTGTCATCCGGCGCGTGCTGCCGCGCGGGTAGCGGAAGGCGCTACTGCACCAGCAACAGTGTGCCGTTTTCGACCTGGTATTTTGCCAGCCGCTGCAAAAAGCTCATGCCGATCAGGTTGGTGCGCAGCGCCTTGTCGTCGAGGACCACGGCCTGGATGTTGTCGACGCTGATCTTGCCGATCTGCAGGCGGTCGATGTTGACCACAGCGGCCCTGATCGCGCCATTGGCGGTGTTGACCTGCTGGTTGAAGTCCGACGGGTTGAGCGAGATGCCGATGCGGCGCGCCGTCGAGGTGTTGATGGCGACCAAAGTGGCGCCGGTGTCGATCATGCCGTCGACCTGGCGGCCGTTGAGCTTGAAGGCGGAGGTGAAATGGCCGCGCTCGTCAGCCGCCACCAATACTTTGCGCCCAGTGGGCAGCGGTGCGGCCGGCTTGCCGGGAACCGAGGCCATGTTCAGTTCGGGCTGAGGCTGCGCGGACGGCTTGCCGGCGACGGTCGACTTCAACAGGTTGTCGAGAATCTGCGGATTCGACTGATAGACGATCGGGATCGATGCCGACGTTCCGGCGAACACGCCCAGAATGACAAGCTTGCGCAGCATGAATGGACCTTCGTGAAGGCCCATTCTTGCCCACGTATGGTGTGTGCCGCTTTAACGCCAACCCGAAACCGCGGCTTTGCGTAAACGGGCGGTAAACGACTGGATGCCAGCTGGCCTTGCCAGCTGCCGTCATTTGGTTCCGTACATGCGGTCGCCGGCATCGCCGAGGCCGGGCATGATGTAGCCCTTCTCGTTGAGCTGGCGGTCGATGGAAGCGGTAAAGATCGGGACATCCGGATGCGCCTTGGTGAAGCGCTCGATGCCTTCTGGCGCCGCCAGCAGGCAAAGGAAGCGGATGTTGGTGGCTCCGCGCTCCTTCAGCTTGTCGATGGCCGCGATGGCCGAGTTCGCGGTCGCCAGCATCGGATCGACGACGATCACCAGCCGGTCGGCGAGATCGCTCGGCGCCTTGAAGAAATATTCCACCGCCTCCAGCGTTTCGTGATCGCGGTAGAGGCCGACATGGGCGACGCGGGCCGCCGGGACCAGGTCGAGCAGGCCTTCGAGCAGGCCATTGCCGGCGCGCAGCACCGAGGCGAAGACCAGCTTCTTGCCTTCCAGCGTCGGCGCTTCCATGGTTTCCATCGGGGTTTCGATGGTCGTCGTCGTCAGTTCGAGGTTGCGGGTGACCTCGTAGCCGAGCAGCAGCGAGATCTCGCGCAGCAGTCGCCGGAAGCCGGCGGTCGACGTCTCCTTCTTGCGCATGATGGTCAGCTTGTGCTGGACAAGCGGGTGGTCGACGACGGTGACGCCCTGCATGGGTTGCTCCAGTGAATGGTGAATAGTGAATAGTGAATAGTGAGCAGGTTTGCGAGTCCCGATGGATCGATCATTGCCGTTGACAGGCCGAACCGCCGGCAAACCAATCACCAGTCACCAGTCACCTCTTCGCATCGAGCCGGGCAAGCAGCGCGCTTTTCGTCTTCCTGTCGACGAAAGCCGCTTCGATCGCCGTCCTGGTGACGGCGGTCAAAGCTTTTTCATTCATGGAGAAATGCTCGGCGGCGATGTCGTATTCGCGCTTCAGCGAGGTCCAGAAATAGGGTGGGTCGTCGGAGTTCAGCGTCACCTTGCAGCCGGCCGCCTGCAGGGCAGGCAAAGGGTGATCGGCGAAACTGTCGTAGACTTTGAGCGCGATGTTGGAGCCGGGGCAGCATTCGAGCACGATGCCCTCATCGGCGATGCGGCGCACCAGGTCGGGATTTTCGATGGCGCGCACGCCATGGCCGATGCGCGAGGGGCGGATGTGGTCGAGTGCGGCCTGCACCGTCTCCCAGCCGGTCAACTCGCCGGCATGGATGGTGATGCCGAGGCCCGCTTCGCGGGCGATCTCGAAGGCCCTGACATAATCCTCCATCTCGCCCATGCGCTCGTCGCCGGCGACGCCGAAGCCGGTGACCAGCGGATTTCCGCAGCGCGCCGCAAAGCGCGCCGCCTGCTCGATCGATTCGACGCCGACATGGCGTACGCCGGTGACGATCATGCGGCCCTCGATGCCGGTCTTGGCTTTGGCGCGCAGCATGCCTTCGCCGAGCGCATCGGTATAGGCCTTGGGCGACAGGCCGGCCCTGACGGCATGGTCGGGCGAGGTGAAGACCTCGGAATAGATGGCGCCGTCGCGGGCAAGGCTGGTCAGATAATGGTCGGCGAGGCGGGCATAATCCTCCTCGGTGCGGAACAGGTCGGCGGAAAAATCATAAGCCGCCAGGAACGAGGTGAAATCATGCCAGACGAAGGAGCCGTTCTGGATATAGGGCGAGGTGTCCTTGCCGTATTTCTGCGCCTGACGGATGACGAGTTCGGGCGCCGCTGCCCCCTCGATGTGGCAGTGCAGTTCTGCTTTCAAAGGCATGCAGTTATCCCGTCTCATCAGTCCAGGCCGTAAAGCCCACCACCTGGAAGCGCGGCCGAACACCGCGCCTTAAACAATAGCGCCCGCACCATCGATCGGCTATGGTCCCGCCGGTTTTATGACGGATCAAAATAATGTCAGTTGAGAGAACCACGGCCGCGGGCGGCATGGAAACCTCCTATGGTTTCAAGAAGGTAGGGCCAGGCGACAAGCAGCCTCTGGTCAACGATGTTTTCCACAAGGTGGCGAACCGCTACGACCTGATGAACGACCTGATGTCGGCCGGGCTGCACCGGCTGTGGAAGGATGCCATGGTGACATGGCTCAATCCGCCGAAACGTCCGGGCTGGAAAGTGCTTGACGTGGCGGGCGGCACCGGCGACATCGCCTTCCGCATTGTAGACGCCAGCCATGGCAACACGCATGCCACGGTGCTCGACATCAACGGCTCGATGCTCAGCGTCGGCCGTGACCGCGCGGAGAAAAAGCGCCTGTCCGGCAACACCGATTTCGTCGAGGCCAATGCCGAGGAACTGCCTTTCACCGATAGCACCTTTGACGCCTACACCATCGCATTCGGCATCCGCAACGTGCCGCGCATCGATGTCGCGCTGACGGAAGCCTTTCGCGTGCTGAAGCCCGGCGGACGGTTCCTGTGCCTGGAGTTTTCCGAGGTCGAGATGCCGCTGCTGGACAAGGTCTACGAAGCCTGGTCGTTCAACGCCATTCCGCAGATCGGCAAGATGGTGACGGGCGAGGGCGAACCCTATTCCTACCTGGTCGAATCGATCCGCAAATTTCCCAATCAGCAGAACTTTGCTGCCATGATCACCCGCGCGGGCTTCGAGCGCGTGTCGTTCCGCAACTATTCCGGCGGCATTGCCGCCCTGCATTCGGGCTGGAAGCTTTGAGGCACCACAGTTTGCAGCAGCAGGGTAGGCGATGAGCAGCGTCGGCGCCGCCTTTCGGCTCGCACGGGCCGGCTGGGTGCTGGTTCGCGAAGGCGTGATCGCAGCATTGCCTGGCGACGAACTCGGCGGCCTGCCGAAATTCGGCTGGCGCATGGCCCGGCTCTTCACCCGCCGCCGCGCGCTCGCTTATGAGCGCAGCGACCGGCTGGCCAAGGCGGTGGTCCGGCTCGGACCCTCCTACGTCAAGCTCGGCCAGTTCCTGGCGACGCGGCCTGATGTCGTCGGCAACGACATGGCGCTCGACCTCGCCATGCTGCAGGACAAGATGCACACTTTTTCGCAGGCGGAAGCGGTGGCGGCGATCGAGGGCTCGCTCGGGCGCAAGATCGGCGAACTCTATACGCAGTTCGGCGGGCCGGTCGCGGCGGCCTCCATCGCCCAGGTTCATCCCGCGCAAGCCATGCATGACGGTGTCGATACCAAGGTGGCGGTGAAGGTGATCCGGCCTGGCGTGCGCCGCCGCTTCTTCCAGGATCTCGAAAGCTATTTCCTCGCCGCTCGGCTGCAGGAGAAATACATCCCGTCGTCGCGCCGGCTGCGGCCGGTCGAGGTGACCGAGACGCTGGCGCAGACCACCAAGATCGAGATGGATCTTCGCCTCGAGGCGGCCGCACTTTCGGAACTGGGCGAAAACACCAAGGACGATCCGGGCTTCCGCGTGCCGTCGGTCGACTGGGAGCGCACCGGGCGCGATGTGCTGACCATGGAATGGGTCGACGGCGTCAAGATGAACGACATCGCCGGCCTCGCGGCGGCGGGGCACGATCTGAAGGCGATCGCCACCAACCTGATCCAGTCGTTCCTGCGTCACACGCTGCGCGACGGCTTCTTCCATGCCGACATGCATCCAGGCAATCTGTTCGTCGAGGCCAATGGCAATATCGTCGCCGTCGATCTCGGCATTGCCGGACGGCTCGGCAAGAAGGAGCGCCGGTTCCTCGCCGAAATCCTCTACGGCTTCATCACGCGCGACTATCTGCGCGTCGCCGAGGTGCATTTCGAGGCCGGCTACGTGCCGCGTCAGCACAATGTCGCGGCTTTCGCGCAGGCCATTCGCGCGATCGGCGAGCCGATCCATGGCCAGCCGGCTGAAACCATCTCGATGGCGAAGCTTCTGACGCTGCTCTTCGAGGTCACCGAACTGTTCGATATGGCCACGCGGTCGGAACTGATCCTGTTGCAGAAGACCATGGTGGTGGTCGAAGGCGTCGCGCGCACGCTCGACCCGGCCTTCAACATGTGGAAGACGGCCGAGCCGGTGGTCGGCCAGTGGATCGCCGGCAATCTCGGCCCGAGCGGCCTGCTGATGGACGCGCGCGACGGCGCCAAGGCGCTGCTGGCGCTGGCCCGCCAAGCGCCCGATCTTGCCGCCCGCACCGAACGGCTGTCGCGCGAGATCGATTTTATGGCCGAACACGGCCTGCGCTTCGACGAAGCGACATCGCGCGCCATCGGTAAGGCCGAAGCGCGCTACACCCGCTCCGGCCGCATGGCGCTGTGGGTCATCGCGCTGACGCTGGTGTATATCGCGTGGAAGCTGCTCTGATCGCTTGCAACGCTAGCAACTGTGGTGCTAGCGTTGCAGTCGCGCTATTGATGTCGCGGAGCAAGTCATGGGCACCATTACTGTCCGCAATCTAGCTGACGACGTGAAGCAGAAATTGCGTGAGCGCGCTGCGGCGCGCGGGGTGTCGATGGAGGAAGAGGCGCGTGATGCGCTTGCCAAAAGCGTGCTGTCGGCGGAAGCCGGCATGCCCGAGAGCGAAACCCTCCATGCAACAATCCGCCGCCTGGTTGAGCCTCATGGAGGTTTTGACAACGATCTGTCCCAGCGAGGTCAATCCACAAAAACGCACAGCACCCTCGACGGCAAGCGCATCCTGCTGATCATCGGCGGCGGCATCGCCGCCTACAAGGCGCTGGACCTGATCCGCCGGCTGCGCGAGCGCGGTGCGGCGGTGCGCGTCGTGATGACATCGGCGGCGCAGGAGTTCGTCACCACGCTTTCGGTCGGCGCGCTTTCGGCCGACCATGTCTTCACCGAACTGTTCGACCGCAGTGACGAGCACGATGTCGGCCATATCAGGCTGTCGCGCGAGGCCGACCTTCTGGTGGTGGCGCCGGCCACTGCCGATCTGATGGCCAAGCTCGCCAACGGCCAGGCCAACGATCTGGCCTCGACCGTGCTGCTCGCCGCCGACAAGAAGGTGCTGATGGCGCCGGCGATGAACCCGAAAATGTGGTCGCATGCCGCGACGAGCCGCAACCGGGCGACGCTCGCCAAGGATGGCATCGCCTTCGTCGGCCCGGCCAGGGGCGAGATGGCGGAAAGCAACGAGGCGGGCGAGGGCCGCATGGCCGAGCCGCTGGAGATCGTGGCAGTGATCGAGGCACTGCTCGACAGCAGGCCGGAGCCGCTGGCCGGCCGCAGGATCATCGTCACCTCGGGGCCGACGCATGAGCCGATCGACCCGGTGCGCTACATCGCCAACCGCTCTTCGGGCAAGCAGGGCCATGCGATTGCGGCAGAGCTGGCGAGACTGGGCGCGGATGTACGCCTGGTCTCCGGTCCGGTCGGCATTGCCGATCCGGCCGGCGTTGTGACGACGCATGTGGAGACCGCGGCCGAGATGAAAGCGGCCGTCGAACAGTTGTTGCCGGCGGACGCCGCGGTCTTCGTAGCTGCCGTCGCCGACTGGCGCACCGCTGGCACGGCCGGCGAGAAGATCAAGAAGGTGGCGGGCCAGGGCCCACCGGCGCTGCAAATGGTCGAAAACCCCGACATTCTCGCCAGTGTTGGTCATCACGGGCAACGGCCGGGGCTGGTTGTCGGCTTCGCCGCCGAGACGCAGGACCTGATTGCCAACGCCGAGGCCAAGCTGAAGAAGAAGGGCGCCGATTTCATTGTCGCCAACGATGTCTCGCATGAAAGCGGCGTCGGCCCCACCGGCGTCATGGGCGGCGACCGCAACAAGGTGCGCATCGTCTCGAAGGACGGTGTCGAGGAATGGCCTGAGATGGGCAAGGACGAGGTGGCGGCGCGGCTCGCCGCGCTCATCGCCGAGCGTTTGCAAGCCTGAGCGGCCGCCGGTTCCGCAATCAGGCACGGGCCATGGTCTTGCAAGCAGCCTTGTGGTCGAGGGCATTTGACGCCGACAGCGCCGGCGGAATGCTGTCGCCAAATTCTCCATCCGCCGTGCCCTCAGCCTGTCGCCAATTGCGGCCGGCGTGCCTCCAAAGCCATCTTCAACGCCGCCAGGCAACCGACAATGCCGAGTGGCACGAAGGCCAGGTACAGCCAGCCGGCGACGTGCGCTGCTGCCTCGCGGTTCAGCCCGTCCGAAAAGCCGCTGGCATTGGCGATGATGCCGGCCATGGCGGCGCCCACGGCGTAGCCTATGCGCTGCATGGTCGGCACGGCGGCCGAGGCGATCGTCTGCTCGCCGTCGCGGGCCGAGGCGACGATGATGCGGGTCAGGAAGGGCCATGACACGCCGAAGCCACCGCCTTGCAACAAAGCGCAGAGCAGGATCAGCGGGATCGAGCCGGCGGGGATGGCATAGGCGAAACCGGCGAGGCCGGCTGCAATCATCAGCGCGCCGATGACGAGGATCTGCCGTTCGCGCTGCAGCGACGCATTGGCGACGGCGATCGACAGGATCGACCAAGCGATCGATTCGGCGGCGATGATGTAGCCTGTGGTCAGGATCGGGATGCCGTGCAGCGTGGTAAGCAGAAGCGGCCCGTAGATGGAAAAAGAGACTGTCGCCACCGAGAAGGCGGCAACCATGCTCATGCCGCTGCCGACCGGCGAGCGCCATGAGAACAGGCCCGACGGGAACAGTCGCGATTGCGGCTTCATGGCGTCGACGAAAACGAACAGCGCCAGGCCGGCGAGGCCGAGGACCAGCAGCAGCGACGATCGAAGCAAGGCGACGTCGACGCCTGCGGTGGCGATCAGCACGACGGCGATGGCGAGGCAGCCAAGTGCTGCATAGGGGAAGGGCGGCGATGTGCCGGCGGCGGCCTGCGGCTTCGCCGCTTCCGGCGTGTTCAGGACGATGAAGCTTGCCGATGCCATGGCAATGCCACCCAGCACGAAGACGCCGAAGGCCCAGCGCCAGGACAGGAGCTCGACCATGATCGCGCCGAGCATCGGGCCGCTGAAGGCGGCGACGCCCCAGATCGCCGACATTATGCCGAACAGCTGTGGCCAGATGTTGCGGTTAAACAGCCGCTCGACCGAGACGAAGGCCAGCGACACCAGCGCACCGCCGCCGAGCCCCTCGACCAGACGGCCGCCAAGAAACACCGGCATGGACGGCGCGGTGGCGCAGATCAGGGCGCCTACGGCATAGAGCAGGGCGGCGACCGTGACGTTGGAGCGTAGAGCGACATAGCTGACCAGCCGCCCGGCCGCAGCGCCGGCGACAATGGCGCCGAGCTCGTAGACGGCCAGCGACCAGCCGACGAACTGCACACCGGCGAGGTCCCCGACCATGGCCGGCATGACCGTCGCCACCATCGTCTCGTTGGTGGCGTGCAGCAGGATGCCGAGGCTGATGAAGCAGAAGCGCGCGAGGTCGCCGCTTGCCCACAATGCCCGCCAGTCGACCTTGTTGCTGGTGATTTCAGTCATTCTTTTACCCTGCCTTTGCATATCTCGATGCCGGCGCAGGGCGCCAGAAGCCAGTCGGGCTTTCCGGCGGGGCCATGCGCGCTGTTTCAGTCAGGCGAGTTGTAAAACCTCAAGCGCAGTTGAGCTCAAGTGGCTTTTTATCGAAGTGCAGACGGTCAAGATTGGCCGGAAACCTCTCCGCTTGATGCGCCGGTCAGTTCTCAATGCTGCGCAGCTGAAACTGGCTGACGCCGATGGCAATGTTGATACCGGTCTGCGTCTGCAGGCTGAGCGGCTGCAGGGTGAAGGCCTGCGAGGAGCCGCCGACCAGGAGATTGGCGCCGGCGCCGACCGCCGCCGTCACTTCGGCGCTGGCCCCGATATAGTCGCCGGCCAACGCGCCGGGCGCATAGATGTTCCTCAGCGGCGTCAGCACCAGCCATTGCATGACGGTCTGCTTGGTGGTGCCGATGTCGAGCCCGTATTTGTTGACGGCGCCGAAATAGGCTTCCGGCGAAAAGCTCTTGTCGGCCGGCGTGAAGGTGCAGCTCAGATCCTTGCTGGAGCCGAAGATGAAGCCGGTGCCGCCGCCGATGGCGCAATCGAGCACGCCGAGTTCGATGCCCTGGTCTTGCGCTTGGGCCTGGGCGGTACAGATGATGGTGATAGCGGCGGCGATGGCTGGTTTCAGCACGGCGGATCCCCCAAAAAGCATACGGCGCGAAACAGTAACCTGTTCCGCGCCGCGCGTAGAGGGATCAGTCGATCCTTATTTGCCGATGCTTACTTGAACGAGTGGATCAGCTCCAGGGAGGTCACGGCGACCGCTACATTGACGCCGGTCTGCGCCTGGACGCTGAGCGGCTCCAGCACAAAGGCGCCGTCGAGCCCGCCGACCAGCAGATTGGCGCCGCCGCCGGTTACCACGCTCGCCTCGGCGTTGACGCCGTAATAATGGCCGGCAAGGTCGCCCTCGTCATGGCCGCGGGTGGCGGCCAGAACCGCCCACACCAGCTGGCCCTGATGCGTCTGGCCGAGATCGACGCCGAGCTTGGAGATCATCCCCGTGTATTTCTCGGACGGCCCATGGTGATAAGGACGGAACGTGCAGTCGACGCCCTTGTTCGACGTGATGACGTAACCGACGCCGCCGTCGATGGTGCAATCGAGCGTGCCGAGCTGAAGCTTGCCGGCGCTGGCGGGAACGGCAAGCAGCGTCGTGGCAAGTGCCGCGGCACAGATGATTTTCTTGATCATGGGTCAGTCCTTTCGAAAAATGCCTTCAACAACGGTTGAATGGCCCGGAGCGTTCCGCTGAAAACTTGGCGCGATCAAGGCAGGGGTTAACGCTTTGCCCCCGGTGGTTAAGATTGGGTGATAGTGGGGTTTTCTGGATACGCAATCCCTAGGGGACGGGCTCTGCGCTTTCCCGGGGAGAAACCGCTCACGCGGCGCACTGCATCAGGAATGGAACGTTGTTATAAAAGGCCGCCGATGGCGGCGCGCCGGCCGCATCTCAGCCGGCGGTGGCGCCCGATGTGCGCGACAGGCCGTCCTTGGCCGGCTGGTAGGCCGGGTCGAGATGGACGGCTTCGCGGTAGGCTTTCGAGGCCTTGACCTTGTCGCCGCGGCGCTCGTAGATCAGCGCCTGGTTGGACCAGGCTTCGGCGTTCTTGCCGTCGAGTTTGATGGCCATGTTGAAGTCGGAGAAGGCGTTGTCCTCGTCATTCATGGCGAGATAGGAGAGGCCGCGGCCGTTGTAGGGTTCGGCGGCGTCCGGCGCCAGCGAGATGGCGGTCGAGAAATCCTCGATGGCAAACTTGTGCTGGCCCTGGCTCTGATAGATCAGGCCGCGATTGTGGTACGCGCGCGCATCCGTCGTATCAAGCTGGATCGCCTTCTGGAAATCGTTGAAGGCCTGCTGGGTCTGGCCTGCCTTGCGATAAAGGTTGCCGCGGCCGATATAGGCGGCGTCATAATTTGCATTGATCTGGATTGAGCGGTTGTAGTCGGCAAGGGCGGCCGCCTGGTTGCCGAGGAAGCGCTGGATCAGCGCCCGGTTCGAATAGGCCTGGTAGAAATTCGGGTTGAGCTGGATGGCGGTGTCGAAATCCTTCAGCGCCGCCTGATACTGGCCGCCACGGCCATAGGCCGAGCCGCGCACATTGTAGCCTTCCGGATCCTGCGGATTGCGCTGGATCACCGCCGACAGCGAGGAGATGTTCTCGCTCGAGCCTTGCGCCTTGTCAATGTTGTTGAATTCGCCGGTCGGAACGCTCTGGCAACTGGCAAGCACCAGGCCGGACATCAGGGCTGCCGCCAGGGCCAAACCGCGCATTGTGGTTCTGCGCTCTACGCCGATTGCGTTCATGTCTGCCCTGTCCTCACTTCAGCCTCGCCGTCCAGGTCCCCCTCCGGGCCGGGTCACAGATTCTCGTAACAAAATCTAGAACGCCGTTTGCGCGTTCAAGGGAACGGCCTCCAACAGAATGGCGGCGCTCCAAACAAAAAGGTGGCGGCGATTCCGCATCGCGCCACCTCAGAGTATCCTTCGAAAAGGACGAAAAATTGGCGTCAGAACCGCGGCGGACGCGGAGCACCACCAGGACCACCGGCGGCGCCGGCAGCAACCGGGCGCGGCGTCATCGGCAGCAGGCCTTCGCGCTGGGCGCGCTTGCGGGCCAGCTTGCGGGCGCGGCGAACGGCTTCGGCCTTTTCACGGGCGCGCTTCTCGGAAGGCTTCTCGTAATGGCCGCGCATCTTCATTTCGCGGAAAATGCCTTCGCGCTGCATCTTCTTCTTGAGAGCGCGAAGCGCCTGATCAACGTTATTGTCGCGGACGAGTACCTGCACGGGCAATCCTGTCTTTCGGGTTTGATATCAACAGGCAAGTGACCATAGCCACATGCCTCCGCGGCGCTTTACACCACGAATTGTGGCGGCTGATAGCAGAATCAGGCCGCGCTGTCCACACTGGAAATGAAGGACAACCGCCAATTTGCCACGGCAGCCCCGAGATAGGGCGCCAACTAGGCGCTGGCCAGATGGAGCCGTGCGAAATCCTCGAAGAATTCGCCGTAATCGCAGGTAATTTCCTCGCCGGCTGATATATCTCGAGTGGCGGTGGCGCCGCCATATTGCGAAAAATCCGTGTTCGGCCGCTCGGCGTGGTTCATGAAGCGGCCATTATCGACTTCATAGACCATGAAGCCGGGACGGTCGGGGCTCGGATAGGCATAGCGGTCGAGCAATTCCTTGAGGTGCGGCGGCGCCGCCTCGTATTTGTCCATCGGGATCAGCCGGTCGAAATCCGGATCGAGCCGCCAGATCGAGGCGCCCTTCCTGATCGGCTCGGCGGCGAACACGCCGACGCCTTCGATTGCGCTCTGGGCGACATAGGTCCTGATCAGCAGCATGTCCGTCCTCCTCACCCGAAAGCGAATCGCCAAATCGCGTGGAAAAAGCAAGTCCGGTTTCGGGTTCTATGGCTGATCGGCGCGGGCGATGACCCGCGAAATGCTTCACGTCCGGGTGATCGAGACGCCGCCATCGGCAAACAGCGCCGATCCTGTGGTGAAGCTCGACGCATCCGATGCCAGGAAGAGCGCAGCGCGGGCGATCTCTTCAGGCACAGCGACACGTTTCAAGGCATGCAGGTTTTCCACGAAAGCGCGTGATTCCGGCGTCTTGAATGTTGCCGACGGCGTGTCGGTGCCACCCGGCATCAGCGCGTTGACCCGCACGCCCCTGGGGCCGTATTCGGCGGCCAGCACCTGCGTCAGGCCGATCAGTCCGGCCTTGCTCGCGGCATAGCTGGTCATGCCCGGCATGCCGACTGTGTGACCGACGAAGGTCGAGGTGAAGATCAGCGATCCGCCGCCGCGTTCGACCATCGCCGGCACCTGGTATTTCGCGCCGAGAAAGGCGCTGGTCAGATTGGCGTCGAGCGTCTCGCGCCATCCGTCCAGCGACAGTTCCGAAATCGGACCCATCGTTCCGACGGAGCCGACATTGTTGAAGGCGATATCGAGCCCGCCGAATTTTTCGACGGCGAGATCGACGAGGGCTTTTGCATAGGCTTCGTCGCGGACATCGCCGGCAAGCGCGACTGCCGTGCCGTCGGCGTCCTCGATTTCGACGACCAGCGCATCGAGTTCGGCCTGGCGGCGGGCGGCGATGACGACCCTGGCGCCTTCTTCGGCGAAGAGTTTTGCGGTGGCGCGGCCGATGCCGGAACTGGCGCCGGTGACGATCGCTATTTTATTGGTGAGTGCGAACATTTTTTACATCCTTTCATCGCGCCGGCTGTGCCGGCAACCGGGATGTTGATCGCAGTTCGGGACGGTGCTAGCCACCCGATACGTGCTCGACTTGCTGAATGGCTTCGCAGCGGCACAAGCGCCGCGCGCCGGACTATTGCTTCAGCAGCCAGCCGAGGCGGTCGAGCGAAAATGCGTAGCTGATGGCGATGAGCAGCGTGATGACAACGCCCGTGGTCGTGTGACCGGCGGCATAGAATCCGGCTGCACCGCCAAACAGGATGGCCAGTTCAAGCACCAGCCTGACTGCGCCTGGTACAGGAACCGGCGCGCGTCCGGACCGGCTCGGATCGCCGCGCACCGCGAAGGTTCCCCACAGCGCAGCTGCAATGAACGGCAAGGCCAAGGCGAAGAGCCAGCGCCACCATCCGCCGGAGAGGCTCCAGCCGGCAAAGCCGAGGCTAAGCAAGGCGGCAAGTTCCAGCAGGAAACGCAACGTCAGATTCCACCAGGCGTTGCCCATATTCGTCCTCCAGAGTCTCGCGATCGCCAGTGTGTCCGAACGCAGCCATGCCTGCCAGCCCGGGCAGGTCTTTTCCACCGCGGCGCAAAACGGCAAGCGCCGTCGCAAACAGCGCAAGGGTGGAAGCGCCGTTTCGCTAGTGATACACCTCGCGCGCCGGGGCTGCGTAAAATACCCCACCGCCATTTGCGAGGCTGGAACGTTGAAAAAATATTCGGTATTCGCCATCGCCCGCGAGGCCATGCGCGGCCACAAGGGCTGGGAGGAACAATGGTCCTCGCCGGAACCGAAGAAGGAATATGACGTCATCATCGTCGGCGCCGGCGGTCATGGCCTGGCCACCGCCTACTATCTCGCCACCGTTCACGGCATCACCAATGTCGCGGTGCTGGAAAAGGGCTGGCTGGGCGGCGGCAACACCGGGCGCAACACCACCATCATCCGCTCCAACTACCTTTACGACGAGAGCGCCGGCATTTACGACCATGCGCTGAAGCTGTGGGATGGGCTCTCCCAGGAACTCAACTACAACGTCATGTATTCGGCGCGCGGCGTCATGATGCTGGCGCACAATGTGCACGACATCCAGGTGCTGAAGCGCCATGTCCATGCCAACCGTCTCAACGGCATCGACAATGAATGGCTGACGCCTGAGCAGGCGAAGGAATTCTGCCCGCCGCTCAACATTTCCAGGCAGGCGCGCTATCCCGTCGTCGGCGCCGCCTTGCAGCGGCGAGGCGGCACGGCGCGTCACGATGCGGTGGCCTGGGGCTATGCGCGCGGCGCTTCGGCGCGCGGCGTGCACATCATCCAGAATTGCGAGGTCACCGGCGTCAAGCGGGCGGCCAATGGCGCGGTCATGGGCGTCGACACGACGCGCGGCTTCATCGGCGCCAAGAAGGTCGGCGTGGTGGCTGCAGGCCACTCCTCGGTGATCATGAACATGGCCGGCGTGCGCATGCCGCTGGAAAGCTATCCGCTGCAGGCGCTGGTGTCGGAGCCGGTCAAGCCGGTGGTGCCGTGCGTGGTTATGTCGAACACGGTGCACGCTTATATCTCGCAGTCCGACAAGGGCGAGCTGGTGATCGGCGCCGGCACCGACCAGTATGTCTCCTATTCGCAGACCGGCGGCCTGCATATCCTGCAGCACACGCTCGACGCCATCTGCGAGATGTTCCCGATCTTCACCCGCATGAAGATGCTGCGCTCGTGGGGCGGCATCGTCGACGTGACGCCCGACCGTTCGCCGATCCTGGCCAAGACGCCGGTGCCCGGCCTCTACGTCAATTGCGGCTGGGGCACGGGCGGCTTCAAGGCAACGCCCGGCTCAGGCCATGTCTTTGCCCACACGATTGCCAAGGACGATCCGCATCCTATCAACGCGCCCTTCACCATCGAGCGCTTCCGTACCGGCCGCCTCATCGACGAGGCAGCGGCGGCGGCGGTGGCGCACTGATGATGGTGGAGTTGGCTGTAGCGGTGCCGCTGGTGCTGGCGGGGGAGCAGGACCTGTTCCATTTTCCGTCACCGGACGAGGTGCGGACGCAGCCGATCAGCCGCGCCGGCAACGAAGCCAATTGGCCGTTTTCGATCGACGCCGGCATTCTGGCATGCGTGTGGAGCGGTGGCCAGAAGGTGGTCATCTTCATGGAGAACAGGCCCTCCGATCTCGGCGAGGACGACACATTCGAGCCGCGCAGCGTCATCGTGACGACCGATCCGTTTCAGCTCACGATCGGCAACATGGCGTATCGCGAGCTGTTTCGCCCCGCCGCAAGCGTGGAGGAGCGCATTCGGCTCGTCGCGCCTTTTGCGGCGATGGGCCAGAGGCTTTGCAACCAACCGGCCGGCGCGCATGTCGGCCACGGCGAATTGTAGGAACAAACGATAATGCTTCTCATCCGCTGCCCCTATTGCGAGGAAGAGCGCCCGGAGCTCGAGTTCCGTAACGCCGGCGAGGCGCATATTGCGCGCTCGGCCAACATGGCGGGCGAGAGCGACGACGATTTTGAAAAGTTCTTCTTCATCCGCTCGAACCCCAAGGGCATCATCTATGAGCGCTGGCGCCACATCCATGGCTGCGCACGCTTCTTCAACGCGGTGCGCGACACCGTCACCGACAAGTTCGTCATGACTTACAAAGCCGGCGAGCCGAAGCCGTCCAAGCTGCCCAAAAACTCCAACGAAGTGGCATCCAAATGAGCGGCGCGTTCCGCATTCAAAGCGCCGGCCGTCTCAGCCAGGCCAAGACCGCGCGGTTCTCTTTCGACGGCCAGTCTTACACCGGCATCGAAGGCGACACGCTGGCCTCGGCGCTGCTTGCCAATGGCGTGCATCTGGTGGGACGTTCGTTCAAGTATCACCGTCCGCGCGGCTTCCTGTCGGCCGGAGCGGAAGAGCCCAACGCGCTAGTCGAGGTCAAGCGCGACGCGGCACGCAAGGCGCCCAACATCCGCGCCACGGTGCAGGAGCTCTATGACGGGCTGGTCGCGCAGTCGCAGAACCGCTGGCCTTCGCTGGCCTTCGATGTCGGCGCGGTCAACGACATTGCATCGCCGCTGTTTTCGGCCGGCTTTTACTACAAGACCTTCATGTGGCCGAAGGCAGCCTGGAAGAGCCTCTACGAGCCGAAGATCCGCGCCGCGGCCGGCCTCGGCGTTTCGCCTGACAAGCCAGATCCCGACCATTATTCGTCGCGCTATGCGCATTGCGACGTACTGGTGCTAGGCGGCGGTGCGGCCGGCATTGCGGCAGCGCTTGCCGCTGCCGAAACCGGCGCGCGTGTCATCCTCGCCGATGAACAGGCCAGCTTCGGCGGCAGCCTGCGCTTCGAGAGCGGGGCGAAGATCGACGGCCAGGACGGTTATGCCTGGGCGCAAGGCGCGGTGGCCAAGCTCACCGCCCTGGACAATGTCCGCGTTTTGTCGCGGACGACGGCGTTCGGCTACTACGCGCAGAACTTCGTCGGCCTGGTCGAGCGGGTCAGCGACCATCTGCAAAACCCCGGCCACGATTTGCCGCGCGAGCGCCTATGGCAGGTACGCGCCAAGCGCGTGGTGCTGGCGACCGGCGCCATCGAACGCCATATGGTGTTTGCCGACAATGACCGGCCCGGCATCATGCTGGCCTCGGCGGCGCGGACTTATCTCAACCAGTACGGTGTCGCGGTCGGCAAAAATGTCGGCGTCTACACCGCAAATGACTCGGCCTACTCCGCCGCGATCGACCTGAAGAAGGCCGGCGTCAACGTGGCGGCGATCGTCGACCTGCGCGACCATCCGACCGGACCCGTGATCGACGAGGCGAGGGCGCTCGGGATCGAGGTCAATTTCGGCCGCGCGGTGATCCGCGCCGGCGGCAAGTTGCGCGTGACCTCGATGACGGTGCAGCCGAAGAATGGGGGCGGCGAGCGCACCATTCCGGTCGACGCCATCCTGATGTCGGCCGGCTGGACGCCGTCGGTGCATCTGTTCTCACAGTCGCGCGGCAAGGTCGCCTTCAATGACGAGACCAAGCGCTTCGTGCCGGGCATCTATGCGCAGGACTGCGTTTCGGTCGGCGCCTGCAACGGTACGGATGGGCTCTCGGCGTCGATCGATGAGGCCTATGCGGCCGGCGCAAAGGCGGCGAAGGATGCGGGCGGCAAAGTGGCCAAGGGCGTAAAGCCGAAGGTCGACGCGTCGGAAAGCTGGTCGCGCGGCATGCTGGGCGCGGCGCCCGGCGCCGGGCCGGACAAGACGGTCAAGGCCTTCGTCGATTTCCAGAATGACGTCACCGCCAAGGACATCCGCCAGGCGGTGCATGAAGGCATGCGCTCGATCGAGCACGTCAAGCGCTTCACCACCAACGGCATGGCGACCGACCAGGGCAAGACCTCCAACATGCACGGCCTGGCGATTGCCGCCGAGACGCTTGGCAAGCCGATCCCCGAGGTCGGGCTGACCACGTTCCGCGCACCCTATACGCCTGTTACTTTCGGCGCGATCGTCAGCCATTCGCGCGGTCCGCTGTTCGACCCGACACGCAAGACCGCGATCCATCCCTGGGCGGAAGCGCAAGGCGCCGTGTTCGAAGATGTCGGCCAGTGGAAGCGCGCCTGGTATTTCCCCCAGGCGGGCGAAGACATGCACAAGGCGGTCGACCGCGAATGCGTCGCGGTCCGCAGCAATGCCGGTCTGTTCGACGCCTCGACGCTGGGCAAGATCGAAGTGGTCGGGCCGGATGCGGCCAGGTTCATGGAACTGCTCTATACCAATCCATGGGAGAAGCTTGAGCCCGGCCGCTGCCGCTATGGCATCATGCTGCGCGAGGACGGCTTCATCTATGATGACGGCGTCGTCGGCAGGCTGGCGCCGGACCGTTTTCATGTGACGACGACAACCGGCGGCGCGCCGCGCGTCATGAACCATATGGAGGACTATCTCCAGACCGAGTTCCCGCATCTGAATGTCTGGCTGACGTCAATCACCGAGCAATGGGCGGTCATCGCCGTGCAGGGGCCGAAGTCGCGAGACATCATTGCACCGCTGGTCGAAGGCATCGACATGTCGGACGAGGCGCTGCCGCATATGTCGGTGCGCGAAGGCAAGATCTGCGGCGTGCCGACCAGGCTGTTTCGCATGTCGTTCACCGGCGAGCGCGGTTTTGAAGTCAACGTGCCGGCTGATCACGGCCAGGCGGTCTGGGAAGCGCTGTGGGCCGAAGGCCAAAAGCATGGCGCCGCCGCTTACGGCACCGAGGCGATGCACGTGCTGCGCGCCGAAAAGGGCTACATCATCGTCGGCCAGGACACGGACGGCACGGTGACGCCGAACGATGCCGGGCTCGACTGGGCGGTCGGCAAGAAGAAGACCGACTTCGTCGGCATCCGCGGCCTGACGCGGCCCGATCTGGTCGCCAAGGGCCGCAAGCAGCTGGTCGGCTTGAAGACCAAGGACCCGAAAGTGGTGCTTGAGGAAGGCGCGCAGATCGTCGCCGACCCGAAGCAGGCGATCCCGATGAAGATGATCGGTCACGTCACATCCAGCTACTGGTCGGAAAATTGCGGTCGCTCGATCGCGCTGGCGCTGGTTGCCGGCGGCCGCGACCGGATGGGCGACACGCTCTATGTGCCGATGCCGAACGGGGTGATCGAAGTGGAGGTTACCGGCATGGTGTTCTTCGACGAGACGGGAGGGCGCCTCAATGGCTAAGGCTGCTGCAAAGAAGACGGCCCCAGCTGCAGCGGCGTCGGTCGAGCGCCGCCCGGCCCTGGCTGGACGCGTCGTTTCCGCAACGGATGTCAAGGTCGAGGTGCTGCCGCCGGCGGAGCGCATGTCGCTGCGCGCGCCGGAGGCTTCCGTCGCGGCGCTGTCGAAGGCGCTCGGCCTGACCTTGCCGAAGCAGCCGAAAACTTCGGCGTCGAAGACAGGGCGCACGGCGCTGTGGCTCGGCCCTGACGAGTGGCTGGTCATCGACGAGGCTGGCAAGGATCCGCTGGCCGATCGTGCTGGGGTTGCCGCATTGCATTCGGCGGTCGGCATCTCGCACCGCAACGTCGCCTTCGCCGTCACCGGCCCGGCGGCTGCCGCCGCGATCAATGCAGGCTGCCCGCAGGATTTGTCGCTCGAGGCTTTTCCGGTGGGCGCGGCGTCGCGCACCATTCTCGGCAAGTGCGAAATCCTGCTGTTGCGCACGGCAGCCGACGCTTTCCGGGTCGAGTGCTGGCGTTCCTTCTCGGACTATGTCTTTACTTTCCTGTCGGAAGCAGCCAGCGACGCGGCGGCGTAGGAACGTTTGACGGGTCAAGCCGTTCTGCTTCCCCCATCAGGGAGAACATACGATGCCGTCGAAAGCGCCGCCGAAGTCAGCTGGCAAGACGTCCGCCGTGCGCTCACTCGAACATGAGCAGCATCACGAGGTGACTGCCGAAGAGGAACTCGAGGAAGGCCTCGAGGACACGTTTCCGGCCAGCGATCCGGTGTCGATCACCTCGACCGCCATCCCAGGCGCGCCGGCAAGACCCGGCAAGGCCAAGACGGTGCCGGGTCGCAAACCGCGCAAGAAATAACCCGTTCGGCTACGCCAGGTTTGAACTCAGGAAAAGCCGGCTTGCGCTGAGGAAAAAACGGGCGGCCGGGATTATCCTGCCGCCCTTAAATTAGTCGTTGTGCTGTGGTCGAGCCCGATCAAATTAGAACGTGCTCGGCACGATCCATGGGTTGATCTCGATGCCGAGACGCGGGCTCTTGGCCTTGACGTCGGACTTTTCGACCGAGCCGGTCACGGCGCAATCGAGCTTGGCATTGGTCGTGGTGTCGACGCAGGTGGCGGCGGGGGCCTGCTTGGTCGAGTGTGTGTTGTTGGCGGCGAAAGCCGAGCCGGAGAGAGCCAGCACGGTGGCGAGGGCGAGAAGGGTCTTGTTCATGTCAGTCTCCATCGGTTAAACTTTTTTCGTACATGTACGATACAACGTACACATACGTCCACCGAGATGGGTTTTCAAGTCGAAAAACGTACGCGTACGACAAATTTTTTTGAATGCCGAAAATTGCGGCGCACTGACACAGCCGAAGCTGTCAGGCCGGCGTTGAATTGGAGGGGCGGGGATGCTCAGCAGTCGACCGGGGTCTCGGTCAGCGGCGGCACATTCTGGGTGCTGAGCGTGGCGAGTGTGAAATCGCACATCCGCGTCACGAAAGCCTGTGGATCGCCGAAGGGGTAGAACGGGAACGTGATCAAAAGCGAGATGGTGCCGTGGCCGACTGCCCAAAGCATGGTGGCGATGGCGCGCGGATCGCCCTGCAGCTTGCCTGCAGCAACGCAGGCCTCGACCCTGGATATCAGCGCTTTCATCGCCGGGTTGGCCTCTTCCATGTCCTCATAGCTTCTGCCTTCCGGCAGCTTGGTCTTTTCGGTCATGAACACGGTGCGGTATTCGTTGGGATTGCCGAGCCCGAAGGCAGCATATTCGGTCATCACCGCACGCAAGGCCTCGATCGGATCGTCGGAAGGATGCTCCTCGATGCGGCGGGCAAGTGTTTCGAAGGCATCCTCGGCCAGCGCAAACAGGATGTCTTGCTTGTCGGCGAAGTAGGAATAGACCGACATCGGAGCATAGCCGACCCGCTTGGCCAACTTGCGGATGGTCAGGCCTTCATAGCCCTCTTCCTTGACGAGCTTGTGGGCTGCGTCGAGCAGTTCGGAACGCAGTTCGGCCTTTTGTTTCTCGCGGCGTTTCTGGACGCTCAGTGGCAAGATCCGGTGCCTTTGGTTGGTTGTGCATGACTAAATATATACGCTGTACGGAAACGGGCAAGGGCGCTGTCAGGGACATCAATAAGCGACCTCAAGCTTTCTCTCGAATAGTCGTGTCCGTTCTGGTCTATTTCGCCAGCATCTATGTCACAGCATGTGTAACATGGGCGCTCGCAGGCAACATCGGACCGTTACAAACAAAGCCTATCTGGCGGCTCTGCAAGAAATTTCGGTTTTGGGGGGCCTCTATGGCTGCGATAGAGCTTTCGTCCGGGCTGCCGGGCGCACATCCACTTTCTCATGGCGCCAGGCTGGCGCTCAGGCGAGTCGTGATAGTCGCATGGCTGGCGATCGCAATCGGCTTCGCCATGGAAGCGCTTATTCTGACTGCCGGATTTGCGGCAGGTTCGCACCCGGCCCCGACCCAGGTTCTGATCGACTTGGCGCAAGGCGTGACCTGGTCATTCTTCGTCTGCGCCGGCGTCAGCCTCGGCACGGCGATCACCAAGGTGCGAGCCTCGCTTGGCGGCCTGATCGCCATGATCTCGGGGCCGCTGGCCATGGGCATCGCCAAAGGTACGCAAAAGGTGATGGTGAGCGCGCTTGATGTATCGGCAAAGCCCGTGATCCTGTCGCTCACCACGCTCGGTATGTTGCGGGCGATCGAGTATGGTTTGCTGGGCTGGATGCTGGCTTCGCTCGCATCCAAGGAAGAACCTCGCTCGCTGCATTTCATGCTGGCGGGTGCCTTGGCCGGCGCGGTGTTCGGCGGCGGGATCACGGCGCTAACGATCGAGACTGCCGCAGCCAAGGACATTGCGCTGGCATTGCCGCAGGCTGTCGCCACCGGCCTCATTGAGATCGTGTTTCCGATCGGATGCTCGCTGGTCGTCTACATCGCCCTGCAAGTCAGCCGGCACATGAAGTTCATTTCCAGCGATGCGCGCTAGAGCAGGATGATTTCAGGTCGAATTGACCTGAAATCTGAATCCGGGTCTAATCAAATTGATAGAGCATGATGTCGTCCGAAAACCGCTTCACACTTTCGGCATCATGCTCTTTCTACAGACGGTGATCGGTTTGCGTCCTGTTTCCAGGCCGGTTGCCACCGCCTCCGTGTGGGCTTGCTCCCCGGTCGGGGAACGGAACTGATCCGATCTGTCATCAAATCGCGCCGACCACACTATCTCATTGTCTACTCAGGTTCGGTCGATCAGCTTGGCGGCAAGGTGCGACAGCAGCTTCACCGCTTGACCATAGGTCTTGGCCTTTTCGGGGTTGGAGGCGTTGCCGTCCAGCGCCCGCTTGTAGACGCCCTGGCAGATGGCAGCCAAACGGAAGAAGGAGAAGGCGAGGAAGAAGCTCCAATTGTCGATGCCGGCCAGCCCGCGCCGACGGCAATACGCCGCGACATAGGCTTCCTCCAAGGGCAGGCCGAGGGCGGCGCGGTCGACGCCGCCAAGACCGCGAAAGCCCGAGGCGTGCGGCAGGCGCCATTGCATGCATTGATAGGCGATGTCGGCGAAGGGATCGCCGAGTGTCGACAGTTCCCAGTCGAGCACCGCCAGCACTTTCGGCTCACTGGCTGCGAAGATCATGTTGTCCAGCCGGTAGTCGCCATGCACGAGGGATATCCGGCCGTCATCGGCCGGCGTATGCGTCTCCAGCCAGGCGATCAGCCGGTCCATGTCGGCGACCGTGCCGGTCTCCGAGGCGCGGTACTGGCTGGTCCAGCGTGCCAGCTGGCGTTCGAAGTAATTGCCGGGTTTGCCGAAATCGCCGAGCCCGACCGCCTCGACATCGACATCGTGCAGGGCCGCCAGCGTGGCGTTCATAGCATCGTAGAGGGCGGCGCGCTCATCGTTGCCAGTGGCCTCCGGCACTGCCGGATCCCAGAAGATGCGGCCGTCGAGAAAATCCATGACGTAGAACATGCGGCCGATCGGCGTCGCCTCCGCCGACAGATGCAGCATCGCCGGCACCGGCACGGCGGTGCCGGCCAGCGCCTTCATGACCGTGAATTCGCGGTCGACCTGATGCGCCGATTTCAGCAACTGGCCCGGCGGCTTGGCGCGCAGGACATAGCGGCCGCTGGCCGCGGTCAGCAGATAGGTCGGGTTCGACTGGCCGGATTTGAATTTTTCGATGGAATGAAGCCCGGCAAAACCCGGGATGTGCGCCTCGAGATAGGGCGCTAGTGCCGTCCGGTCCAGCGCGTTGGCGTCGCCGCTCATGCGGTCTCCGGCTCACGCTCGATCAGCGTCAGCGTCAGCCAGCGCGCCGTCAGCGCCGGCTTCTTCGAGCCTTCGATCTCGATGGTCACGTCATGCGCCGTCTGCACCCAGCCCGACGGCCTGACCTTGACGTCGGCCAGCACGAAGCGGGTGCGGATGCGCGCGCCGGTCTTCACCGGCGCCAGGAAGCGCAGCGAATCGAAACCGTGGTTGACGCCCATCTTGCCCTTTTCCAGCGGCGGCATGGTCTCGAAGGTCATCGCCGAGAGCAGCGACAACGACAGGAAGCCATGCGCGATGGTGCCGCCGAACGGCGTCTCGTTTTTGGCCCGCTCGGGGTCGCAATGGATGAACTGGTGGTCGTCGGTGGCGTCGGCGAACTGGTCGATCATGGTCTGTGTGACCTCGCGCCATGGCGAGACGCCGACTTCCTTGCCGACGCTGGCCAGAAGCACATCGAGACTGATCGGTTCCACTGCGGTGTCCTCCCCTTGCCGCCGACCGCGGCTCATTCCTTGAACAATGTCAGCCCATGCTGCACCGACTGCCCGCCGTCGATCGGCAGGATGGCGCCGGTGACATAGGAACCGGCACGGCTGCACAAATAGAGCGTTGCGCCGCCGATGTCATCCGCCACGCCGATACGGCCGATGGGGACATGGCTGCCGACATGTCTGGCCTTTTCTTCGGTGCCGGTGGCAAAGGCGGTCATCCGGCTCTGGAAGGGGCCGGGGGCGAAGGCGTTGACGGTGATGCGCCGCGCCGCGAGCTCGATCGCCAGCGTGCGCGTCAGGTGGTGAACGGCGCCCTTGGACGCGGTATAGGAATAGGCGTCGTCGGCCAGCGGCTGCGTGCCCATCACCGAGCCCAGATTGAGGACGCGGGCCGGATCGGCATCGCTGGCGGCGGCTTCCAGCAGCGGCAGCAATTCGCGGGTCAGGTGGAAGACGGCGGTGACGTTGACGGCGAACACCTTGGCCCAGCCGCTATAGGGAAAATCTTCCAGCGAGGCACCCCAGGATATGCCGGCATTGTTGACCAGAATATGCAGCTTCTCGGTGCGCGCCTTGACCTCGCTGACCAGCGCGGCAATGCCGGCTTCGCTCGAGACGTCACCGGCGAAACCTTCGGCACTGCCGGAGCCGCCGAGCCCGTTCAACTCAGCGGCGACCTTGATGCAATCCTCGCCCTTGCGCGAGGCGATCATCACGGTAGCGCCGGCCTGGACCAAAGCGGTCGCAACCATGCGGCCGATGCCGGTCGCGGCTCCCGTTACCAGCGCGGTCTTACCCGCGACTGAGAACAGTTCTTCCAGATAGCTCATCGCAATTCCTCCGCGCCTTTCTGCTCACGGTCCGGGGCGAAAGGGCTCGCGTTGACAAGGCTAACCGAAGTACGGTCATCCTTGCCACGGGTAAAGTGCCTGGATGCGTGAAAGGGTTGGAGACCGATGGCGGACATGAATCTCGGCATGACCGAGCGGCTGAAGCCGATCCACGCCCGTGTCGCCGCCATGGTGTGCGACGAGATCATGCCGCTCGATCATGAGTTTTTGAGCGAGGTCGGCAAGGGCGGCGACCGCTGGGTCTACACCGCGCGGCAGACCGAGATCCTCGAAGGGTTGAAGAAAACGGCCAAGGATCGCGGCCTGTGGAATTTCTGGCTGACCGGCTCCGAGCGCGGCTATGGGCTGTCAACCGTCGAATATGCCTATCTGGCCGAGGAGATGGGCAAGGCGCATCTCGGCGCGGAGACCTTCAATTGCTCGGCGCCCGACACCGGCAATATGGAGGTGCTGGAGCGCTATGGCTCGGAGGACCACAAGCGGGCATGGCTGGCGCCGCTGCTCGAGGGGAAAATCCGCTCGGCCTATCTGATGACGGAGCCGGATGTCGCCTCCTCCGACGCCACCAACATCGCCATGCGCTGCGAAAAGCAAGGCGGCGACTATGTACTCAACGGCGAGAAATGGTGGGCGTCGGGGGCCGGGGACCCGCGCTGCGCCATCTACATTGTCATGGTTCGCACCGGCGAAGCCGAGACGCAGCACCGCCGCCATTCGATGATCCTGGTGCCGTCCGGTACCAAGGGCGTGACCAAGCTGCGACCGATGCAGGTCTATGGCGATGACGACGCGCCACACGGCCACATGCATCTTCGCTTCGACAATGTCAGGGTGCCGGCGGGAAACCTGATCCTCGGCGAGGGCAGGGGGTTCGAGATCGCGCAGGGGCGGCTCGGCCCCGGCCGCATCCACCATTGCATGCGCGCCATCGGCCAAGCCGAAATGGCCCTGGAGCTGCTGTGCCAGCGCTCGGTGCGCCGCGAGGCCTTCGGCCAGCCATTGGCCAAGCTCGGCGCCAATTTCGACATCATCGCCGAGTGCCGCATGGAGATCGAGATGGCGCGGCTGCTCTGCCTCAAGGCGGCGTGGATGATCGACCAGGGCGATGCGCGCGCAGCCGCGCCCTGGATCAGCCAGATCAAGGTCATCGCACCGCGCGTCGCGCTCAAGGTCACCGACGAGGCGGTGCAGATGTTCGGGGCGCAAGGCATCAGCCAGGACACGCCGCTGGCGCGCTCGTGGACGCATTTGCGAACCCTGCGCCTTGCCGACGGGCCGGACGCCGTGCACCGCCGGCAGGTGGCGCGTACGGAGCTCAGGAAATACACGCAGGAAAAGGTCTGAGCGGATGAAGGCCATTATCGCCCGCGATTTCGCGCCGCTCGGCCAGCTCGTCCATGCCGACAATCTGAAGGAACTGGTCGGCTGGCATCTGGCCGGCAAGGTTCGGCCGGCCATCGAAGGCACTTATCCGCTGGCCGATGCCGCCGCCGTGGTGACGCGCGTGCTTGGCCGTGGCGCATCCGGCAAGCTCATCCTCAACCTGTAAGGAGCCCCGCCATGGCGATCCCCTCAGACATGAAAGCACTGCTGCTGATCGGCGACGGCTACACCAGGACGCCCTCCGGCAGCGTGCTGGAGGCGATGGAGCCGTATCTCACGCTGGGCAGCATTGGCGTGCCGACGCCCGGACCGAGCCAGGTGCTGATCAAGGTCAGCCTCGCCTCGATCAACCCGTCCGACGTCATGTTCATCAAGGGCCAGTACGGTCAGCCGCGCGCCAAGGGCCAGCCGGCCGGCTTCGAGGGTGTCGGCACGGTCGTTGCAAGCGGCGACGAGCCCTATGCGAAAAGCCTGATCGGCAAGCGCATCGCCTTCACCACCGGCGTCACCAATTGGGGCGCGTGGGCGGACTATGCAGTTGCCGAAGCTGCCGGCTGCATTCCGCTGCTCGACACGGTCCGCGACGAGGATGGCGCGGCGATGATCGTCAACCCGCTCACGGCGCTCGCCATGTTCGACATCGTCAAGGAGACGGGCGAAAAAGCCTTCATCATGACCGCCGGCGCCAGCCAGCTTTGCAAGCTGATCGCGGGTCTCGCCAAGGAGGCTGGGTTCCGGCCGATCGTCACCGTGCGCCGCGACGAGCAGATTCCGCTGTTGAAGGAGATCGGGGCTGCCCATGTGCTCAACGAGAAGGCGCCGGATTTCAAGGCAGCACTACGCGATGTGGTCAAGGCCGAGCAGCCGCGCATCTTCCTCGATGCCGTGACCGGGCCGCTGGCCTCAGCGATCTTCGACGCCATGCCGAAGCGCTCGCGCTGGATCATCTATGGACGGCTCGATCCGGACACCACTGTCATCCGTGAGCCCGGCCAGATGATCTTCCAACACAAGCACATTGAAGGCTTCTGGCTGGTCGAATGGATGCGCCAGTTCCGCGACAAGCGCGGCCCGGCGATCATGGAAGCACAGAAGCGCTTTTCGGATGGGCGCTGGTCAACCGACGTGACGGCGGTGCTACCGCTGGATGAGGCGATGGCGAAGGCCCCGGCGGAGCTGGCCAAGCCGAACGGGAAGGTGTTTATTAGGCCGTGACTTTCTACCCTCCCCCTTGTGGGGAGGGTCGACGAAAGAGCAATTTTGCTCTTTCGTCGGGGTGGGGGTCTTGGCTCCTACCTCTGTTATTCGCGGGAGCGCTGCACCGACGTTAGTTGGCGCTGCACCCCACCCCGGACCTGCGGTCCGACCCTCCCCACAAGGGGGAGGGTAAGCGGAGCTATTCCGCCGGCTCGACATTGGCGTACGCCGCTTCCTCAAGCTCCCGCTTCAGCCTCGCTTCCTCATGCGCCTTCGGCGTGACGAAGCGGCCGAGCAGGAGGTAGGCGACCGGGGTCAGGAACAGCGTCGAGACGGTGGCGAGACCCAGCCCGCCGACGATGACCCAGCCGAGCGCGATGCGCGCTTCGGCACCGGCGCCGGCGGCCAGCACCAGCGGGACCCCGCCGAGGATGGTGCAGATCATCGTCATCATCACCGGCCGCAGGCGGATGATCGAGGCCTGCTCGATCGCCTGGCGCACGCCGAGGCCGCGGTCGCGCAGTTGGTTGGCGAATTCGACGATGAGGATGCCGTTCTTGGCCATGACGCCGACCAGAAGCACGAGGCCAATCTGGCTGTAGGCATTGAGGCTGGTGCCTGACAAAAGCAGCGCAAAGATTGCGCAGGCAAGGCCGAGGGGGACCGTCGCCATGATGATGACGGCGCTGACGAAGCTTTCGAACTGGGCGGCGAGCACCAGGAGGATGATGACCAGCGCGAAGCCGAAAATGGTGATCATGGCGCTGTTGGTCTCGCCGAGCGTCGCGGCTTCGGCCAGCGGCAGGACGCGGCTGCCCGGCGGCAGCAGCGGGGCGGCGATCTGCTCGGCAACGCCGAGCGCGTCACCCAGTGCGAAATTGCCGTTCAGGTTCGAGGTGATCGCCACCGAAGGCTGCTGCTGTTCGCGGGTCAGCGACGGCGGCACGGCGCGCTCGGTCAGCGTGGCGATGGTCGACATCGGCACGAAGCGGCCGTCGGCGGTCTTCAGGAAGATGTTTTCCAGATCGGTCGGATCATTGATCGGGTTGGTGGTCGAGACCAGCTTCACGCCATAGCTGCGGTCGGTGATGTAGACATCGACGACATCGTTGCCGTCGAGCATCGCCTGCAAGGTGTTGGCGAGACCCGATATGTCGATGCCGAGATCGGAGGCGCGCTCGCGGTCGATGGCCACCGCCAGCTGCGGCTGCGTCGGGTCGATGGAAAGCCGCGGCGTCTGGAAGCGCGGATCGGCCTGCATCCGGGCGATGATCTTCACCGCCGCGTCGCCGAGCGCCTTGCGGTCGTTGCCGACCAGCGCGAATTGCAGGCCGTTGCCGGCGCCGCGAATGCCGAGGCTATTGGCCTGCACCGGGAAGATGCGCACGGATGGCACCTGCCGGGTCAGCTGGCTTATCTGCGCCATGATCTCCTGCTGGCTGCGCGTGCGCTCGTCCCACGGCGCCAGCGTCATCACCATGAAGCCGGAATTGTAGGCGCCGTTCTGGCCGGCGTTTTCGAAGGTCGAGACGATCTCGCCGGAATCGCGCAGCGGCTGGATCAGCCGCTCGATCTTCTGCATCTGCTGCGTGGTGTAATCGAGGCTGACGCCTTGCGGCGCGTTGATGCGCAACAGCACGACGGCGCGGTCCTCGCTCGGCGTCAGTTCCTGGCGGATGGTGCCGAACAGGCTGAAGGCGACGCCCGCAAACAGCACCGCAACCAGCAGCACGATCCACGGCGCGCCGAGGCAGGCATGCAGGGCGCGCTTGTAGGCCGCGTTCAGCGCGCCACCGACGCGCGCGCCAATGCCGTGACCGCCTTCATGGGGGAGCGATGCGCCGGTCAACATGCGCGAGGCCAGCATCGGGCACAGCGTCAGCGCCACCACGCAGGAGAGCAGCACCGACATGGCGAGGACGAAGCCGAATTCGCGAAACAGGCCGCCGGTCTGTCCCGGCAGGAAGGAGATCGGCACGAAAACGGCAACGAGCGTCAGCGTCGTGGCGATGACTGCGAAGAACACTTCTTGGGCGCCGAGCACGGCGGCGGCACGAGGCCCCATGCCTTCGTTGCGCCGTCGCACGATGTTTTCCAGGACGACGATGGCGTCGTCGACGACAAGGCCGGTTGCCAGCACCAGCGCCAGAAGCGTCAGGATGTTGATGGAGAAGCCGGCGAGATAGATGGCGGCGATGGTGCCAATCATGGCGACCGGCATTGACAGACCAGGGATCAGCGTCGCGCGCCAGTCGAGCAGGAAGATGTAGATGACGATCAGCACCATGGAGATCGACAGGCCGAGCGCGATCTCGACCTCGTGCACGGCGCCGTTGACGAAGACTGCGTCGTCGCTGGTGATCTTGATCGACATGCCCTTGGGCAGGTTTTCCTGCAGCTTGGCGACGGCTGCTTTCACTCCGGTGGAAATATCCAGCGTGTTCGATTCCGCCTGACGGATGATGCCAAGGCCAATGCCGGTCTTGCCGTCGGAGCGCAACGAGGTCTGGCCGATGTCGGGACCGAGCGTGACGGTGGCGACGTCGCGGATGCGCGTCGTGCCGCCGATGATGATGTTTTCGAATTCTTCCGGCGTCGTCACATCGGCCGTGGTGCGGACGATGAGATCCTGGTTGGTGGTGGTGATCGAACCGGCTGGTGAATCGAAAGCGACCGAGGCAAGCGCTGCCCTCAGATCGGCGACAGTGAAGCCGAGGCTGGCGAGCTTGTTCTGGTCGACATCGATGCGGAAGATCTTGTCGCGGTCGCCATAGACCTGAACGTCGGCGACGCCAGGCACGGCAGCCAGTTCGTCCTCGATCTGGTCCTGGACAATCACCGTCATGTCCTGCACCGACATGGTGTCGGAGGTGACGGCCAGTCGCATCACGGCATCGGAATTGGCATCGGCCTTGACGATGCGCGGCGGATCGGAGGTCTCCGGTATCATGTTGGCGACACGGCCGACCGCGTCGCGCACGTCGGAAGCGGCGACGTTCAAATCGACGCCGTCGTTGAACTCGATGGTGACGCGGCTCTGGCCGAAGGACGAGGTCGACGAGATCGACTTGACGCCGGATACGCGCGCGACCGCACCCTCGATGGTGTCGGTCAGTTCACGGTCGACGGTTTCGGCGGCGGCACCCTCGAAAGCCGTCGACACGGTGACCACGGCGCGGTCGACATCGGGCAGTTCGCGGATTTCGACGCCGTAGAAAGCGGCAAGGCCGGCCACTGCGATCAGCGTGTTCAGCACGAAGGCCATGACCGGCCTGCGGATGAAGAGAGCGGTGAAGCCGGTTTCGCTGGCGGTGCTGACAGGCGCGGTCATGAGCCTTCGGCCGCGTCCGCGGCGCGCTGATCCTGGCCGGCGATGCGGACCGCGCCGCCTTCGCTGACGCTCTGGGTGCCTTCGGTCACCACCATGTCGCCATCCTCGATCTCAGCGTCGATCAGCACCGTCTCGGTGTTGCGCTGGATGATGCGCACGGGAACGCGCCTGGCCTTGCCGTCCTCGACCTGCCAGACATAGGCGCCGTCGGAACCCCACAGGATCGCCAGGGGGCTGATGGCCGGGTAGGTGTCGCCGGGGAAGCGCATGGTGATGCCGAACGACATGCCGGCGCGCAGCGAATCCGCCGGATTGGCGATTGCAGCCTTGACCAGCAGAGTGCGGCTCTTTTCGTCGATGTGGTTGTCGATGGCCGACACGGTGCCGGTATAGGCCTTGCTCGGATTGGCGATCGGCGTCGCCGACAGTTGCGCGCCGACCTTGACGGCGGCGGCAAAGCGCTCGGGCACCAGGAAATCGACCAGGATGGAGGAGCGGTCGTCAAGCGTGGCGATCGCCGACTGGCTGGTGACGTAATTGCCGGCCGATATCGGCAGGATGCCGACCGTGCCGGCGATAGGGGCGACGATCGAACGACGCTGCAAGGCGAGTTCGGCATCCTGCAGCGCCAGTTTGGCGCCGGCCAGCACCACTTGGGCATCGGCGACGGCGACCNTGCAAGGCGAGTTCGGCATCCTGCAGCGCCAGTTTGGCGCCGGCCAGCACCACTTGGGCATCGGCGACGGCGACCGGGGTCGCGGCGTTGGAGGCCCTCAATGATTTCACCCGCTCGAGCTTGTCCTGGGCATCCTGCAAGGCGAGCTTGGCACGATCCTGCGAGATCACCTCGGTCTCGGAATCGAGAACAGCGATGATCTGCCCCTTGTCGACGCGGGTGCCGGACTGAACGAGGAATTCAACCAGCCGGCCGGAGCTGTACGGGTTGACCGTCACCGAGGCGTTGGCGCGGCCGGTGCCGATCGCCTGCAGGCGATCGTTGATGGTGGCGGTGGCCGCAGGCAAGGCGACGACATTTGCCGGGCGGCCGGCAGCGTTGCGACCGCCTGCCTGTTTTGTCGTGTCGACCGCACCGGTTGTGGCGGGCGCCGAAGCATAGGTCCAGTCGATGCCCCAGCGTGCCAGAACCTCCGGCGCGCCCGGGAAGAATCGCGCCCAGGCGAGGACAGCCGCGACCAGGATCACAAGCGCAAAAACGATCTGTTTCCAGGCGACCATCGACACTCCGGTTGGCAAAACGTCTACCGGTTTCACCAAGCAAAAAAACGCGCAGCGACGCACCCGGTATGTGCGAAGCCGCCGCAATATCATGGCTTTATGGCAATTCTGCCGCTTCCATGCACATTAAATCTGCGTAATTTTGCGCACCTGCGGCCGGGATTGAGCGTGTCAGCGCAGGCTTTCCAGGTCGCGGATGCGCTTGGCGCTGTCGGCCTCGAGCTGCCTGGTGACAGCGCCGATCAGCGTCTCGGCGACAACGAACAGAGCGGCGGAAGAGTCCCACGCCGAAGGCACGGCGGTGCGTCCTGCAATGACATGGCGGGCGAAGCGGGCGATCGGTGATAGCCACTGGTCGGTGAACAGCACGATCTGCACGCCGCGCTGATGCGCGGTCTCGGCAAAGCGTACCAGACTGTCCTGGTAGCGCCTGATGTCGAAGATCACCAGCACGTCGCGCTTGCCCATGTCGATCAGCCGGTCGCGCCAGATGCTCTCCTGACCGGCGAGGTGATAAACGTCGGGCTGGATGATGGCGAGGTGGGCGGCCATGTAGCGCGCCAACGGATCGGTGAAGCGGCCGCCGATCAGGAATGTCTTGCCGCGCCGTTCGGCGAGCCTTTCGGCGATGTCGGCAAGCTGCCTGTCGGACAGATGCCTGAAGGTCTCGCGCATATTGTCCAGCGTCGCCTCCAGCATTGGCGACACGGCACTGCTGCCCGGTGAGGCCGGATTGAGCGTGCGCGATGCCGGCGACTGCAATTGCGCCGCCAGTTCGTCCTGCAGCGCCGACTGGAATTCGGGATAGTTCTGGAACCCCAGCCTGGAGACAAAGCGCAGGATGGTCGGCGACGATACGCCGGCGGCGGTCGAGAACTCGGCGACCGTCTTCAGCCCGATCAGCGGATAATTGGCAATCAGCGTTTGCGCGGCGCGGCGCTCGCCGGCCGGCATCGTGCCGATGCGGTCCGAAATCAGTTCGGCAATGCTGGAAATCATCGTTTTCCCCACCCCTGAGCCCCTCCAGACCGCTTCCCCGAAATCGCGTTTGACAAAGCCGGACAAACTGTATGAAATCATCCACAGGGACGCAATGACGCAAAATACGTAACATAAGATACAGCGCTCCCCAGGGGACGGCAGACTATGGAGAGAGCACGGCCCGCCAGCCTTGCATCGTCTGATACCGTAGGGGTGACGAACCCCGGCGGGTCCAGCCCTTTCGTGCTGACCTGCGACCACGCTTCCAACTTCCTGCCATCCGAATTCGGCACGCTTGGCCTGCCGGCCGAAGATCTCTCCCGCCACATCGCCTGGGACCCCGGCGCGCTGCCGGTGGCCCGCCGCATCGCGACCGCCCTCGATGCGACGCTCATCGAAACCCGCATCTCGCGCCTGATCATCGACTGCAACCGTCCGCTCGACGCACCGGACCTGGTGCCGCCGGTCAGCGAGACGACGGCCATTCCGGGCAATGCCGGCCTGTCGGACAGTGAGCGCGCCGAGCGCATCGCTTTGTCGTGGCGGCCGTTCCACGACACGATCGCATCGATCATCGACGACCGGCAGGCGCGTGGGCAGGAGACCCGGCTGGTGTCGGTGCATTCCTTCACCCCGGTCTACAAGGGCAAGAACCGGCCCTGGCATATCGGCATCATCCATGATGACGACCGCCGGCTGGCGTCGCCGCTGATAGCGGCGCTGCAGCGGCTCTCCGGCGTCACTGTCGGCATCAACGAGCCCTATTCGCCGGCCGACCGCGTCTATTTCACTTTGGAGCGCCATGCACGCTCGCGCGGCCTTGCCTGCGCAATGATCGAAATCCGCAACGACGAGATCTCCGGCGAGACCGGGCAGCGGAAATGGGCGGATCTGCTCACGGGCATTTTTTCTGACCTGGAACCCGAGGAGGCCAAGGGTTCCCGGCGACACGCAATGGGAAAGTCAGTTCAATCGGCCAGCTAGAAAAACAGGGGACGAAAATGGCAGGACCGGACAAATCAGACGCTGAAAGATCGGAGGATGTAAAAACCCTCCATAGCATGGGCTATGCCCAGGAGTTGGCTCGCCGCATGAGCGGCTTCTCGAATTTCGCAATTTCCTTTTCGATCATTTGTATTCTGGCGGGCGGCATCACGTCCTTCCCGCTGGCCATGGCGACCGGCAGCGGCTTCGAGGCGACTGTCGGCTGGGTCATCGGCGGCGTCTTTGCACTTGTCGTTGCCGCGTCCCTTGGCCAGATCGGCTCGGCCTACCCAACGGCCGGCGGTCTCTACCACTGGTCGTCAATTCTCGGCGGGCGCGGCTGGGGCTGGGCCACGGCCTGGATCAACTTGCTCGGCCTGGTCTTCGTCGTCGCCTCGGTCAATGTCGGCGTCTACGCGCTGTTCAAGGACCTTGTCTGGTCCGGCGTGTTCGGCAACGACGTCTCCGCGTGGGGCTATCAGGAGCAGGTGATCGGCGTTGTGATCATCACGGTCGCACAGGCGCTGATCAACCATTTCGGTATCAGGCTCACCACCATGCTGACGGATTTCTCGGGCTACCTCATTCTGGTCGTCGCCGTCGTGTTGACCGCGATGTTCCTGATCTGGGGCGCAAGCTGGGATTTCTCGCGGCTCACCACCTTCGTCAACAACACCGGTGATCCAGGCGCAGGCTACGTTCCGACCGCACGGACGGCACTCGTCGCCTTCCTGATCGGCCTGCTCTACCCACTCTACACCATCACCGGCTTCGACGCTTCGGCCCACACGTCCGAAGAGACCCACAATGCCCGCGTGGCGGTGCCGCGCGGCATGATCCATTCGGTCCTGTGGTCGCTGGTGTTCGGCTTCGTCATGGCCGTTTCGTTCGTACTGGCCAGCCCCGATCTGGCAGCGACGGCCAAGGATGGCGCCAATGCCTGGTTCAATCTCTTCAACAACCTGCCGGCACCATTCCTGCTGAAGAGCATCATTGCCATCGCAATCGTGCTGGCGAACTTCATCTGCGCTCTCGCCGGACTGACGTCGACCTCGCGCATGATCTTTGCCTTCGCGCGTGACGGCGGCCTGCCCGGTTCGTCGGTGTGGAAAACCGTCAGCCCGACATGGCGCACGCCGGTGGCGGCAATCTGGCTCGGAGCGGTGCTCGCGGTCGCAGCGACATTGTACTCACCGGCTTTTGCCGCACTGGCGGCCGGCTGTGCATTGTTCCTCTACGTGTCCTACGCCATGCCCGTGGCCGCCGGCCTGCTTGCCGAGGGCAAGAGCTGGACCGAATTCGGCCCGTTCCGCCTCGGCATCTGGTCCAAGCCGTTCGCCGTCATCACGGTGCTTGGCGTTCTGGTGCTGATGTATGCCGGCATCCAGCCGCCCTTCGACATCCTGATCAACTATGCCATCGGCCTGATCGTTCTGCTCGTGGTGCTGTGGTTCGGCATCGAATCGCGCCGCTTCAAGGGCCCGCCGATCGGCGCCGACATTGCTCGCCGCGCTTCGGAGATCGCGGCCGCGGAAGCAGCCGTCGGCCAGACGGCAGGCTAACAGCAAAGACTAGATGCTCCGGCCGGCGCAAGCCGACCGGGGCAGGGCCGGCCAGCTAAGAATGCAAAGGGGACTACAATGGCAGCACCGGGTTATTCAGACACAGACAAGGCGGAAGACGTAAAGCACCTCCATTCCATGGGCTACGCCCAGGAACTTGAGCGGCGGCTAAGCCGCTTCTCCAACTTCGCCGTTTCCTTCTCCATCATCTGCATCCTGTCGGGCGGCATCAATTCGCTGGCGCAGGCAACGTCGGGCGCCGGCGGTATCGGTATCGGCATCGGCTGGCTGGTCGGCTGCTTCGTTTCGCTCACCTTCGCGGTCGCCATGTCGCAGATCAGCTCGGCCTATCCGACGGCCGGCGGCCTCTATCACTGGGGTTCGATCCTCGGCAATCGCGGCACCGGCTGGGTGACGGCCTGGCTCAACCTGCTCGGCCTGATCACCGTGCTCGGCGCCATCAATGTCGGCACCTGGACCTTCTTCATCGGCGCCTTCGGGCCGACGCTCGGCATCGAGGGTACGCTGACCAATCAGATGATCTTCCTGGTCATCATCACTGGCGCCCAGGCGCTGATCAACCATCTCGGCATCAAGCTGACTGCGAAGTTGACCGACTTTTCGGGCTACCTGATCTTCTTCGGCTCGATCCTGATTGCTGTCGTCTGCCTGTTCTCCGCCGAGACCTGGGATTTCAGCCGGCTCTTCACCTTCCACAACTACTCGGGTGAGGCCGGCGCCAGCGTCTGGCCGTCCGTCTCGAACGCCTGGGTGTTCGCTCTCGGCCTTCTGCTGCCGATCTACACCATCACCGGCTACGATGCTTCGGCACACACTTCCGAGGAAACCATCAAGGCGGCCTCATCGGTGCCGCGTGCGATGGTGATGTCGGTTATCTGGTCGGCGGTCTTCGGCTATTTGTTCCTAGCCGCCTTCGTACTGATGATCCCCAACATGGACGACGCCGCCAAGCAGGGTTGGAACGTGTTCTTCTGGGCCTTCGACCAGCGCGTCAGTCCCGGCCTCAAGGAGTTCGTCTACCTCGTCGTGTTCATCGCCCAGCTGTTGTGCGGCCTCGCAACCGTCACCTCGGCTTCGCGCATGATCTTTGCCTTCTCGCGTGACGGCGGCCTGCCGGGCTCGTCGGCACTGGCCAAGGTCAGCCCGACCTATCGCACGCCGGTGGCGGCGATCTGGACGGCGTCGGTCCTGTCGGTGCTGTTCGTCTGGGGTTCGACGCTGGTTTCGGTCGCCGGTACCTCGGCCTACACCATCGTCGTGTCCTGCACCGTCATCTTCCTGTTCCTGTCCTTCACCGTGCCGATCGTGCTCGGCATGGTGGCCTGGGGAACGCCGAAGTGGGACAAGATGGGACCGTGGAACCTGGGCCGTGGCATCTTCATGCTGTTCGGCGTTCTCTCGATCGTGTCGATGATCCTGATCTTCATCATCGGCATCCAGCCGCCGAACGACTGGGCGCTGTACATCACCGTCGGCTTCTTCATCCTGACGGCGATTATCTGGTTCGCCTTCGAGCGCAATCGCTTCCAGGGCCCGCCGCTGGGGGACATCATCGCGGCACGTCAGGCAGCGATCAAGGCCGCCGAACAGGCGGTCGGCGAAACCGGCCACTGACGTCACCATCATGGCCATGGCCGGCGTGCAGCCGGCTATGGTTTCGTCCTCAACGACCAAGCACTGGAGTGCCAAAGGAAATGGCCGGAAATTTCTCGTTCGATCAGTTGAAGAAAGCGGTCTCCAATGGCGAGATCGACACGGTGCTGGCCTGCATCGTCGACATGCAGGGGCGGCTGGCTGGAAAGCGTTTCCTGGCGCAGTACTTTGTGGATTCTGCTCATGACGAGACGCATGGCTGCAACTATCTGCTCGCCGCCGACATCGATATGGAGCCGGTGCCGGGCTACAAGGCGGCAAGCTGGTCGAAAGGCTATGGCGACTTCGTCATGAAGCCGGACCTGGCGACGCTGCGGCGCATTCCGTGGCTGGAAAAGACGGCGCTGGTGATCTGCGACGTGCTCGACCACCACACCCATGACGACCTGCCGCATTCGCCGCGCGCGATGCTGAAAAAGCAGGTCAAGCGGCTCACCGAACGCGGCTATATCGGCTACTTCGCCTCGGAGCTCGAATTCTATCTGTTCAACGAGACCTATGATTCCGCCCGCAAGAAGCACTGGCAGGGCCTCGATACCGCTTCGCCCTATATTGGCGACTACCAGATCGGCATCACCACCAAGGAAGAAGGCGTCATGCGCCGGCTTCGCAACGAGATGGAAGCGGCCGGCATTCCGATCGAGAATTCCAAGGGCGAATGGGGCCCGGGCCAGGAAGAGATCAATGTGCGCTATGCCGAAGCGCTCGACATGGCCGACCGCCACGTCATCCTGAAGAACGGCGCCAAGGAGATTGCCGAGTCCGAAGGCAAGTCGGTTTCCTTCATGTCGAAATACAATTACGGGCTCGCCGGTAATTCCAGCCACATCCACAATTCGCTGTGGAGCGCCGACGGCAAGACGCCATTGTTCTTCGACAAGAAGGCGGACTGGACTTTGTCCACGCTTGGCCAGCAATGGGCGGCTGGGCAACTGAAATATGCCAGGGAGTTTACCTGGTTCCTGGCGCCCTACATCAACTCCTACAAGCGCTTCCAGGCCGGCACCTTCGCACCGACCAAGATCATGTGGAGCGAGGACAACCGCACCGCCGGCTTCCGCCTGTGCGGTGAGGGCACCAAGGGCATCCGCATGGAATGCCGCATCGGCGGCGCCGACCTGAACCCCTATCTCGCTTTCGCGGCGCTGATCGCCGCCGGCCTTGCCGGCATCGACGAGAAGCTCGAACTGCAGAAGCCGTTCGTCGGCGATGCCTACCAGGCCTCGCGCCTGCCGGAGATCCCGAAGACGCTGCGCGACGCCACCGAGACGCTGGCCAAGTCGAAGATGCTGAAGCAGGCGCTCGGCGATGACGTGCTCGAACACTATGTCCACACCGCAAAGTGGGAGCAGTTCGAATACGACCGCCGGATTACGGATTGGGAACTGCACAGGGGGTTCGAGCGGTATTAAAACTTTATACAGCTTTAATGTTGACAATGTAGTGAAGGTTAGTACCATATGGTACCTGTAAACTGCAGTGCGCTACATTGAGGAGTTTGCAATGTCCAAATATGCGCCGCTCAAGGACTTTCTCATTGCCCAAAATGTCGATCGCGTTCCGATGTCATTCGCCGAAATCGAGAGAGTGCTCAATCTGCCGCTGCCCGCATCGAAGCAATACCCTGCATGGTGGAGCAACAATCCGAGCAACAATCCCATGACAAGGGAGTGGCTTGAGGCTGGGTTCGAGACCGAATCCGTCAATATAGGGAGTGGGAAACTGGTATTTCGCCGCGTTCGCAAAGTGCCCATTTCGGCGCCGCCCAGTGGTAGCGTGCCTGCCGCGCCAAAGGAGGCGCGCGCGGATCGCCACCCCGGTTTTGGTTTCATGAAGGGCCTGATAACAATCGAAGCCGGATTTGATATCACCAAACCTTTCGATGACGAGCCATGGGACCGGGGCTATCTGGGCGGTGAGGCTGACGCGCGTGACGGCAAACTTGCGGTGCGTAAATGAGCGAAGGGCCAAACCTGCTTCTGGATACATGTGCGATGATCTTTGTCGCCAACGATAGTCTGATCGATCCGCACGCAAGCCGGGAGATTTCGGAAGCGGCCTATGACGGCCGTCTGTATCTTTCGCCGATGTCGACATGGGAGATCGGAATTGGCGTAGCCAAGGGCCGGCTCAATCTGCCATTGGCGCCACTCGACTTCGTGGAGCGATTCATCGAGCGAATGTCGGCAAAGCTCAGCGCTATCTCACCAGCCATTCTGATTGCGTCATCCAACCTGCCCGGTCCGCCTCATGGTGATCCGATGGATCGGATACTGATGGCAAGTGCGAGAGCGTTGGACATGGTTCTGGTGACGCGTGACGAGCCCATCCTTCGCTATGGCCGCAATGGCCATCTGCGCACCCTAGCCTGCTAAACTGGAGTATCCTTTGGAAACCGTAAAACTCAAATCGCCCATCGATGGTTCGATTTACGCCGAGCGGCCGATCGCGACCGACCAGGCGATCAATGCGGCGGTCGAGCGCGCCAAGGCGGCGCGGGAGAAGTGGGCGCTGACGCCGATCGTCGAGCGCGGCAAATTTATGCTGGCGATGCTCGAATCGCTGGTCGCGATGACCGACGAGATCGTGCCGGAGATCGCCTGGCAGATAGGGCGACCGGTGCGCTATGGCGGCGAGTTCGGCGGCGTCAGGGAACGCACCAACTACATGGTCGAGATCGCTGAACAGGCGCTGAAATCGGTGCCGGCCTCCAACCCGAAGGATGGCTTCCGCCGCTATGTGAAGAAGGATCCGCTCGGCGTGGTCATGGTGATCGCGCCGTGGAACTATCCCTATCTCACAGCCGTCAACACCATCGTGCCGGCGCTGATGGCCGGTAATACCGTTATCCTCAAACATGCGGCGCAGACGCTGCTGGTCGGCGAACGTTTCCAGCAGGCGTTCGACAAGGTTGGGCTGCCCAAGGGCGTGTTCCAGAATGTCGTGCTGAACCATGCCCAGACCGAGAAGCTGCTCGGCTCGGGCAAGATCGACCATGTCAATTTCACCGGTTCGGTCGGCGGCGGCCGCGCCATCGAGAAGGCGGCGGCCGGCACCTTCATGACGCTCGGGCTCGAACTCGGCGGCAAGGATCCGGCCTATGTGCTGCCCGACGCCAAGCTCGACCATGCGGTGGCCAATCTGGTCGACGGCGCCTTCTACAATTCCGGCCAGTGCTGCTGCGGCATCGAGCGCGTCTATGTGCATGAGAAGGTCTACGACCAGTTCGTCGAAGGTTTCATCGCCGAGACGAAGAATTATGTCGTCGGCAATCCGCTGGAACAGGCGACGACAATGGGGCCGATGGCGCAGGCGCGCTTTGCCGACCTGATCCGCGAGCAGAAGGCCGAGGCGCTGCGCAAGGGTGCAATCGCACACATCAATATGAAGGTGGCTAACGACAAGGCCGGCTCGCCCTATCTGGCGCCGGAAGTGCTGACCGGCGTCGACCACCAGATGAGCGTCATGCGCGAGGAAAGTTTTGGCCCGATCGTCGGCATCATGAAGGTGCGCAACGACGAGGAGGCGATCGCGCTGATGAACGACAGCCCCTACGGGCTGACCGCTTCGATCTGGACCGACGATATCGAGCATGCGGTGGCGATCGGCGACCGCGTCGAGACCGGCACCGTGTTCATGAACCGCTGCGACTACCTCGATCCGGCGCTGGTCTGGACCGGCGTCAAGGACACCGGCAAAGGCGTCGCCCTTTCGGCGCTCGGCTACGACAATCTGACCCGGCCGAAATCCTTCCATCTGCGCGAAGCCATCTGATTTTTTGAAAGACAAGACATGTCCAAGCTGATCTCCAAATGGAACTACCCGACCACCGTCCGCTTCGGCGCGGGGCGCATCAAGGAACTGCCTGAGGTGCTCGCTGCCACCGGCATTAAGCGGCCGCTATTCGTCACCGATCCGGGGTTGGCGAAACTGCCGGTCGTCGCTTCGACGCTGAAAATCCTCGACGACGCCAAGGTATCCTATGGCGTGTTCTCCGAGGTGAAGCCGAACCCGGTCGATTCCAACCTCACCGCCGGCATCGCCGTGTTCAAGAAGGGCAAGCATGACGGCGTCATCGCCTTCGGCGGCGGTTCAGCGCTCGATCTCGGCAAGCTGATCGCGTTCCAGGCCGGCCAGACGCGACCGATCTGGGACTTTGAGGATGTCGGCGACTGGTGGACGCGCGCCAATTCGGATGCCATCGCGCCGATCATCGCCGTGCCGACCACTGCCGGCACAGGCTCGGAAGTCGGGCGTGCCGGCGTCATCACCAATGAGGCGACGCACACCAAGAAGGTCATCTTCCATCCGAAGCTTTTGCCGGCAATCGTTATTGCCGATCCGGAACTGTCGGTCGGCATGCCCGGCTTCATCACCGCCGGCACCGGCATGGATGCGCTGGCACATTGCCTCGAAGCCTATTGCGCGCCGGGCTACCATCCGATGGCCGACGGCATTGCCGTCGAAGGTGTGCGCCTGGTGTTCGAGAACCTGCCCAAGGCCTACGCCAACGGCCAGGACCTTGTCGCGCGCGCCCACATGATGAGTGCGGCCGCCATGGGTGCTGCCGCCTTCCAGAAGGGTCTTGGCGCCATCCACTCGCTGTCGCATCCGATCGGCGCGCTCTACGACACCCATCACGGCATGACGAATGCGGTGTTCATGCCCTATGTCTTGGCCTTCAATCGCGACTCCATCGAGGAGCGGATTGCCCGGCTCGCTGCCTATTGCGGCATCAAGGGTGGCTTCGACGGCTTTGCCAAAGCGATCATCAAGCTGCGCAAGGAATTGAAGGTGCCGCATGCGCTGCCCGGCCTGATCAAGGGGCTCGACATGGACAAGAAGCGCAAGGGGCTGATCGCCGACATGGCGGTGGTCGATCCGACAGCCGGCGGCAACCCGGTCAAGCTGACCAAGAAAGCAGCGCTGACGCTGCTCGAGAACACTATCGCCGGCACTGTCTGAGGCGGTTTCTGCGCCGGACGTGATCTAAAAACGAAGGGAAAGGAAGGGCAAGGGGGCAAAAAGCAAGGCAATAAACCATTAGCCGGGAAATTAAGTCGAGGCTAATTGCTACAGCCGGTTAAAAAGAGTTAACTTTTGGTACCGCCGGGGGCCAGTTTCAAAAAGCTTTCATCTGGCTGTCATATGAAACCGATACCGCATCGCAGGCGTCCAGGACGCCAGTTCAACGGAGAGAACACATGTTCAAGTTCACAGGGAAAGTGCTTTCCCTTTCGGCCGTCGCCCTCATGGCGACCTCTGCTATCTCGTCGGCCCAGTCCATGGATGAACTGGTTGCCGCTGCGAAGAAGGAAGGCCAGCTCACGACCATCGCGCTGCCGCATGACTGGTGCGGCTACGGCGCCGTCATCGACGGCTTCAAGGCAAAGTATCCTGAGATCACCATCAACGAACTCAACCCCGATGCCGGCTCCGGCGACGAGGTCGAGGCGATCAAGGCCAACAAGGACAACAAGGGCCCGCAGGCGCCCGACGTCATCGACGTTGGCCTGTCCTTCGGCCCGACCGCCAAGGCTGACGGCCTGATCCAGCCCTACAAAGTGTCGACCTGGGACTCGATCCCCGACAGCGCCAAGGATGCCGATGGTTACTGGACCGGCGACTACTATGGCGTGCTATCCTTTCTGGTGAACAAGGACCTCGTCAAGGAAGCGCCTGCTGACTGGGCTGACCTGCTGAAGCCGGAATTCGCCAACACCGTGGCGCTTGCCGGCGACCCGCGCGCCTCGAACCAGGCCATCCAGGCCGTCTACGCGGCCGGCATTTCCGGTGGTGCGGCTGCCGGCGAAGCTGCTGGCACTGCTGGTCTCGACTTCTTCAAGAAGCTTAACGCCGCCGGCAATTTCGTGCCGGTCATCGGCAAACCGGCGACCCTGGCACAAGGCCAAACGCCGATCCTGGTGACCTGGGATTACAATGCACTTGCCGGTCGCGACACGCTGAAGGGCAATCCGCCCGTCGACGTCGTCGTGCCGAAGACCGGTGTCGTTGCCGGCGTCTATGTGCAGGCGATCAGTGCTTTCGCACCGCATCCGAACGCTGCCAAGCTCTGGCTGGAGTATCTCTACTCCGACGAAGGCCAGATCGGCTGGCTGAAGGGCTATTGCCACCCGATCCGCTTCAACGATCTTGCCAAGAACGGCAAGCTCCCGGCGGACGTGATGGCCAAGCTGCCGCCGGCCGAGGCTTACGCTGCCGCGGTGTTCCCGACGCTGGACGAGCAGGGCAAGGCAAAGGAAGCCGTCACCAAGAACTGGGATGCCGTCGTCGGCGCCAACGTCAAGTAAGGCTTGAAACCAACCGGGCGGCCTCGCGGCCGCCCGGTGTTCCTCGGAGACGGTAGCCGGCGCATGACAGATATCTCGCTTTCCGATCACGCAGTTGCCGGGAAGACCGCGCCCCCCAGCGAGGCGCGTGCAATGCGACTGCCGACGCAATGGCTCGGCGTTGCGCCATTCTTCATCTTCGCCATCATGTTCCTGATCCTACCCACGCTCTATCTGATGCTGGGTGCATTCCAGAACGATGCCGGCGAATTCACGTTCGAAAACATAGCAGCACTGGCGCAGCCATCGATTGTCGCCGCCTACTGGATCTCGCTCAAGGTCAGCCTTTCCTCGTCGCTGATCGGCGCCTTCGCAGGTCTCGGCATCGCCATCGCCATCGTGCGCGGCGGCCTGCCGGAGTGGATACGTTCGGCGACGCTGACATTCTCCGGCGTGGCTTCCAATTTCGCCGGCGTACCGCTGGCCTTCGCCTTCATCGCCACGCTCGGACGCCTCGGTCTCGCCACGGTGCTGCTCAACACCGTGTTCGGCCTCAACATTTATGCGCACGGCTTCAACATCCTATCGTTCTGGGGCCTGACGCTGACCTATGTCTATTTCCAGATTCCCCTAATGGTGGTCATCATCACGCCGGCGATCGACGGCTTGAAGAAGGAGTGGGGCGAGGCTGCGGCGACGCTTGGCGCCACCCAGACGCAATACTGGCGCATGGTGGTCATCCCGGTGATCTGGCCGAGTTTCCTCGGCACGGTCATCCTGCTCTTCGCCAATGCCTTCGGCGCCATCGCCACCGCCTATGCGCTGACCGGCTCTTCACTCAACATCGTGCCGATCCTGCTCTATGCGCAGATACGCGGTGACGTGCTGCACAATGCCCATCTCGGCTATGCGATCGCCTTCGGCATGATCGTCATCACCGGGCTGGCCAATGTCTTCTACATTTGGTTCCGGACGCGCTCGGAGAGGTGGCTGAAATGAAGTCCGGAAAATTCTGGGCCTGGGTCGTCTTCGGGCTGGGCGCGGCCTATTTCTTCATTCCGCTGATCGCGACGGTGGAATTTTCCTTGCGCATGCGGCGCGGCGCTTATTCCTTCGACGCCTATCAGATCGTGCTTGGCGACCCTCGTTTTCAGGCGACCTTTGGCTACTCAGTGCTTGCCGCCATCTTCACCATCATTCTGGGCGTGTTGATCGTGGTGCCCGCCGCCTACTGGATTCGACTGCGCCTGCCGCAACTGCGGCCGATCGTAGAGTTCATCACGCTGCTGCCGCTGGTCATTCCCGCCATCGTCATCGTCTTCGGCTATATCAGGATGTACGGTTCGAATTCGCCGCTGCCGTTCCTGGCGACCGACATGGGCACAAATGCCTTGCTGGTCATCGGCTATGCAATGCTGGCGCTGCCCTACATGTATCGCGCGGTCGATACCGGACTGCGCACCATCGACGTCAGGACGCTGACCGAAGCGGCGCAGATCCTTGGCGCCGGTTGGGGCACGATCATTGGTCGTGTGATCCTGCCCAATGTGCTGATCGCCGTGCTGTCGGGCGCCTTCCTTACCTTCGCCATCGTCATTGGCGAATTCACCATGGCCAGCTTGCTCAACCGGCCCGCCTTCGGCCCCTATCTGCAAAACGTTGGCGCCAACCGCGCCTATGAGCCGGCGGCGCTTGCCATCATCGCCTTCGCCATCACCTGGGGCTGTATGTCGCTGATCCAGATCCTGTCCCGTTTCGCGCCGAGATCGGCGAACCGCCCGAACTGATCGACAAAGTACTGATCGAAAGAAAAAGCCATGGCCGAACCATTCCTCTCCATCCAGCATGTGCGAAAATCCTTCGGCGCCACCACCGTGGTCGAAGATTTCAATCTTGATGTCGAGCCGGGCGAGTTCGTTTCCTTCCTTGGGCCATCGGGTTGCGGCAAGACCACCGTGCTGCGCATGGTCGCCGGTTTCGAAGAGCCGTCGGCGGGCAAGATCGTCGTCGCAGGCAAGGACATCACGAGGCTGAAGCCCAACCAGCGCAATGTCGGTATGGTGTTCCAGGCTTACGCGCTGTTCCCGAACCTGACCGTGGCGCAAAATATCGGCTTCGGCCTGAAGGTCGCCGGCATGGCAAGGGCAGAGATCGATTCCCGGGTCGCCGAGATGCTCGACATCATCAAGCTGCCGCAGATGGCCGCCCGCTATCCCTACCAGCTCTCCGGCGGCCAGCAACAGCGCATCGCGCTGGCCCGCGCCATCGCGCCGAAGCCGAAGCTGCTTTTGCTCGACGAGCCGCTGTCGGCGCTCGACGCCAAGGTGCGCGTCTCGCTGCGCGAGGAAATCCGCTCGATCCAGAAGAAGCTCGGCATCACTACCATCTTCGTCACACATGACCAGGAAGAGGCGCTGTCGATCTCGGACCGCATCGCGGTGATGGATGGCGGCAAGGCCGAGCAGGTCGGCACCCCGTTCGAGATCTACAACCGGCCGGCGACCAAGTTCGTCGCCAATTTCGTCGGCACGCTGAACGTGCTCGAAGGCACTGTCACCGATGCCGCGTCCGGCAAGGTGCGCGTCAACACGCAGGAAGTCTCGCTAATGGGCAAGCTCAACGGCTCGAAGTCCGGTGACACGCTGTCGCTGGCGCTGCGACCGGAGGCGATTTCGCTCGGACGCCAACCCGGGCGCGATTCAAGCCTGTCGGGCGAAATCTCCGAAGTGCACTTCCTCGGCTCAGTCATTCGCGTTCGCGTCGGCATCGGCGGCAACACAGTGTCGCTCGACACCTTCAACAGCCCGGCAACGCCACCGCCCGCGGTCGGCGAGAAGGCCGACATATCGTTCTCATCAAGCGATATGCTGGTGCTGCACTAGCAAGCAGCATTTTGGCGCGACCGAGGCGGTCGATTCGAGCTGGCGCGATGAACGGCCGTATCATTGCCGGACCCCGAGTGCTGGATAATCAACAGCATCTTGCCATCCAGCCACTGCCCATGATGCCGCTTCGCCGCTACGATGGGCCATGGCGCTATTCGAACTTACCCTCATCCTGCTTCTGGCTGCCGTCGCGCTGACGGCGCTCTCGCGGCGGCTGGAAATTCCCTATCCGTCCCTGCTGGCTCTGGCCGGCGTCGCGATTGCCTTCGTACCCGGTGCGCCGACGATCGAGATCGATCCGGAGTTGGCGCTTGCCCTGTTCATCGCGCCGGTGCTTCTCGACGCCGCCTATGACACGTCGCTGCGCGACCTCAAGCGCTACCGGCTGTCGCTCGCGTTGCTCGCGCTGGGCGCCGTGGTCTTCACCACCGTGGTGGTTGCCTTGGTCGGCTGGAAGATGGCCGGCCTGCCGATCGCGGCGGCAATCGCGCTTGGCGCCATCGTCGCGCCACCGGATGCGGTGGCCGCATCCGCCGTGCTCAGCCAGTTCAAGGTACCGCACCGCCTCACCGCCATCCTGCAGGGCGAGAGCCTGCTCAACGATGCCACGGCGCTGCTGATCTACCGGCTGGCGGTTTCGGCCGCGCTTGGCACGATCATGCTCAGCAACGCCGTTCCGGTGATCCTGCTGGCAACGATCGGCAGTGTGATCGCGGGCTATCTGTTTGGCCGCGTCTCGCTGCTGGCGCTCGGCCGCATCGAGGATGCGGCGAGCAGCACGGTGGTGCAGTTTGCCGGAACCTTCGCCGTGTGGATCATCGCCGACAGGCTCGGCCTTTCCGCCATCATCACCATCGTCGTCTATGCCATGACCATTGCGCGCAGGGCGCCGCGCCAGTCGTCGGCGAGACGCCGCGTCAGCACCTATTCGGTCTGGGAGTCGGCGGTGTTCGTGCTCAACGTGCTGGCTTTCGTGCTGATGGGCCTGCAGGCACGCACGATCGTTGGCAGGCTGGCCGGCGACGGGCAAGGCGAAGCATTCCTTTTCGCCGCAACGGTGCTGGTCGTCGTTATCGTCGCGCGCCTTGTCTGGGTGGCGAGTTACGTCGCGATCATCCGGTGGCTTGCCCGCTTCGGCAGCCAAGAGGCAAGGCGGGAATTGCCGACGTTCGGCGGCGCCGTCATTGTCGGCTGGTGCGGCATGCGTGGGTTGGTGACGCTGGTGGTGGCCATTGCGCTGCCGGCCGATTTTCCCGGCCGCGACCCGATCGTGCTTGCCGCCTTCGCGGTGGTGCTGGGCACGCTGGTGCTGCAAGGCATGACGCTGAAGCCGCTGCTGCGCTGGATCAACTTCGACCCCGATAGAACCGTCGACAATGAGGTGGCGCAGGCGCGCGTCGCCATCATGCAAGCAGCACTGGACGTGCTGAGCCGCAAGACATCTGCGGCCGCCGCCGTCGTGCGCGAACAGTATGAAGCGCAGCGCCTGATTGCGGAAAACCCGGAGGACGCTCAGGCCGCGACCGAATACGACCGGCTGCGCCTCTATGCCATCAACCGCCAGCGCGACACGCTCGAGGAGTTGCGCAGCAACGGCACGATCGGCGACGAAGCCTACCACCGGCTGGAGGAAGAGATCGACTGGGCCGAACTGGCGGCATCGCCGGCGGGCCGGTTCCAGCCGCTGACCACATCATAGACGCTGGCCCAGTTCCGCCGTCGTGCCGGTACATTGCAACCCGTCTGCCGAACCGCTACTGCCAAAGCGAAATTCAGCCGGATAAGCAATGAAGCTGGTCAGCTACAACATCCAGTACGGGTTCGGCGGCGATGGCCGGTACGATCTTTCGCGCTGCACCAAGCTGGTCGACGGCGCCGATATCATCGCGCTGCAGGAGGTCGAGCGGCATTGGCAGCGCACCAATGAGGACGACCAGCCGGAGGTCCTGTCCAAGCTGCTGCCTAGCTATTACTGGGTCTATGGCCCGGCCTTCGACATGGACGCCAGTGAGCAGCGCGACGGCCGGGTCGTCAACCGCCGCCGCCAGTTCGGCACCATGCTGCTGTCGAAGCTGCCGATCGCCTGGTCGCGGCTGCACGCGCTGCCCATGCGCCGCACGCTCAAGCCGCTCAACACGCGCAACGCCGCGCTCGAATGCATGATCCGCACGCCGGCCGGACCGGTAAGGGTCCTGTCGCTGCATCTCGCCCATATCGCGGCGGAGGAGCGTCTGGAGCAGATCGACTATCTCTTGGCCGAGCATCGCCGCGCGCCGTTCGAGGGAGGCCCGTGGAGCGGCGCGGACGATGAGCCTTCGCGCAACTGGACCAGTGGCGAGGCCGAGCCGGAGAACCCGACGGCTGCGATCTGGATGGGCGATTTCAACATGGAGCCGGGCAGCGCCGAATACAGCCGCATCGTCGGCAGCACGCCCTATCATCGCGGGGCAGCTTATCTCGACGGCTTTGTTGATGCCGTTGCCGTCGCTAGCGAGCCGGCTGCCGATTTCCACACCCATGTGAAAACGATCGACGGGAAAGTGGCAAAACGCCGGCTCGACCATTGCTTCGTCGGCGGTATGTTCGCGGACCGTGTGCGCTCGGTCAGTGCCGATATAGGCGAGATCGCTTCAGACCATTTTCCGGTCCGGATCGATATCGATCTCGAAACGCCTTTGAGCTCAGGAGATCGGTGAGCCCTCAATGACGCTTTTCGTCTTTTTCGCGGTGCTTGCCGCCGCCGCCATGCACGCGATCTGGAACGCGCTGGTCAAGGTGCATCTCGATCGCTTCCTGTCGATCACGCTGATGACGCTGGGCATGGGTTTTGCCGCACTGTTCGTGCTGCCCTTCGTCGAGTTTCCAAAGGCCGCGGTATGGCCCTTTATAATCGCCTCGGTGCTCTTTCACATGGGCTACCGGACCTTCCTCATCGGCGCCTACAAGGCCGGCGATTTCGCCCAGACCTATCCGCTGGCGCGCGGCACGGCGCCGCTTTTGACCGCGCTCGGCGGCGTTGTCGTGGTGCAGGAGATGCCGGCGCCGTTCGCCATCCTCGGCATCCTGCTGCTGTCGGCCGGCACGCTGGTGATGTCGTTTCGCGGCGGCGCGCATCTGGAGCGGATCAATGTGCGGGCGGTCGGCTTTGCGCTCGGCACTTCGATCTTCATATCCAGCTATACGCTCTCCGACGGCAGCGGCGCGCGGCTGGCCGCAACGGCAACGAGCTATGCCGCATGGCTGTTCATCTGCGATGCCACGTGGGCGCTGGTGCTGTGCCTCATCTTTCGCGGGCCCAAGGCGCTGCCCGTGCTGGCGCGTGACTGGAAAGCAGGCCTGTTCACCGGCGTGCTCAGCGGCGCGGCCTACTGGATCGTCATGTGGGCGATGACCAAGGCGCCGATCGCCTCGGTGGCGTCGTTGCGGGAGACGTCGATCCTGTTTGCCATGATGATCTCGGTTTTCGCGCTCGGCGAGAAAATGACAGGCTGGCGCGGCGCCGCCGCGCTCAGCATCGTCGCCGGTGTCGTGGCCCTCAGACTGGGCTGAGAGCCTGATACTTCAGCCGAGCACCGTCATCACCTGTCCGCGCCGTTCCGGACTGAAGCGGATGACGACGATGATGCAGACGGCGACCACGCCGGCAAACAGCGCCAGCGCGTAGCCACGAGATTGGGCGAGAAGGCAGCCAGCGCGCCGACCACCGAATAGCTGACGATGTTGAGCATCAGAATGGGCTTGCGGCCATATTTTGTCGGCCAGCCTGCCGAAGAAGAAGGCGCCGATGAAGCGTGTCGCCAGCGTCAGGAACAACGCTTTGGAGACTGCGGGACGTCAGTGTTGAATTCGGTTGCGATATCGGTGAGCAGGAACGTCAGAAGGAAGAAATCAAAAGCGTCGAGCGTCCAGCCGAGGAAGGAGGCAAGGACGGTTTTCTTCTGCTGCGCGGTGAGAGCCACGACGTTCCTCCTAAACGCCCCCCGGGGAACGATATGTTCCTTGGGGCGCAAAAGAGAACAGGCGTCAGCCGGCTTTCGAAAGAAGCGCGGTCACTTTTTCGTAATGTCGAGATCGAACACCATCAGCCCGTCGGTGCCGCCTTCGAGCGCTGCGACCAATCGGGCGCCGGCGCGCTGATGCGCTTCATGCACGAGATAGGCGTCGCGGGCGGCGGCATCGCGGAAGTCGATGGTGAAGGCATGGCTGAAGCCGCGCGCGAACGGCTCCGGGCTGACATTGGTGCTGAAATGGACCGTGTCCATGCCGTCGACAACGGAGCGCAGTGCTTCGAGATCGGCGTGGATTGCCGTGCGCTTGGTGGCGGGCACATCGCTGCGGAAGCGTACGAAGACGCAGTGTCTGATCATTGGTTCGTTCTCCTAAGTGGCTATGCGGCCCGATTGCCGGAGAACACCGCCGGCGGAAGCGGCTCGCGGCCGAGGATGATGTCGGCGCCTTTTTCGCCGACCATGATGGTCGGCGCATTGGTGTTGGAGGAAGGCACGCGCGGCATCACCGAGGCATCGCAGACGCGCAGGCCCTCGATGCCGCGCAGGCGCAGGTCCGGTGTGACCACCGCCATATCGTCATGGCCCATGCGGCAGGTACCCACGGGGTGATGGTCGGTCTTGGCGGTGCGGCAGGCATAGTCGATCAGCTCGTCATCGCTGGCGCGCGATGGTCCAGGCAGCACCTCGCGCAACACGTAAGGTGCAAGCGCCTTCTGCCGCATGATCTGGCGCGCAAGCCTGAGGCCCTTGATCGACATGGCGCGGTCGTAAGGGTCCGACCAATAGTTGGGATCGATCAGCGGGTGGTCGGCCGGGTCGGCGCTGCTCAGCCGCACCGTGCCGCGCGAGCGCGGGCGCAGGAAGGCCGAGTTCAAGGTCACGCCGGGGTTCTTCAACCTCTCGACGCCGGCCTCGATGCCGGAGCCGAGTCCCAGATGGAACTGGATGTCGGGCGAGGCGGCGGTCGGATCGGCGTACCAGAAGCCGCCGGTCTCGAACAGGCTGGAGGCGACCGGCCCCTTCTTCAGCAGCAGATACTGCAAGCCGGCCCACGCGGTGCGGTGCAGCTTGGCGTAGTTGTCATAGGTGTGGTCGCCGGTGCATTCGGCGATAACGAACAAATCGAGATGGTCCTGCATGTTGGAGCCGACACCGGGCAGATCATGCACCGGCGTCACGCCGACCGATTTCAGGTGATCAGCCGGGCCGATGCCCGACTGCATCAACAGCTTCGGCGAACCGATGGCGCCGGACGAGACGATCACTTCGCGCTCGGCGCGCATGATGGTCTTCTCGCCGCCGGGTTTGTCGGCGATCTCGACGCCGATGGCGCGGCCTTTCTCGACGACGATGCGGGTGACCAGCACATCGGTTCGGACTGTCAGGTTCTTGCGGGCGCGGATGGGCTTCAAATAGGCGACCGAAGCGGATGAGCGCCGGGCGTCCTTCTGGGTCAGCTGGTAGTAGCCGACGCCTTCCTGGCTAGCGCCGTTGAAATCCGGGTTGAAGGGGATGCCCATCTCTTGGCCGGCGCGGAAATAGGCCTCGCAAATCGGCAGCGGCGAAATCGGGTTCGACACGCCGAGCGGCCCCTGGTCGCCGTGAAAATCGTTGGCGAAGCGCTGGTTGTTCTCGGCGCGCTTGAAATAGGGCAGCACGTCGCGATAGCCCCAGCCCGCGAGGCCCTCTTCCTTCTCCCATGCGTCGTAGTCGCGAGCGTTGCCGCGCGTGTATATCTGGGCATTGATGGACGAGCCGCCGCCGACCACCTTCGCCTGCGTATACCAGAAGACGCGGTCTTGCATGTGCCTCTGCGGCACAGTCGACCAGCCCCAGGAAGCGATGCCCTTGGTCATCTTGGCAAAGCCCGCCGGCATGTGGATGTAGGGGTGCCAGTCCTTGCCGCCGGCCTCGAGCAGCAGCACGGAATTCGCTGGATCCTCGCTCAGCCGGTTGGCCAGAACGCAGCCGGCCGGGCCGGCACCTACGATGATGTAGTCGGTCATAACTCTATCCACCTACAGTCGAGGCACGGAGAGCGCGCCGTCGACATTGATAATCGAGCCTGTGGAAAAGCCGAGCTTGCCGGCGGCAAGCGTCGCCACCACGGCGCCGATGTCCGATGCTTCGCCCCAGCGTTTTGCCGGCACCAGGCCGCTGTCGATAAGCGCGTCGTATTTGGCTGATACGCACGCGGTCATGTCGGTGCGAATGATGCCGGGCCGCAGTTCGAACACGCCGATGTTTTCCGGCGCAAGCCGTAGCGCCAGGTTCTTCACCCACATCGAAAGGCCGGCTTTCGAGATGCAGTAGTCGGCGCGTTCCGGCGAGGCCATATCGGCGCTGACCGAGGTGATGGTGATGATCGAGCGCGGATGATTGCTGGGAGCCGCCAGCATCGCCTTGGCGACGGCCTGGCTAAGGAATACGGTGCCGCGCAGATTGACGTCCAGCGCACGGTCGAAATTCTCGGGCTTCAGCTCCAGCAGATCGCCGCGCACCACGGCGCCGATGCCGGCATTGTTGACGAGGCAGTCGATGCGGCTGAAGGCACGTATGGCGGCGTCGACGAGGGCCGTGTGATCCTCGAGGTTGGCGATATCACAACGGACATAGGCGAACTCCGCACCCCGTGCGGTGATGTTGGCGGCCAGTTCGTCCGGCGCTTGTTCGGCAAGGTCGGCGATCAAAATGTCGAAGCCGTCCCCGGCCAGCGCCTCGGCGCAGGCGAGCCCAATGCCGCGCGCACCGCCGGTGACGATTGCTGCGGGGCGGGTCATGCCGCGAGGTCCGTTCGGCGAATATGCTCGGCCACGCGCAGCGCCTGTGCCGCAATCGACAGCGCCGGATTCACGGCGGCCGAGTTCGGCAAAAAACTGGCGTCGACAACGAACAGGTTCGGGTGGTCGAAGGCGCGGCAGAAAGGGTCGAGCGGCGACGTCGCCGGATGGTCGCCCATTTTCACCGTGCCGCACTGGTGAGAGGGCGTGCGCTTGTCGAAGGGACGCGACAGCACGATGGGATAACCGCAGGCGCGGAAGTTCTCACGCATCACCCTGGTCAGCCCGTCCAGCGACTGCATGTTGGAGCGCCGCCATTGCATGACGATGTCCTTGCCGTCGACCATGATGCGGCTTTCCGGATCGGGTAGATCCTCGCACATCAGATACCAGTCAACGGCGTGACCGGCCATGTAATCGAGCGCGAATTTCGGCACGCGTTTGACGTTGGCCTTCAACATGTTGCCGTCGATCTTGCCGAGCAGCTGGACGTTGCCGAGCGGCTTGCCGCCTTTGCCGTCGGAGAGATAGTAGTCATTCAGCATCAGCGTCTTCTGGTAGACGCTGTCGTTCCTGCGGCGCGGATCGATCGCCAGCATGGCGCTCGAATTATGGTTCATGAAATTGCGGCCGACCTGGTCGGAGCGGTTGGCGAGGCCTTTGCCATCTGGTGAAGGCGAGCGCAGCAGGATGACGGCGGAATTGACCGCGCCGGCGGACAGGATGACCAGCTTCGGCGCGACTTTCTTCAGCTCGCCATTCTGACGGTAGTGAACGGCAGCGATGCTTTTGCCGTCGGACGACGCTTCGAGATATTCGACATGGCAGCCGGTTTCGAGTCGGATATTGCTGTCCTTAAGTGCGGCCGTCAGCGGTCCGGTCTGCGCATCAACCTTGCCCTGGGCGGTGTTGGGGAATGCGTCCCAGCCGGTCTTGCCCTCTTTCAGCCAGGTGTCGATGTCGACGCCGAGCGGCAGCGAGGCGGGGTGCAGGCCCAGTCCCTTCAGCTCGGCGCGGGCGCGCGCAATCGGCGCTTCGTCGGGCACCGGCTTGAAAGCATAGGGGATCGAGTGGAACGGTTCGGTCGGGTCCTCGCCGAGTGAGCCGCGGACGCGAAACAGCTGCTCGGCTTTCGAATACCAGGGCTCGAATTCATCGTAGGAAAACGGCCATGCCGGCGAGACGCCACCGAAGTGCTCCATGGCGGCGAAATCCTCTTTGCGGTAGCGGATCAGCACCGCGCCGTAGAATTTCGAATTGCCGCCGACATAGTAGTAATTGCCGGGGTTGAAGGCGCCGCCGCCGGCCTCGCGCCACATCTCCTTCGGACGGTAGTGGCCATCGACGAAGATCGAGCGCGTGTCGCGGGCATGCGGCGTTGCCGGCAAGGGCTCGCCGCGCTCCAGCATCAGGACCGAGGCGCCGCTGCCGGCCAGGCCGGAAGCGATCGTAGCGCCGCCGATGCCGGAGCCGATGATGACGATATCGGGGCTGACCATCTCGATCAGCGGATGCGGTGTTCGGTCGCCGGATCGAAGAACACGGCCTTGGTCAGGTTGAAGGCGAGCGGCGTGCTGGTGCCCGGCTGGATGTTGGCGTCGGCCCGCAACCGCGCCACCACGCCCTTGCCGCCGAGGTTGGTCACCGCGAAAGTGTCGGACCCTGCCGGCTCGACCACTTCGATGTGCAGGTCGGCAGTGGCAATGTTGGAGGCGTTGCGTTCCGCACCTTCCGGATCGGTCAGCGCTTCCGGGCGCACGCCGAAGATGATCGGCTTGCCCTGGAACGCCGACAGGCCCGCCGGCGCATTGGCCATCGGCAGCGTAATGGGCTCGCGCGCCTCGCGCTCCAACACGACGGACAGCGCATTGCCCGACGTGGCAATGGTCGCCGGGATCAGGTTCATCGCCGGCGAACCCATGAAGTCGGCGACGAACAAATTGGTCGGGTTGTTGTAGATCTCGGCCGGGGTGCCGAACTGCTGCACCTCGCCGTCGCGCATGACGGCGATCTTGGTCGCCAGCGTCATCGCCTCGATCTGGTCGTGGGTGACGTAGACGATGGTTGTGCCGGTGGTGGCATGCAGGCGCTTGATCTCGATGCGCATGTCAACGCGCAATTTGGCGTCGAGGTTGGACAAAGGCTCGTCGAACAGGAACAGCTTAGGGTCGCGCACCAGCGCCCGGCCCATGGCGACGCGCTGGCGCTGGCCGCCGGAAAGCTGGCTCGGCTTGCGCTGCAGGAGGTGGCCGATCTGCAGGACCTTGGCCACCTTGTCGATCGCCTTTTGGCGTTCGTCGGCCGGCACGCCGCGCATCTCCATGCCGAAGGAGATGTTTCCGGCCACCGTCATGTTCGGATAGAGCGCATAGCTCTGGAACACCATGGCGATGTCGCGCTTGGATGGGTGCAGATCGTTGATGGCGCGGCCGTCGACGCGGATTTCGCCCTCGGTGATCTGCTCTAGGCCGGCAATCGTGTTGAGCAAGGTGGACTTGCCGCAGCCGGACGGGCCGACCAGCACCAGGAAGCCGCCCTTTTCGAGCTCGACATCGATGCCCTTCAGGATCTCGACATTCCCGAAGCGCTTCTTCAGCCCATCAATTTCCAGAAAAGCCATGGTCGTTCCTTCCGAATTGATCAGCCCTTGACCGCGCCAGCCATCAGCCCGCGCACGAAATAGCGGCCGGCGACGACATAGACGATCAGGGTGGGCAGAGCCGCGATCATCGCGGCCGCCATGTTGACGTTGTATTCGACGACGCCGGTCGAGGTGTTGACGACGTTGTTGAGCGCCACCGTCATCGGCATGGAGTCGCCTGTGCCGGCGTAAGCCGAAGCGAACAGGAAGTCGTTCCAGATGTTGGTGAACTGGTAGATGACGGTGACGACGAAGATCGGCATCGAGTTCGGCAGCATGATGCGGCGGAAGATCTGGAAGAAGGAGGCGCCGTCGACCTGTGCGGCCTTGATCAGCTCGTTCGGGAATGCCTCGTAATAGTTGCGGAAAAACAGTGTAGTGAAGCCGATGCCGTAGACGACATGGACGAAGACCAGGTTGACCGTCGGATTGCCGAGACCGAAACTCGTACCCGTCGCATTCTGCAGCTTCACGCCGAAACGTCCCAGGCTGCCGAGGATGGTCGCCATCGGCAGCAGCACCGACTGGAACGGAATGAAGCAGGCAAACAGCATCAGCCCGAACACCAGCGTGGCGCCGCGAAAACGCCATTTGGTCAAGACGTAGCCGTTGAGCGCGCCGAGCATGGTCGAGATCAGTACGGCTGGAACCACCATCTTGATCGAGTTCCAGAAATAGCCCTTGATGCCGGCGCAGGTGAGGCCGACGCAGGTCTCGCCCCAGGCCTTCAGCCACGGGTCGAAGGTCGGCGCCGTGGGCAACGCCAGCATGTTGCCGTTCTGGATCTCGTCCATGGTCTTGAACGAGGTCACCAGCATGACGAACAGCGGCATCAGATAAAACAGCGCAAACAGCGCCAGAAGCCCGTAGATGACGATGCGGTTGAGGGTCTTGGTGCTCATGCCGCCGGAGGCCTTTTGGGAAGCAGCGGGGCGGGCAGGGGTGGCGACAGCGCTCATCGCGGCTTCTCCCTGAGTTCCGAATAGAGATAAGGCACGATGATGGCAACGATGGTCATCAGCATGATCACGGCACTGGCCGAGCCGACGGCCATTTCGTTGCGCTTGAAGGTGTACTCATACATGAAGTTGGACGGCAGCCAGGCCGAGCCACCGGGGCCGCCGCTGGTCAGCGCCACCACGAGATCGTACGACTTGATGGCGAGGTGGGCGAGCACGATGAAGGCCGACAGGAAGATCGGCCGCAGCAGCGGAATGACGATGCGGCGGTAGAGCTGGAAAGTAGTGGCGCCATCGATCTGCGCCGCTTTCATGATCTCGCCGTCGATGCCGCGCAGGCCGGCCAGGAACATCGCCATGATGAAGCCGGAGGCTTGCCAGACGCCGGCGATGACCACCGTGTAGATGACGAAATCCTTGTTCTTGATCCAGTCAAAATGGAAGCTCGTCCAGCCCCATTGATGCAGGGTCTGCTCAAGGCCGAGGCCGGGATCGAGAAACCATTTCCAGGCGACGCCGGTAACGATGAAGGACAGCGCCATCGGGTAGAGATAGATCGGCCGCAACACGCCTTCGCCGCGGATCTTCTGGTCGAGCAGGATGGCCAGGAACAGGCCGAGCGCCAGGCACATGGCGATGTAGAGAAAGCCGAAAATGCCCATATTGATGATCGACGTGTACCAGCTCGATGGCGGGTCGGAGTCGAACGTCCAGCCCCATAGCCGTAGGTAGGCGCGCGGTCCGGTGATGACATAGGACGGAAAAGTCTTGGAATTGGTGAAGGACAGATAGACCGTCCACAGGATGAAGCCATAGACGAAGACGATGGTGATGGCGAAGCTCGGCGCCAGCACGATCTTCGGCAGCGCGTCCTGCAGTCGCGCGCGCACCGAGGGGCGCGACCGCTCCGGCGTCAGCTTGATCTGGGTTGTCGCTACACTGCTCATGAGGCTCCTCCCGTTTCGGGTTGTCCGTGCTCTGCCGTCAGGCGGCAAGGCGACCCCGTGCATACGGGTCTCTGGTCGGCATGGTGTTCAAGAGCGTTTTCACCGTTTCACGGAAACGGCGAACCTCTCTAACTCTTTCTTTTACGCAATTCCGGCCGGAAAACCGCTCACACTTTTCCTGGAATTGCGCCAGCTGGCCAATCCTTAGGTGAAACCTTCCCCGCCGAAGCGGGGAAGGTGTGTTTCTGGCTAGCGCTTACTTGGCGTCGTCGATCACCTTTACCAGTTCGGTCACGGCTTCGTCCGAGGTCTTGATCTGACCATGGACGAACTTCGAAACGACGTCCTTGTAGGCATTGGCGACCGCCGGAGGCGCGCCATAGCCCTGGGCAAGCGAGCCGAACAGTGTGCCGCCTTCGTTGGCAGCCTTCAGGTCGGCGATGCCCTTCTTGCCGCACGCGTCGAAGTCGGTGTCGGGAACGTCGGTACGGGCGGGAACCGAACCCTTGACGACGTTGAAGGCCGACTGGAAGCTCTTCGACAGGGTGGCGGTGGCCAACGCGACCTGGGCGGCCTTGCGGTCGTCCGGAACGTTGAACATGCCGAACATGTCGGAGTTGTAGACCACCGAGCCTTCCGTGCCCGGGAAGCGATAGCACAGGAAGTCGGTGCCCGGCGTTTTCTTGGCGGCGTTGAACTCGCCCTTGGCCCAGTCACCCATCACCTGCACCAGGGCATCGCCCTTGATGACCATGGCGGTGGCAAGGTTCCAGTCGCGGCCCGAGAAGTTCGGGTCGACATAGGTGACGAGCTTGGCGAGGTTATCGAACGACTTCTTCATCGTGTCCGACTTGAGGGACTCGTCGTCGAGGTCGTTGAAGGCCTTCTTGTAGAACTCAGGTCCGCCGGTCGACAGCACAACCGAGTCGAACATGGTGGCTTCCTGCCAGTTCTGGCCGCCAAGGGCGAGCGGGATGACGCCAGCCGCCTTGGCTTTGTCGAGCAGGGCGACGAAGTCGTCGAAGGTCTTTGGCTCGGTGCCGCCGATCTTGTCCATCACCGCCTTGTTGATCCACAGCCAGTTGACGGAGTGGACGTTGACTGGAGCAGCGACCCACTTGCCGTCATAGACGGAGAACTTCTGCAGGGCTGCCGGAACCGACTTGTCCCAGCCTTCCTTCTTCGCCGTCTCTGTCAGGTCGCCCATCACGCCGGCCGCCGCATAGTCGAGCACGGTGTAGCCGAGCATCTGCGACGCGGTCGGGTAATTGCCGGCCGCGACCATCGCCTTCAGCGCAGTCATGGCGGCGTCGCCGCCACCACCGGCCACCGGCACGTCCTTCCAGGCATAGCCTTCCTTGGCAAGGTCGCCCTTGAGGACATTGAGAGCAGCCGCTTCGCCGCCCGACGTCCACCAATGCAGCATCTGCACTTCCTTGACGTCCTCGGCATGGGCCGAGAAAGCAAAGGCCGTCGCCAGAGCCGTTCCGATAAGCAGTTTGCGCAACATGTTCTACCTCCCTTGTTGCATTACACGACCGGTGGAAGCCCACCGGGTTCTTCCAAACTCAGCCGACCCACCAACCGGTGCGCTGGCCGCGATGAAACTGGATTGTCTTTTCCTCGGTATAATCCTCGACAGCGCGTTTGCCGAGTTCGCGTCCGATGCCGGACTGCTTGTAGCCCCCGAATGGCAACTCGGGAAAGCCTTCCATGAATGTGTTCACCCAAACGGTCCCCGAACGCACACCACGCGCCACCGACATACAAGTGTCGATGCTGGCGCTCCACACCCCTGCAGACAGACCATAGGGCGTGTTGTTGGCGATGTGCAACGCCTTTTCAATCGATCCAAAAGTCAGCACGGAGAGCACCGGGCCGAACACTTCCTCGCGCGCAATAGCCATGTCTTCGGTAACGCCGCGGATGATGGTCGGATCGAGGTACTGGCCGGCATTGGACGCCAATTGGCCGCCACCGCTATAGACATTGCTGCCGTCTTTTGCTGCTGCCGCAACGTAATCTGCGACCTTGGTCAGATGGTCGGCGGAAATCATCGCGCCAACCTTGGTTCGGTCGTCGAGTGGGTCGCCGACCGTTACCTTGGCGGTCAGGGCCTTGACAGTGGCGAGGAAATCGTCGGCGATGGCTTCATGCACGATCAGCCGACTGCCGGCATTGCAGCATTCGCCGGCGTTGAAGAAGCCGCCGAACACTGCTGCGTCAGCGGCCGCCTCGAGATCGGCATCGGGGAAGACGATCTGGCCGTTCTTGCCGCCGAGCTCCATCGAGACTTTCTTCAGCGACTGCGCGGCGGAAGCCATGGTCATCTTGCCGACGCGGGTAGAGCCGGTGAACGACACCATCTCGACCAGCGGATGGCTGACCATCGGCCCCCCGACATCGGCGCCGAGGCCGGCCAGGATGTTGACGACGCCCGCGGGCAGGCCGGCCTGCATCAGGATGTCGCCGAGCACGAAGGTCGAGGCCGAGGTCATTTCGCTCGGCTTGACCACCGCGGTGCAGCCGGCGGCGAGCGCGAAGGGCAGTTTCTGGCTGACGATCAGGAACGGGAAATTCCACGGGGTGATGATCGAGACGACGCCGATCGGCTCGCGCAGGACGACGCCCAGCATGGCGTCGCCGAGATTGGCGTAGCTCTCGCCGTGCAGCGTGCGGGCGAGCGAGGCGGCATAACGCCAGATGTCGACGGCGCCGCCGATCTCGCCACGCGCCTGGGCGATCGGCTTGCCGGACTCCAGCGCATCGAGGCGGGCGATGTCTTCGAGCTGGGCCTCGATCAGGTCGGCCGTCTTGAGCAGGATGGCTGCGCGCTCGGCCGCCTTCGTGCGCGGCCACGGGCCGGTCTCGAATGCCTTGTGCGCGGCCTGCATGGCCGCCTCCACCTCGGCCTCGCCGGCCTGCGCATAGCGCGAAACGGTGAAGCCATGGCCGGGGCTGTTGCGCGCAATCGTGCGGCCGTCACGGGCATCGACATGCTTGCCGTCGATCAGGAGCTTGTAAGCCTTCGGCGCCTTGGACGCCTCGGCCGGCATGGAAATGTTGAGCGGTGCGTTCATCATGCTTTCTCTAGGATCTTGAAAAGGCCGGCTTCTGCTTGGCCTTGAAGGCGCTCACGCCGGCTTTGAGGTCGCCGGTCAGCGCAACGAAGCCGCTGGCGAGCGCCTCGGTGGCGGCCGCACTTTCCTCGCCTTCGGCGACTGCGATCATCAGCTTGGCGGCTTCGGTTGCGAGCGGCCCGCGCCCGGCGATTTTTTCGGCCCAAGTCCTGGCCTCTGCCAGCGCCTGGCCGGTCTCGACCACGCGGTCAACGACGCCGAGGGCAAGCGCGTCGGAGGCGGCAAAGAGCTCGCCGCCGAGTGCCATGCGGCGCACGATCTGGGCCCCAAAGCGGCGCACGGCGCGCTGCGTGCCGGACCAACCGGGGACGACGCCGATCGATGTCTCGGGAAAGCCGAGCTTCACCTGCGTTTCGGCGACACGGAAGTCGCAGGCGACCGCCAGCTCCAGCCCGCCACCCAGCGCATGGCCGGAAAGCACCGCGATGGTCGGCTGCCGCAGCCGCGCCAGTCGGTCGAAGACACGGTGGCCGTAGCGCACCCATTGCACCTGAAAGTCGGCAGCGCTCATTTGTGCCCAGGCCTCGACGTCGCCGCCGGCGCAAAAGCCTTTGCCTTCGCCGCGGATCAGCACGACGCGCACGCCTTCAGCCATTTCGGCTTCGTCGAGCGCTGTCTCGAGCGCGCGCAGCATCGGAATGTCCAGCGCGTTGAACTTCTCCGGCCGGCGCAGCGTGACGATGCCGATGGCGCCGTCCTGCTCGAAGGTGACGAGGCGCTCAGCCATGCGCGCCTCCGAGCGAAGCGCCACCATTCAGCGACAGGCCGATCGGCCGGTCCTGATAGAGAGCCGCCGGCGTGACCTTGAGATCGTTGGCGATGCCGAGCGGAATCTCTGACTGCGCCAGCACATCGCGTTCGAGGTCGATGCCGGGCGCCAGTTCCGTCACCATCAGACCGTCCGGCGTCAGCTTCATCACGCAGCGCTCGGTGACGTAGGTGATGTCCTGCCCTTGCGCGACGGCGCGCTTGCCGGAGAAGGAGATGTGTTCGACCTCGTTGACCACCTTCTTGACCTTGCCTTCTGCATCGATGCGGATGCCGCCATCGGCGAGCGACAGTTTTGCGCCGGCATTGAAGAAGCCGGAGAAGACGATCTTTTTCGCCCGTGCCGTGATGTCGACAAAGCCGCCGGCCCCGGCGGTGACATGTGGCCGGGCCGAGAGTTTCGACACGTTGACGGAGCCATGGCGGTCGATCTGCAAGAAGGAGAGCAGCGAGGCATCGAAGCCGCCGGCCTGGAAATAGATGAACTGGTGCGGCGAGGGCATGATCGCCTCGGCGTTGGAAGCGCAGCCGAACTTGAAGTCGAGCAGCGGCACGCCGCCGACCGCGCCCTGCTCGATCACCCAGGTGACCTTGCCGTGCTGACCTTCCTCGAGAAGGATACGCGGCACATTGGCCGAGATGCCGAAGCCGATATTGACGGCCATGCCATCGCGCAACTCCATGGCGACGCGGCGCGCGATTACTTTCTGGATGTTCATTTCGGCGTTGCGAAAGCTTGACAGCGGGCGGAAGATCTCGCCCGAAATCGCCGGGTCGTAAGGCGTCAGCGTCGTCTGCAACTGGTCCGGCGCCACCACGATGTGGTCTACCAGCACGCCGGGCACGCGCACGTCATGCGGCTTCAGCGTGCCGTTCTCGACGACGCGCTTGACCTGCGCAATGACGATGCCGCCATTGTTGCGCGCGGCAAGCGCCTGTTCGAGGCCGCCGAGATAGGCGCCCTCATGTTCATAGGTCAGGTTGCCGCGCTCGTCGGCGGTGGTAGCGCGGATGATCGAAATGTTGGGCACGATCGAGCGGAAATAGAGCCATTCCTCGCCGTCGAACTGCTGCACCGAGACGATCGGCTCGCTTGCAGCCGCGTTCATGGCGCAGCCCTGGTGGCGCGGGTCGGCAAAAGTGTCAAGGCCGACCTTGGTCAGCACGCCCGGCCGCTTGGCGGCGGCCTCGCGGTGCATGTCGAACAGGATGCCCGACGGCACATTGTAGGCGGCGACCGAATTGTCGCCGATCATCTTCCAGATCTGCGGCGGCTCGGACGAGGAGGGGCCCGAGGGATAGGAGCCGCAGAGCGTGCGCTTCAACAAACCGGGCTTGGCCAGATGGTCGATGCCCTTGATGCCATACATGTCGCCGGCGGCGATAGGGTGCAGCGTGGTGATATTTTTCGGATGGCCTTCCGCGTCGAAGCGCCCGCCGATGGCGGCGAGCACGGCATCCGGGCAGCCGAGCCCGCTCGACGACGAGACCGACACGGTCATGCCGTCCTTGATGAGGTTGGCGGCCTGCTGAGCGGAGACGAGCTTGCTCACTTGGCGCTCCCGAGTTTCGGCTCGATGGCAACCGCCTTGCCGGATTTCCCGGACAGCAACGCTGCTTCGGCCGACGCCAGCGACCAGACGCCGTCCTCGCCGGTGGCGGAGGGCTGGCCTTCTCCACGCATGGCGGCATGGAACTGGCGCAGCGACCTGGCGTAGAGGTCTTCTCGGTCGAAGCTCAGTTCTTCCTCGCCCTTGGCGGTGCGTAGCAGCACCGAGCCGACCGGCTTCTGCGTCATCACATTTTTTGCGATCAGCGAACCTTCGGAACCATGCACCTCAAAGCCGGTATCGGCGAACTTGGTTGTGAAGCCTTCATGCGACTGGGCAATCAAACCGGACCTGAAGCGCCAGATGCACATGGCACCGTCTTCCAGCCCGCTGCCGGCCATGCCGGCCGACTGGGTGAAGGCCGAAATCTCGATCGGGTCGTCGCCGAGCACGAAGCGCAGCGTGTCGGCATCGTGCACGGTGATGTCGAGCACCACGCCGCCGCCGGCTTCCGGTCTGGTGATGCGCCAGCCCTGCAGGTTCTCCGGCAGATAGACGGCATGGAACACACGCGCGGCAATCGGCTTGCCGATGCGGCCGGCTGATATGGCGTCGCGCATGGCGTGGTGGGCGCCGGCATTGCGCAGATGATGGTTGGTGCCAAGCACCACGCCGGCTTCCTTGGCGGCGGCGACCATTATGCGCGCATCAGTGCTGTTCAGCGCCAGCGGCTTTTCGCACAGAACATGCTTTCCCGCCTTGATCGCGGCCAGCGCCTGTTCGAGATGCAGTTCATTGGTGGTCGAGATGTAGACGACGTCGATGTCGGCGCCGAGCAAATCGTCAAGCGTCGAGACGGCGAGAGGAATGTTGTTTTCTGCGGCATAGGTCTTGGCGCGCTCCGGGTTGGAGCTCGTCACCGCTGATATCTCGCCATCCTTTTGTGCGCGGATGGCGTTGATCATGAACTGTTTGGCGATCGTGCTGGCGCCGATCAGTCCCCATCTGACGCTCATGCCGCGTCTCCCATTCCTGCTGATGTGTTCTGGGCGCGGCGACCGGGACCGCAGCTGTCCCTGACGACCAGATTGACGGCGCCGATATGGTCCTCGGCATGCGTGGTGCGCGACTGGATCATCTTCAGCATGACGTGGGCGGCGCGTTCACCGAGGCCGGGTGTGTCGACCGAGACGCTGGTCAGCGCCGGCATATAATGCTCGGCCTCGACCACGTCGTCGAAGCCGACGACGGCAAAGTCCGCGCCGGGCTCCAGCCCGCGCTTGCGCAGCGCCAGCATGACGCCGAAGGCGACGGCATCGTTGAAGCACAGTGCCGCCGTCGGCGGCTCGGCCATGGCAAGGGCGGTTTCCAGGCACGCGATGCCGCCCCTGCGGCTGGTCTCGCCTTCGACGACAAGCACGTCGCGCCTGGCAATGCCCAATGTTTCGCAAGCTTCACGAAAACCGCCCAGGCGCTCCTGATAGACGACCAGGTCGGAGGTGCCGCCGAAGAAGGCCAGCCGGCGATGGCCCTTGCCGATCAGATGGGCGGCGGCGAGATACGCGCCGCGATGGTTGTCAGGCGCGATCACCGGGATGCGGCTGTCCGGCAGGCGGCGCATGGCGAAGACGACCGGCACGCCCGCCATCTCGAGGCGACGGAAGGCGCCCGGCGTGGTGCCGCGTGCCGGTGACACGATCAGGCCTGCGACGCCCTGTTCCATCAGCGACTTCAGCACTTCTTCCTGGCGCACCGGGTTCTCCGCCGTGTTGGCGATGAAGGGCACGATGCCGGCTGACTGGAAGACGCGCTCCATGCCGACCGCCAGCTCGGCGAAAAAGGGGTTGGTGAGATCGTTGATGACCATGCCGATGACGTTGGAATGGGCTTTGCGCAGATTGGCGGCGCCGCGGTTGTAGACATAGCCGACATCCTCGATCGCCTTGCGAACCTTGACCGCGGTTTCAGGCCGGATCAGCCCTGAGCCTTGCAGCACAAGCGACACCGTCGATTTGGACACACCAGCCTCGCGGGCGATGTCCAGGATCGTTGCCTTGGGCCGGCTGGCCATGTCGGTGGTTTCCTCCGCCTGAATGAGCAAATCTATTGGAACGTTCTAATCACTCTGCCAAACGAGAGTCAATCGGGATTCTTGCGGAGATCGAAAAGGTGAGGAATGCGGTTCCAAGCAAGGGCTCTTAGCCTTCTTCGGCATTTGGACCGGTTCAATCGCCTGAATCATAAAGGTTCTTGATTTATTGGAACGTTCCATTTATAGGATGCCGAAAACGGAGGTTGCCATGGATATCACCCTGCCTACGCAGAATGGCGGCCGCGTCAGCTACAAGCTCGCGGGCAGTCCGGTCGAGCCCGTAATCGGTGCGGTTTTCCCGCGCATCGCCTATGCCGCTGCCCATGTCGTCGCCGACCCTTTCGCGATGACCGACCCCTGGTCGAAGCCTGCGGTCGACTGGGACAAGACGATGGCGTTTCGGCATCATTTGTGGCGGCTTGGCTTCCGCATCGCCGAGGCGATGGACACCTCGCAGCGCGGCATGGGTTTCGACTGGGCGAATGCGCAGGAATTGATCCGGCGCTCGATCGCCGAGGCGCGCAGCGTCGAAGGCGCAGACCTCGCCTCGGGCGCCGGCACCGATCATCTGGCGCCGGCCAATTCGAGATCACTCGAAGATGTGATCGCCGCCTATGAGGAGCAGTTCGCTTTCATTGAAGGCGAGGGCGGCAAGGCGATCATGATGGCCAGCCGGGCGCTGGCAGCGGTCGCAAAGGGTCCGGACGACTATATCAGGGTCTACGATCGCATCCTCAGCCAGGCATCCGGCAAGGTCATCCTGCACTGGCTGGGCGACATGTTCGATCCTGCACTGAAAGGTTATTGGGGCAGCGGCAATTTCGAGGCCGCGCTCGACACCGTCGTCGCCATCATCGAGCGCCATGCCGGCAAGGTCGAGGGGATAAAGATTTCCCTGCTCGATGCCGGCAAGGAAGTTGCCTTGCGCAACCGGTTGCCGGAAGGCGTCGTCATGTTCACCGGCGACGATTTCAACTATCCCGAACTGATTGCCGGCGACGGGAAGCGGCACTCGCACGCCTTGCTCGGCATATTCGACCCCATCGCGCCGGTCGCCAGTGCGGCGCTCGCGAAACTGGCTGACGGCGACCGCGCCGGCTTTGACGCGCTGATGGCGCCGACAGTGCCGTTGTCGCGCAAGATCTTCGAGGCGCCGACGGAGTATTACAAGGCCGCCATCGTCTTCATGGCCTGGCTCAACGGCCATCAGGACCATTTCGCCATGGTCGGCGGCATGCAGTCGGCGCGCGGCATCCTGCACTATGCCGACATCTTCCGCCTTGCCGACCAGGCAGGGTTGCTCGCCGATCCCGAGCTTGCGCTGGCCAGGATGAAGCATTTCTGCGCGGTTGCAGGTGCCTGAGAACGACACAATCGCTGGCTGAAACCTGTCCCCCGTATGGGGATTTGCGTTCTCGCGCCAAATCTGTATTCGGTTGCCGGGATTGGATGCGGACGGAGCGGCAATGACGGAAAAAGTGGCGCTCATCACCGGTGTAACCGGGCAGGACGGGGCCTATCTCGCAGAATTGCTTCTGCAGAAGGGCTATATTGTCCATGGCGTCAAACGCCGCTCGTCCTCGTTCAACACCGAGCGCGTTGACGACATCTATGTCGATCCGCACGAGCGCGGTGCGCGTTTCTTCCTGCATTATGGTGACCTGACCGACGCCACCAACCTTATTCGCCTGGTGCAGGAGACACAGCCCGGCGAGATCTACAATCTCGGCGCCCAGAGTCATGTCCAGGTGAGTTTCGAGACGCCGGAATACACCGGCAATGCCGATGCGCTGGGAGCACTCAGGCTGCTCGAGGCGATCCGCATCCTGCGCCTGGAGAAGTCGGTGCGCTTCTATCAGGCCTCGACGTCGGAGCTTTATGGCAAGGCGCGCGAGGTCCCGCAAAGCGAGACCACGCCCTTTCATCCGCGCTCGCCCTATGCCGCGGCCAAGCTTTACGCCTACTGGATCACGGTCAATTACCGCGAGGCTTACGGCGTGTTCGCCGCCAACGGCATCCTGTTCAATCACGAAAGCCCGACACGCGGCGAGACCTTCGTCACTCGCAAGATCACACGGGCCGTCGCCTCGATTCATCATGGCCTGCAGGACACGCTCTATCTCGGCAACATCGATGCCAAGCGTGACTGGGGCCATGCGCGCGACTATGTAGAGGGCATGTGGCGCATTCTGCAGCACAGCGAAGCCGATGACTTCGTGCTGGCGACCGGCGAGGCGCATTCCGTGCGCGAATTCGTCGAACTGGCTTTTGCCGAGACCGGACGCAGCATCCGCTGGCAAGGCGAGGGTGTCGATGAAGTCGGTGTCGATGCCGGTTCGGGCACTGTCCTGGTCCGTATCGATCCGCGCTATTTCCGGCCGACCGAGGTCGATCTGCTGCTCGGTGACCCCGCCAAGGCCAAGGCAAGACTCGGCTGGTCGCACACGACCGGCTTCAGGGATCTGGTGACGGAAATGGTGCAGGCCGATCTGGCACGCGCGGCCGGCGGCACGCGGCAGAACAGCCGTTCTGCGTGAGGCAGGCCGATGGACGCGACATTTGAACTGAAGGGCAAGCGTGTCTTCGTCGCCGGGCATCGTGGCATGGTCGGTTCGGCCGTCGTGCGCCGGCTGGCGAGCGAGGACTGCGAGATACTCACCATATCGCGCGACAAGCTCGACCTGCTCGACCAGGCGGGGGTGCGGCGCTGGATGGCCGACCACAGGCCGGATGCGGTGGTGATGGCGGCCGCCAAAGTCGGCGGTATCCTGGCCAATGACCGGTTCCCTGTCGATTTCCTGCAGCAAAACCTGGTTATGCAGGGCAATGTCATTGACGGCGCCTTTCGCAGCGAGGTCGGCAAGCTTTTGTTTCTCGGCTCGTCCTGCATCTATCCAAAGCTCGCGCCGCAGCCGATCAGGGAAGACGCGCTGCTGACCGGTCCGCTCGAACCCACCAATGAATGGTATGCGATCGCCAAGATCGCCGGGCTCAAACTGTGCCAGGCCTATCGGCGCCAGCATGGCGTCGACTACATCTCGGCGATGCCGGCCAACCTTTATGGTCCTGGCGACAATTTCGACCTGCAGAGCAGCCATGTCGTACCGGCGCTGATGCGCAAGGCGCATGCGCTGGCGCTGAGCGGTGGCAGCAGCCTGGAGGTCTGGGGCTCGGGCACGCCGCGGCGTGAATTCCTGCATGTCGACGACGCCGCCGATGCCTTGGTCTGGCTGTTGAAGAATTATGCCGGCGACGGCCACGTCAATGTCGGCTCGGGAGAGGATGTCACCATTGCCGAGCTTGCCCAGACCGTCGCATCGGTCGTCGGCGTCGAGGCTGATATCGCCTTCGATACGACCAAGCCAGACGGCACGCCGCGCAAGTTGATGGATGTTTCGCGGCTGTTTGCGACGGGATGGCGCCCCCGCTACGCGCTTCGCGGTGGATTGGAACAGACATATGCGTGGTTTCTCAACCATGTTGAGAAGGGTGATGTCCGCCTCGGCGCGGCCTGATTCCAATTTTCCTTGAACCATTTCGCTGCCGCCCGCGACCAAGCGGTGTGTAGCAAACACGGTCCATCAAGGAGAACGTCAATGTTTATCACTTCAAGAAACGTCTTTCTCGCCGCCATCGCGGTTTCGGTGCTGGCAGGGTGTCAGACGGCACCGCCGAGGGAATGCGAGAAGACCAAGCCCGGTGTCACCTACAACGGCAAATGCTGCGGCATCGGCACACCGTGCCGTGAAGGCAACAACACCCCTCATGACAAGCCCGACAGGCCCGATCCGCGGCCACAGTGATCCGCGAGCCAGAAACGTCCCGGCACGTGCCGGGACGTTTCGTCCCCCGACAGGGTGGATTTACGGATCGGAAGGCCGCTACCCGGTTCCTTGCTGGCCGGCATTTTAATACGAAACGGGACGGCGGGGCAGTAGACGATGCGGTCGCGCAGATCGCGCGAAAACTTCCCGCCGGATCTGTACTTCAAGGGGCTGTTCGACTGTTCGAAGGGAAGGTCCCGGAGAAACTCAGATTTCGCTTTCCGTCGATGCGAAGGATGCTACTAAAAAAAATTCGAGATGCTCTTGAACTCATTTGGGGCGCCTCCTAATTCGATTTCCGCCAAGGCCATAAGGCTCGGCAAAAAATGGCGGCGCCGCACGGGGCGGCGTCCTTGTACCCATGTTGCTTCAAGGAGGATGTGGCTATGAGAACCTTTGATACCCTCTATCGGACCACCGTCGGTTTCGACCGGCTTTTCGACATGCTCGACAGCGGCACGCGTCCGGACTGGCCGCCCTATAACATCGAGAAGGTCGACGAGAACGGNACCCTCTATCGGACCACCGTCGGTTTCGACCGGCTTTTCGACATGCTCGACAGCGGCACGCGTCCGGACTGGCCGCCCTATAACATCGAGAAGGTCGACGAGAACGATTACCGTATCTCGATGGCCATCGCAGGCTTCAGCCAAGATGAGGTTGAGCTGACCCAGCATGGACCCGAACTGGTCGTGGTAGGCCAGAAAGCTGATGATCAGAGCGGACGCCAGCTGCTGCACCAGGGCATTGCCTACCGCAGTTTCAGGCAGACGTTCAAGCTTGCCGACCACATGAAGATCAAGGCAGCCAAACTGGAGAATGGCCTCCTCTCGATCGACATTGTCCGCGAGATTCCCGAAGAGCTGAAGCCGCGCCGCATCAGCATCGGCGTGGGCGACACGCCAACGGCCGCCACTCAGATCACGCAAGACACGGACCGCGCGCGTAAAGCCGCGTAATCCTGTCGATCTGTCACACTTTGAACTGCGGGTCCGCCTCCCGGTTCCGGCCGGGAGGCTGTGATTGCGGAGAAACGAAGATGATCACTGCAGGACCTACTGGCGCGCCTCTGTCGCGCGCCTGCAGTTGGCCTGGACCGCGCAAACCATGAAACTCAATGGTTCGTTCGATTTGGAGGATCATATGAACGATCGGATGTTTGACAGCGCCGTTTTCGTGAAAAGCGGCGACAACCTTGTTCAGGAAATCACGTGTCTCGAGGACGCTCTGGAGTTCCTCTATGAATGGCCGAAGGACAGGCGCGGCCCCATTCACCAAACCGCATTGCGGGCCTGCCAGCGAGCTTTCGATAGCGATTATCCGCTTTCCGCAGCCAGAGACGCGTTCAGCGGTTTTGCGAAAGCAGCCAGAATCCTTGAGGAAGTATCCACGACAATGCCGTGGATGATGGGCAGAGGTGGCGAAGGCGGAGGAGTGACTGCCTAAAGCGCGTCGCGAAACGGATTCATGCGACACGCTTTAAGTCTTTGTTTTGATGCATGTCGTTGTCCCAGAACGGCGGCATACTTCTGGGTGACATGCATTAGGAAAGGAGGTCATGATGCTATCGAAACCTTTTGAAAAGCCAGTCCGGGTGTGGGTGGGATTGGGCTTTCCCCGCCAACTCAACACGGTCGCAGATGCCTATCAATTCGCAGCCGAATGGTGTGGCAACAGCCCGGAGCAGAGAGCTGCTATTCGCGCTTGCAAAGCCGCTCTGATTGGTGATGTGGAACCCGAGACAGCACGAGGCGTCTTCGTCGCGTTCGCTCGCAAGAAGGATATTCTTATGGAGGACGGCATCGAGCCTGCGCCTTCAAGGACGCTAAGCCCGCACCACGTCTAAAGCGCGTCGCGTTTGAACGGACTCAGACGACGCGCTTTAGGTCTTTGTTTTTATGCATGTCGTCGTCTCAAAACCGGGGCCACTTTTGAGCGCCATGCATTAGAATGTCCACAAACACGAGGCGGCTGCCACAAGCGGTGGCCGCCTTACCGGCTAAGTCGTCGAAGGGGTGCGCCAAAAACGGGCTTGGCTAAGTTATTGAAAGGATGGTGGGCGTGACAGGGATTGAACCTGTGACCCCTGCAATGTCAATGCAGTGCTCTCCCGCTGAGCTACACGCCCATCCGAAGCCGCGCATACACCATTTTTGGTCCAGCGCGTCAATAGCCGGAAAGGGAAAGAAAGGCTCGTTTTGTCGCGCCGCCGACGAAGCGGCGAGATCACACTGTGCGTGCTTCAGGCGGCCTGCAGCATTTTTTCGACCTCGTTGACGAGATCGCGCAGGTGGAAGGGCTTGGACAGCACCTTGGCGTCTTTCGGCGCCTTGGAATCGGGGTTGAGCGCGACGGCCGCGAAACCGGTGATGAACATCACCTTCAGGTCGGGATCGATCTCGGTGGCGCGGCGGGCGAGTTCGATGCCGTCCATCTCCGGCATGACGATATCGGTCAGCAGCAGGGAGAAAGGTTCTTCGCGCAGCCGCTCGTAGGCGCTGGCGCCATTGTCAAAATCGCTGACGTGGTAGCCGGCCCGCTCCAGTGCCTTGACCAGGAACCGGCGCATGTCGTCGTCGTCTTCCGCCAGCAGAATGCGTGCCATCTTGTCCCGTCCGAATCACCCCAGCCAAGCCTGCCGTCCGGCAAGCCCGTTAACCATCCTGTATATGAGGAGCTGACGGTAAACATCAAGTGAACGTTGGCGGCATTAATCCTGATTTGACGGGGTTCCTGACATGCCGAAATGCTGGACATGCGGCCGATGAGGTGGCAGTTTCCCATCATGATGCATTGCTGTTTCCGGGTTCGTTCAAATTGACGACGGCAGCCGAAGATTTTTCGGTCGTTCCACCCTTCGAAATCCGATCGGGCGCCGAGCAGCGCGTTCCCTTCGTCTTCAACTCACCGCATAGCGGCCGCTATTATCCAGACCGCTTCCTGGCCATGGCGCGGCTCGACCGGAACGCCATCCGCCGCTCCGAGGATTGCTATGTCGACGAGCTGTTCGGCAGCGCGGTGGCGCTGGGCGCGCCGATGCTGGCGGCGAATTTTCCGCGCGCCTATCTCGACGTCAACCGCGAACCCTGGGAACTCGACCCGCGCATGTTCGCCGAGCCGGTGCCGTCCTTCTGCAACATCCGCTCGGCGCGCGTCGCCGGCGGGCTCGGCACCGTGCCCAAGCTGGTGGGCGAGGGGCTCGACATCTATTCCGGCCGTCTGCCGCTGGCGGAGGCCGTCCAGCGCATAGAGGTGGTCTACAAACCCTATCACGAGACGCTGAAGCGGCTTTTGACCAGAACCCATGCCAGGTTCGGCTATGCCGTGCTGATCGACTGCCATTCGATGCCGGCGAGCATCAGGGTGGGCGACAGCGGCCTGCGGCCGGATTTCATCGTCGGCGACCGTTTCGGCATCTCGGCCACGGCGGCCCTGACCGAGACGGCGATCGGCCTGCTCATCGGCATGGGCTACACCGTCGCGCACAACAAACCCTATGCAGGCGGCTTCATCACCGAGCATTACGGCCGGCCGGCGCGCCATCTGCATGCGCTGCAGATCGAGGTCAATCGCGGCCTCTACATGAATGAGCGGACGTTCCAGAAATCGGCCGGCTTCGATGCGCTGGGCGACGATATGGCGCGCTTTTCGGCCGACCTGATGGCGATGCCCGACCACCACTTCGTCGACCTGCCGCTGGCCGCCGAATGACGCCGGAGCGGCGGCTGTTCATGCAATCCCGCGCTGGCCATCCCGCAGCGTAAAAAAAGACCGCATCGTTTGCACGACACGGTCGAAGTCTAGGGAGGAAACGCCCAAGGAGGGCATGGACAGGAAAACCTGTCCGAGAACAAATTTATTGTGCGATGCACAAATGTCAATCGATCCCACGCTTTTTTAATTCACTCTGATGTGAAAATGCGTTTCGATGGTCCCGATGTGTGACATTTCAGCAACGCTGATGTCTCTGATAAATCGATAAACCGGCTTGTTTTGGCGGGAAAGTGCCGGCAGACCGGGTTGGCACTCTGTAATGCGGGAGAATCACGTGGACATCAGCATCGATTTCATGCGCCGGATCGCGCAAGCAGCGGCGGCTGAAACCTTGCCGCGTTTCCGCGCACAGGGCGCCGTGGACAACAAGGAAAAAGGCAGTTTCGACCCGGTCACCGAGGCCGACCGCGAGGCCGAGCGCGCCATTCGGGCGCTGATCTCGGCTGAGTATCCCGATCACGGTATCCTTGGCGAAGAACATGGCAGCGAAAACATCTCCTCAAGGCATGTCTGGGTGATCGATCCGATCGATGGTACCCGCGCCTTCATCTCAGGCCTGCCGGTGTGGGGAACGCTGGTCGGGTTGACGGTCGACGGTGACGCCGTCGCCGGCATGATGGCGCAGCCGTTCACCGGCGAGCTGTTCTACGCCAACGCTTCCGGCTCCCACTACCAAGGCCCCGGTGGGCCGCGGAAGCTGTCGACCCGCAAGAGGACGAAGCTTGACGAGGCGACCTTGTTCACCACCACGCCGGCGCTTTTCAAGGGCGAGGCGCGCACCCGCTACGACGCGTTCGAGGAACAGATCCAGCTCGCCCGCTACGGCGCCGATTGCTACGCCTTTGCCATGATTGCCTCGGGCAGCGTCGACATCGTCGCCGATCCCGGATTGAAACCCTACGACATCGTGGCGCTGATCCCGATCATCGAAAAGGCCGGCGGCGTCGTCACCACATTCGAGGGCGGTCCGGCGGAAAAGGGCGGCGACATCCTGGCCGCCGCAACGCCGGAGCTTCATGCGGCTGCAATGGCAGCCCTGCGGGGCTGATAGTCGACCCGATCAGCGCGGCTTGATCGAGCGCTGGAATTCCGCCGGCGTTCGCCCGTAGACCTGCCTGAACGCGGAGCTGAAATGGCTGTGGCTGGAGAAGCCGAGGTCCAGGCCGAGCGTGGTCAGATTGTCGTAGCGGCCAAGCAGGTCGAGCGCGCGCGCCAGCCGCAGGCGCAGATGGTAGCGATAGAGCGGCATCGCCTCGACCTGCTGGAAAACCTGCGTGAGATAAACCGGTGATACCCCGACTTCAGCGGCGATCTCGGCCAGCGTCCAGCGCCGCGAAAGATCCGAGGACAGGACGAGCTTGGCGCGATCGACCAGCTTCTGCCGGCCAGCGCTGGCGCCGGCGGCATGCGAGGTGCTCTCGCCGAGGGAGCGCCGCACCAGCGTCAGCGCCAGGGTTTCGGCCTCCAGCGTTTCGGCAATGTTGCGGCTCAGGCTGTAGCGCAGCACCGCCACCAGCGCCTGAGCCCGCGGGTCGATGCGGCGGCGCTGACGACGAAACGCCACGGCGCTGCCCGAGCGCAACTGCTCCTTCGGCGTCAGCTCCTGCAGTTGCGCCTCCTCGACAACGAGATCGAGGCAGGAATCGCCACCCTCGACGGGATGGCTGATCCGGTAGCCTTCGGCGTTGTTGAAGAACAACAACTGGTTGGCTTCGGCGACCGCATCGTTGCGGCCGACATGGCGCACGAAGACGCCGCGATAGGGAAACACAAGATGCGTGGCAGCGGTGCACTCTTCTTCGCTCTTGTGCCGGCATTCGCCGCTGCAGAGGACATCCCTCACCCTGACGGTGCCGGTGTCCAGAAGCGTCTGTACCGTGAACTGCGACATGGTGAGCTGAGACATGGCCGTTGCATTCTACCCTTGCGCCGAAAGCTGCTCCGGCACATTAGGCGATTGGCTTGTCCAAACCTGTCAGGAGACTTCACCTGTCGGGCCCTTCGTACGGCCATGGCTCAGTCCCACAAACGGCGCATGTATTCGCAGTGAGCTTGGCTGCGCGACAGGCCGATGTCCTTGAGCTGTTCGTCGGTCATTTCGAGCAAGGCAAGGCGGCTTCGGCGCCTTTCCAGTTGACGGCCGATCCAGTTGGCCGCCGCGATGCCTTGTGTCCGCAAGGACCGCCGGAACGTCGCGGTTTGAGTTGTCGGCTGATGTGCGAGGCATTGCGCCGCCGCTGCATGATCGGGGCGCATCGCTCAGGCTTCCCCGTTGCCGGCCACTGATGCGCCGGCCACTGATGCGCCGGCTTCGTTCAGCGCAATCGCGCATTCCTCACAGCAGACCTCGACGGTCTTGCCGCCGACCTTGACGCGGATCGGATTGGCGTCCAGCTGGCAATCGCAGGCAGCGCAGGTTTTCTCGGTCATGACGTCATCTCCTTGGCGTTCGGTTCGACACGGAGAGATGAGCATTCCGGGGCGGCACCGGCTGTCAGAATCTTTAGCTCTTTGTGTGCTGCCGACGCTGCTCCTGACAGAAGGCTGTCAGCAGGCGCAAGCTCAAGGCGCCGCAACATGCAGCGCCGGTGGCATCAGGCTGTGGGGTCGTCGTTGCCGGGTATGAAGGCGTCGAAGGCGGCGAGCAACTGCTCGCGATAGACATCGGCCTCCTGCAGGATCTCGTGTTTCGAGCCATCGATCATCAGCAGCGAGCCGAGGCGCAGACGCCTGGCGTAGGCTTCCACGGCCTTGGTCGAGACGACCTGATCGGCGCCGGCGGCGATCATCAGCAGCGGCACCTGGATCCTGGCCATGAAGTCGGGCTCGCTGATGGCTTCGCCTGCCTTGATTGCCGCCTGCAGCCAGCGGATCGTCGGCCCGCCGAGCGCCAGTTGCGGATAGTGCTCGTAGATTTTCGTGTTGCGCTGATAGCGCCCGGGGTCCGATGTCACCTTGTTGAGGGCGAAGGGCAGGGTTTCCCTGGGACGCGGACCCCAGGCGGCGTAGAGCCGACCGAAGCCGAGAAAGCACAATACCGAGCAGACGCGGCGCGCCATTTTTGCCGACACGGGCGAGTCGGGCACCGTCAGGAAAGGCGCAATCAGCACCATTCGACGCACCCGGTTGACCATCGACGGCGCCGCGAGCAGCGCGATCACGGCGCCCATCGAATGGGCGAGGATGTAATACGGGCCGCGGCAGTCGGGCAGCACGATGTCCTCGAAGAACTGTTCGAGGTCGCCGGTGTAATCGTAGAAGGAGCGGACATAGCCGCGTTGCGGGTCGGCGATCAGCCGGTCGGAATCGCCCTGGCCGCGCCAGTCGAGCGTGGCGACGCCGAGGCCGCGGTCGGTCAGGTTGCGGATGGTTTCGAAATATTTCTCGATGCACTCGTTGCGGCCGGGCAGCAGCACGACGGTGCCTTTCAGCGGCCGGGTGACCGCGGCAAACAGGCCGTAGCGGATCTTCTTGCCGTCGCGCGTGGTGAAAAAGCCGCCGGCGACATTTTGCGGCGGCGGATTGCCTGGCGTGGGATGGAAGAGATCCGTCATTAGGCGCTTGCGTCTTCGTGGTGTCTCACCCGGCAGGGCGTCGGCATGGTGATAGACGCCAATGGATGAAAAGCAAAGGGAGGACGCCAAGGGGGCGGACGAACAACAAGCAAGGCCGGAAGCAGCCTGCGGCGGCGTGCTTCCGGCCTCTGTCGATCCGGGAGGAAGGGACGTTACACCCGGTCGGCCTCGTCGCGGCGCTTTCATCCGGCGCCGCCTGGTTCTTTATCCTGGGGGCACTCTAGCGCCGGCCGGCTGAACGGGCGCCGAAGCAGCGGTTCATCTGCCGTTCATCGACGCCTCGATTGGCGCTCTTCAAAAATCCTTGAAATGCGCTTTTGCGCTCCCCAAATGTCGGATGCAGCCGCCGATGTCGGGGCTGCTGGTCCACCCGAAACGCCTTTCCAGGGTTTCGCACCGGCCACACGCAAACATGTTGCTCAACAGGAGAACACCTCATGCGTCACGTTGATTTTTCCCCGCTCTATCGCTCGACCGTCGGCTTCGACCGCCTGTTCACCATGCTCGACTCGCTGGCCCAGCCCGATGGCGCGCAGACCTATCCGCCCTACAACATCGAGCGCACCGGCGAGGACGCCTATCGCATCTCGATGGCGGTTGCCGGCTTCTCGGACGAAGAGATTTCGATCGAAGCCCACCGCAACGTGCTGACCGTCAAGGGTGAGCGCAAGGAAGAGGGCAATGGCGAAGGCTCCGAGCTGCTCTACCGCGGCATTGCCTCGCGTTCGTTCGAGCGCCGCTTCCAGCTTGCCGACCATGTCGAGGTCGTCGGCGCCACCCTGAAGAACGGCCTGCTTTTCGTCGACCTTAAGCGCAACATCCCCGAGGAGCTGAAGCCGCGCAAGATCGCGATTACCGCCTCTTCGGCCAACGCCAAGCAGATCGAGGCCAAGAACGCCGCGTGATCAAGAGGGCGGCGTCACAACGCCCAAGGTTGAAAGCGTCTCCTCCCGAGACGAAAGCGGCGCCGCGAGGCGCCGCTTTTTTTCGCCGCAGCCTCTGTCACCCCAACCGAAGAGTTCTGGCTCTTTTGCGGCGGGCGCCGTCTTCCCATGAAGGGCGATGTCTGATCTTTCGGCTGATTTTTCCCTGGCCCTAACGGCAACCATTGCGGTGACCTTCCTGCTGGCCGGCATCGTCAAGGGCGTTACCGGTATGGGACTGCCGACGTTGGCGATGGGGCTGCTGGGCACAATCATGCCGCCGGTCGCCGCGGCTTCGCTGCTGATCGTGCCGTCCTTCGTCACCAATATCTGGCAGCTGTTTGCCGGCCCGAGCTTCGGATGGATCCTCAGGCGGCTGTGGCTGATGATGGTCGGCATCGTCGCCGGCACGCTGGCCGGCTCATGGCTGCTGGCCAGCGACAATGTCAAATGGACGACGGCCGGCCTCGGGGCGGCGCTGATCGTCTATGCCGTCTATACGCTGCTGGCGCGGCAGTTGACGGTTCCCGCGTCAGCCGAGCGCTGGTCGTCGCCCATCGTCGGTTTCCTTACCGGCATCGTCACCGGCGGCACCGGCGTGTTCGTCGTGCCCGCTGTACCTTACATTCAGGCGCTGGGCTTGAGCCGTGGCGATCTGATCCAGGCGCTCGGCCTGTCCTTCACCGTGTCGACGATCGCGCTCGCTGCCGGCCTTGCCTCGCACGGCGCGTTCCAGGTCGGGCATGTCGCCATGTCGTCGCTGGCGGTTGCGCCGGCCTTGCTCGGCATGTGGCTCGGACAGTTGCTCCGGCAGCGGATCAGCCCGGCGACCTTCCGGCGCTGGTTTCTTGTTTTCCTGATCTTGCTTGGCCTCGAGCTTTTGGCGCGGCCTTTCCTTGCTTAGCGATCGGTGCCGGTTGCGAGAACGGCCTCGACGTTTTGCCGGTGGACGGGCTCGTACAGCGCGAAGTACTCGACCGCGCCCGTGGCGAATATGTCGGCGCCGCAGGTTTTCAGATCCTGCTTCGCAAGATCAGGCTCACGCCGGCAGCGAAGCAGTTTTTGAACGTAGGCTTGCGTCGCGGCGATGAGGCCTTTGTCGTAGCCGCCTCGCTCAATCGCTTCGAGCGAGCCGTGATTGGGCAAGATGCGGTCTATCGACCAGCCGGCCATGCGTTCGAGATCGACCAGATGTTGCGCCAGCCGATCCGCCTCGCTGACATAGGTGATCGGATCCTCGAGCGTGTCGCCCGCCAGGAGCAGGCCGGTTTCGGGCATGAACAGCACCGTGCCGTCATGGCTGTGGATTTCGACCTGACGCAGTTCGACGGCGATCGATCCAACGGCGAGGTCAAGACTGCCTGCGAAGGTCCTGTTCGGCAGCACGAGAGGCTTGATCGGTGGAACACCGCTTTCGATCTCAGCCCGGTTGTTCGCGAGCGCCGAGGCGGTGAGCGTGTTGGCGATAATCTCGCAATCCTGAAACACCTCATTGCCGGCAATATGATCGTCATGCCAGTGGCTGAGCACGACCCGGATCGATGTTGCGCCCATGTCTTCGAGCGTCTGCCTGATGAAGCGCGCGTGAGGCAGCGAAATATGCGTGTCGTAGACAAGCGCCTGCGAACCATCGACGATCGCATAGGTGCAGATGCCGAGGGCATAGGCGCCGTCGTCCAGCCAGTTCGGCTCGTCCGACCAGGCGCGAACGCCGTCAACGCGGCCATCGTAGAAGCCGAGCACGTTTGGCGCCGGGCGAACCAGCCGCATGGTTGAGCCGAGAGGTGGCTTTGTCATTGGCGCGGTCTCGCGGGTTCAGGCGATCATCTGGCCGAAGCGATCGACCTCATCTGAAGTCGTGGCAAAGCTGGTGACGAAGCGATAGAGCAACTCGTCCTCGCCGACATGGCCGTCGAAGCCGTGCGGCCTGTGCCAGTCGTAAAAGGCTGCGCCGACGGATTGCAGCCTTTCGGCTTCCGCCTTTTTCATCACCGCGAACACCTCGTTGGCCTGCGGCAACCAGGCGAGCTTCGCCGTTGCCGAATCCTCGATCGCAGCCGCCAGGCGCGCGGCCATGGCATTGGCATGACGGGCCGTGTCCAGCCACAGGCCGTCTGTGAAGTAGGCGTCGAACTGCGCTGCGATGAAGCGCGACTTGGAGAACAGCTGTGCGGCGCGCTTGCGCAGGAAGGACAACTCCTTGGCGCGGTCTAGATCGAACAGCACCACCGCTTCGGCGCACCAGCAGCCGTTCTTGGTGCCGCCGAACGAGACGATGTCGACGCCGCGCTTCCAGGTCATTTCGGCCGGCGTCGTCTCAAGCGCGACCAATGCGTTGGCAAAACGGGCGCCGTCCATATGCAGCGGCAGGGAAAAGCGTTTGGCGATCTCCGAAATGGTGGAAATGTCGTCGAGCCCGTACACTGTGCCGACTTCGGTCGATTGGGTGATCGAGACGGCCGTCGGGCGTCCCCAATGGACGATTTCGGGTGCGAAACGGGCGACGGCGCGTTCAAGATTGTGCGGATCGATCTTGCCCAGGGCGCCGTCGACAGCATGGAGACGCGAGCCGCCGCTGAAATATTCCGGCGCGCCGCATTCGTCCTCGATGATGTGCGATTCGCGGTGCGCAAAGGAAATGCCGCCGGGCTTGTTGTAAGCGGCCAGGGACAGCGAGTTGGCCGCCGTGCCGGTAGCGACGAAGAACACCGCGACCTCGCGTTCGAAGATCTCGCTGAAACGCTGGTAGACGGCCCGGTCGAGATCGCCATCGCCATAGGCGGTCGAAAAGCCGCCAGCATTGGCTGACAGCCCGGCGGCAATGTTGGAATGGACGCCCGCCCAGTTGTCGGATGCAAAGAACATCAGGAAAGTCCCTGCCTGGTTGAGAAAGTCTGGTTGCGACAAGAGCGCGACCATGGCCGTTTCGGGGTTTGACGCGCAAGGGCCAAGGGCTGAAAAAGCGGTAAAGCCAAAGGCGATCACGAAGGAGTGCCGGGACCGAAATTTCGTTTCAACAGCGCCCGACGTAATTTTCTGTCGCCAAACGTCCAAGAATTTGGTGAATCGGTCTTGTGTGCGCCCAGGATTTCTGCCATAAAAATTTAGGACAGTAGTGCTGTCTTATTTTGTCGCACAAGTCAGGCTGGATTGGCGTATCATTTGGGCCACTCCGGCCGTTGCCGCGAGCGACGGGTAGACGGCTCGGCTGTGGCCTGTACGATACCGGATACGAACCGGCGGTGCACCGCACGGTCCGCCAAGGATTTCGAAAAGACGTGCCGCAAGAATGAGAGCGGAAGCCAGTCGCTTCCCAAGGTAGACCAGCGCCCCAAATGCTAGACGTGCAAGGGGCCGGATCGGAGGACAGGACGATGACGGAACTGACGCCATCTGCGATTATCGGCCAGGCCGCGCAGACGAAAGCGGCAGCCGTTAAAAATACCGTTCTGACCAAAGAAGGCCGAACCACCAACGGCCTGACCGGCAACGGTATGGCCGCGCAGGGTCTCTACGATCCGCGCAACGAGCATGACGCGTGCGGCGTCGGCTTCATCGTCAACATGAAGAACGTGAAGTCGCACCAGATCGTCAAGGACGGGCTCTTCGTGCTCGAAAACCTGACGCATCGCGGCGCTGTCGGCGCCGATCCGCTGATGGGCGACGGCGCCGGCGTGCTGGTGCAAATCCCCGATCATTTCTTCCGCGAAGAGATGGCGGCCCAGGGCGTCGAACTGCCGGCGGCAGGCCAATACGGCGTCGGCCACTGGTTCATGCCGCAGGATGCGGCACTGCGCGCCCATATCGAAGAGATCATCGCCGAATCGGCGCAGTCAGAAGGGCTGCCGCTGCTCGGCTTTCGCGACGTGCCGGTCGACAATTCATCGCTGTCGAAGGCGCCCGATATTGCGGCCTCCGAACCGTTCCATCGCCAGGTCTTCATCGGCCGCACATCAGACATTCCAGATGACGAGGAATATGAGGCCAGGCTGTACCTGCTGCGCAAGGTGATTTCCGGCCGCATCTACGCCGAGAACAACAACAAGGATATCGGCGCCTACTGTGTGTCGCTATCGGCGCGCACCATTGTCTACAAGGGCATGTTCCTGGCCTACCAGGTCGGCGCCTATTACAAGGATTTGTCGGATCCGCGTTTCGAGACCGCGCTGATCCTCGTCCACCAGCGCTTCTCGACCAACACCTTCCCGTCATGGAAGCTGGCGCACCCGTACCGCATGGTCGCGCATAATGGCGAGATCAACACGGTGCGCGGCAACAACAACTGGATGGCGGCGCGCCAGGCCTCGGTCGATTCCGAACTGTTCGGCAACAACATCTCGAAGCTGTGGCCGATCTCCTATGACGGCCAGTCCGACACGGCGTGCTTCGACAATGCGCTCGAATTCCTGTTCCAGGGCGGCTACAGCCTCAGCCACGCCATGATGATGCTGATCCCGGAAGCCTGGGCCGGCAACAAGCTGATGGATGCCGACCGCAAGGCTTTCTACGAATACCACGCAGCCCTTATGGAGCCGTGGGACGGGCCGGCCGCGGTCGCCTTCACCGACGGTCGCCAGATCGGCGCCACGCTCGACCGCAACGGTCTGCGCCCGGCGCGCTACATCGTCACCGACGACGACCGCGTCATCATGGCGTCAGAGGCCGGCGTGCTGCCGGTGCCGGAGGAGAGGATCGTCAAGAAGTGGCGGCTGCAGCCCGGCCGCATGCTTCTGATCGACCTCGCCAAGGGCCGCATCATTTCCGACGAGGAGATCAAGTCGGAGATCGCCACCAGGCATCCCTACAAGACCTGGCTCAACAACACGCAGCTGATCCTCGAGGATCTGAAGCCGGTCGAGCCGCGCGCGCTGCGCAAGGATGTCAGCCTGCTCGATCGCCAGCAGGCTTTCGGCTACACGCAGGAAGACACCAAGCTGTTGATGTCGCCGATGGCGACCACCGGCCAGGAAGCCGTGGGTTCGATGGGCACCGACACGCCGATCTCGGCGATGTCGGACAAGTCGAAGCTGCTCTACACCTATTTCAAACAGAATTTCGCCCAGGTCACCAACCCGCCGATCGACCCGATCCGCGAGGAGCTGGTGATGAGCCTGGTGTCGTTCATCGGGCCGCGGCCGAACATCTTCGACCTGGTCGGCAATTCGCGCCGCAAGCGGCTCGAAGTGCGCCAGCCGATCCTGACCAATGGCGATCTGGAAAAGATCCGCTCGATCGGCCACACAGAGGACCGTTTCGACACCAAGACCATCGACATCACCTACGGGTCGAGCGAGGGCGCGGCCGGCATGCAGGGCGCCGTCGAGCGTCTGTGCGAGCGCGCCGAGGCGGCCGTTGCCGGCGGCTACAACATCATCATCCTGTCCGACCGCCAGGTCGGTCCCGACCGTATCGCCATTCCGGCACTGCTGGCGACGGCTGCGGTGCACCATCACCTGATCCGCAAGGGTCTGCGCACCGCCGTCGGCCTGGTCGTCGAATCCGGCGAGCCGCGCGAAGTGCATCATTTCTGCTGTCTCGCCGGCTACGGCGCCGAGGCGATCAACCCCTACCTTGCCTTCGATACGCTGCTCGACATGCACAAGCGTGGCGAACTGCCGGCGGAGGTCGACGCCTACGAGGTGGTCTCGCGCTACATCAAGTCGATCGGCAAGGGCATCCTCAAGGTGATGTCGAAGATGGGCATCTCCACCTACCAGTCCTATTGCGGCGCGCAGATATTCGACGCCATCGGGCTGAAGTCGGATTTCGTCGACAAGTACTTCACCGGCACAGCGACGCTGATCGAAGGTGTCGGCCTGGACGAGGTCGCGGCTGAGACGCTCAGCCGCCACACCGACGGTTTCGGCAACGATCCGGTGCTGCGCAACAGCCTCGAGGTCGGCGGCGAGTACATGTACCGCATGCGCGGCGAAGCCCATATGTGGTCGCCCGACGCCGTCGCCACCTTGCAGCACGCCGTGCGCCAGGGCTCGTGGGAGACGTTCAAGGAGTATTCCGCGCAGATCGACAGCGAGACGGCCCGTGCCCAGACCATACGCGGCCTGTTCAGGATCAAGCTTGCGGAAGAGACCGGCCGCAAGAAGGTGGCGATAGAGGACGTGATGTCGGCGGCCGATATCGTCAAGCGCTTCTCGACAGGGGCGATGTCGTTCGGCTCGATCTCGCGCGAGGCACACACGACGCTGGCGCGCGCCATGAACCAGATCGGCGGCAAGTCGAACACCGGCGAGGGCGGCGAAGAGGCCGACCGCTATCTGCCGCTGCCCGGCGGCGGCAAGAACCCCGAACGTTCGGCGATCAAGCAGGTCGCCTCGGGGCGGTTTGGCGTCACCGCCGAGTATCTCGTCAATTCCGATGTCATGCAGATCAAGGTCGCGCAGGGCGCCAAGCCCGGTGAGGGCGGCCAGCTGCCCGGCCACAAGGTCGACGCCACCATCGCCAAGGTCCGGCACTCGACGCCTGGCGTCGGCCTGATCTCGCCGCCGCCGCATCACGACATCTATTCGATCGAGGATCTGGCGCAGCTGATCTACGATCTGAAGAACGTCAACCCGGCGGCCGATGTCTCGGTAAAGCTGGTGTCGGAAGTCGGTGTCGGCACGGTCGCGGCGGGCGTCGCCAAGGCGCGCGCCGACCACATCACCATCTCCGGCTATGATGGCGGCACCGGCGCGTCGCCGCTGACCTCGCTCAAGCATGCCGGCAGCCCGTGGGAAATGGGCCTAGCCGAGACGCACCAGACGCTGGTGCTGAACGGGCTGCGCTCGCGCGTTGCGCTGCAGGTCGATGGTGGCTTGCGCACGGGGCGCGACGTCATCATCGGTGCGCTGCTCGGTGCCGACGAGTTCGGCTTCTCGACCGCGCCGCTGATCGCGGCCGGCTGCATCATGATGCGCAAGTGCCACTTGAACACCTGCCCGGTCGGCGTCGCGACGCAGGACCCGGTTCTGCGCAAGCGTTTCAAGGGCACGCCCGAGCATGTCATCAACTTCTTCTTCTACGTTGCGGAAGAGGTGAGGGGGCTGCTGGCCGAGATGGGCTACACCCATATCGACCAGATCATCGGCGACAGCGACCTGCTGGAAAAGCGCGAGATGATCCAGCATTGGAAGGCGCGTGGGCTCGATTTCGGCAAGATGTTCTTCAAGCCGGACGCGCCGCATGAGGCGGTGCACTGGACCGAACGGCAGAAACACCCGATCGACGATGTACTCGATCGCAAGCTGATCGAAGTGGCGAAGCCCGCGCTCGAAAGCAAGCAGCCGGTCAAGATCGAGGTCGACATCCGCAATGTCGATCGCTCCACGGGCGCCATGCTGTCGGGCGAAGTCGCCAAGCGCTTCAGGCACAAGGGCCTGCGCGAGGACACGATCCAGGTGAAGCTGACCGGCACCGCCGGCCAGTCGTTCGGCGCCTTCCTGGCGCGCGGCATCTCGTTCGATCTCGTCGGTGCGGCCAACGACTATGTCGGCAAGGGCCTGTCGGGCGGACGCATCGTCATCCGGCCGCCGGAGGAGTCCAGGATCGTCGCGGCGGAATCGATCATCGTCGGCAACACCGTCCTCTATGGCGCGACCGAGGGCGAGGCCTATTTCGCAGGTGTCGCCGGCGAGCGCTTCGCGGTGCGCAATTCGGGCGTCGCCGCCGTCGTTGAAGGCGTCGGCGATCATGGCTGCGAATACATGACCGGCGGCATCGTCGTCGTCATCGGCCAGACCGGTCGCAACTTCGCTGCCGGCATGTCGGGCGGCGTGGCCTATGTTCTGGATGAGGCCGGCGATTTCGCCGCGCGCTGCAACATGGCGATGGTCGAGCTGGAGCCGGTTCCGGAAGAAGACGATCTGATGGAAAGGCTGCTGCATCATGGCGGTGACCTCGACCACAAGGGTCGCGTCGACGTCTCGGGCGACATGACCACCCATGATGAGGAACGGCTTTACCAGCTTATCTCGAACCACGTCCATTTCACCGGTTCGGTACGCGGCCGCGAGATACTCGACGACTGGACGACCTTCCGGCCGAAATTCCGCAAGATCATGCCGGTCGAATACCGCCGCGCGCTGATCGAGATGGAACGCATGCGCATGGGCGTGGCGGCGGAATAGGTTTTTCGACTTGCCGGGAGGCGCAGGCTTCCCGGCGGAACTTTCAGCGACAGTTTGACCTCGGATGCAAGGTTGCCACGGCTGCCTCAAGGGGTTAACGGGTGCGAAAACCGCACCATCTGGACAGCAGGAACTGGACTATGGGCAAGGTAACAGGCTTTCTCGAAATCGACCGGCAGGTGCACAAGTACCAGCCGGCCTCCGACCGCATCCGGCATTTTCGTGAATTCACGCTGCCGATGTCGGACAAGGAGGTCGAGAAACAGGCGGCGCGCTGCATGGATTGCGGCATCCCGTTCTGCCACGGGCCGACCGGTTGCCCGATCCACAACCAGATCCCGGACTGGAACGACCTCGTCTACAATGGCGACTGGGACAATGCGATCCGCAACCTGCATTCGACCAACAATTTCCCCGAGTTCACCGGCCGCATCTGCCCCGCGCCCTGCGAGGAAGCCTGCACGCTGAACCTCGAGGACATTCCGGTTGCCATCAAGACTGTCGAACAGGCAATCGCCGACAAGGCTTATGAAACCGGCCATATCCGGCCTTATCCGCCAGAGAAGAAGACGGGCAAGCGGGTCGCTGTCATCGGCTCCGGTCCGGCAGGGATGGCGGCGGCGCAGCAGCTTGGCCGCGCCGGCCACGAGGTCAGCGTTTATGAGCGTGAGAGCCGTCCCGGCGGGCTGATGCGCTACGGCATTCCCGACTTCAAGATCGAGAAGCACTATATCGACCGCCGCATCGAGCAGATGCAGGGCGAGGGCGTGACCTTCCATTGCGGCGTCAATGTCGGCGTCGATAAGCCGGTGGCAGAGTTGCTCGCCGGATACGATGCGGTGCTCTATTGCGGCGGTTCGGAATCGCCGCGTCCGGCCAACATTCCGGGCGACGATCTCGGCGGCGTCTATGACGCCATGCCCTATCTGGTGCAGCAGAACCGTCGCGTCGGCGGCGAGCCGATCCAGTCGGTGGCCTGGCCGTCGCATCCGATCATCGCCGGCGGCCAGCATGTCGTCGTCGTCGGCGGCGGCGATACCGCGTCCGACTGCGTCGGCACCGCCTTCCGCCAGGGCGCGGTGCGCGTCACCCAGCTCGACATCCGCCCGCAGCCGCCGGAGAAGGAAGACAAGCTTTCGGTCTGGCCTTACTGGGCGACCAAGATGCGCACCTCGTCCTCACAGGCCGAAGGTGCGGAGCGCGAATTCCAGGTGGCGACGCTCGAATTCATCGGCGAGGACGGCCAACTGACCGGCGTCAAATGCTGCGAAGTCGACGAGAAGCGCAAGCCGATCGCCGGCACCGAATTCGTCATCCGTGCAGACCTCGCCTTCATCGCCATCGGCTTTGCCGGACCGGCTGCCGCCGGCGTCGCGAAAGAGCTGGACGGTGAGATGAAAATCACTACCGACAGCCGCCGTTCCCGCAATGTCGAAGCCAACGATCGCGACTACAAGACCAGCGTCGACAAGCTCTACGCCGCAGGTGATGTGCGCCGCGGCCAGTCGCTGGTTGTGTGGGCGATCCGCGAAGGCCGCCAGGCCGCGCGCTCGATCGATGAAGCGCTGATGGGGTCGACGGTACTCCCCCGTTAACGATTGATCGCCGTCGTCGTATCCGTCGCGGCAGCGGCCTTGGGCGGCCACGAGAAGTCGTCGGCGCGGCCGGGCGAGGCCTCGGGCGCCTTGCCTTCGAGGATTAGTTTTTCGCCGGGTAGATCCGGATTGGCTTTCGGCGCCGCCGCCGCACCGAGAAGTTCGGTACCGCCGTCGAGCGCCGGATCGTTGAGCAGCATTGGAACGGTGCGGTCGACCACGATCGGGGCGGCGGGCAGCGACGGCGCCTCGACCGGGGCGCCGGCCGGTGCGGCAGCCGTCACCACGCTTCCCGGCGCTGCCAGGCCGAGGATCTTGGCCAGCGGCTTTTCGGTGTAGAAGGCGAGCTTTCGCTTGCCGGCTTTCGAGACGTTGATGCCGTCGTCGGAGCGCAGCCGCACGGCCTGGCCGTTAATGTCGGGGCCGGTCGAGACAAAGGCGCCGTTCTCGTCGACGAACCCATCCCAGACATCGACGAATTCGCCGCCGTTCTTCTCGGCAGCCGAGTGGTAGATGTCGTTGAATGCGAGCATGTCGGAGGTCATCTTCGGCGTCTTGAAGGCTGGCATGCCGACCCACAGATAAGGCACCTTGGTCGCCGCCAGTGCCTTTCCCAAGGCTTCGGTCCGGCGTTCGTATTCCTTGGTCCAGTTCTCGGAGCGCGGCTGCTCGCGCACATCGTTGACGCGCATCTGCTGGCGGTCGTTGGAGCCGAGCATGACGACGACCACGGAGGGTTTTTCGGTCTCGACCAGCGATTTGACCTGTTCGGGCCAATTGTAGACATCATCGCGCACGAAACCCGAAGAACCGTTGGCGCGCTCGACGATCCTGACGTTGGCATTGTCGGCAAAGGCTGTTTCGAGGCCTTCGGCCAGGCCGTTGGCCATGAAATCGCCGATCACCAGAACGACGCGGGCATCCGGTGTCTTCTCGACAATCGGAGCGGAAGGTTCAACGGGTGCACGGGGCTTCTTCTTGACCTTCGGCTTTGCCTTGCGGACGTCGAGCGGCGGCTCGATGCGTTCGCTGCGGCGCGGGAACAGAAGGTCGCGCAGCGACCAGCCGCGGTTCTGCGGTTGCTCCTGCGCCAAAGCCGGTGTGTGGAAACTGCCGGCGACCCCCGTCGCCAGGACGACGATGGCCAGAATGAGGATCGGCAAGCGGAAAACGATCACACGGATACGCGCTGCCGAAACCAAGCACCCTCTCCATCCCTTGGTGCATGGCCCTTGCAGGGGATCATGCACAGACCGATGCTACGGCATCCCTTGCGTCGCAAATGCAAGCTGCCGTCGCCGGCTCTATTTCTTTCTGAGCCATTTGAGCACTTCCATGCTCGGATACCCGTCCTGGGTCAAGCCGACCGTTGCCTGATAGGTCATGATGGCGGTTTTCGTGCCGTCACCGATCTTGCCGTCGAACTTGCCGTCGTAAAGTCCGTGCTGCGAAAGCCGCTTCTGCAACTCCTGCCTTTCCTCGAAGGACAGTTTGGTGAAGGGCCGCTTCCAGTCCTGCACCAGACCATTAGAGCCGGCGATTTCGTCGGCAAGAAGGCCGACGGCCAGGGCATATTTGTCGGCGTTGTTGTAGGCCTTGATGACGGAGAAGTTCTTGATCATCAGGAATGCCGGTCCGCCGCGGCCGTCCGGCACTTTCAGCGTCGCCTTGTCGGTTGCGTTCTTGAACGGCTTGCCATTGGCCCTGGCGACGCCGAGCGCCTGCCACTGCGCCAATGTCTTCGAGCCGGCAGGCAGTTTGCCGGCTGGAATGGTGACCTCGTAGCCCCAGGTCTTGCCGCCCTGCCAGCCATTCTTCTTCAGCAGATTGGCTGATGTCGCCAACGCATCGGGGATCGAATTCCAGATGTCGCGCTTGCCGTTGCCGTCCATGTCGACGGCATAATGCTGGTAGCTGGTCGGGATGAACTGGGTCTGGCCCATGGCGCCGGCCCAGGAGCCCATCAGGTGGCTTTCGTCGATGTCGCCGGTCTGCAGGATTTTCAGCGCGGCGACCAATTGGGTGCGGGCGAATTTCGAACGCTTGGCGTCGCCATAGGCGAGGGTTGCCAGCGAGCGGATGACATTGCGCATGATGTCGTCGCGCTTGAGGATCTCGCCATAATTCGATTCCATCGACCAGATGGCGAGCAGGATGTAGCGGTCGACGCCGAACCTGGCTTCGATCCGGTCCAGCCACGGCTTCCATTTCCTGGCCATCTGCTGGCCGACGGCAACGGACTGGTCGTGGACGCGGTTGTCGAAATAGTCCCAGGCGGGCGCGGTGAACTCGGGCTGGGTGCGTGCCTTTTCCAGCACCACCGGGTCGGGCTCATTGATGCCCCGGAACGCTCGGTCGTAGACCGCGCCGGAAACGCCGCCCGCCACGGCCGTGGCGCGGAAGCCGGCGACCCATTGCCGAAACCCGGCATCGGCGAAGGCCGGTCCGGCCGGCATCAGCAAGGCGAGCGAGAGGCTGGCCGCCGTCAGCACGCTGGTAAAGAGTTTTGCGGCACTGCGAACGGACATATTTTCCCCTTTCTCTATCTCAGGAAAGACCATTCATCGCCGAACCGGGTTAGCAATTGGTTTACCATAGGCGGCGCCTGGAACGAAAAGACACCTGGATGCTTTACCGGTTGATGTTTCCCTCAATGGCCCGATAATCCACAATTCCGGCGCGAAAATGTCGCGAGGCGGGATTGCCGGGCACGCCCTCAAACGGATAATTGACGCATGAAGCGAGTTCGCAAGGCAGTTTTCCCGGTCGCCGGTCTCGGCACACGGTTTCTCCCGGCCACCAAGGCCATTCCCAAGGAGATGCTGACCGTCGTCGACCGGCCGGTCATCCAGTATGTCGTCGATGAGGCGCGCGAGGCCGGCATCGAACATTTCATCTTCGTCACCGGCCGCAACAAGGCGGTCATAGAAGACCATTTCGATATCCAGTTCGAGCTCTATGATACGCTGGCACAGCGCGGCAAGGACGACCAGCTGGCCCGCTTGCAGCGGCTGCAGCCGGCCCCGGGGCAGACCTCGTTCACCCGCCAGCAGGTGCCGATGGGTCTCGGCCACGCCGTCTGGTGCGCCCGCGAACTGGTCGGCGACGAACCCTTCGCGCTGTTGCTGCCCGACATGATCATGCAGTCGGAGAAGAGCTGCACGAAGGCCATGGTCGAGCTCTACGAGGAGACCGGCAACAACATCATCGCGGTGCAGGAATGCGATCCGGCCGAGACCCACAAATATGGCATTGTCGGCCGCGGCGAGGACACGCATCACGGCTTCCGCATCACCGAGATGGTCGAAAAGCCGAAGACCGGCACCGCGCCGTCCAATCTCTACATCAACGGCCGCTACATCCTGCAGCCCGAGATTTTCAAGATCCTCGAAAGCCAGGAAAAGGGCGCCGGCAACGAGATCCAGCTCACCGACGCGATGCTGAAGCTGGAAAAGCAGCAGCCCTTCTTTGGCTACCACTTTCAGGGCCGCACCTTCGATTGCGGCTCGCCGGAAGGCTTCGTCGAGGCCAATGTCGCCTTCGCGCTGTGGCGCAGCGACATGAACGAGAACATGGCCGGCGTCATCCGCACGCTGCTCGATGAAATGAAGCCGTCCGAGCGTCGCGGCGCTGCTTTTTAGCTACCGCTGCAGCTTCAGCCCCAAATAGATGCTGTTGGCGGTGTAGTTGCGCCCGGGCAGATTGCTGGTCAGCTTTTCGGTGCGGGCGCGGCTGGTGAGGCCGACATAGCGGTTCAGCCACCAGGTCAGCCCGGCCTCTGCACTCAGCGTCATGTCATGGCCGTCGGAGCCGGTGTAATTGCGCCAGTCGAGCCCAAGGGCTGCGTTGCCGGTCAGGTCGGCGCGGATCTGCCGCTCGCCGGTGAGGCGGCCGGAATAGAGGATGTCGCCGCTCTTACCGGCATTCGTCGTGCCTTCGACCGTGGTTCGCCCGGTGAGGCCGATGATGGTACCGCGCTCGGGCGACCATTTGAGGTCGGCATTGATGGTGGCTCCCGAAATCGCCTCCAGGTTCTTGTCGTCGATCGCCTCCCTCAGCCAGCCGGCCGAGAACTCACCCTTGAGCTTCTCGCCCATGTCGACTTCGATACCGGCGCGCGCGCCAAGCCGGGTCGAAGAGCGCTCGAAGCCCTTGTTGTCGATCCGTTGGTCATATACCCGGCGGCCGAGCTCAATCTCAGCAAAGGGCGTCAGAGCCGGGGAAATTTCATAGCCGGTCCGCAACGTTGCAGTGTAGAGCGTGTTGTCCTGGTCCTTCTGCGACAGCGAGGTGCCATCGGTAAGTTCGGCATCGCCATAGATGTCGTGGGAGACCGCACCGGTCAGCGCAAAGCGCAGCTTGCCGACATCCTTCTCGACGGCGAGGCTGCCGTCGACAGTCTGGCGGATCGGCTGCGAGGTGACGCCGGCAATGGCGTCGGGCGCGGAGGCCGATTCCGGCGCAATCTCGTAGCCGAGCTTGGCGATGGCGCGCAGTTCATTGTCGAGGTCGACATTGTACGTGCCTTGGATACGGCCGCGTGCCTCATTGATCTTCTGGCCCGAAATGGTGTTGCGGAAATTGCCGTAGCCGTCGATGACCGCCGAATTCTCGCGCCAATCGGAGGCGGCGGAGAAACGGAGCGCCGTTTCGGACAGCACCGCCGACTTGCCGCCAGCGCTGGAATCGGCGTTCGACGTGACGGCAACGCCCTGCTCGAGCGTCGGCCGCAGCAGGAACGAGCCGACCTTGATGCCGGTTGCCGCGTACGGGTCGTCCTCGAGCTTCTTCTTCTGGCCCTCGATGGCGCCGGTGCGCTCGGCGCCGGGGTCGAGCTTTCGTCGGTCGACACCGCCGACGGTGAGGACACGGCCGTTCGCTGTGTCCTGATCGGCGTCGCCTGCCGCAGTGCCGTCCGGAGTCGCGGCGGTGGTGGTCTGGTCCGTGGCTTTGCCAGGCTTCTTCTTGTCGGCAGCCTTGGTTTTGTCCTTGGCCTTGTCTGCATCCGCGGCGGCGCGTTGTTTTGCCGTCGATGGCCGGCGTGGCTGGACGGTTGGCGGCTTGTCGGCGAACGAATCGTCGATGGTCGCCGGCGGGTCGAAAATGCTGTTTGCGCCGGCCTGTGACGGGTCGGTGTCGTCAGGCAAGGCGCCATCGCTGGCCGGCACATAAGCGGTTGGCGTGTTTCCCGTGGGGGCGGTGTCGGCAGGGGCGGGCTTGACCTGCGTGTTGGCCTTGCTCAATTGCCTGGCCCGGCGCTGCTGGTCGGACAGGATCGCCGATTCCGAAACTTCGCCGCGCAGCTCGGTCTCCTGGGCATGAAGCGCAGTTGGCCGCAGCAAAGCGAGCACGCTCGTCGCCAGAAGCAGAGCGCAAAAGGCTCTGCCCGTTCGACCTTTTTTCTCTTGAGGCTGGGCCCGCGACATCGTCACCACTGCTTGCGCGGCGCAAGCGCGCCATACTTACCGAACCGTAAACGGGGATGGTTAACGGAGGGTTGAAGGTGTGCCTATACGACATGGCTGGACGGCAATTCTGTTGGACAGGCGAACGGCAAAGCGCTAATCGCATCAGCCATGCATGCGGGATCCCCAGAAAAGAAGCCTTTGGAGGCTTCGGTCGCCTCGGCGCTGAGAACGGTAGCCACGGAACAGGCCGGCGTGGCGGCATTGGCCGCCGCGCTGGAGAACGAACTGGCCGAACCTTTCGCCCGCGCCGTCGACATGGTGTCGCGCATCAATGGCCGCGTCATAGTCACCGGCGTCGGCAAAAGCGGCCATATCGGCACTAAGATCGCGGCTAGTCTGGCTTCGACCGGCACGCCTGCCTTCTTCGTCCATCCGGCGGAGGCCAATCATGGCGACCTTGGCATGATCGCCAGAGACGATGCCATCATCGCCATGTCATGGTCCGGCGAGAGCAAAGAGTTGATGGGCATCGTCGCCTATTCCAGGCGCTTCTCGATCCCGCTGATTGCGATTACCGCGGGCGCGGCCTCGGCGCTGGCGCGCGCGGCCGACGTGGTGGTGCTCCTGCCGTCCGCGCCGGAAGCCTGCCCGCACGGTCTGGCGCCGACGACATCGACCCTGCTGCAACTGGTGGTCGGCGATGCGCTGGCCATAGCGCTGCTCGAAGCGCGCGGCTTCACGCCCGACCATTTCCGCACGTTCCACCCCGGCGGCCAGCTCGGCGCCAATCTCACGCAGATCCACGAGATCATGCATGTCGGCGACAGGCTGCCGCTGGTGGCTTCCGGCACGGGCATGCGCGAGGCGATCCTCGAATTGTCGAACAAGGGCTTCGGCTGCGTGGCGATCGCGACGGCGGATGGCGCGTTGGTGGGCATCATCACCGATGGCGACATCAGGCGTCACATCGGCAGCAATCTCATGGAAATGAGCGTCGATCAGGTGATGACGAAAAAGCCGAAGACGGCCACACCGGACACGCTGGTGGCGACGGCGCTGCAGATTATCAACAATTCGGCCATTACGAGCCTGATGGTGGTCGAAGGCAGGCGGCTCGTGGGACTGGTTCATCTGCACGACCTGCTGCGCATCGGCGCCGCCTGAAAAAATCAAAGGACGCGTCGCGTTCGGGAAGCCCTAGGCGACGCGCCTGATTTTCCGGATCGAAAGCGCCATGCGCTTTCGAAATGTCAAACTGCCTCGACGGTCAGTTCCAGATCGGTGTCGGCCGAACTGACGACGCGCACCTGCGTGCCGGCCGGCAGGTCGGGACCGGAGACGCGCCACAGTGTGTCGCCGAGTTTGATGCGGCCGCGACCGTCCTTGATCGGCTCGGCCAGCGTTGCCATCCTGCCGACCAACTGCGCGCCGCGCCGGTTGAGGAGCGGCTGGTCGCTAGGGGTATTACGCCCACCAACCAGCTTCTTTCCGGCAAGGGCCGAGACCAGCGACAGGGCCAGGAAGGCGAGGACCTGGACTTCCCAGGCCCAGAAGCTTGCGTCCCAGACGAGCAGGGAAATCACACCGATCACCAATGCGGCGATGCCGATCCACAGCATGAATATTCCTGGCGCGATGACCTCCATCACCAGGAGGACGAAGCCCAGAACCATCCAGTTCCACGGACCAAGTTCGGAAATGATGCGGTCGAACATGGGAGTGCGCTCCTAGTTCTTGTTTGAGAGCATGATCTTTTCCGAAAACCGGCTCCCACTTTTCGGGATCATGCTCTTATGATCTCAGTTCTCGCCCGATCTCAGTTTTCGCTTGGGCGAACCACCGGAGGGCGGGCGGCCTGCCTGGCGGCGCCGGCGGTGCCTTCGCTGCGGAACACCTCCCTGGCGATCTCGCTTATGCCGCCGAGGGTGCCTATCAGCGCCGAGGCTTCCATCGGCATCAGCACGACCTTGCTGTTGTTAGCGGTGCCGATCTTGCCCATCGCTTCGGTGTATTTGAGCGCCACGAAGTAATTGAGTGCCTGCACGTCGCCCTTGGAGATGGCTTCCGATACAACCTGGGTGGCTCGCGCTTCGGCCTCGGCCGAGCGTTCGCGCGCCTCGGCGTCGCGGAAGGCGGCTTCCTTGCGGCCTTCGGCCTCGAGGATCTGCGACTGCTTGAGGCCTTCGGCGGCGAGGATCTGCGCACGCTTATTGCGTTCGGCGGTCATCTGACGACCCATCGATTCGATGAGGTTGGCCGGCGGATTGATATCCTTGATCTCGACGCGGGTGATCTTGATGCCCCACGGATGCGCCGCTTCGTCGACGACGCGCAGCAGGCGCTCGTTGATGGCGTCGCGGTTCGACAGCAATTCGTCGAGGTCCATCGAGCCCATGACGGTACGGATGTTGGTCATCGTCAAATTGAGGATGGCGTTCTCCAGGCCGGCGACCTGGTAGGCGGCCTGGGCCGCATTGAGGATCTGGTAGAAGGCGATGCCGTCGACGCCCACAATGGCGTTGTCGCGCGTGATGATTTCCTGGCTCGGAACGTCGAGCACCTGCTCCATCATGTTCATCTTGGCGCCGATTCGGTCGACGAACGGCACGATGAGGTTGAGGCCGGGGCTTAGTGTTTTGGTGTAACGACCAAAGCGCTCCACCGTATAATTATAGCCTTGCGGGATTGTCCGGATGCCTTTGATAAGAAGCACCAATACCAGAAAGGCAAGCGCACCAATCGCAATACCGAAACCACTGAAGTCCATTTGAATCTCCCTCAGATGCCGGCCATGGCGTTGATTCCATGCAACCGACTTCACCAAACACTTAGGTGTGTTTCAATAATGTTACAATCAGGTGATCGTTGATTATTAGTGCATGGAATAGCGCAACTGCGGCGATCGATCGCCGCAACGTGGCGGCCTCAGACCCAGCCCGACAGCTCGCGCCGCACCATCGCCTCGATCACCGCCATGCCTTCTGCACTGTCGTTGAGGCACGGGATGTGGGCGAATTTCTCGCCGCCGGCGTGATGGAAGGTCTCGGCCGCCTCGCGGCCGATTTCGTCCAGCGTCTCGATGCAGTCGACGGAAAAGCCTGGGTTGACGATGGCGATCGATTTCACGCCGTCCTTCGCCAGTTTCTCGACCGTCTTGTCGGTGTAGGGCTGCAGCCATTCCTGGGCGCCGAAGCGCGACTGGAAGGTGATGATCAGCTTCTTTTCATCCCACCCCAGTCGTTCACGCAACAGCCGTGTCGTCTTCTGGCAGTGGCAGTGATAGGGATCGCCCTTCTCGAAATAGGGCTTCGGGATGCCGTGATAGGAGGTGATGACCACCTCGGGCTCGAAGTCTAGCGTTGCCAGATGCCGTTCGATCGAATGGGCGAGCGCCTCGATGTAGACCGGCTCGTCATAGTAGGGCGGAACACTGCGCACGGCAGGCGCGCGGCGCATCTTCATCAAGGCGCGAAACAGCTGGTCGTTGGCGGTCGCGGTGGTGGTCGCGGAGTATTGCGGGTAGAGTGGGAACGACAGGATGCGGTCGCAGCCTTGTTCGACCAGCCTTTGAGCGACGCTCGCGGTCGAGGGGTTGCCGTAGCGCATCGCCCAGTCGACCACGACATCGGGTAGGTCGATGAGCGCTGCGGCCAGCTTTTCGCTCTGCGCGCGGGTGTAGGTGCGCAGCGGCGACTCGTTCCTCTCGCGGTTCCATATCCTGGCGTAATTGGCGCCGGACTTCTTCGGTCTGGTGGTCAGCACCAAGCCGTAGAGGATCGGATACCAGATCGCCTTGTTGAGTTCGATGACGCGCGGATCGGACAGGAATTCGCGGAGATAGCGCCACATCGGCTTGAAATCGGTACCGTCGGGCGTGCCGAGATTGACCAGCATGACGCCGATCTTGCCTGCGTTTACCGGCGGATGTCCCGCCGGCAGCAGGTCGAGCGCTTTCGCGGCTTTGGGGTCGACAGGCGTGGAAAGCGTCATGAAGGTCTCCCGACACCGCGAAACCGACGATGTCGGGCGAACCTAGCGATGCGGCGCGAGTTTTCAATGCTGCGTCTGGCCGCACCTTACCCTGAAAGCCAAAAACCGCCCGGTTTCCCGGACGGATTTTGCTGGTCGCAAGCGCGAAGCGAGGTTACTTCGCCGGAATGGTCAAGCTCGCGCCGACCGGAAGCCGGCGTGGCTCGTAGCCTTTGTTGGCCTCGGAGATCACCTTCCACTTGGCGCCGTCGCCGTAGGCCTTCTTGGCGAGATCCCAATAGGTATCGCCGGCGACGATGACATGGCTGGCTTCGGCCGGGGCGCCGTCAGCCGGCTTTGCCGGAGCAGGTGCGGCTTCGGCCGGTTTTGCCGGTTCGGCCGGAGCCGGCGTTGCCGGGGCGGTTTCCGCCGGGACAGTCGGCGGCGTGGTGGTGATGTCGCCGGAGCCTGCCGGCAATGCGGGCATCGCCGGCTCCGCCGGTGCAGCCTCGGCCGATTTTGCCGGTTCCGCTGGAGCAGGTGCCGGTTCGGCTGGTTTTGCCGGCTCGGCGGCCGGGGCAGCCGCTACGGTTGCGGCAACCTCGGTGATGCGGCCGTCGAGCTTGGGCGTGTAGGGCCGGTGCGCGGCGAGATAGTCGGCGACCACCTGTTCGAGGCCCGGGCCGTAATCATAGGCGTTCTTGGCCTTCTCGGCGAAGACCTTATAGCCGTCGCCGCCCTGGCGGACGTAATTGTTGGTGGCGACCAGATAGTCCTTGTCCGAATTGATCGGCGCCCAGGCACCGTTCTGCATCACCTCGACCGACTTGACTCGGCCGGCATTGGGCGCGACCGACTTGTCGAAGGAGTATTTGAGACCTGCCACCTGCGGGAAGCGGCCGCCGCCGTCCTCGACCTGGCTGACGCCGTTTTCCAGCCCGGCAACCAGATCCTTGCCGGAAATCTGGAAGGTCGCCAGCGTGTTCTGGAACGGCAGCACGGTCAGCACCTCGCCCATGGTGACGGTGCCCTTGTCGATCGAAGCACGCAGGCCGCCGCCATTCGAGACGACGATCTCGACGCCCTGTCCCTTGACGCGGTCGAGGATGGCGTCGGAGACGAGGTTGCCCATCGCGCATTCCTTGGTGCGGCAGCTTTCGCGGCTGCCGTCGATGGCCTCGGTGGTCTCGGCCACTTCCTTGTTCTTCAGCGCCTCGATCGGCGCGCCAAGCTCCTTGATGCGGGCAAGAACGGCCGGATCGGGAGTGATCGACTTGTCGAGGAAGATCGGGTCGCCGCTGGCTTCCTTGACGTTGCCATTGTCGTCGAACACGACCTTGAATTCGCCGAGATATTTCGAATAGGACGCGGCCTGCACGACAGGCACCTTGGAGCCGTCGGGGTTGTCGACCATCGTCGGGTAGGGGCCTTCAGCCTTCGGGTCGGTGTTGGACAGAAGCGAATGGCTGTGGCCGCCGACCACCACATCGATGCCCGGGATCTTGGCGATGACATCGCGCTCGCGCCTGTAGCCGATATGGGTGACGGCAATGATCTTGTTGACGCCTTGCGCCTTCAGCTTCTCGACCTCGGCGGTGATCGACTTGACGTCGTCCTCGATGGTAATGTTGGGGCCGGGAGAGGCGAGTTCCGGCGTGTCGTTGGTCACGGCGCCGACAATGCCGATCTTCTGGCCGCCGACCTCAAGCACAATCGACGGCTTGATCTTGCCTGCGGCGCCGGACTTGTCGTTGGGCACGACATTGGCGCTGACGATCGGGAACTTCGCCTTGTCGAGATAAGGCACCAGCGCGCTCTCGCCATCGTCGAATTCGTGGTTGCCGAGCGTCACCGCGTCGGGCTTGATCTGATTGAGGAATTCCTCCTCCGCCGTGCCCTTGTAGGTGATGTAGAACAGCGATCCCTGAAAGCTGTCGCCGGCATTGAGCAGCAGCACGTTCTGGCCTTCGAGCTTCTTGCGCTCCTGTGCGATCGCGGTGACCAGCCGGCCGGCGCCGCCGATGCACTCACCCTTGGTCTCTTCCTCGGCCGAGCAGGTTGACTCGTATTTGTTGTTGCCTTCGATGCGGCTGTGCCAATCGTTGAAATGCAGGATGTTCAACGTGTAGTCGGCAAAGGATGGTGCGGCCGACAGGCCGAGTGTCGAGGCAGAGAGGGCGGCAATGGCGGCGAGCTTCTTCATCTTCGTCTCCCGGATATGATCAAAGGCGTTTAGCGCTCTTGCCCGACTGCAGGATAACAGCCAGCATTTCGGGTATGTTCACATCGCGGTTGTGGCGATGCAAGAAGAATCAGGGCGGATAACCGGCATCGGTTTGCCGGCATAAAAAAGGCGGCGGCATCGCGCCGCCGCCATCCGCAAAGCCGCATGGGAAAGGTTCAGCCGCGCCTGGTCAGCACGAAGTTCTGCCCGGCGGAGCTGGTGCAATTCAGCTGGTTTATGGACACCAGCAGGCAGTTGAAAGCGATTGGCTGCTGCCGGATCAGCGAGGTTCCGTTGATCTCGACCGAGGTGGCGCCGGTCTTGGTGTAGCTGCCGTCAGCGAATTTCTCACCGGTCTCCGCCGAAACGGTGGTGAAGACGCCGCCGTTCAATGTCGAGACCGCCTTGCCTTCGGCGTTCAGCCATGAGCCTTCGACGCCTCGCGCCTGCGATGAGATCGGTGGCCCGTCGGAGCCGCCGGTGGTGCAGGCGGCAAGCATCGTCGCAAGAGCGCCCGCCGCGCCCGCAGAAAGAATTTTGCGCGCAATCGTCATATCAAATCCTCTCCTGACGCATCGGCCCAATCGTCAAACGACGCTTTGGAGAACACGATGTGCGTGGCCTCAAGTTTCCAGAGCCGTCCCTCGTGCGTCCAAATGGATGCACACTGCTCTCGTCCGCATCCCTTCAATCGCCCGATTTCCGGGCGATTGCAAGGCAGTGAGGCAGGGGTATGGAACCGCTATCGAACGAGGATGTTGCGGAATTGCCACGGGTCGCTTTTGTCGAGGTCCTCGGGAAACAGGCCCGGACGGTTATCGAGCGGCGTCCAGTCGGTGTAGTAGCCCTTGACCGGTCCGAGATACTGGGACTGCACTTCCAGGCAGCGCCTGTAGTCCATCTCGTCGGCCTCGACGATGCCGGCTTCCGGGTTTTCCAGCGCCCAGACCATGCCGGCGAGCACGGCCGAGGTGACCTGCATGCCGGTAGCGTTCTGGTAGGGCGCCAGCTTGCGGGCTTCGGCCAGCGACAGCTGCGAACCGTACCAGTAGGCGTTCTTGGCATGGCCGTAGAGCAGCACGCCAAGCTCGTCGACGCCGTCGACCAGTTCGTTTTCGTCAAGCACATGGTGGATCGGCTGCGGCTTGCCGGCAGCGCCGAACATTTCGTGCAGCGACAGCACGGCGTCGTTGCAGGGGTGATAGGCATAGTGGCAGGTCGGGCGGTATTGCACCTTCCCCTTCTTCGACCGCACGGTGAAGAAGTCGGCGATCGAGATCGCCTCATTGTGCGTCACCAGGAAACCGTATTGCGCGCCCGGCGTCGGGCACCAGGAGCGCACGCGGGTGTTGGCGCCGGGCTGTTCGAGATAGATCGCAGCCTTGGAGCCATGCTTGTGCTCCTTGCCGTTCTTCGGCATCCATCTCTCATGCGTGCCCCAGCCGAGCTCGGCCGGCTGCAGCCCTTCCGAGATGAAACCTTCGACCGACCAGGTGTTCCAGAACACGTTCATCGGCTTCGGCTTCTTGGTGCGCTGGGTGTCGCGCTCGGCGATGTGGATGCCCTTGACGCCGGCCTGCTTCATCAGCTTCGCCCAGCCGTCACGGTCGTCCTGCGCGGGTTCGGAAAACTCGAGGCCGAGGTCGCCCGCAAGGTTCAGCAGCGCCTGCTTGACGAACCACGAGACCATGCCCGGATTGGCGCCACAGGTCGAAACCGCGGTAGCGCCGCCGGGCTTGTCGTGCTTCTCCTTGATCAAGGCTTCGCGCAGCGCGTAGTTGGTGCGGCTGGCATTGTCGGCCTTGGCGTCGAAATAGAAGCCGAGCCACGGCTCGACGACGGTGTCGATGTAGAGCACGCCGAGCTTGCGGCAGAGCCGCATCAGGTCGACCGAGCCGGTATCGACCGACAGATTGATGCAAAAGCCCTGGCCGTCACCATTGGTCAAAAGCGGCGTCAGCAGTTTCTTGTAGTTTTTCTCGGTCACGTGCTCCTGGACGAAGGCGATGCCGCGCTCGTCGAGCAGCTTGCGGTCGGTGTCGAGCGGGTCGATGACCGTCATGCGCGACTTGTCGAATTTGAAATGGCGCTCGATCAGAGGCAGCGTTCCCCGTCCGATCGAACCAAAGCCGATCATCACGACAGGGCCGGTGATTTCACCGTAAACGGGCCAGTTTTCATTCGCCATTTTATCGAGCACTCCTTCAAGCAACGCGCCAAAACGGCCGTTCGACCGCCGCGCGACAAACCATAGATCATTGTCACAATAAAGCGAAAAGCAGGGATAAGGTTAGTTCCCGGCCGCGCAGATACGCCTACGGTTCGAGCAGTTTCGCGAATTCCGGTGTGAACAGCGCTTGTGCTTCGGAGACCGGCATTTCAACGAGATCGCCGCCGCAAGCCTGGATGACGTTGGGCAAACCTTGCAGGCCGAAGACCAGAACCTGCCTGTCGCCATCGCGCTTCAGGCTGGCGCCGAGATAGTCGCTGATCAAATCGTCGATGCCGCATTCGGCCTCGTAATCCACCTCGGTCTGGTCGCTTGGCTTCTTGCGGTTCTCCCTGACGAAGGCGGCCAGCGAGGGGCCTGGCTTGCCGTCGCCCGTATCGGAAAACATGTCCTGAAGGGTAAGCAAGGCGCCACGGCGCACGTCCATGACATAGGCGTCGGAATAGTTGTTCGGATGCGCACCGCCGCAATAGAGGCTGCCGGATTCCGACCAGCTCATCAGCTTCGGCGTCAATGACGTCACTTTGGACGTCGTGTCTTCGTAGCCGCCAAGCGAATCGTCATCCATGCCCTCCATCGGTGGTCCATCGTGGAAGCCGGCGTATTGCAGCGCCGCGCACGTCAAGGCGCTGAGGCTGTCATGCCAATGGCGGTTCTGCAGCAAGGCATTGGCGGCTTCGATCGGCGCACTGCCGGCGAGATCGACGATGCGCGGCCTGGCGAATTTGGTGCGCGGATCGGTGACATAGTTGTAGGCTGCATCCGGCCAACCTTCCTTGGCGTCTGCCTTGGGCGCGAAATCCAGCTTGATATAGTCGTAGGGCGATGCCGCCATGGTGATCGGCGCATCGTCGCCCGAGAATGTCATGTCGGTGAAATCATAGAGATCGCGTGGCGTCGTCGCCGGCGTCTCCGTCTGGGCACGGCTGGCGATCCTTGTCAGCTTCAGCGGCAGGGTCTTTTTGGCCGTCCAGGTGCCTTCCAGCGTCTTGCCCTTGTCGGCGGAACTCAACCGCCAGACGGCGCCGATGGGTGGAGCCTGGCCGTCGCCGCACTTCTTGGCATCGCAGGCTTCTTCCTCGGCCAATTGAAAGGTGGCGCCCTTGCTCGACTTCGCCTGCAGAGGAATATCGACGCCCTTGGAGCGGTAGAAATAGCGCGCCGCCTGTGCCTCTCCAGCCGTCGCCGGATCGCCGGTAAACTCGACGACGATGTCGATGTTGCCGAGCTTGCCGGCATAGGTGACGGGGTCGGCGAGCGCCGTTGCCGGCAACGCCAGCAATGCACCGAGCAATACGGCTTGCTCCAGGATTTTTCGGATCATCGTCACTCCTGAGCCATGGTTTGCAGGCGTTGCACCAGCCGGTCACGGTCTGATGTCATCCCCTTATAGTCGAGTTGAGCCTCATCCAGCGCCTGCAATTGCGCCGCGAAAGAGGCGGCAAGCGTTGCCCGGTCGGGATGCCGCGCCAGCACTTTCAGCGGGTCGAGATGGATGCGGATGGTGAACAGGATGTCGCGCGACAGAGGCAGTTTGCGCAGCGTCTGGCGCTCGACGCGGATGAAGGCGTGGGCGTTGACGTCGCCGTCGGGAAATCGCGAGGGGCGGTTGGTGGCACGGTCGATGCGCTCGACATTGGAGAGCGGATGATAGAGCGCGTCGCCGGCCTGGATCGACCAGTTGAAGCGTTCGACGGCCTGACCCTGCAGGCCGTCGAACATGCGGTTGATGAGCTCGGCCGGCCTGGTGCCCGGACCGAAGCCCGGCACCGGTGCGTGGATCTGCTGCAGCGGCCGGCCGAATTTTTCGACCAGCGACCAGGATGACGGGAAACACAGCGAGCCGGCGGCGAGCCGCCAGCCGGTGTCGTCACGGCGCATCAGGATCAGGTCTTCCTGAACGAGCAGCGACGCTGCGACCAGCGGGGCATCGGGGAAGGTGGCGTCAGAGTCGGCTTTGGCGCCAATGACCTCAACCCCGGCATTGGTGCGCCGGTACATCCCGGGAAATGTCGACAGCAGATGTGCTTCGATGAGGCCGCGCACTTCGCGCTGGGCGTCGCGCGTGCCGTCTTCCTCGACAAACACCTTGTCGGGAATTTCGGCATACAGCCGGCGCTTTTCGGCGAGATGGTCGAAGAGATACCGGTCGACCTCGATCCACTTGTCGAGTTCGAGCGGCTTCAGCCCGATGGTGAAGAGCTTTGAGGAGCCATCATAGGGCGTGTGCGTGGGCTGACGAGAATTCATGCTTCGCTAGAAAGTGTCCAATGCCGGCGGTTATTCTCGCAGCCGCTTCGTATCAGGCCAATGTTGCCGGGATCAAGCCGCGCAGAGAATTGCCGACGAACAGTGTTTTGGCGGATTTCAACTCGTCATAGCTGTAGATCGCCTCCTGGGCGCGGCCTTCGTCCAGCAACTCGGCGCGCAATACGCCAGGCAGCAGGCCGCAGTCGAGCCTGGGTGTCATCAGCATGCCATCACCGAAATCGGCGAAGACGTTGGTGATGGTGCCTTCGCAGATTTCACTGCGCTCATTTGCGAGCAACACTTCGTCGGCCTGGGTGATCAGATATTCGGAGCGGGCGTGAGTGTAGACTTGCCGCCGGCCGGTCTTGTGGCGCAGCAGCGTGTCGGTGGAGGAGAGCCGGACCCGCGCCAGTCGCAGCCGCCAGACCTTGTCGGCGGCGAGTGGCTCGTAACGCTGAACAGAAGCCGTCACCTCGCCATTGCGCTGCAGGACGAGCCGGGTGCGCAGCGCCGTCTGCTGCGCCCCGATAGTATTCGCCAGCACCTCGCCGATCCGCTGCGGATCGCAGGCAAAGCCGAGTTCTTCCGCCGAGCCGTAAAGGCGTGCGAGATGGCGTTCGAAGCGCAGAAAGCCCTGGCCGGGCTCCCAGCGCATGGTCTCGATCAGCTCGAAATCGGCGGTGTCCCCGTCGCGAAGCGCGCCTTCAGCAGACACTCCTGATACTCCTCTTGCGCCGTCGAATCGAAGACGACGCCGCCGCCGACATTGTAAACGGCCTCGCCACTGGAAAAGAGGGATATAGTGCGGATCGCCACCGAAAAGCGCATCATGCCGCCAGGCGCGATCCAGCCGATGGCGCCGCAATAGACGTCGCGCGGTGTGTCTTCCAGCTCGTGCAGGATTTCCATCGCGCGGATTTTCGGCGCGCCGGTGATCGAGCCGCAGGGAAACAGCGCGCCAAAGACTTGGCGGATGCCGAGATCAGGCAGAAGCTTCGCCCGCACACGGCTCACCATCTGATGGACGGTCGGGTAGCTCTCGATGCGGAACAGTTCCGGGACTTCCAGCGTGCCGACCTCGCTGATCAGTGAGATGTCATTGCGCAGGAGATCGACGATCATCCGGTTCTCGGCCTGGTTCTTTTCGTCGCTGCGCAAGAAGGACTTCAACCGCGCGTCCTCGGCCTTGGTCGCGCCGCGCGGTGCGGTGCCCTTCATCGGATGGGTTTCGATCATGCCTAAGGCATTGATCTCGAAGAACAGCTCGGGCGAACGCGATAAGACGATGGGATCGCCGAGCGAAATCAGTGCGCCATACTTGACCGGCTGGCGTCCTGTCAGTGCGTCGAAGGCAGCAAGCGGATCGCCCGACCATTGGGCACGGACCGGAAAGGTCAGGTTGCCTTGGTAGCAATCGCCCTTGCGGATGTGGTCGTGAAGGCGCGCGAAGCGTCTGGCGTAGTCCTGAGCGGACCAACTGGCCCTGGCGTCGAAGATGGGGCCATTGGTGGCCGGCGCATCGTTGCGCGGCACGCCCTCTTCGACCGGAGCATCGAAGACACCCAGACAAACCAGTGGCGCACGCCGGCCTTCAGGCAGCAGCGGCACGAGTTTCGGTTCGAGCAGATAGCCCGCTTCGTAGGAGAAATAGCCGGCCAGCCATTTGCCGGCATCGCTCGCCGCCTGCGCAGCCGCCAGCGCCGGCAGAAAATCCTTGGCATCATAGGCAATGATGATGTCGGCCGGGTGGTCGAAGACCAACTGACGGCCGCTTTCATCGTTGCGGAAAATGGCAGAGGGCAGGGGCATGGGGCTCGGGTACTGCGGTCGATGACGCCAGAACCGCTCTATATGGGGGCCGGGCGGCGTGCAATCGAGGGAGCGGCGTCGCAGGGCGCAAAGACAGTGGCGAATGCAAAAACAAAGACGGCGCCCGAGAGCGCCGCCTTCTGGTTATGTTGCCGATGACAGATCAGCTGTTGTTGGCGGTCCCGGCGCTCGGGAATTGGCGTGCGAACTCCTTTTCGTCGCCGGTGGCAAGCAGCTTGGCCTGCTCGACCCACTTTTCGCGGGCGATGCGGCCGTCGAAATTCAGCGTGTCCTCGATGCGCTTGACATCGGCCGCGGTCCAGCCGGCGATCTGCGCGTAGGTGGTGACGCCAAGGCCCTTGAGCAGTTTGTCGTTGACCGGGCCGATACCGATCAGGCGGCGCAGATTGTCGGCCTTCCCAGCTGCCGGGGCGGCCTTCTTCGGGACGGCGGCGGGCTTTGAAGCCGCGGCTTTGGGCGCGGCCTTGGCGGCGGCAGGTTTGCTGGCCGCTGGTTTTGCGGCCGCGGATTTGGCCGCAGCTGGTTTGGCCGCGGCGGGTTTGGCGGGGGCCGGTTTCGCGGCCCGGGCGGACTTGGCCGTTGCCGCTGTCGATACCAGCGCAGCCGGCGCCGAACTTGAAGGCTTGGTGGATGGAGCCGATGTTTCACGCAGCCGGCGTTCGAGATCGGCGCGGGTCTTGCCGCAGGCGTCGAGTTCGCCGGTCAGGCGATCGGCGTCGGCGCGCAGTCTGTCACGCTCGCTGCGGGTGCGGTCGAGATCACCCCGCAAGCTGTCGAGTTCGCCGCGCAGCCGGCCCCAGATAAACCAGCCAACCAACACACCTACAAGGAACGCCAGGACAATGTAAAAGAAGGTCATCGTCTCTCTCCAGTCGGATCCGTCCGCCGCCGTCCCAAGTCATGACCTTGGCAGATCGGATCATCCAATGTGGTTCGGCGGCTCAGGGAACAGCCGGTCTGTCGTCGACTGTCGGCGTTCGGCTTTCCCGCCCATTGCCAACCGTCGCTGTCGCATTCGTCAGACCGCTGCCATGGGCCGGGATGCTGTCCGGCCTTAAGCCGCGCGCCCGGCTGAGCTTCGGTCGGAAAGCTATCATACGGCTTCGGGAAAGCTAACGGAAAATTTCGCCGGAGAGTTATTCAAGAACAGATATTTAGAACAAGAACAGCGCTGCCGTCACATGAATTCCGGCTAAACTGTTCTGCGATTCTGCAAAGTCGAGACCGCTCCTGAACCTGTCACTCTGCGGCATCGGTCCAATGGGTGCGCGCATTAACTGTCGAGCACTTCCAACTCGTCGATCAGGCCGCCGATCACGCCGAGCCCGATCTGCCAGAAGGCGGGGTCTGTGGCGTCGAGGCCGAAGGGGGCGAGAAGCTCCGAGTGATGCTTGGTGCCGCCGGCGCGCAACATCTCGAAATACTTGTCCTGGAAGCCATGCTCGGCGTTCTGGTAGACCGCGTAGAGCGAGTTCACCAGGCAGTCGCCAAAGGCATAGGCGTAGACGTAGAAGGGGGAGTGGACGAAGTGCGGGATGTAGGTCCAGAAGACCTCATAGCCCTCGCGCAGCTTGATCGCCGGCCCCAGGCTTTCGGCCTGCACCTCGAGCCAGAACTGGCCGAGCTTGTCGGAGGTCAGTTCGCCTTTCTTGCGCTCTGCATGCACCTTGCGTTCGAACTCGTAGAAGGCGATCTGGCGCACGACCGTGTTGATCATGTCCTCGACCTTCTGGGCGAGCATCGCCTTGCGCTCGCGCTTGTCGGTGGTCTGGTCGAGCAGCGAACGGAAGGTCAGCATCTCGCCGAACACCGAGGCCGTCTCGGCCAAAGTCAGCGGCGTCGAAGCCATCAGCGCGCCCTGGCCGCCGGCCAGCACCTGATGCACGCCGTGGCCGAGTTCATGCGCCAGTGTCATCACATCGCGCGGCTTGCCCATGTAGTTGAGCAGCACGTAAGGGTGCGCCGAAGGCACGGTCGGATGGGCGAAGGCGCCGGGCGATTTGCCGGGCCTGACCGGCGCGTCGATCCAGTTGCGGTCGAAGAAGGTGCGGGCGATCTCCGCCATGTCGGGGGAAAAGCGCTGATAGGCCGATAGCACAGTGTTCCTGGCATCATCCCAAGGAATCACCGCTTGCGGCGTTTCGGGCAAGGGCGCGTTGCGGTCCCAGTGGTTCATCACCTCCATGCCCAGCCAGCACGCCTTCATCGCGTAGTAGCGATGAGACAGGCGCGGATAGGCCTCGCGCACGGCCGATGCCAGCGCGTCGACCACGCTGCGCTCGACACGGTTGGCGAGATGGCGTGAGTCGGCGATGTCCTCGAAGCCGCGCCAGCGGTCGGAAATCTCCTTGTCCTTGGCCAGCGTGTTGGTGATCAGCGTGAAGGTGCGCAGGCTCTTGCGGAAGGTTGTGGCCAGCGCTTCGGAGGCGCGGCGGCGGACCTCCCCATCGGCGTCCTGCAGGCGGTTCAGCGCCGGCTCCAGCGTCAGTTCCTCGCCGTCTATGTCGAAACGCAGATCGGTCATCGTCTCGTCGAACAGCCGGTTCCAGGCACCGCGCCCGGTGATCGATTTCTCATGGAACAGCTGCTCGACCCGATCCTCGAGCTGGTAGGGCTTGTCCATTCTGAGGTCGAGCACCCAGGGCCGGTAATGGGCAAAGCCGGCGTCGGCGGCGAGGGCGGATTCGAGCGCCTTGTCATCGATCAGGTTCAGTTCCAGCGCGAAGAACAGAAGATGCGCGCTGGCGTCGGTCATCTTTTCCTGGATGTCGCCATAGAGCTTTGCGCGCTGCGGATCGGCGGTGTTGCCGGCATAGATCAGGCCGGCATAGGAGACGATGCGGCCGATCAGTTCCTCCAGCGCCTCATAGGCTGTCAGCGCCTCGCCAAGCCTGCCGGCGCTTCCGCGCCCGGCCTCCGCAGCCAGTGTGCCCTTCCAGCGGTTCTCGAAGGCGACGGCGTCGGCCGCCGCCTTGGCAAGGTCACGCTTCAGTTCGGGCGCCTCCATGCCGGAATAAAGATCGGCGAGATTCCATTCCGGCAGGTCGCCAAGTTCCGCCGCGCCCTGACCGGACGCTACCGCCGCAAGCTGCCGACCGAGAATCCTGCTCATCAACAATTACCTTCTGGAATCAAGGGGAAAGGACAAGCCGGTCAAATCCTAAGGAATTCGTTCACCGGGTTTTTTGAAACCTTGTTTAGAACCCTGTGCCAAGATGATCCATGGGAATTTCCCGGGCGGGCAACTCAAATCAGTCATGACAGGTTCCATTCTTATAGTCGATGACGATCCCGTGCAGCGCCGGCTGCTCGAGGCGGCGGTGACGAAATTCGGCCACAGCGCCATCGTTGCCGATGGCGGCGAGGCCGGTCTGAGCGCGCTTGACGGACCCAATGCGAGGGGTATTTCGGCAGTCATCCTCGACCTTGTCATGCCGGGCCTCGACGGCATCGGCGTGCTGAAGGCGATGCGCGAGCGCGGCATCACTGTTCCCGTCATCGTGCAGACTGCGCAGGGCGGCATCGAAACGGTGGTTTCGGCGATGCGCCACGGCGCTTTCGATTTTGTCGTCAAGCCGGCGTCTCCCGACCGGCTGCAGACCGCGGTCGGCAACGCGCTCAAGGTCGAGGCGGTCGAGGACGAGGTCAAGCGCACGTCGCGGCGTCGCGGCGGCCACCTGACCTTCAAGGACATGATCACGCACAGCCCGGCGATGGACCGGGTGATCCGCCTCGGCCAGAAGGCTGCGGCCTCCAACATCCCGATCCTGATCGAGGGCGAATCGGGCGTCGGCAAGGAATTGGTGGCGCGCGCCATCCAGGGCAGCGGCGAACGCCGCACAAAGCCGTTCGTCACCGTCAATTGCGGCGCCATCCCCGACAATCTGGTCGAATCGATCCTGTTCGGTCACGAAAAAGGTTCGTTCACCGGCGCCACCGAAAAGCACACCGGCAAGTTCGTCGAGGCGCATTCGGGCACCCTGTTCCTGGATGAGATCGGCGACCTGCCGCTCGACGTGCAGGTCAAGCTGTTGCGCGCCGTGCAGGATGGCGAGGTCGATCCGGTCGGCGGCCGTTCCACCGTCAGGGTCGACATCAGGCTGATCTCGGCCACGCACCGCAACCTTCTGCAGCAGGTCAAGGACGGCAAGTTTCGCGAGGACCTGTTCTACCGGCTCAACGTTTACCCGATCGTCGTGCCGCCGCTGCGCGACCGCCGCGACGACATCCCCTATCTGGTCAAGCATTTCATGGACAAGGTGGCGCCGGCGGGCAATCGCCTGCACGGCATCTCGGATGCCGCACTGGCCATGCTGCAGGCGTATGATTGGCCGGGAAACATCAGGCAGCTGGAAAACGCCGTGTTCAGGGCCTCGGTGCTTGCCGAAGGCGATGTGCTCACGACTGACGAATTTCCGCAGATCCGGGCGCAGGTCGACGGCACCGTCAATCTCGACGCCGATGCGTCCTTGTCGGACCCCGGCATGGCCTTGAGCACCGGATCGCAAGGCGATGGCGCGCAGACTGACGACGCCGGTACTGCAGCTGCCGAGCCCGCCCCTCCGGCGAGGCTGCTTCAGCGTTTCGGCACGCTGCGGGCGCTGGACGAGCGTGGCAATGTGCGTGCGCTGGCCGATGTCGAACTCGAAATGATCAAGCTCGCCATCGACCATTATAACGGCCAGATGAGCGAGGTCGCACGGCGTCTCGGCATCGGCCGCTCGACGCTCTACCGCAAGCTCAAGGAATACGGCATCGACCCGGAAACCGGTCGCCTCGACCGCCTTGCCTCCTGAACGCCGAATTCCACAGCTTGCCAACGCAAGGCCGGGACCAGCTTGCCGTGCCATATCCGGCGCTGCATAAGGGGGTTGGGGCGGGAATATGGCTGATGCGGACAGCGTTGTTCACGCATTAAGGCCAGCGGTAACAGATCGTGTAGCGCGAAAAGGCTGAATCTTGATCTAAACCAGCAGTTTACCAAGAAATCCTGTGTATTATTTTTGACGGGATATCGCCACGGTGTTACCGCATTTCGGCTTCAATAAGCGATGATTAACCATTAGGATCGATATTCGGATGTGAGAACCACGCATCCGTTTGGACAAATCCGGGGACAAACGGCAGCCTGCAAGGCCTTTTGATTTGAACAAAGTCGAACGACACAGAAACGGGCGGCGCGATCACATGGGCGTCTGGCCGAGATGGCTGGCAGCGTTGATCGTTGCGTTCGCTTTCCTCGCCGCAACTGCTGCCGGCGCCAGCGCTGAAACGCGCTCGCTCAAGCTCTATCACCTCCACACGCACGAAAAGGCCGAGATCGTCTACAAGCGCAATGGCCGCTACGATCCGGCAGGCCTCAGGAAGATCAACATCATCCTGCGCGACTGGCGTCGCAACGAACCGACCAAGATGGATCCGCGCCTGCTCGATCTGGTGTGGGAAGCTTACCGGCAGGCCGGCGCCACCGACTATATCCAGGTCGTCTGCGGCTATCGCTCGCCGTCGACCAATTCGATGCTGCGCAGCCGCAGCCGCGGTGTCGCCAAGGAAAGCCAGCATATGCTGGGCAAGGCGATGGACTTCTACATTCCGGGTGTGCCGCTGAAAAAGCTGCGCAACATCGGCCTGAAGATGCAGGGCGGCGGCGTCGGCTACTATCCGTCGTCGGGTTCGCCCTTCGTCCACATGGACGTCGGCAATGTGCGGCATTGGCCAGGCATCAGCCGCCAGGAACTGGTCAGCCTGTTCCCCAATGGCAAGACGCTGCATGTGCCGAGCGACGGCAGGCCGTTGCCGGGTTATGACCAGGCGCTCGCCTCCTACAAGGCGCGCAAGGGCGCCGGTTCTCCTGCCATCATGATGGCCAGCGCAGGCGGCAGCACCAAGAAATCCGGTGGCTTCCTGTCCGCGTTCTTTGGCGGTGGCGGTGAAGACGAAGCCGACGACAGCGCCGATGTCGCTACCGCCGCGCCGCCGCCGAGAAGCGTGAAGCCGGTGCTGGCTGCCACGAGCAACAACAACAGCAATCTGCCTGGCATCGCGATCGTGTCGCCGCAGAACGCCAAGCGCGCCAACGTTCCGCAGCTTGCCGACGACAGCGCTGACGATTCGGAGCCGCAGGACACGCCGGAGACGATCATGGCCGCGCTGCCCGCCAAGGAAGTGCCGCTGCCCGCTTTCGCACCGCGGCCGAAGGCCGATGTCGGCGCGCAACAACCTGAGACCGTGCCGTTCGGCGTGGCCGATGCCACCACCGAACAGACGGTGGCGACGGCGCAGGCGCCGGCCAATGTGCCGTTCGGCACGGCCGATGCGAGCAATGCCGACCAGGGGGCCGATCAAGCTGCCGCTCCGGCGCAGGTCGCGGTCAACGTCCCGTTGCCGACCTGGCGTCCCGACCGCTCTTCGCCGCCGGCTGAGCTTGCGCCGCAGGACAAGGGCGTTCTGCTGGCGCTGGCCGATACGGCTGCCCACAAGCAGACCGCAACCGACGCGTTCTCGGTGCTGCCGTCGCGGCGTCCGGACGAGGTCAAGGCGGTTCTCGAACAGGCCAGCGCCGCCGATACAGCCGGTGCTACCGACGACTATCAGGTTGCGTCGCTTGAGCCGCGCTCGGCGTTCAACGATCCGTCAGGTGTCGATGCCGCATCGCCGCGCGGCGCTATTGCTGCCCGTCCCGCCGGTACCGATCCAGCCTCGGTGATCGGCGCCGGCGTCAAGACGACACGCAAGGAAGCCAGGGCTTCGGCCCGCGACCTGAAGCCAGGACCGAAGGCAGTGGTGGTGGCGGCCGAACCGCAGGCGGCCCGCTGGGCGCTGAGCAGCGGCGACAACATCGCCACCGTTTCCAGCCCGACGACAGCGCCGCGCTATGCCTACAACATCGTGCATACGCCGCCGAGCGAGGTCTACACCGCAGGCTTCCATGCGGACAACCAGATGGCCGATGCCAACCGCTTCACCGGCAATGCCGTGAAATTCCTTTCGGTCGCCCGCTTCCAGACGAAGTAAGAGCTCGACGGGGTAAACATTGAAGCCGCGCTGGGCAACCCGCGCGGCTTTTGCTTCTAGCGAGATATCGAGCACTGGCTTCCATCGCCCCAGAATGCTAACCACCAAACTGCATTCCCGCTTCGTCTAATGGTAGGACAGCGCCCTTTGAAGGCGTGAATCGAGGTTCGAGCCCTTGAGCGGGAACCAAAATCTCAACGCGTAGCAAACCCGGTCGGCGCAGCTGGCGGGTTTTTGTGCCGAGTGCAATTCCGGGAACACTGTGATTTTCCCGGGAAAGCGCGGAGCGCTTCCCTTGGGATTGCGCAAAGATAAAGTAGCGGAGGTTATTTTCCGAGCTTGCTCGCGGTCTGTGCGAGCGCCTCGATCTCATCCCACTTGCCGGCCTTGACCAACTCGTCCGGCGCCACCCACGAGCCGCCGACGCAGATAACGTTGGACAGGCTGAGATAGTCGGCGGCGTTCTTGGCCGAGATGCCGCCGGTCGGGCAGAATTTCACGTCGGCCAGCGGCGAGGCAAAGGCCTTCAGCGAGGCGATGCCGCCGGATTGTTCGGCCGGGAAGAATTTCAGGAACCGCAGGCCGGCCTCGCGGGCAGCCATGATCTCGCCGGGCGTGATGGCGCCGGGCAGCAAGGGAACGTCGCTGTCCTTGGCCGCCGCCAGCAACTCGCGCGTGATGCCGGGGCTGACGATGAACTTCGAGCCAGCCGCCGCTGCCTGGTCGAACTGCTTGGCATCGAGAATTGTGCCGGCGCCGACAATGGCGCCCTCGACCTCACCGGCCACGCGGCGGATCGCTTCCAGCGCATCGGCGGTTCTCAACGTGATCTCGATCGCCGGCAGGCCGCCGGCGGCCAGCGCCCGGGCGAGCGGGACGGCGTCCGCGACATTGGCGATCTTCAGCACCGGAATGACCGGCTGGCCATTGAGCAGCGACAGGAGCTTTTCGGTCTTGCTGGGCATTGGCTTTTCTCTCCCTGGGTGATTTCAACCGATTAGCAGAAGGCCGATTCCGAGTCCACGAAACCCGGCCTGCCGCGATGTCACATGTCGGCCAACGAGCCTGCGGGCGAATACCGACGAAGTGTCTTTAGCTCTGCCTTGAATCCGCTTTGACCACGGTCTAGTGGCTTGGCGATGACCAACCATGAACCCGTGCGCGTCGCCGCGCTCTACAAATTTGCGAGGCTGGGCGACTTCGACGCGCTGCGGGTCTTGCGCACGCCGCTTGCCGCCTTCTGCTGCGGGCGCGGCATCAAGGGCACGCTGCTTCTGGCGCAGGAGGGCATTAACGGCACGGTCGCCGGCAGCGAAACCGACATAGCCGACCTGATCGCTTATCTCGAGGCCATCGAGGGTCTTGCCGATCTCGAGGTCAAATACAGCACTGCCGCCGAAATGCCGTTCCATCGCATGAAGGTGCGGCTGAAGCGCGAGATCGTCACCATGGGCGTCGAAGACCTCGACCCGGCGACGGGTGCGGGGACCTATGTCGCGCCGGCCGACTGGAACGCGCTGATCTCGGACCCCGGCACCATCGTCATCGACACACGCAACGCGTACGAAGTGTCGATCGGCACGTTCGAGGGCGCGGTGGACCCGCGCACGTCGAGCTTTCGCGAATTCCCGGCCTGGGTGGAAAAACACCGCGACCAACTCGACGGCCGCAAGGTTGCGATGTTCTGCACCGGCGGCATCCGCTGCGAAAAGGCGACGGCCTATGTGAAGTCGCTCGGCTTCGAGGATGTGTTCCATCTCAAGGGCGGCATCCTCAGATATCTCGAAGAGGTGCCGGCCGAAGACAGCCTGTGGCAGGGCGAGTGTTTCGTCTTCGACGAGCGGGTCTCGGTGTCGCATGGGTTGACCGAAGGCGAGGCCGAACTCTGCCGCGCCTGCCGGCATCCGCTGACGCCGGAGAACCGGCTGTCGCCGCATTTTTCCACCGGCGTGTCATGCCCGCATTGCTACGAGGCACGCTCGGATGAGGATCGCACCCGCTATGCCGAGCGCCAGCGCCAGGTCGAACTTGCGCAGGCGCAGGGCAGGGGACATATCGGCAGTTAAGTGCCGCCGACGCCCTGACTGGATCACCACACGACAGAATAGCGGTCGATCACCCACAGCCATGTGCCGTCGGCCTGCCGGCGCGCGACCTCTGAGGTTATCGAGCCGTCGGCAAGCCTGGTCGACGTCAACGCGAGTTCGCCGTTAATGGCCGCCGGGCGCTGCTCGCCGCGCTGGAATTTTCGCCAGCTCGCGGCAAAGGCTTCGAACAAAGCGCGGATCGCCTCATGGCCACGCGTCAATTCGGCTGCTCCGGTGTCGATGACGGCATCGGGTTCGAACAGCGCTACCATGCCCTCAATGTCTCCCGCCCATTGCCGATCAATTAGCAGGCGCTCCAGATCCTGGGGATCTCGTGCTTGGTCGCGGTCTGGCTGATCGGTCACGGCAAAACTCCTCCCTCGCCGACGTTGCGGCGACACTAACCGAAGCCGAGGCGGGTTTCGACACATCGAATTTGATTTGCGGCATTGCCGGCGCCGATAGCAAAGCGCCGGTCCGTCATTGTAATGTCAACAATCGGGACCTACGTCTGCAACGTCCAAAACCTGCCCGTCCACGTTGGCGCGGGCCCTTTTCTGGAGGCACCATGTTCGACCCCAAGAAGCTTCTCGACGATCTGCTCGGCTCGCAAGTTCCCGGCACAACCGGCACCGTTCGCGACAAGGCCGGGCAGGCTGTGCAGATGGCCAAGGACAATCCGCTGGCCGCCGGTGCGCTGGCCGCGGTGCTGCTTGGAACCGGCACGGGACGGCAGGTCACCGGCACGGCCGTGAAGCTCGGCGGACTGGCTGCGATCGGCGGTCTCGCCTACAAGGCCTACCAGAATTACAAGGCCGGCAATGCACCCGAGCAGGCGCCGGCGGCCGGCCAGCCGGAATTGCTGCCGCCGCCCGCCGACACCGGCTTTCATCCTTCACAGGCGCCACAGGGGGAGGACGAGTTCACGCTGACCCTTGTGCGGGCGATGATCTCGGCGGCCAAGGCCGATGGCCATGTCGATGACGCGGAACGCCAAAAGATCGCCGGCAAGCTCAGTCTGGCCGGCATCGGCACGGAAGCGGAAAAGTTTCTGATGGCCGAGTTGGATAGCCCGCTCGACCTCGATACGCTGGTCGCAGGCGCCAAGACCGATGAGCAGAGGCTCGAGCTCTACACGGCGTCGCGACTGACGATCGACCCCGATACGCGCGCCGAACGCGGCTATCTCGACCTGCTCGCCGGCCGGCTCGGCCTGCCGGATGCGCTCGTCGATCATGTCGAGGCTACGGTGTCGGCGGCCAAGGTGCCGGTTCCGTCAGGCACGGCGCCGAATCCGCGCTGGTAGACAACGCAGCCGAGGCCGGAAAAAATGCGTTAACGTCTCGTTTACCGAGGAAGCGCATGATTTTAGTCAGTCGGATCGGCTTTCCTCCTCCCAAGCCCGGTTCAGATCAGGGCGGTCGCCAATGACCGCCCTTTTTGTTGGACCGATCACATAAAGTGCGTCGCGCTTCATGTTTTTGTCCTGATGCATGTCGTTCTCTCACAACCGGGGCCACTTTGAGCGACATGCACAGTGTCCGGCTTGCCATGATCCCCGTCATTTGCGATGGGTCGGTGCATTCGGATGCACCCCGATCTGTTGCCGGGATGCGCGGCGCGCAGGAGCGAAATCCATGACAGCCCTCACAGAGAAAACCGCCATCGTCACCGGCGCCGGCACCGGCATCGGCAAGAGCGTCGCCACGGCGCTGCTCAAGGCGGGCTGGAACACGGTGTTTTGCGGCCGCCGCAAAGCGGTGCTCGACGCCGCCATTACCGAAGCCGGGAAAGCGGACGCCAAGGCGCTGGCAGTTGCCTGCGACATCAGCAAGGCCGGCGAAGTCGATGATCTGTTCGAGACGGTGGCCGCAGCCTTCGGCCGCGTCGACCTGCTCTTCAACAATGCCGGCATGAGCTACAAGTCGACGCCGATCGACGAGATCCCGGTCGAGGTCTGGAACGATATTGTCGGCGTCAATCTCACCGGATCGTTCCTATGCGCCCGCGCCGCCTTCGGCGTCATGCGCAAGCAAAAGCCAATGGGCGGCCGCATCATCAACAATGGCTCTGTGTCGGCCTATGCGCCACGGCCGGGCTCGGTCCCCTACACCGCGACCAAGCATGCCATATCGGGGCTGACCAAGACGCTGGCGCTCGACGGCCGGCCCTATGACATCGCCTGCGGCCAGATCGACATAGGCAACGCGCTGACCGATATGGCGCACGCAATGACGGTCGGCGTGCCGCAGGCCAATGGCACCATCGCCGCCGAAGCGGTGATGGACGTCCAGCGCGTCGCCGACGCCGTCGTCCACATGGCCAGCCTGCCGCTCGATGCCAATGTGCTGTTCATGACGGTGATGGCGACCAAGATGCCGTTCGTGGGGCGTGGGTGAAGAGCCGAAGGCCTACCTCTTCAAAAACGACTCGATCCGCTCCAGCGCGCGCAAGATGTTCTCTTCGGAATTGGCGTAGGAGAGCCTGATGTAGCCTTCGCCGAGAATGCCGAAATCGGGGCCGCCGATCAGCGCCACGCCGGCCTCCTCGAGCAGTGCCGAGGCGAGCTTCTTGGCCTTCCAGCCGGTCTTCGAAACATTCGGGAAGGCATAGAATGCGCCCTTGGGCGTGATGCAGGAGACGCCCGGCAGCGCGTTCAGCCCCTCGACCACGATCTTCCTGCGGTTGTCGAAGGCGCGCATCATCTTGTCGACATCGTCCTGCGGGCCGTCGACCGCGGCGATGCCGGCGAACTGGCTCGGCGCGTTGACGCAGGACCAGCAATTGACCGCCAGCTTGCGCACCTTGTCGTAGAGATGCGCGCCCTTGTCGCCATTCGGCCAGATCGACCAGCCCATGCGCCAGCCGGTCATCGCCCATGTCTTCGACCAGCCGTTGAGCACGATCAGCCGGTCGCGAATTTCCGGAAAATTGAGCAGCGAAAAATGCGTCTCGCCGTCATAGGTCATGACGTCGTAGATTTCGTCGGAGAGGATAGCGACCTGCGGATGCGCTTGCAGCCCCTCCACCAGCTTCTCGATCTCGGCGCGCGGCGTGACGCCGCCGGTCGGGTTGGCCGGTGAGTTGAGGATTAGCAGCCTCGTCTTCGAGGTGATCAGCCCCAGCGTCTCCTCGGCCGAGAAGGCAAAGCCGTTCTCTTCGCGGATCGGCACCGGAATGGGCGCGGCGCCGGTGAACTCGATCATCGAGCGATAGATGGGAAAGCCAGGGTCGGGATAGAGGATCTCGGCGCCGGGTTCGCCGAACATCAGGATCGCCGCGAACATGGTCGGCTTGCCGCCGGGCAGGATCATCACATTTTCCGGCGAGACCTCGACGCCGGTGGTGGCCAGCGTGCGCCGCACCACCGCTTCGCGCGTCGCCAGCAGGCCGTTGGCCGGGGTGTAGCCATGGTGACCGTCGCGCAGCGCCTTGATCGCTGCGTCGACAATGTGCTGCGGCGTTTTGAAGTCGGGCTGGCCGATGCCGAGATTGACGATATCGCGGCCCTGTTGAGCCAGTGCGGTCGCCCGCGCCAGCACGGCAAAGGCGTTTTCCTCGCCGAGGCGGTCGAAGGCCGAAATCGTGTGGAGCATTTTTCCCGTCCGTGTGGTTCTTGCTGTTAGGTCGCGTTTTTGTGAGCGTCTGCTCACAAAAGTCAAACGGATTGGAGTTTTGCGTGTCGGAAAATCTCAAAGATTGGCAAGCGCGTCCGCGGCCCGAGCGCAAGCCCATTGACGGCCGCTATGTCCGGCTCGAACCGCTGAGCGCCGAAAAGCATGGCGACGGCCTTTACGAGGCGTCGTCGGTGCCTGACATTGACGGCCGCTTTGCTTGGCTGCCCGACTATCCGCCGCAAACCCGCGCCGATTTCCAGCCATGGCTGGATAAGGTCGAGGCGAGCGAGGATCCGCTGTTCTTCACCGTCATCGACAAGGCCAGCGGCAGGGTCGCGGGGCGACAGACGCTGATGCGCATCGATCCCACCTATGGCGTCATTGAGATCGGCAACATCTATTGGGGGCCGCTGATCTCGCGCAAGCCGGCAGCGACCGAAGCGCAGTTCCTGTTCATGAAGTACATTTTCGACGGGCTCGGCTATCGCCGCTACGAGTGGAAATGCAACAACCGCAACGACCCTTCGAAGCGCGCTGCGGAGCGGTTCGGCTTCAAGTTCGAGGGCATTTTCCGCCAGCATCTTGTGGTCAAGGGTGAAAACCGCGATACGGCATGGTACTCGATCATCGACAAGGAATGGCCGGCGCTGCGCAAAGCCTATGAGGCATGGCTCGATCCCGCCAATTTCGATGGCGAAGGCCGGCAGAAGCGGCGGCTCGAGGATTTCCGCGCCGAGTTCGGCGCGTAACAGGAGTTTTTTTCGATGGCGCACAGCCATGATCATGGTTCGCATGCTGGGCATGGCGCCGGCCATGTGCATGGCTCGACCGACAAGAAACGCGTGCTGATCGCAGCCTGCCTGACCGCCGGCTTCATGGTTGCCGAAGTGCTTGGCGGCGTTTTGACGGGATCGCTGGCGCTGCTGGCCGACGCCGGCCACATGCTCGCCGACTCGATCGCGCTTGGCCTTGCTTGGTACGCCTTCCATCTTGGCGGAAGGCCGGCGACAGTGCGCCTGACCTATGGCTTCGGCCGGGTCAAGACGCTGGTCGCCTACACCAACGGCATCGCCATCTTCGCCATTGCGTTGTGGATCGTCTACGAAGCCTGGGGCCGGCTGATGACGCCGGCGCCGGTGCTGGGCGGGCCGATGCTGGTGGTGGCGATCGCCGGCCTTCTGGTAAACTTCGCCTCGTTCTTCGTGCTGCATGGCGGCGACCGCGACAGCCTCAACATGCGCGGCGCCATCCTGCATGTGCTGGGCGACCTGCTCGGCTCGGCGGCGGCGATCGTGGCGGCGCTGGTCATACTGGCCACCGGCTGGACGCCGATCGATCCGATCCTGTCGGTGCTGGTCTCCCTGCTGATCCTGTCCACCGCGTGGTCGCTGATGCGCGAAGCCGCCCACGTCCTTCTCGAAGGCGTACCGGCAAGCCTCGACCGCGACCTCATCGCCAAGGACATTGCCGGCACCGTCAAGGGCGTGCGCGAAGTGCATCACATGCATGTCTGGTCGCTGGACGGCTCCAGCAACATGGCGACGCTGCATGCCTGCCTCAACGATGGCGTCGATCCGCACCAGGCGGTCAGCGCCATCAAGAAGCGGCTCGCCGCCGAACACGGCATCAGCCACGCGACGGTCGAACCGGAATTCGGCCAGTGCGCCGACAGCCATGACGAGCACGATCATGACCACGACCATGGTGCGCCACCGCATCACGGCCATTATCACTGACAGGGAATTTCATGGCATTGGCATCCGAGTTGACGAGTTCCCGCTGTGGCGGGACGGCATGATGGATCGCGACACGCGAAACGCGCTGATTGCCGCAGCCTGGATCATGCTGCTGTTCGGCATCGCGGCGTTCTATCTGCCGACCGTGATGCTGGCCGTCGGCAATGTCTCGACCGTACTTGCCGGCATCGTCGGCATCGCCTTCGTGCTGGCATTCTTTCTGGTGTTCTGGTTGCGGGGCCGCAGCCAGAACAAGGGCAAATAAGAGGCTTTGAAATGCGCATCCTGATTACTGGCGCCGCCGGCATGGTCGGCCGCAAACTTGTCGACCGGCTGGCCAAGGACGGCACGCTCAACGGCCGCAAGATCACCGGGCTCGACCTGCACGACATCGTGCCGCCGCAGGCGCCGGCGATGGATGGCGTCAGCATCGCCACGCATACGGGCGACCTTGCCGACGCCGGTGCTGCCGAGAGCCTGGTCGCCTCACGCCCCGACGTCATGTTCCATCTCGCCGGCATCGTGTCGGGCGAGGCGGAGGCGAATTTCGATCTCGGCTACCGCGTCAATCTCGACGGCACACGGGCTCTGTTCGATGCGGTCCGGCTGGCGGGCTTTTCGCCGCGTCTGGTCTTCACCTCGTCGATCGCGGTGTTCGGCGCGCCGTTCCCCGATGTCATCCCGGACGACTTCCATCCGACGCCGCTGACCTCCTACGGCACGCAGAAGCAGATGAGCGAAGCGCTGCTGGCCGACTATTCCAGGCGCGGCTTCTTCGACGGCATCGGCATAAGGCTGCCGACCATTTGCGTGCGGCCCGGCAAGCCGAACAAGGCGGCGTCAGGGTTCTTCTCCGGCATCATCCGCGAGCCGCTGAGCGGCCATGAGGCCATCCTGCCAGTGCCGCGCTCGGTGCTGCACACCCATGCCAGCCCGCGCTCGGCGGTGAACTTCCTGATCCATGCCGCCGGGATCGACAGTGCCGCCGTCGGGCCACGCCGCAACCTCACCATGCCGGGCGTTGCCGTCACCGTCGGCGAGCAGATCGAGGCGCTGGAACGCATAGCGGGCACCAAGGTGGCGAGCCTGATCCGTGAGGAGCCCGACGAGACGATCTGGGCGATCGTCAAGGGTTGGCCGACGCGCTTCGAGGCGCGACGGTCAAGAGACCTCGGCTTCAGCGCCGAAAAAAGTTTCGATGAAATCATCCGCGCGCATATCGAGGATGAGCTGGGCGGAAAGATCGCGGGTCAGGCCTGACCCGCCGAGGTCATACAGTTCCGGACAGGCTCGCCGACAACAGCAACAGTCCGAACAGGAAGACGAAGGCGGCGCCGCCGATCTCGACGAATGTGTGAATGCGGTTGCCCATGCGGCCATCGCCGGCGAAATAGACCGCCCAGTTCTTGGCGGTGACTGCGATCGTTGCCAGCGCCGAGACTGTGATGGCGGTTCCAATCGACATCGCCAGCACCGAGAGCAGGCCGCCGAGCCACAGGCCGTTGAGCAAAGCGAAGCTCAGCACAATCAGCGCGCCGGAGCAGGGGCGGATGCCGACGGCGGCTACTGCCGACCAGGCCGTGCGCCAGTCGAAGCGGTCGCCCGACAGCAGCGCCGGATCGGGCGCATGTGAGTGGCCGCACGTACCACAGACTTCGCCGGCTGGGTGATCGTGGGCGGCGTGATCGTGATGAGCGTGGTCGTGATGGGAATGATCGTGTGTGTCGTGGTCGTGCGCAGCGTGATCGTGATGATCATGCGAATGGTCGTGATGCACATGCAAGGCATGCGAATGCGCATGCGCCGCGTGGCTGTGAGCGGCATGTGAATGGCCGCCATGGGAATGACCGGCGTGGGCTGCCGACAGGCTGTAGGCGGGCGCCTTGCCGAACCAGCGCAGGACCGTAGGCCCGAGCTTGCGCCACAGCAGCCAGGCGCCGAACAAAGTGACGAAGACATAGCTCATGATCTCCATGAACCAGGCTGCGTCGGTCATCGAGATGGCGGTGCCGCGCAGGACGAAATAGGCAAGCAGCATCACCAGGATCGCGGTCAGGCCCTGCAGCAGCGCCGAGACGAAGGACAGCAGGATACCGCGCCTGAGCGCCACTTCATTGGCCACCATGTAGGACGAGATCACCGCCTTGCCGTGGCCGGGGCCGGCGGCGTGGAAAATGCCGTAGGCGAAGGACAGGCCGATCAGCAGCCACATCTTGCTGCCGTCCTCGCGCATTGCTTTCATCGCCGTGGCCAATGCGCGGTAGAATTCCTGCTGGCGCAGATTGATCCACATCAGGATGTGGGCGAACGGGCCGGTGGTGGGCGCCATGCCGTCATTGACACCGATGCCGAGTGAGCTCTGGGCATGGGCCTGCCCGAGAAAGTGCGTCATCAGCAGGGCAGCGGCCACGAGGCCGAATGCCAAACGCAGGGACGGTTTCATCACCGGATCTATCCTTCTGGCGGGCAATTCAGTTCGAGCTTGGTGGCGAAGATCTTGCTCATGTCGGTGCCTGTCGGGTCGTTGAAGAACGCGTCCGTCAGGGTCTTCTGGTTTTCCTTGATCGCCTCGTCTGGATCAGGCCGGATGACGCTCTTGGTGCAGTTCGAGGGCAGGCCTTCCACCGTGATGTTGCTATCCTCGGTGAAGTCGATCGCTGTGTAGAAGGTTGGATCGTAGACGCCGAAATCGATCTTGCCGGCGAGCTTGATCGGCACCTTGGGTTCGGATTCGAACAGGATGATCAACTGGTCGTTGTCGAAATTGGCCATCAGATGCGGTGGCGGCGTCATAGGCACGTCCTTGCCGTCGACGGTGACGAGCTGGAAATAGTTGAATTCGGCCAGCGAGGCATGAACTGTGTCGGCGACATCCTTCAGCTCCTTGTCGTCAAGCTTCAGGTCGGAGTTCTTGTCGAACTCCATCATCACCGTACTCGAAAACAGATCATCGAAACGCCAGAGGTGACGCAGCGCTTTCACACTTTGGTGATCCGGCGAGAGGATCACGTCGAGGCGGGCCTCGGCGAAGACATGAGGATGCGCGCCAGCCGCTCCGACGGAGGCAAAAGTCGTCGCCAGGGCCGAAGCCAGCATGATTGCGTGCCGTTTCAGATGCATTCTCGGTCGCTGTTCCATCGGCCTCGGAGAGATTTCGAGAGGTTACCAGAAACGGGGCGAAATTGGGACCGCGGCACGGCAGGACCGGCTCAAGCGCTCTCGCGGTTCTTGAACCATTGCACCAGGAAATCGACGAAGACACGGACCTTGGCCGGCAGATAGCGACGGTGCGGGTAGACGGCGAAAATGCCGCTGCCCGACTGGATGCGGTCGTCGAGCAACGACACCAGCAGCCCGGATGCGAGGTCGGGCGCGGCGATGAAATCCGGCAGGATGGTGAAGCCCAGACCGGACACGGCGGCGGCTCGCGCGGCCATCGGGCTGTTGACCTCGATCGGACCCGATACGTTGACACTGACAGACTCCTCGCCATCGCCCCTGAAGCGCCAGTTGGCGAGCGAGCGGCCATTGGTGTCGACGATGCAGGGCAAGTTGGCGAGATCCTGCGGGCGCGTCGGCTTGCCGTGCTTGGCGATCAGCTCCGGCGAGGCGCAAAGCTTGATCGAAAACGGCCCCAGGCGGCGGGCGATCAGCGATGAGTTCTCCAGGCGCGAGATGCGCACGGCAAGATCGAAACCTTCCTCGACCAGATCGACAAAACGGTCGTCGAGATGGATGTCGAGCACGATGTCGGGATGCTGTCTGGCGAAGTCGATGAGCGACTGGCCTATCGGCGCGTCGGCGAAGGTGCGCGCCGCGGAGAGCTTGATCCTGCCGCGCACGTCGCCGGAGGATTCGCGCACGGCGTCGGCTAGGCTGTCGACCTCGCGCACGATTTCCGAAGCGCGGCTGTAATAGGTATGGCCGGCCTCAGTCAACGAGAACTGCCGCGTGGTGCGGTTGAGCAGCAGCGCGCCGAGTTCGTCTTCGAGTTCGCGCACATATTTCGACAGCAGCGCCTTGGAGCGACCGATCTTGCGCGCGGCCGCCGAAAAGCCTTCGGCCTCGACGACGTCGATGAAGGCGCGCATGCGGGTCAGTGTATCCATCATCAAGCCTTTCGTGCCGCATCGAGAATTCGCCGGCCGAGCCGTATCAGGGCAATGTCGCTGCCGGGAGGACCGAGCAGCGAGAGGCCGAAAGGGGCGCCGTCAACCGAGCCCAGCGGCAGGGTGATTTGCGGAAAGCCTGAAAGACCCGAAAGGCACAAAAGATGCAAGGCCCTTTCGCGGTAGGCCTGGAGCTGCTGCGGCTCGCTTTTGACCAGAGGTGCGGGGCCTGGAACGGTAGGCAGGACAAGAAACCCGTCCTGGCCGAGCAGCGCGGCTAGCTCGGAGCGGAACGTCAAGCGGCGCACCGCCTCGGCCCGCGCGGTCTTTTCGTCGATTGTCCGGCCGAAACCAAAGCGCTCCTCGACGCCCGGCCCGAGATCGCGCTCGTCCGAAATGATCCAGGCGCCATGCTGCTGCCAGGCCTCGGCGGCCTGGAGGCGGCGAAAGCACCAGTAGAGCTCGTCGGGGAAGGAGGCGAAGCTGTACTCTACCGGCGCCGGCTCACCGACAAGACTGGCGGCCAGCGCTCTCATCCTGGCATATTCGGCTGCCTCGGCGGGGCCGGCCACGAAAGCGTCCAGCCAGCGGATCGAAAGCGGCCGGTTGAGCGGATGCTGATGCGGGTCGCGGCCAAGCAACAGCTTGCCGATCGTCTCATAGGTCTCGATGTCGTCGGCGAACCAGCCGAATGTGTCGAAGCTCGGCGCCAGCTTCATCGTGCCTTCGAGCGAAATGCGGCCATGCGTGGTGCGCAGCCCGATCAATCCGCAAAAGCTCGCCGGGGCGCGGATCGAGCCGCCGGTGTCGGAGCCGGTGGCGATATCGGCAAGCTTGCCGGCCACCGCCGCCGCCGATCCGGAGGACGAGCCGCCGGTGACGCGATCGGGAGCGGCCGGGTTCACCGGAAACGGAAAATGCGCGTTCTGGCCCATCAGCGAGAAAGCGAACTCGTCGGTCTGCGTCTTGCCGATGAAACGCGCGCCGGCGTCGAGAATCATCTGCACGGCCGGTGCCGTGCTGGACGCGGCGTGGGACTCGGCGAACTTCACCGGATTGCCGCAACCGGTGCGGTAGCCGGCGACGTCGTAAATGTCCTTCACAGCCAGGCGCAGCCCGGCCAGTGGCCCAAGTTCCGCATTGGCCACCGGCATTCGACGCAGGTCGAGAAGGGCGTTGAGCGGGCCGTGCGTGCCTGGCATCGTTCGATATCCGTATATAGTAGGCCCAGCATTGTTCGATGCCGGAAATTTTACAACCTGGAGTACGATTTTTATTGATTGTGAAATCTTTCGATCTTATATCGCGCTTGCCCAAAGTCGCACGTGCCTGTGGGTGTCCGCCGATCCTCGAATGGTGAGGGAAATCGGTAAGGTAACTGGAGCTAACCCCTCCAGTCGGTCTAGCGGCCAACCGCCAGCCCGAGGACACCTTGAAGCAACGACGGTGCGGGCCTTTCTGGTGTTCTGCCGGTCGTCCAAAGACCGGGGTTACTGAAGAGGCACACCTTCATTGCCGGTAGTGCGGACGGGTCTCCCATCCAAGCCAAGGCAGACAAAGCGAACCGAGGCCGGGCAAGGCCAAGGTTCACCGCCGCGAGACGGCGTTTCATGGTTCCGGGGTCTCCACCGGCTGGTTCCATGGATTTCCGTCCCGCCTTTGTTTGACCGCGTGTTCGCGAGGCCGAAAGCCCGTCCCGCAGCCTTATTGCGCGCCGCAAGGCGTTAATGGAGAGACCCCGATGGCCACCCAGCGCATCCTCGACTTCCTCGCCACCCGACGTCCGTCCGGCCCCTGCCTCGTCGTCGACCTCGATGTCGTGCGCGACAATTTCCGTGCCTTCGAGAAGGCGCTGCCCGATTCCAGAATCTACTATGCGGTGAAAGCAAACCCTGCGCCGGAGATCCTGCGCCTGCTTGCTGCGATGGGCTCGTCCTTCGACACCGCTTCCGTTGCCGAGGTCGAGATGGCGATGGACGCCGGTGCGCCGGCGGACCGCATCTCCTTCGGCAACACCATCAAGAAGGAGCGTGACATTGCACGCGCCTACCAGCTCGGCATTCGGCTGTTTGCCGTCGACTGCGTCGAGGAGGTCGACAAGATCGCCCGCGTCGCTCCCGGCGCGCGCGTGTTCTGCCGCGTTTTGACCGACGGCGAAGGCGCCGAGTGGCCGCTGTCGCGCAAGTTCGGCTGCGTGCCTGCGATGGCCGTCGACGTGCTGCGCCATGCCAGGACGCTCGGCCTCGACCCCTATGGCGTGTCGTTCCATGTCGGCTCGCAGCAGACCGACCTGACGGCGTGGGACCGTGCGCTGGCCGACGCCAAGAAGGTGTTCGCCACGCTCGCCGACGAAGGCATCGTCCTGAAGATGGTCAATATGGGCGGCGGTTTCCCGACGCGCTATCTGCGTGATGTGCCGGCGGCCCAGGCTTACGGCCAGGCCATCTTCTCGGCGCTGCGCAAGCATTTCGGCAATGCGATCCCTGAGACCATCATCGAGCCGGGTCGCGGCATGGTCGGCAATGCCGGCGTCATCAAGTCGGAAGTCGTGCTGATCTCGAAGAAGGCCGAAAACGACAATGTGCGCTGGGTGTTCCTCGACATCGGCAAGTTCGGCGGTCTGGCCGAGACGATGGACGAGGCGATCCGCTATCCGATCGTCACCCGCCATGACGGTTCGGAGACCGCACCTTGCGTGCTCGCCGGCCCGACCTGCGATTCGGCCGACGTGATGTACGAGAAGACGCCGTATCCGCTGCCTCTGTCGCTGACCATCGGCGACGATGTGCTGATCGAAGGCACCGGCGCCTACACAACCACCTACTCGGCGGTCGCCTTCAACGGCTTCGAGCCTCTCCGATCCTACGTGATCTGACGGCTTCGGCCTTCAGATCACCCCAGGCGGACGTTTGCGTCCGCTCGGGTTCGCCTTGGAACAAGCTCCGCTCGTGAAGGATCGCGGAAATGGACATTGTAAATTACATTGATGGTGCCGTGGGAATCTCCCCCCTTGACGGGGAGATGGCAGGCAGGCCAGAGGGGGTCGTCTCGCGTGAAGCGCCGGCATCCCTCGTCCACGACGCGGTGTCGCGTCAGGTCGTGCCGACCCCCTCTGTCGCCTTCGGCGACATCTCCCCCTCGAGGGGGGAGAGTGCCCGCGCCATTCCCATCGTCGCCGAAACTGCGGCAGACATTGCATTGCGTGAAGCGTTGCTCGATCGCGCTATGGGGCCGATGCGGCGCAAGAAATCGTCGGAGAAGCTGCGGCGTGGGCGCCGGCCTTCCGAAGGTCTCGCTTTTGTCGTGCGGGATGCCGCCGGCGCGGTTGCCGGCACGGTGCGGCTGTGGGACGTACGTCTGGGCGAGGGCGGCCCGGGAGCACTTCTGCTCGGACCGCTCGCCGTCGATCCGGCGCTGAAGAACGCCGGCATCGGCTCGGCGCTGATGCGCCATGCTTTGGCCGAGGCCGCGCGTCTCGGCCATGCCGCGGTGCTGCTGGTCGGCGATGCGCCTTATTACGGTCGCTTCGGCTTTTCGGCGGAGAAGACTGGCGCGCTAGCCATGCCTGGTCCGTACGAGCGGCACCGCCTGCTCGCGCTGGAACTGATCGATGGTGCGCTCGACGGCGCGCATGGCACGCTGAAGGCTGCAGGTCGCAAGCTCAAGACACAGAGGCTCTCGCTGGCCGCCTGATTGGTCAAAAACAAACGCCGCCGGTCCTTTGCATTTCAGCGAGGGCGGCGTTTTGTTTTTGCGAAGGGCTCAGCCGATCAGCTGGCTGAGCGCCATGGCGACCGACATATCGCCTTCGACCTTTATCTTGCCGGACATGAACGCCATGGTCGGATTGAGGTCGCCGGCGATCAGCGAATCCAGATCGTCGAGCGACAGCTTGATGGTGCAGTCGGTCGGCGCATCGGTGTTTGAGACGGTCGCGCCATCGATGACGATGACGCCGTCGGTGCCGGTGTCGAACTTCACGGAATGTTCGAACCCGGCGCTCGCCACGCGCGACCTCATCTTCTCGGCAATGTCCTGAACGCTCATGACTGTTCTCCTGGTCTCGTTGCGTTTTGCCGCGCTTCAGTGACCGGCCTCCGCCGAAGTCGCTGTCTCGCGCGTACCGCGATCCTGGTCGCTTGGCGCATATAGCTTCGAGTTGACGTAAACGTCAACGCGCGATGCGTCATCTCGTTTCAGTCGGAAGGAATGCGGCAGAGAACATTCACCCTGCGACGAAGGTTAGTGTTCAGCAGCGGGCTTCGCCGCCTCGGCCTGGGCCGATTCCGCCGGGGCCGGTTCGGTCGGCGTGGCCGGATCCTTGCGGCGGCGCATGGCGTTGTCGCGGATTTCATCCTTGGTCAGGAAGTTGACCTGGTCGATCAGCACTTCATGCACCAGGTCGGCGCCGACGCGAGCGTTGACGGTGTCGCGTATGGCCTTGCGGAAGGCATCGAGATTGATGGTTTCCTTCTTGGTGAAGTCGATCTGCGGATTGGAGTAGAGATAGGAATAGACCTGATCGGTCATCAGCGCTTCGGCCGGGATCGACATCTTCTTTATCTCGGCCGGCTCGACCGTGTAGACGAGCTTGGTGAGGAAATAGCCGTCGATCTTGGAATCGCGGATCAGCGGCACCGAGATGATGTCGGTCTTGACGTAGTCGAGGCCACCCAGCATCGGTTTCGGCGTCTCGCCGACGCCGCGCTCACCGGCCGCCTGGAACGAATAGAACACCGCGCCAAGCGTGGCGGCGCAGATCCAGATCGCGGCGGCGATGAATTTGATCACCGGTTGTTCCCGCCTGTTGCCGAGATCATCAGCTCGCCCAACCGAATTCGCCGGCCGAGTATGTGCCGTCGGCTTCGGCGCGCTGAATGGCGTTCTTCAACAGCGTGGCGACTTCGTTGACCGCGTTGAGGTGGGCGAGGATTGCAGCCTCGTTTTTCGCGAGCTTCTGGCGCAGCCGCGCCAGACTGTCGCGATGCTGTTCCAGGAATTCGATCTCGTTGGCGCCCTTCATGGCGCGGGTCAGCTCATAGAGGTAGCGGCTCTTGCGGGCGTTGGAGGCCTTGAGGTCATAGCTGGTGTCGTTCTTCAAACCGGCCGTCTCTTCCTCGACCGCTTCCTCGATGCGGCCGATGATGGCGGCAATGTTGCCCGGCCGTGCAAACGGGATCGGCGCTTCGGACGTACGCGCCGGCAGGTTGGAAGAGTATTTTGAAAAATCGGCCATTGAAAATCCTGGTCTAGATCTTGATTTCGGTTTTGATGGTCGTCTCGTCGCCGGTCATCGACCGTGCGGCCTTGCGCTGCAATTCCTCGACCAGCGAGGTGGACAGCCGGGTCTGCTGGTCGATCTCGGTCTTGTGCGGCCCGGTTGACACCGGGCCGATCGGCACGGTGCGCTTGCCGTCCTTGTAGTGGTCGGCGAGCAGCGATTTGGCTATGCCGATCCCTCCGCGCTCGGCCATGACGTCGGCGACACGCTCGGCAAGCTGCGATTTCCACATGTCGCCGGCCAGCCCCTTGCCGTAGACGCCCTCTGTGTCCTTGGGCAGCATGTTCTGGATGAAGGTCTGCAAGACCATGGCCTCGAACTTCTTGAATTTTCCCGCGGGATCGGCGCCTGCCGCGGCCTTGTCGGCCGTGGCACGCGACAAGATCGAGCCGGTATCCACCGAAGCCGCCATGTCGACCAAAAAGGCGCCGCCAACGCCGTTGGCCCGCTTGGCCAGCGCGGCACGGGCAGCCTCGATATCCGTCGGGTCGACGGCTCGGGCAACATCGAGAACGATGTCGCTGGGTGGAGAAATCGCCAAGAAAGTCCGCCTCTTTGCCGGGTTTCCTGAGCGACCATGCCGCAACAAGCTTGTGGCAGGCTTGCCGGTTTGAAATCCTTCGCCGGATGCTGGGCCATTGCTATCAGCAGCGGCAAGTCCGGCTGGGTCGATGCGATCTGGTCGTTTGCGGTGGGCGCTGCCGGTGTCGCCATGGTCAGATCGTAGGTGGCGTAGGCGCAGAGGCCGAACACGGCGCCGTACACCCAATACAGCCCGCCGCACGGAACGAAACCGAACGCCGTCCGCAAGTGACGCGGCTCTAACTTCCGATTATTCCTGCCCGCGCCTCTGCGCGATCAGATCGAGCCGGTCGCGGTCGGAGCGTTCGCGTTCGTCCTGTCGGCGCACGTCCTTGTAGGCGCGCTCGACCATGTTGGTGCGCGCCGTCGCAGTGGCGATGAGCGTGATCTCCTGCCTGGCGCTTTCCAGGCTCGCTTCCTGCCGGACCAGCGCATTGGCGATGCGGCGATGGTAGAGGTCAGGGAACAGCACCGCCAGCGACTGATCGGCCTCGAAATGCTGGACAAGTTCCCTGGCTTCGGTCTCGGCGGTTGCGGCCGCCGCCAGGAAGGCCGCATGGCGCGTCTCGTGCAGGGCCTTCAGCTGCTCCTGCACCTTGACCAGTTTCTTCAGCCGTTCCATGCGCGTGCTCATCTCACCTCGCCAGCGTCAGGTCGACAAAGCCGTCGACGAACAGCGACAGCATGGTGCCGATGGCGAAGTAGAAGATGATCATGCCGCCGGCGATGACGAAAGGCAGCGAGATGAAGTAGACCGGGATCTGCGGCGTCAGCTTGTTGACGAAGCCGATCGTCAAATTGACCAGAATGGCATAGGCGATGAATGGGCTGCCGAGCCGGATGACCAGGAAGAAGGCGTCCGACACCGTGTCGGTGAGATCGACCAGGGCGGCCTGGGGATTGAAGAAGGCGTTGACCGGCGCCACCGTGTAGGAGGCGACCAGAGCGCGGATGATCTCGTGGTCGAAATCGAAGACGAAGAGCAGCAGCAACGCTGAAAACGAGATGATGGCGGCGAGGGCCGCCTGCGGCTCTGGCTCCTCGATCGCCGGGCCGCCGGTGCCACCATAGCCGATCAGCATGGCAATGGCCGAGCCCATGAAGCGCAGCGCTTCTATGTAAAGCCTGGTCATGGCGCCGATCAGCCCGCCGACCAAAAGTTCCGAAATGATCATCGGTGCCAGCACCTGCGGACGCGCATCGACGAAGGGAAAGATCTTGTCCCACAGGAAGGCGAGCAGGCCACCGGTGGCGGCGATCGACACGAACAGCCGGACCTGGACCGGCACGCGGGCGCTGGACAGGCCCGGCATCAGCATGAAGCAGGCGCCGATGCGACAGAAGGCGAGGAAGGCGGCGATGACGACGCCTTGCGACAGTATGTTCACGAGATCGTCCCGAGCACCTTGATCTCGACGCCCTTGGCGATTTCGACATGGGAGAGAACGGGAAGCGTCGTGAACAGGCGCTCGATGATCATGCGCACATAGGGGCGAGCATCGGGCGCGGTGACGAGGACAAAACGCTCGCCGGCCTCGAGATGCTTGCGGATCGCCTTGGTCGCGTCCTGGCCGAATTCCTCCAGCTGGCGCGGGTCGATGTCGAATTCGCGCACCTCGCCCTTGGCGTCGCGCTTGAGGCTCTGGTGGAAGGCGAGGTCCCAGCGGTTGCCGAGGCGCAGCACCTTGAGCATGCCGCCCTCGGAGAGATCGCCGCAGATCTGCTGGGCCATGCGGATGCGGACATGCTCGACGATCTGCTCGGTGCGGCGCACATGCGGCGCGATCTCGGCGATAGCCTCGATGATCAAATGCAGGTTGCGGATCGATACGCGTTCGGCCAGCAGCAATTTCAGCACCGCCTGCAGGCCGGGATAGGAGATGTGCGAGGTGCAGATCTCGTCGGCGAGCTTGCGGTATTCCGGATCCTGGCGCTCGAGCAGCGCCTTCATGTCCTTGTAGGACAGAAGCTGCGGCAGGTTGTTGCGGATCACCTCGGACAAATGGGTGAGCAGCACCGACATGTTGTCGGCAAAGGTATAGTTCTCGCGCTTCAGATCCTCGGCGAAGGTTTCGAGCACCGAGAAGGCGCGCATGCCGAAGGCCGGCTCGCGGATTTCCTCGCCGGGAACGTCGGGCAAATCCCGGTTGCCGAGCAGCACCATGATCTCGCCGACGCGCATCTGGTATTCGGCGACGACGGTGCCGTGGACCTTGATCTGATAGCTTTTCGGCGGGATGCCGAAATCGTCGGCGACGCGCACTTCCGGCACGACGAAGCCATATTGCGTGGCAAATTTCTTGCGCATCTTGGCCATGCGGAACACCAGTTCCTGATGCGACACCAGCAGCCGCGTCGACAGCTGTTTGCCGATCAGAAGCTCGATCTCGGCGGTGGTCAGCGAAGCCTTGACCGAGTTCTTCTCTTCCTCGACCTTGTTCGCCTTCTCCAGATCCTTGATCGCTTCGGCGGCGGCAGCCTCGCGGTTGGCGCGCATCGGGATGACGTAGCCAAGGCCGGCCATGCCGGCGGCTAGCGTGAAGAACGGGAAGAACGGCAGGCCGGGCATCAGGCCGAGCAGGACGAGCAGCGAGGCCGCGACATAGAGCGCGCGCGGATGCGCACCGAGCTGGCCGAACACCGCCTGGTTGGTCGAGCCGCGCGTGCCGCCCTTGGACACAAGCAGGCCGGCGGCGAGCGAAACGATAAGCGCCGGGATCTGGGTGACGAGGCCGTCGCCGACCGACAGTTTGATGAAGACATCGGCGGCTTCGCCCATGCCCATGCCGTGCCTGATGTAACCGATGGCGATGCCGCCGACGATGTTGATGGCGGTGATGATGAGGCCGGCAATGGCGTCGCCGCGGACGAATTTCGAGGCGCCGTCCATCGAGCCGAAGAAGGAGGATTCCTCTTCCAGCTCGCGGCGGCGCAGTTGCGCTGTCTTGTCGTCGATCATGCCGGCGGACAGGTCGGCGTCGATCGACATCTGCTTGCCGGGGATGGCGTCGAGGGTGAAGCGGGCGCCGACTTCGGCAATACGGGTGGCGCCCTTGGTGATGACGATGAAGTTGACCACAATCAGGATCATGAAGACGATCAGGCCGATGACGAAATCGCTGGCCATCACAAGTTTGGAGAAGCCGGCGATGACATAGCCGGCGGCGTGCGTGCCCTCATTGCCGTGCGACAGGATCATGCGCGTGGTGGCGATGTTGAGCGATAGCCGTAGCATGGTGGCGATCAGCAGCACGGTCGGGAAGGACGAGAAATCGAGCGGCCGCTGGATCCACAGCGCCACCATCAGGATCAGCACCGACAGTGCGATCGAGAAGGCGAGGCCGATGTCGATGAGGAAGGCCGGGATCGGCAGGAATAGCACGGCCAGGATGATGACGATGCCGATGGCGAAGAAGACATCGCGGCCGTTCTTGGCCACTGTTCCTGTCGCTAAGCTTTCGCTGACCGCCATGTCGTCCCCAATCACAAGCCTGCCGAGCACGCGACAGCCCTTCGAGCCTAACCGGTCAAGCTTGCGCGAGGGTGGGAGGACTGGTTACTTGCCGGGACGACAGAGGCCTTGAGGAGAGAGATCATGCTGGTGATCATCGGCACCATTCGCTTGCCGGCGGAACGGCTCGACGAGGCAAGGCCGGCCATGCGGCTCATGATACTGGGCAGCCGTGCGGAGCCCGGCTGCATCGAATACTCCTACGCACAGGACGTACTCGACGTCGGGCTCATCCATGTAACCGAGGTGTGGAGCGACAGGGCCGCGCTCGACGCGCATTTCCGCTCGCCTCACATCGCCGATTGGCGGGCGAGCTGGGCATCGCTCGGCATAGGCGAGCGCAACCTCATGCTCTATGAGGCCGGCGAGCCGAAGCCGACCTGAGGACCGGGCACAGTCAAGAAGGCGTTGGCCCAAGAAAGTCTAGCAGGCGTTGACCTGTCTGCAGGACCATCCGCCGCCATCGGTATCGTGGCAGTCTTCATAGCTGCCGTAGCAGGTGTTCGTCGAATTGCGATACCAAGGGTAGCCGCGAGGACAGCAAACATCTTGTTGTGCAGTCTGGATAAATTCCTTTGCCGGCCGGCTTTGGTTTTCCGGATTGCCTCCCGCCAAAAGAGACATCGGGTGTGACACAACAGACCTAACCGGCATATCCATGCTTGAATTGCTCACCGCAGACGAGCTCAAAAAAATCCTGCCAACAGCTAATGAAAAAAATCCCCGCGCACTCATCTTCTCCTCCTTGAGGGAAATAGAGACGGGCAAAAATAACACAGCTGCGTCGATTGCGTAAGCGATCGCTCATATACCTCGACAGGCTAACAGGGGATTGAAGCGGGGCGGCAAGCTGACTGCGCCTCAGCGCCGGAATGGCGGCACAAGCAGCCGGCATTATGTCGGCGTGCTGATCGTCGCCGAACTGCACAGCGATCCGTCCGATGGTGAGACGCCGGTGCTGGCGCCGGCCAAATTCCGGCATGCGGTGCTGGTGCCGACCATGAACGTCCGGTCCACCGCCGAAACCATCCAGCGCGCCATCGCGGAGGAACTGGAGGTGGTCGAGAATTTCGACAACCGAGCCGTTGTCGGGCTTTTGACCGAGGGCCATCTGATGCGGCGCTACGCCGAGGAACTCGACAAGGCGCGGCGCGACCTGTCGGGCGAAGACTAGGCCTCGGCCGGCATCTTAAATGTCCCTACTCGGCGCTTGCCACGTGTACAGTGTCACTGTACAAATTGTTCAGTGGGAGAAAAAGACGGGATGAGCACCGACCAGGCTCCGGTCAAGAATGGCGTCGCCTCGACGGCGACGCATGCCCATCAGATGCTGGGCCAGCGGCTGAAGAGCCTGCGTCTCGGCCGGCGGCTTTCGCTGCGCGAACTCGCCGAGCTGACCGGGACCAGCGCCAGCTTCATCAGCCAGCTCGAGCGCGGCCTGACCGGCGCCAGCACCGCCTCGCTCAACCAGATGGCCTCGGCGCTGGGTGTAAGCGTGGCGATGCTGTTCGAGGATAGTGCCGCCGGGCAGCGCGGGGTCTTGCTGCGCAGCGAGCGGCCGAGCCTGCCGCCCAGCGACGGCTGCCGCAAGATGCTGCTCTCGCGTCCCCCTTTAAGCGACATGGAAGTCTATGTCGGCGAGTTCGAAATCGGCGGCTCGACCGGCCCAGCGCTCTACACCCATGGCGACGCGCACGAGATGCTCGTCGTGCTGCGCGGCATCGTCGAGGTTTCGCTCGGCGATGTCAGGCATGTGCTGGAAGAGGGCGACAGCATCGAATACGCGACATCGACAGCACATCGCTCAGAGAACATCGGCAGTGGCCGAGCCGAGGTGATGTGGATCATTGCGCCACCGACTTCGGTGCGCGCCGAACTCGATCAATATAGTGCCTGGAAACCGCTCGCAGCCAGGTAGGTTCAATCCATGCGGGTCAAATGGGAGAACAATAATCATGCTGAAAACAAGACATCTTGGCCTTGGCGCCGTGCTGGCGCTCGGCGTTCTGGCAACCGCAGCGTTCGCGCAGGAAAAGCCTGTCGCGGGTGAGGTCAAGGAAGGCTCGCTCAAGGGCAAGACGCTGACGCTCGTCTCCTATGGCGGCATCTACCAGGACGGCCAGGCCGCCGCGCTGAAAGAGTTCGTCGAGAAATCCGGCGTCACACTGCTCAATGACGGGCCGACCGAGATCGCCAAGCTGCAGGCGCAGGTCGAATCCGGCAACGTCACCTGGGACGTCGTCGACACCGCCGACCTGCCGCCCTACGTCTATTGCGGCAAGCTGTTCCAGAAGCTCGATTTCAGCAAGCTCGACGTCTCAAAGGTTCCGGAGGGCCAGGTCGGCGAATGCTCGGTGCCGGCCATGAACTACGGCGTCGTACTGATGTACAACAAGGAGAAGTATGGGGATAACCCGCCCAAGAGCTGGGCCGATTTCTTCGACACGGCAAAATTCCCGGGCGTGCGCGCGCTGGATGGTTCGGGCGATCCGACCGGTGGCCTGCTGGAGCAGGCGCTGAAGGCGTCGGGCGGCGATCCGAAGGCGATGACGGTGGCCGACATCGACAAGTCCATCGACGTGATCCGCAAGCTCGGCCCCGACACGATCTACTGGAAGACCGGCGCTGAATCGCAGCAACTCGCCGAGTCCGGCGAGGCCGACATGCTGATGATGTGGACGGGCCGTGCCATGACGGCGGTGAAGAACGGCGCCAAATATGCGCCGGCCTGGCAGGACTGGCTGGTGGTGATGGACCAGATGACCATTCCGGTCGGCGTCAAGGATACGGATGCGGCTTATGCGCTGCTCAATGCCTATCTCGGCAAGGGGGCGCAGGAGATCCTGGCGCAGCAGACCTCCTATACGCCGATCAACAATGACGCGCAGCCCAAGGTCGATGCGTCGGTCGCCGCCTTCCTGACCAACACGCCCGAGCGCCAGAAGCAGGGTTACAAGCAGAACATCAAGTTCTGGGTCGAGAACTTCCCGGTGGCGCAGGAGAAGTGGTCGGCGCTGATGGCCGGCAACTGAACAGCCAAGTGAGAGCCAGGCCGTGAGCGCGTCCGAACTCATCGCCCAACCCGCCGCCCATGCGCGGTCGGGTCGGGCATGGCGGCCGTTCGCGCTCACGGCGCCGGCGCTCATCCTGCTCGTCGCGGTGATCGGCTACCCGCTGCTCACCATCGTGCTGCGCAGCCTGTCGGAACCTGAATGGGGCCTGCAGAACTATGCCTGGTTCTTCGGCGCGCCGGTCAACCTGACAGTGCTGCAGCGGACCTTTGTCATTTCGGCCTGGGTGACGCTGGTCTGCGTCATCGCGGCCTATCCCTATGCCTATCTGATGACGGCGGTCGGGCCGCGCGTCCGGCTGGTGCTGGTGCTTTGCGTGCTGATCCCGTTCTGGGTGAGTGGTGTGGTGCGAACGCTGTCCTGGGTGATCCTGCTGCAGGATTCGGGCGTCATCAATTCGCTGCTGCGCTCGGTCGGGTTCGGCGCGGTCAAGCTGATCCGCACCCAGACCGGCGTGGTCATCGGCATGGCGCAGGTGCTGTTGCCGTTCATGATCCTGCCGCTCTATTCCGTGATGCAAGGCATCGACCTCAGGCTGATGCGTGCGGCGCAAAGCCTCGGTGCGCGGCCGTCGCGCGCGTTCTTCACCGTCTATCTGCCGCTGTCGCTGCCCGGCGTCTATGCCGGCGCGGTCATCGTCTTCATCCTGTCGCTCGGCTTCTACATCACGCCGGCTTTGCTCGGCGGCCCGCGCTCGACCATGCTGTCGACGCTGGTGCAGACGCAGGTGCTGAGCCTGCTGCAATGGGGCAGGGGCGGCGCCATGGGCGTCGTTCTGCTGGTCACCACCTTCGTGCTGCTGGCGCTGGCAGCACCTGTGATGCGGTCCAGGCATCGGGAAGCGGGGCGGCGCTGATGGAGATGAAGCCGCTCACCCGCGTTCTTCTCGGGCTCGTCTGCCTGCTGGTGGCGATATGGCTGGTGGCGCCGACGCTGGTCGTGGTGCCGATGTCGTTCAACGAAAACAAATCGCTGGCGTTTCCGCCGCAAGGCTTTTCCTGGCAGTGGTACCAGAATTTCGCCACCAATCCGGACTGGTCGAACAGCTTCCTGAACTCGCTGAAAGTCGCCTTCATCGTTGCCGTCCTGGCAACGGTGCTCGGCACGCTTGCCGCCTTCGGCCTCGACCGCATGAAGGCGCGGCCGGCGAACCTTTTGCGTATGCTGATGCTGACGCCGATGGTGGTGCCGGGCGTGGTGCTGGCGATCGGCATCTATGCCGTCTATCTCGACACGCAGCTCGTCGGGACGCTGCTCGGCTTCGTGCTGGCCCACACCATCCTTGCGCTGCCCTTCGTGCTGATCGCGGTCTCGGCCAGTCTCGAAGTGTTCGACCGCCGGCTGGAGACAGCCGCAGCCAGCCTGGGCGCCGGCGCACTAACCACGTTTCGCACGGTGACGCTGCCGCTGATCGCGCCGGGCGTGCTCTCCGGCCTGCTGTTCGCTTTCGCCACCTCGTTCGACGAGATTGTCGTGTCGCTGTTCATCACGAACCCCTATCTCAAGACATTGCCGGTGCAGATTTTTGCCTCGATCACGCGCGACGCCGATCCGACGGTGGCGGCTGTCGGCACGATCCTGCTTTTCGCGACCACGATCCTGATCGGCGGCGGCATGCTCCTTCTTGGCCGCGAGCGGAAAGGACGCCAATGAATCCGAAGCCGACAAGCAAGGGCGCGGCGATCGATCTCGAAGCGATCAGCAAGGCCTATGGCGGCTTCAAGGCGCTGGACGGCGTGTCGCTGCGCATCGAGCCCGGCGAGTTCATGACGCTGCTCGGCCCCAGCGGCTCGGGCAAGACGACGACGCTCAACGTGATTGCCGGTTTCACCGATGTCACCAGCGGCAAGCTTCTGGTCGGGGAAAAAAGCGTCGTCGGCGTGCCGGCGCACAAGCGCAACATCGGCGTCGTCTTCCAGCATTACGCGCTGTTCCCGCATATGAGCGTCGGCCGCAACGTCGCCTATCCGCTGACGCTTCGCGGCGTCGACCAGGCGACGCGGCAGACACGCGTGGCAAGGGCGCTCGACATGGTCAAGATGGGCGATTTCGCGCATCGCTATCCCAGCGAATTGTCGGGCGGCCAGCAGCAGCGCGTGGCGTTGGCACGCGCCATCGTCTTCGACCCGCCGCTGCTCCTGATGGACGAGCCGCTCGGCGCGCTCGACAAGAAGCTGCGCGAATGGCTGCAGCTCGAGATCAAGCGCATCCATCGCGAACTCGGCACCACCTTCGTCTATGTCACGCACGACCAGGAAGAGGCGCTCGTGCTGTCCGACCGTATCGCCGTGTTCAACCGCGGGCGCATCGAGCAGGTCGGCACCGGCCGCCAGCTCTACGACGAGCCAGCAACGCTGTTCGTCGGCCGCTTCATCGGCGATTCCACCGTGCTGCGCGGCAAGGCGCGCAGCGATGGCAACAGCACCGCGCTAAGCATCGCCGGCGAGACGGTGACGGTACCGCGTAAGCTGTCGGGAGAAGCCAGTCCGGTGATGCTGCTGCGTCCCGAAAAGCTCGCGATCCGAAGAGCCGGCCAAAGTGCTGCCAATGGCGCCAACCGCCTGTCGGGAACGATCGCGGAAGCCATCTATCTCGGCTCGGAATCGAAATACGAAGTCAAGCTCGCCGACGGCTCGGCCGCGATCGTGCGCTCACCGCTGACCGGCGAGAGTTTTGGCCTCGGCGACAAGGTCGAGCTCTGCTTCGAAGGCAGCGACGCCAAGCTGCTGGCGGACGACGCAAGCGCCGACACCACACTCACCTGATTCCATCTCGCCTGATCCCATCTGGCCTGATCCCATCTGAAAGTCATTCCATGCAAGCCAAGCGCAACGGCGACATATCGTTCTGGTATGCGGATCTGGGGGCGGTTCCCGTTCCGCGCCCGCCCTTGCCTGGAAACATCGAGGCCGATGTCGCCATTGTCGGCGCCGGCTATACCGGCCTGTGGACCGCCTACTATCTGAAAAAGGCGAAGCCATCGCTGCGCGTCGTGATCGTCGAGCGCGAATTTGCCGGCTTCGGCGCTTCGGGGCGCAATGGCGGCTGGCTGTCGGGCGGCTTCAGCTGGTCGCGCGAAAAATATCTCAAGACATCGAGCCGGCAAGGCGTGATGGCGATGCAGGCTGCGATGGCAGGCTGCGTTGACGAAGTGATCCGCGTCGCGACCGAGGAAGGCATCGACGCCGACATTCGCCGCGTCGACAATCTGATGGTGGCCACCAACGCAGCGCAGTTGGAGCGCGTGCGCGAAGAATGCGAGACGATCCGTTCCTGGGATGTCGACCCGAACCGCGTCGAGATGCTGGACGCCGCCTCAACGCGCACGCGCATCAACATCCGTAACGTCATGGGCGGCTTCGTCGTCCATGGCCAGGCGCGGGTGCAGCCGGCCAAGCTGGTGCGTGGGCTTGCCGATGCCGTCGAGCGGCTGGGCGTGCCGATCTATGAGAAGACTACGGTGACAAGCATCGCCAAGGGCAGCGTGACGACAGACCACGGTACGGTGCAGGCGGAGACGATCATCCGCGCGACCGAGGGTTTTACATCAGGCATCCCCGGCGAGGAGCGGACCTGGCTGGCGCTCAACAGCGCGCAGATCGTGACTGAGCCGCTGCCTGCCGACCTGTGGCGCGACATCGGTTGGGAAGGGCACGAACTGCTCGGCAATGCGGCGCATGCCTATTGCTATGCCCAGCGCACGCGTGAGGGACGCATCACGATGGGCGGACGCGGCGTGCCTTATCGCTACGGCTCGCGCACCGACGTCAACGGCCAGACGCAGCAGGCCACGATCGACCAGCTGCACACGATCCTGACGACGCTCTTGCCGCAGACCAAGGGATGCCGCATCGATCACGCCTGGTGCGGCGTGCTCGGCGTGCCGCGCGACTGGTGCACCACGGTCGGCCTCGACCCCGCGACCCGCATCGGCTGGGCCGGCGGCTATGTCGGCCTCGGCGTGTCCAGCTCCAACCTTTCGGGGCGCACGCTGGCTGACCTTGTTCTCGGGGCAAACACCGAGCTGACGAAGCTGCCCTGGGTCAACCGCAAGGTCAGGCCATGGGAACCGGAGCCCTTCCGCTGGCTGGGCGTGCATTCGATGTACCAGCTTTATCGCATTGCCGATGGCCGCGAGGCGGCAGGGCTTGCGCGCACCTCGAAGCTGGCCGCGTTGGCCGACAGCATCACCGGCCACTAAAGCCATTTGTTCTCACGCAATTCCGGGGCAGACACCTTTCCTGGAATTGCTCTTATCCATGGAGCTAGACTTGATCGATCTTTCGACCTTCCACGATCTCGCCAAGGCCGAGATCGGCGCGTTCTCTCCTAAGCCAACCTCGATTGAAGGGGATCAGGTCGAGGCCGTGCGCTCGTTCTTTCAATCGCCGGACGGAACCGTCGACATCGGCATCTGGGAATGCACGCCCGGCCGCTTCACCGCCGATCGTTCGGACTCGTCGGAGATCTGCCACATCATTTCGGGGCGCGTGGAACTGAGCCGCATCGATGGCGAGGTGCGGGAACTCGGTCCGGGCGATCTCCTCGTCCTGCCGCAGGGCTGGAAGGGCGAGTGGCTGATACGCGAGACCACGCGCAAGCTCTACATGATCCAGAGCGCCGGCTGACCGGCGCTACGGCTATGGCGAGCTCAGTGATCGATCGGCCCCTTCGGCGAGACCAGCGCGGTGCCGGCGGTCGTCGGGCGCTCGATCAGGCGGCGCACGCGCGGCGGTTCGTCGCCGCTGTGCAGCGCCCGCACCCGCTCGCCGACGACGGCGTCGGCATGGGTGGCGCGCCGGTTGTGGCGGATGTATTCCAGCCAGGTCGGCGTGTGGTAGTGTTCGATCCAGACTGCGGGATTTTCTAGGTCCCGAGCCAGCGTCCAGTTGCGGGCGCCGTCGCGGCGGCGGATGCGCCCGCGCTCGGCCATGGTGGCGAGGAATTCGGGCACATCTTCGTCGCGGATAATGTACTCTATCATGATGGCGATGGGGCCGCTGCGCGGCTTCAGGTCGAGGCCGAGATGCGGCTCCTTGAAGCGGTTGAGCGGGTCGAGGTTGAGAGTCGTCTGCTGCGGCAGCGGCAGGAACAGGCCGATGGCGCCGCCAACAAGCATCGCGATGGCCGCCGCAATCAGCGCGGTTTCGGCGCCATGCACATCGGCAACGACGCCCCAGATCCAGCTGCCCAGCGCAATGCCGCCGAAGGTCGCCGTCTGGTAGACCGACAGCACCCGGCCGACGACCCAGCGCGGCGTCGACATCTGCACCGTGACGTTGAAATGCGACAGCGCGATCACCCAGCAGGCGCCGCCGATGAGCAAACCCGCCGCAGTATGCCAGGCATTGAGGCTGATGGCGGCATTGAAGGCGCAGACGGCAAAGCCGGCGAAGGCCATCCGCACCATCGTTTCGCTGGATAGCAATTGTCTGAGACGCACGCTTATCAGCGCGCCGCCGACGGCGCCGATGCCGAAGGCGCCGAGCATGATGCCGTAGGTCAAGGCATCGCCCTTGACGACGTCGCGCGCCACCAGCGGCAGCAGCGCCAAAACCGCGCCGGCGCTGAAGCCGAAGGCGGAGCCCCTGACCAGCACCTTGCCGATGTTGGGCGACATGGCGACATAGCGCAGGCCGGCGCCCATGGCGGCGCCCAGCGTCTCGCGCGGTAGCGTCGAGACCGGCAGCTCCGGCTTCCAGCGGAATAGCACGATGATGAGACCTATATAGCTCAGCGCATTCGCGGCGAACGCAGCAGCCGCACCAGCGGCGGCAACGATGATGCCGCCGATCGCCGGGCCGACGCTGCGTGTCAGGTTGAAGCCCAGTGAATTGAGTGCAACCGCGGCCGGCAGCTTGTTGCGCGGCACCATGTCGCCGACCGATGCCTGCCAGGACGGGTTGTTGAGCGCCGTGCCGCAGTCGATCAGGAAGGTGAAGGCAAGCAGCGTCCACGGCGTCATCCAGCCGTTCCAGGTGAACAGCGTTAGAAGTGCAGAGACGACCAGCATGAAGATTTGGGCGATCAGCATCACCTTGCGCCGGTTGAAGCTGTCGGCGATGGCGCCGGCGACGAGTGCAAACAGCATGATCGGCAGAGTGGCCGAGGCCTGGACCAGCGCCACCTGATAGGGCGACGTGGCGATGGTGGTCATCATCCAGGCGGCGCCGACGCCCTGGATCAGGCCACCGAAATTCGACACCAGGCTGGCCGACCAGACGGCGCGGAAGATGCCGTGCCGGAACGGCGCCAGCGCCGAGACGCGTTCGCTGTCCGGCTCGTCATCGATCATTGGACCTGTCCCACCTTCACGTGCTGGTTTCGTCCGCCGGGACGACAATCATGGCATCCGTTTGAAATAGAGCACGACATCCAAAAGGGCGAACGCGTCTTCGAAAAAGATCATGGTCCAACAACAGGATAGCAAGGCGAAAATACGTCAGCCGGGAAGGGTCCGCTACCCAGAGCGATGTTCTCATTGGTCCACTGCGCGGGGCTGTCGGCCGCGCGCGAAGTCAGCTTCTGTCCCGGGCAGCGGCATGCAAGGCTTCGGCCAGCGTGCTTGGCGTCTCGCCGCCGGCGTGAAGGCGCAGGAAAAGCTCCATGCCGACAAGCCGCAGCCTGGACGGTTGCTCGCGCCGCGCGAGCTGGACCATGTCCTCCACATTCGCGGCGGGCCATTTCATGGCATCGCGCAGGAAACCGCCGCGCAGCAAAGTCTCCGTGCCGGCAGAGAATTGCGACGACATTTCGAAGCCGATCTTGCGCGCCTGGACGTTCTGGCGCGGAATGTGCTTTTCAGCGATCTTTCGCAAAAGCCATTTTCCTGTTTTGTCGCGGTATTTCTGCCGCCTCGGCAAATGGATGGCGAAGTCGATCAGCCGGTTTTCCAGGAACGGGACCCGCAGTTCCACGGACGCCGCCATGCTCAGCCGGTCGTGCCGGTGCAGTATGTCCTGCAGATGCGAATAGAGGTCGTAGAGGCAACTACCGAGAAAGGCGCGATCCGCGGGCGGCGTCACCGGCTCCAGCCGGTCGAAGATCTCGGTTTGCAGGAAATTCAGCTCCGGCGACAAAGCACGCAGGACCATGCTGCGATCCATTTGTGAGTGGCTTCCAGCCGAGACCTTGTAGGGGGCATGACGCTGTTGCTCGAATCTCCGGTCGAGCGAGCGCTTCGAATGGACCAGGCGCCGGGGCCACGACCAGGAACGCCACTTCTTCATGCTCAAGGCCTGCAATGGGTAGCCGCCAAACAATTCGTCTGCGCCTTCGCCGGTGAGCAGCACCTTGACGCCATCGGCCCGGCATTGTTCGGCAAGCGCCAGCAGCGCGACATGGCTGGCGTGCCAGCCATCGCTTTCAAGATGCCAGATTACCCTTGGCCAAAGTTCGAAAAACCGGTTCCTGTCGACCTGCACCCGGCGCAAGGGCACGCCGACATGGCGGCCGGTGCGTTCGGCGTCTTCGGCCTCGCTGTTGCCGAGCTGCGGGTCGACGACATAACCGTGGACTTCCGGCCTGAACCGCCTTGCCAGCGCCGTTATCAGGCCGGAATCGACACCGCTGCTGCAGGCGGTGGCAACGCTGGTATCGGCGATGCAGTGAAGTCCGACGCTGTCCTTGAGCAACGCCTCGAGCGTCGCCATGTGTTCAGCATCAGCGGATGCATCGCCGGTAATGCGCGCGGTCTCCAGCACGTCCAGCACATGCCAGAAGCGGCGCTTCTCGATAACGCCATCGGTGATCTTCCACAGGCCGGCGGGCGGCAGGCGCTCGATGCGGTCGAACAGGCTGTAGCTGGAATCGCGGCTCTGCCAGGCAAGCCGCAAGGTGATCTCGCGGCTGTCGATGTCGCGCGGAAAACCGTCGCAGGCGAGGATCGCCTTGTCCTCCGAGGCGAACAGGATTCGCTCCGGCGTGTCGGCCACCGACATCGGCTTGATTCCAAGACGGTCACGCGCAAGCCACAGCGCACTGCTGCGAGCGTCGAAATAGGCGAAGGAAAACATCCCGTCGAACAGCGGCACGGCTTTTTCGGGACCCCAGTGATGCAAGGCTTCGAGAACCACTTCGGCATCGCAGATGGTTCGAAAGACGACGCCTTGCGCCTGCAGCGTTTCGCGCAACGAGCGGTAATTGTAGACCTCGCCATTGTAGACGAGAACGCCATCGCCGGAAGAAGTCAGCATCGGCTCACGGGCGGCGGGCGAGGGATCGATGATGGTCAGTCGGCGGTGACCGAGGGCCAGCCGATTGTTGTGCCAGCTGTCATGATCGTCGGGGCCGCGATGTACCAGCGCCTGCATCATGCTGGCGACATCCGACAGGTCGTTGGCGTCGATCGGGTTTCGTTTGCGCCAGACGCCGGCTATTCCGCACATGGCCTGCCGGTGAGTTCTGCCTGAGTCATGGCCTGCAATCTAGCCGGAACACAGCCGCCTGCAAGCGCTGCCTAGAACCCGTTTTCAATGCGCTCGAAGATGACGTTGGTGAAGGCCGAGATCTGGCTGCCGATGAACGGACCGGTCAGCGCCACGACCAGCATGATGGCGACGATCTTGGGCACGAAGGTCAGGGTGATTTCCTGGATCTGGGTCAGGGCCTGGATCAGGGCAATGCCGATGCCGACCACCATGGCGACCAGCACCACCGGCGCGGAAGCAACAAGCACCGTCCATACCGCGTACTGGACGATGTCTAGGGCGTCGGCCTCGTTCATGTGAGCGCGCCTCTATGGAACTGTCTAGCTGGCCGGCTTTATCGAAACGCCCGCGCCGACCGGCACTTCGGTGCCGTTCTGCAGCACGGCGATCACGCCGTTGCTTGCAAGCTTGACCGAGGCCACGACGCCGGTCGTCTTGCCGTCGGCCGAGGTGATCGAGCGGCCGATCAAGGCATCGGCCTGCGACAGCGCCGAGGACTGCATGATCTGGTCGAGCTTGGTGTTGGTCTGCACCGATTGCTCTACCTGCGAGAAGGTGGCGAGCTGGGCGACATACTGTGTCGAATCCATCGGTTTCGTCGGATCCTGGTTCTTCATCTCGGCGATCAACAGCTTCAGGAACGACTGGTAGTCGACCGCTGTCTTCGACGTCTGCTGGGTGCCCTGGTTGGCGCCCGTGGGGATCGTCGTCGTCATGTCCACATTCATCAGTATTGTGCTCCCACGGCCAGCGGGCGCTTCGCACCCAGAACATCGTCATTGCCGCCAAGTGCGCGACGTTCGAGCGGATAAAGCGCGCGGATAGCCTTCAGCGCTTCATAGATATGGTCTTCGCCGACCATGCGGTCGATCTGCTTCAGCGCGCCACTGATCTGCTCATCCTCGAAGCTTGCCAAAAGCAAGGGCAGCGAGCGGCGGAACATGGCGCGCGCCTCGATGGCGCCGGCCGGGTTCATCAGCATCACCTGCAGGATGAAATAGAGCTGCTTGAGCGGCGTCGAGGCATCGTCGGCCTGGATGACATGGTTCTCGAGCAGGAACTGTACGTCGTTCATTAGCTCGACGGTGACCTTGCGGTCGACGCGGATGACGGCGCCGTTGATGTAGATCTTCTCGTTCGGCTTCAGCGATATCTTCAGCGTGTTGGTCATTGAATGCCGTCCCGAATGATCTGGGACACTTCGATCAGCCCTTCGAAATTGTCGGTGCGGCCCTGGCGGATGTCCTCGGCCTCGCGCAGCAGCCACAGGCCGATGGAGATGAGGTTGGCGCGCAGTTCCTTGGGCAGGACATTGTCGCTGGAACCGAGATCCTCGACGAAGGTGGTCCAGACCCGGTTGGTGAAGTGCAGCGCTTCGACCGCCTCCATCGAGGTGTGGCCGACCGCCGCCGCCGCCGCCAGCATTTCGATCGAGCGGGTCAAAAGCTGCCGCTCGCGATCTTTCGCATCGGCAACGGAGTCGGTCTGGATGTCGGCGTAGGAGAATTGGTACATCGTTTGGCTCTACCGTTGCGGTTGAGATTGTCAGGTCAGGTAGTTCAGCAGGCTCATCTGCTGCAGGCGCGCGGTCAGCGCGAAGGACGTCTCGATATGCTGCGTCAGATCCGCGACGCGGGTGGCGGCCTCGGCCGGATCGACGCCCTCCAGATCGAGGATATGGCGCTCGAACAGGTCGACCTGCGTCTTCATGCGGTCGCTCGCGTCGGAAACACGCTTCTCGGCAAGGCCGGTCTCGGCCTGCAACTGGCCGAGTCCGCCCAGCGCCTCGCCGACCATCGCCTGGGCGCGACCGACGACGGTGGTCTTCGCCGCCTGGCTGATGTTGCCGGAGAGCAGGCCGGTGACCAGGGCGGAAGCCATGGCGAGCTTGCGGATGCTGTCTTCATTGGCGCTGGCCGAGGTCTGGGTGGTTTCGCCCAGCGAAATGCGGCTGACGATCTGCTGGTCGGTGGCGTTCGACCAGTTGGCCTGCCAGCCGGCGCCCATGAACTGCGGCACGACATTGCTGGTGATGAAGCCGTCCATCTGGGCGGCGGTGATGTTGGCGGCGAGCGGATCGGTCTGCGTGAAGCCGAAATACGACGAGAAGGAAGCGTCGAACGCCGCCTTGGCCGGCGAGCCGGCGGCGGTGAAATCGTCGATCGGCTTGACGTCGGTGTTGGTGCCGGCAAACAGATATTCGCCGTTGACGCTGGCATTGAGGATAGAGGTCATCTGCTGCACGGCGGCCTTGCCGGCTTGCTGCGTGATGGTGCTCGAGGAATTGCCGGCGGCGGTCAGTGCGGTCAGCAAATTCTGCGCAGTGTCGGAAAGCTGGCCAAGCGCAGCCTGCGTCGAGGACAGCCGAGCGGTGACCAGCGAATTGGAATCGATGATGACGTTCAACCGGTCGAGGTCGCGCGAGAAGGTGACCGCCTGCGAGGTGCGCGCGCCGAGCGCCAGACCGACATCGGCGACGGTGCCGGTCGTCGATTCCTTAGTGGCTTTGACCAGTTCGCCCTGCATGCGCATCTGCTGATAGCGCGCGGCGTTGGAGAGAGCGGCTGAGGAGACGGATGTGGCTTTCATGGCTTATCCCACGGCATCGAGCAGGGCCGACAGCATGTCGTCGACGGTTTTCATCATGCGCGCCGAGGCCTGATAGGTGTGTTCGAGGTCGAGCAGCAGCGACATCTCCTGGTCGACATTGACGCCGGTGTCGTTGGACAGCGCCTCGGCAGTGCGCGATGCCAGCGCTTCCTTGGCGTCGGCGTTGCTCGAGGCCTGCTGGCGCTGGCCTTCGAACCAGCCAATGGCATTGGCGGCGTAGTCGGACACGCTGGACGTGACGGTGATGCCGGCCGCAGCGTCGAAAGGCATCGGCTTGTCGAGCTTGTCGCCATAGCCGATCAAGAGCTGCGAATAGGAGGCGTTGCCGGCAGTGTTGGCGATATAGGCCGCACCATTGGCGCCGCCGTCGCGCAGCAGCACCGGATTGCCGCCGACGCTCGAGTCCATTGCGGCGTTGACCTTGATCGAGCCGGCAAGCCCGTCGATCAGCGTGCCGGCGGCCGGAATGGCGGGCGCACCCGACCAGGTGAACAGGCCGGTTCGGTCGGGCTGCGAAGGTGCTGTTTCGGCAAAGGCGGTGATGAGGCCGCGCGCCACTTCGTCGAGCTGGCTCTGCATCGTCGCCGCGACGCCGTCGCGCAAGGTGATGAGCCCGGCGAGCTTGCCGTCGGCGCTGGTGTTGCCGCCAGCCCCGGCGCTGACCGGCACATTGTCGATGTAGATGGTGTTGCCTGGTGTGCCGGCCGTGTAGCCCGCCGACGGGGTGAAACTTACCGAGCGCGGAATGGTCTCGAACAGTGTCGTGCCATCCTTGGTGGTGATGACCATGTCGTTGTCGCCACGCGTGAAGGTCGACACCGGCACATAGTCCGCGATCTTCTTCAGCAAAGCGTCGCGCTGGTCGAGCGCGTCGGATGCGTCGGTACCCGAACGGGTTGCGGAGATGACCGCCTTGTTGGCGTCCTGGAACTGACTAAGCAGCGAGTTGAGATCGTTAACCGCCGTAGATATCTCGCCATCGGCCTGGGTGCGGAAATCCTGGATCGCGTTGGTGCCGTCGTTCAGCGAGCGCACCACTTGCTGGGCCGCATCGATGACGCTGGAACCGAGACTCTGGTTCGATGGCGTGGCGGCGTAAAGCTGCAGCGCGTTCTGCAGCTTGCCGATCGCGGTCGAGGCAGAGGAGGCGTTGTCGACGCCGTTGACTGCAACGGCGAGGCGGTCAATGCCGCTGTAGAGCGTGCTCTGGCCGCTCCAGGCCGATTGCGCGCTAAGGTTCTGGCGAAACAGCAGGGCGTTGGTGGCGCGCTGGATCTCGACCGAGCGCGCCCCGGGCGCGCTGCTGACGACGACCGCCGTGCGGCGGGCATAGTCGGGGTTGCTGGCGTCGGCAATGTTGCGGGAAAGGACGCTGGTCTGCTTCGATGTGGTCTGAAGCGACTGTTGGGCTATGGTCAATGCGGAAGTCAGCGACATGCGGGTCTTTCACGAGGCCAGTGGGGAGGGGATGACGTCTCTGCCCTGTCGGCGGCGTCGGCGCTCGGAAACCTGCAATCCCGGACCACCCCGGCCGGTTTGCCGGTGTGGCCTCGAATTCGAAATCCGCGCACCGCGCTGCTCTGGTTTGGGTTCATTCCCCTAGCGCCCGTCGTTTATCTCTTCAGGTTGACAAGGACATCCATGAGGTCGGAACCGGTCTGGAACACTTTCGAGTTAGCGGTGTAGCTGCGTTGCGCCGCGATCATGTTGGTCAATTCCTCGGCGATATCGACGTTGGAATTTTCCAACGCGCCGGAGATGATGCTGCCGAGCTTGCCTTCGTTGGCGAAGCCGATGCGCACGGTGCCGGAGTCGGTGGACTGCGCATAGACATTGCCAGGCAGTGCGGTGAGGTTGTCGGCGCTCTGGACGTCGGCCAGTGGGATCTTGAACAGCGGCTTGGTCGAGCCGTCCTGATACTGGGCGTAAATGACTCCGTCCTCGCCGATCTGGATCTTTTCGATCGTGCTGGGCGCGTTGCCGTTGACCTTGGCTTCGGAGACTGTGAAGCCGGTGCCGAGCTGAGTCAGCTTGGACAAATCGAGGTCGAGCGACGCACCGCCCGGTACGGGGATCGTTATGCTGTCGACCGCGCCGGTTAGCTTGCCGGTGGTGGTGTCGAAGGTCAGGTTGGCCGTGGCCAGCGCGCCGCCCGTATAGGGGAAGGATGTGCCCGGCGTCGCCTGGGACTGGTCGAACACAGAGACCGACCAGGCGCCGGTGCCGGTGTTGGTGAAATAGACGTCGAGCAGCTTCTTGTTGCCGAGATTGTCGTAGGTGACCATCGAGGACTTCGACGTGTATTCGGCGGTCGGGCTGTTGGTGGAAGGCAGCGGACCGGCGGGCGGCGTGGCGCCAGCCGGCAGATTGGCGTTGAAATTGCCTGTGGTGCTGGGCGTCGCCGTCATTTCCTGGTCGGAGATCTGGACCGGAACCAGCCCTTCGAAGCCGTTGGCGGTGGCTGCCGGCGTGCCGTTGGCGTAGCTGTATGCCATCAACTGGTAGCCGGCGGCGTTGACCAGCCTGCCCTGAGCGTCGGGAACGAATGCGCCGGCGCGGGTGAGGAAAGGCGTTCCGCTGGGGTCCTGGACGACGAAGAAACCGTTGCCGTTGACCGCAAGGTCGGAAACCGAGGTCGTGTACTGCAGCACGCCCTGGGCGCTGATGGCCGAGCGGATGGTGGTGTTGACGCCGCCGGAATTATAGGCGCCGCCGACCTGCGGCATGATCAGCGTCGAAAACTCGGCCGAGGATCGCTTGTAGCCGGTGGTGTCGGAATTGGCGATGTTGTCGGCTGTCGCCGACAGGCGGTTGGCCTGGGCGTTCATGCCGGAAACGCCGGTCCGCATCATTCCGTAAAGGCTCATCGAAACGTCTCCTCAATGCCCAAGATCGTTGGGCCTATGTCTGTGGTCGCGAGGATATAATTTTTGTCTTGCGCGAGGCTGGCGCAGACCGGCATCAGAACACCAGCCGGTAGCCGAGGAAGCGCTTGGAATCTATCGGGTCCTGACCAAGCTTTTCGCGCAGTTTCTTGCGCAATTTGGAGATGTGGCTCTCGACGACGTTCTCCTCGACCTCTTCGTCGAAGATGCCGTAGATGGCGTTGAAGACCTGGGTCTTGGTGACGCGGCGTCCGCGGTTGCTCGCCAGATATTCGAGGATGCGGCGTTCGCGGCGCGGCAGAGGCAGCGGCTGGCCATCGATCTCGGGATCGCGGCCATCCATGAAGATGCGCATGGCGCCGATCTCGGTGTAGCTGACGTCCTCATGGGCGCGGCGGCGGATGGCGGTGATGCGGGCCAGGATCTCCCGGATGTGGACCGGCTTGCGGATGACGTCGTCGACACCGCTCTCGAACAGCCGCAGCGTATTCTCGAGCGAGTGCTGTTCGCTCAGCGCAATGACCGGAGCGCCGGTGCGGTCGCGGATCTGGCGTGGCGAGATGGCGCCTTCGCGGCAGTCGCCGATGAGGAAGGCTCGGACCGATCGCAAATCCGTGTCGGCGGCCGATGTCACCCACTCGCCGAATTCACCGGACGCGAAGCCTGCACAGGCGACGCCCTCACGATCGAAAAGTGAATTATAGCCTTCAGTTACGAGCTCACGCTCGTCAACGATTACAATCATCGGTCCCGCCTCCGAATCAGATCATCTGCCCCGTGGGAAGAGCCGTAACCGGTGCCGGGAATCCTGAACAACCATCATTTCTTGCAGCTATTTTCTTGGGAGTTATTTCGAGTTTCGAAATAACCGCAATCAGGAGGTTGTATCGTTGGTTGCCGAACGGGTGACGTAGCACGTCACCCGCCGGGCGTGGATTTGCAGCCGTTCGCAAGAGCTGATTCACCTAAGGATTGCAAAAGTTGCGGGCATTCGGGGTCCATTTGCCGAAGCCGGTGGCGACCATATTGGCGATGACGCGGCAGACATAGAATTTCTGCGCGGGATCATTGTCGGGGCCGGCGTGGTAGCGGGCGACGGCCATCGACCAGCTGACATGATGCGCATGCAGGCTGGCCAGGAAGCGTGCGGCATAGTCGACATTCTGGCGCGGGTCGAGCATGTCGTCGACGCTGCGGAAATGCGCGGCGTGATAGTGATGGTTGATCTGCATGCAGCCGAGATCGATGAGTGTCTTGCCCTCGCGCCGGGCTGCTTCGAAGGTGGCCAGGGCCTCGGTTCGGTTCCTTGGAAATACCGCTTTCCCCTCTATATTCAACGCGTTAGGTTGCAAGCTACCCTTCTTGCCGGTCTCGGTCAGCCCGACCGCATAGAGGATGCCGGCGGGCACGCCATAGCGGTCGGCGGCACGCAAAATCTCGGGCTCGCAAGGGTTGGTGGCGGCGGTGGCCGGCTTGGTGGCGAGGCTAGATAAACATATCGTCGCCAGCGCGCTCGCGAGCAGGCGCGCCAGCGCGGCCGAATTCCTGGGCATCGTCATTGCGGTTTCTTCCCGACTGCTGGCCGTCCGAACCCGTATTGTTGCCGCTCGAGTTTCCGGGCTGAAAAGCGGACTGGTCGCGGCCTTGCGGCATTGGATGCGAGTTCGCTGCATCGCTGCGGGCCGCTGCGTGGATCACTATCGAGGGTTGCAGGATGGTGACCTTGTCGACATCGAAGCCGAGCCCGCGCAACGACTTCACGATGGCGTCGCTATCGGTGGCGAGACGGCGGTAAGCCTCATGGGTTTCGGGCTTCAATTCTATCGAAAGTTGTTCTCCGGAAAGCCTGAGACTGGCGGTGACCATGCCGAGCTCTGCCGGGTGAAGCTCGATCTTCAATATATGTGTCGGAACGGCAACAGAACCGGCCGTCTGGGCGCTCGTCGACGGCGTCGAAACCGCTTGCCGCAGTCCGTTGTCCGAAGCCAGCACGTCGATAAGCGCCGAAGTCGTCTGGTTCATCGGGTTTTGCGCCGGGGCCGGGAAGCTCTGTTCGGCAACAATGTCGACGCGCGCAGCGAATGGCGGCTGTTTTCCCTGTGTGGCCGATGCCGCGGAATGGGCTCCATCGACGGACTTCGCCGACGGCGCGGACCGTTTTGCCTCGGGTGCCGAAACGTCGCTTGCCGTCTGGTCCGCCGGTAGAGGAGGCGTCGGACCATCCTGGTGCGGCAGTTTGCCGGACTGGAGCCCGATCGCGGGCAGCTTTTGCCCCTGATCCTGTGCGGAAACGCTGGTACCGGGCTTGGCCCGTTCCGATCGCGTCGTCGTGTCGAGTCTGTTGTCAATGCCGGACGCTGCGCGGTGTCTCTTCAGAGGCGACGTCTGTGCAGAAATGGCCTCGCCAGCGGGCGCCGGTTGCCCAGTCTGTCCATTCGTCGCGATGCCGTTCCCGCTTGTCCGGACCGTTGAGAAATGCCTGATATCGTGCAGCGCCAGCACCAGTGGCAAATGATCCTGCAGCGATCCTGCATCCGCGTCTCGTCCGGCCACCTCAGCGTCCTTGGATGGTTTGTCCGGGCCACTATCGGCATGTTCTTTTGCGGCCTTGCCGGCAGCGGATTTCGTCCCCGTTTTGCCAGACTGGGTGTGTGGGATTTCGCTTTTGCCGGGACCGGCAGGGCTGCGTTTGGCCCAACGCAGCTCGTGCGACGCGGCCTCAATTGCTCCCTGGCCTATCGGTGTCGGCGCATCGTCGTCGCCGCGCACCATGTCGCCGAAGCTTTTGTCGCCGCCCTTGGCGTTTGAGGCCGACTGCTTCGATCCGGCGTGCGCGGGAGCCGGCAGGGCCTGGCCAACATTGGTGGTCATTTCGGGGCTGCTCCAAGCATCTGGTCGATCAAATCGAGCTGGCGACGCGTCCTCGCCATGGCGGCGTCGGTGGGATCGGTAGGCTCTACTGCGGCGGGGGCCGGCACCGATGCCGGCACGACCGGAGCCGCATCGCTGGCCGGGGCGACTGCAGGCGTTTCCGCCGCCTTTGCCTCTGGCGTGCTTGGTGCCTGCGCGGCCGGTTCACTTGCCGCCTTCAGTCGGTCGGTTGCGGGCTGTTCACTCGACGTTGTGGCGGCTGGCTGTTCCGGCATCGCGCCTTCGACCGGCGGCAGCTCTGGCTCGTCGGGTCTTTCCACGGCCGCGGTCTTGACCGGCTCCTGCCTGGCCGCGGCAGGTGCGGGCTTTTCGGCAGGCAGCGGCGCCGGCGGGGCGATGACTTCACCCGCCACGGCCTGCGCGGCATCGAGCAGGTCGCGGTCGCTTTGCGAAAGCTGGTTGCGATCGATCTTGTCCAGCTTGGCGCGGACCTCGCCGATGGTGCCGGACGTTACCGTGGACAGGCTGGAATAGAGCTGGGCGCGCGGATCGTCCTGATTGTGGATGCCGTCGCGGCCCCGTTCAGCCCTGGCCGAGGCAAAGGCGGAGAGATCGGCAAAGCCGTCGATCGCGGCGCGGCGGGCGATGCGCAGATAGATCACCTTCTCGCGTTCTGGATCCATCATTGCGGTGATGTCGGCGAGCTTGTCCTGGCTGATCGCCATGTGCAGCGTGATGACGCCGGAGACGAAGGCGTCGGCGAACTGGCTGGCATAGGGCGAATAGAGGTAGTCTTCGACGTATTGGGTTGAGGCAAGCGCGAAACGCGCACCGTCGCCTTGCGCGGCGGCGATGCCGACCGAGCGGCGCAGTGCTGCTTCCTCGACCAGCGTGCCGGGGCTGAGCAGGCGAGCATCGTCGAGCAGCGCAAGCGCGCTGACCGGTTGCTCGGTGGCGAGAAGCGAGCCCTTGACCAGCGCCAGAAAGGCACCGACATCGGGGGGCAGGGTCATCGGATCGATCGGCTTCAGCGCCTCGATCGCAGCCGCCTGCCGGCCGTTCAGATAATCGACAATGCCCTTGGCGATGGTCAGGCTTTGCGGGTCGGTCTTGGCGCGCGACACCGCCGCCTCGACGGTGACGGGGTTGCCGCCACTCATGCCATAGACCAGCAAGGCGCGAAAATTCTTCGGGTCGCTGAAATCATCTGCGTCCGCCGCGCGCAGCCTTGTGTCGGCCATTTCGAGCAGCTTGGCCTGCATCGGCAGCGCGGCGTGATCGCCGGCGGCGATGCGGTCCTGCACAAGCTGCAGCGAGCGCACCAGCTGATAGGGCTGCAAGCCGTCCTCGGCGAAGGCCGATGGCGGATGGACAGCGCTCAGCAGCAGCAGCCCGACGGCGCGGCCGATGATGGCGGCGCGCCTCATCCGTCGGTCGCCATCAGGATTTCGATGCGGCGGTTCGCGGCCGCCATCGGGTCGGCTGCAATTTTCGGCTCGCGATCGGCGAAGCCGGCGACCTCGGTGATGCGGCGCTCGTCGACGCCGCCGCGCACCAGCATGTAATAGGCGGAATGGGCGCGCGCCGTGGACAGCCGCCAATTGTCGTAAGTGTCGCTGCGGAACGGCCGCGCGTCGGTGTGGCCGTTGATGCTGATCGTGCCTTTCTGCTCGTTGACGATGCGGCCGATCTTTTCCATCGCCAGCACCAGTTCACGCCTAGGCACCGCCGATCCGATCTCGAACATGCCGAAATCGAACTGGTCCGTGATCGAAATGACGACACCCTTGTCGGTGGCTTCGACGGAGACGCCATTATGCAATTTGTCGCCTGGCTTGAAGGCCTCGGCCAGTTCCTGCTTGACCTGCGCCGCGGCTCTAACAGTGGCGGCCGTCGGCGCTTTTTCCGCGGCTTCGGGTTTGGGTGCGGGTTGTGCTTCGGCGGCTTCGGCCTTTGCAATTTCGGCCTTCGCTGCTTCAGCCTTGGCCTCTGCTTTGGCTTCAGCCTTGGTCAGCGGCTTATCGGAAACGGATTTCGCCAGCGGCTCGAGCGGCGCCGCGGCCACTGGCGGCGCGGCCGGCACGGCCTTCACCTCCGCCACTTGCGTCTGTGCCGCCTTGTCACCCGGCTTCAGGGGATCGCCTTCGATCTTGGTGCGTTCGGCGGTGGCTTCGGCGCCTGGTGCAGCCACCTGCTGCGACCAGAAATCCGGCGCGAACGGGTCGCGGTAGGATTGGCCGCCGGATGCGCCGGTAGCCGGGCCGGACGCCTGCGCGCCGCCATCGCCCTTCTCGCTGACATTTTGCATGACGCCGGTGTCGGTGGCGATTTCCGACAGCACCGCATAGGGATCGGCAAACAGATGCTCGTCGGAAAGATCCGTCTTTGGCGCCGATTCCTTCGATTGCTTCTTGTCGGAAGTACCGGCGCCGCCGACGCCGTCCTGTCCGGCCTTGCTGGTCTTGTCCCGCGGGTCGTCCGCCGTCAGCCCGACCTTGCTCGGGCCATCGCCGAGGTCTTCGAGGCCCTTGCGGCTGGCGTTGCGATCGACCAGCTTGACCGGATTGAAGTAGCTGGCGACGGCTGCCTTGGTCTGCTCGTTGGCGGCGTTGATCAGCCACATGACGAGGAAGAAGCACATCATGGCAGTCATGAAATCGGCAAAGGCGATCTTCCAGACGCCGCCATGGTGGGCGTCGTCGTGGTCGTCGTGGTTGCGCCGCACGATGATGATCTCATGCCTGGCGTCTGCGGCCTCGACAACGCTCATGACGTCCACTCGTTCGTAAGAGGGCCCTCGCTCATGACAGGGCCTCCGACAAGGCGGCCGACCATTCGGCAATGCGGGTTTCGAACACCGCCTCGTCAATGGCGACGGTAAGGTCGAAGCCGGGCGCCTCGACGAAATCGAGATTGGCCGCGCGTGGGCCGAGCGAAGCCTTCAGCGTCTCGAACAATGACAGCGGTCCGCGCACGGCGATGCGCACCGCCTCGCTGTCGCCGACGGCTTCGCGGATCGTGCCGGCAAGGGTTTCCAGCGAACGCTTCTGCAGATCGTCGCTGACAAGGCCGCCAATGATGCGCGCAATGGTGGCGCCGACGAGGTCGCTGACCTTGGCCTCCATGATCTCGATACGGGCAGTGACGACCGCGCCGAGATCGCCGCCGAAACTTTCTAGAAAGGCCTTTGCTTCATCGGCGTTGGCCTGTCTCTGCGCCTCGAGCGCTGCCTGGTGGGCGATGGCAAGGCGGGCTTCAAGGGCGGCTTCGGCATCGATGACCGCTTCGGCGATCAGCGCGCCGATGTCGGCCTGCGGCGCCGACGTCTCCGGCCTTGGCTCGGCCATGGCGGCGAGCGAGGGCTGGCCGGCACGCTGGCTGCGTGCGCCGAAATCCGGCAAAAGGTCGAAAAGCGCTGCCGAGGCCATGGTCTATACCGCTGCTTCCTGGGCCGCCCATTTGCGCAGGATCTGCGCGGTGCGCTCCTCATTGATGTCGACCATGCGGGCAAGCCGCTCCTGCGGCGCCGGCCTGATCTTCTGACGAAGATCGTCGAGTGGAGTCGGGCCTGGGCGGCTGCCGGGCAAGGCAGCCGGCGCCTGTTCGGCGCTGGCGGCTTCGGGTGTCGGCAGTGAACGCTGGACGTCGTCGAAGCTCGGACCGGCAAGTGCCGGCGTCGGCCGCGCGCTCAGCGCGGTGGCCATCGGCCTCAGGCCGAAGAAGGCGACCAGGAACACCACGACGATGAAAGCGCCGGCGTTGATCATCGTACCGGCATGGGTTCCGATCGACGCCATTATGCCCGGCTGTTCGACCGCCTCGCCGTCGAGCCCGTCGATGAACTCGACGGCCGAGACATCGATGATGTCGCCGCGCTTGTCGTCGAAGCCAGTGGCCGAAGCCACCATCTTCTGGATGTCGGCAACGCGCTTGGCGATCTGCTCGGGCGTTGCGTCCTTGCCGAGGATGGTCATCAGCCGCTGCTGATTGACGACGACGGCGATCGACATCTTGGTGACGGAATAGCCGTTCGAGACTGTGGCGATCTTCTTGGAGTTGATCTCGTAATTGGTGATCTCCTCCTTGCGATCATTCTCCGATGACGTCTGCGGACCATCGGTGCTGGTCGCCTGGGTCTCGGGCAGGTTCTGCTCGACGGTGGCCGGGGTCGAGGCCTGCCTCTGATTGCTGTTTTCGTTGGCGCGCACCGACTGCACGGAACGCTCCACGCGTGACTCCGGATCGAAGATCGTCTCTTCGGTCTGGCGGGTGTCGGTGTTGACATCGGCCTTGACGCTGGCGCGGAAATTGTCGGGGCCGAGATAAGGCGTCAGCGCGCGGCGGATGTTGTCGCCGATCTGCGCCTCGACGGTCTGCTCGACGCCGAGCGTGCGGGCAGCACTTGTGTTGGAGGGATCGTCGCCGGCGGCGAGAAGGTTGCCGTTGGAATCGAGCACGGTAACCTTGTCGGCCGACAGGCCCGGCACGGCGGCGGCGACGAGATGGCGGATCGACATGGCGCTCTTTTCGGCGTCGATGCCGGAATAGCGGATGACCACCGAGGCGGAGGGTTGCTGTTCGTCGCGGCGGAAATTGGCGCGCTCGGACATGACGATGTGAACGCGGGCGGCCTTGATGCCGGATATCGACTGGATGGTGCGGGCGATCTCGCCTTCCAGCGCGCGCACGCGGGTGATCTGCTGCATGAAGGAGGTCAGGCCAAGAGAACCGACATTGTCGAACAGTTCGTAGCCGGCATTGGCGCTGGTCGGCAGGCCCTTTTCGGCGAGCAGCATGCGCGCCTGCGCGGTGGTGCCGGCCGGCACCAGCACGGAGGTGCCGTCGGAGCCGACGTCGAAGCCGATGCCGGCTTCGCCGAGCACCAGGCCGATCTGGTTCACGTCGGAGCGATCGAGCCCGACATAGAGCGTCTCATAGGCCGGGCGGTTGAGATAGACCGAGCCGATGCCGATGACGGCCATCACCAATGCGGCAATGCCGGCCAGCATGGCAAGGCGCCTGACGCCAAATGCCCTGAGATTCGAGATGATGCTCTGGATCTGTTGCGGCACGATTCAAGCGCTCCCAGCATGATATTCCGTGGGAACACTAGACCGCGAAGCTTGTGCGAAGATGATAGAGCATGTCGCCCGGAAGTGTGCAGCGGTTCCGGGTCAACGACATGCGTCAAAACACACCCATACAGGAAAGGGCCGCGCTGTTGGCGCGGCCTATTCAAGGAAGAGAAAGCCGGGTCAGGCTTACTGCTTGAACAGCGCCAGGATCGACTGCGAGTTGCCGTTGGCGATCGACAGCGACTGGATGCCGAGCTGCTGCTGGACCTGGAGGGCCTGCAGCCGCGTGGATTCCTTGTTCATGTCGGCGTCGACCAGCGCGCCGACGCCCTTGTCGATGGAGTCCGAGAGGTTCGACAGGAAGCTCTTCTGGGTGTCGATGCGCGACTTGGCGGCGCCGAGATAGGCGGCACCCGTGGACAGCTTGGCAAGCGCCGTTTCAACGGCGCCGAGTGCGGTGTCGATGGCCGCCGGGAGGACCTGGGTGGTGCTGGGATCGAAGAAGGTCGTCGCCAGCAGAGCGCCGACGATGCCGCCAGTGCCAGGAAGATCGAGAACCTGCGTGTCGGCCGCCTTGACGTCGATGGTGTCGATGGCGACGGTCGTGCCGGTGCGGTTATAGGACGCGACGATCTTCAGGTCGGAGGTCGCAGCAGCGTCGTTCTGCAGCAGGTTCGAGCCGGCATAGGAGGCGTTGGTGACCGACGACTTGATCTGGTCCTGGATGGCCTTGATTTCGGTCGCGATCTTCTGCTGGTCGTCCTTGCTGGCGCTGCGTGCAGTGACCAGCTTGGCCTTGATCAGGTCGACCTGGTCCTTGATGTCGGTGATGGCGGTGTAGGCGGTATCGACCTTGCCGGCGCCGAGGCCAAGCGCGTCCTGAACGGCCGAAAGCGCCTTGTTGTCGGACTTCATCGTGGTGGCGATCGACCAGTAGGCGGCGTTGTCGCTGGCGGTGGCGACGCGGTAGCCGGTCGAAATGCGTGACTGGGTGGTTTCAAGCTGCTTGTTGGTGTTGTTCAGGCTCTGCAGCGCGGTCAGAGCCGAAGCGTTCGTCATGATGCTAGCCAAGATATTTACCCCTTTTCAAACACTGGCGTGTCCCGAACACGCCGGATCAACTTCATCAAGGGGGTAGGCATAAGCCCATCGACCGTATGGTCTGCCCGCCATGGAATGGTTAACCATGACTACCGGGATATGGTTAACGGCCTGTTAAACCAAGCCATTCAGGGCGCTGGCCAAGAGCAAAAATCGGCAGCCATTCAGCAAGACAATCAACAGCCGCAAAAGAAATCGGGCCGCGCTGTTGGCGCGGCCCGACGGATGGTGTCAGTCGTAATGTCGAGAGATCAGCCGCGGAAGAGCGACAGGATCGACTGCGAGTTGCCGTTGGCGATCGACAGCGCCTGGATGCCGAGCTGCTGCTGGACCTGCAGGGCCTGCAGCCGCGTCGATTCCTTGTTCATGTCGGCGTCGACCAGCGCGCCGACGCCCTTGTCGATCGAGTCCGACAGGTTCGACAGGAAGCTCTTCTGGGTGTCAATGCGCGACTTGGCGGCGCCGAGCGAGGCAGCGCCGGTGGACAGCTTGGCAAGCGCGGTTTCAACAGTGCCGAGCGCGGTGTCGATGGCGGCGGGGGTAACCGCCGTGGTGCTCGGGTCGAAGAAGGCAGCGGCGAGCAGGCCGCCGACGATGCCGCCCGTGCCGGCGACATCGAGAACCTGCGTATCGGCTGCCTTGACGTCGATGGTGTCGATGGTGACGGTCGCGCCGGTACGGTTGTAAGCCGCAACGATCTTCAGGTCGGACGCAGCGGCAGCGTCGTTCTGCAGCAGGTTCGAGCCGGCGAAGTTGGCGTTGGCGACCGAGGACTTGATCTGCGCCTGGATGGCGTTGATTTCGGTCGCGATCTTCTGCTGGTCTTCCTTCGAGGCGCTACGGGCAGTGACCAGCTTGGTCTTGATCAGGTCGACCTGGTCCTTGACGTCGTTGATGGCGGTGTAGGCGGTGTCAACCTTGCCGGCGCCGAGGCCGAGGGCGTCCTGCACGGCCGAGTTGGCCTTGTTGTCGGACTTCATCGAGGTCGCGATCGACCAGTAAGCGGCGTTGTCGGAAGCGGTGGCAACGCGGTAGCCGGTCGAGATGCGGGCCTGCGTCTGCTCGAGGGATTTGTTGGTGTTGTTCAGGCTCTGCAGCGCGGTCAGCGCCGAGGCGTTCGTCATGATACTGGACATGGCTACTCGTACCTTGATTTTTACAGGGTGTTTTTGACATACCGGCTTTTCCGGTATGACGGAGCGGCATCATGCCAATGATCGTGAGACCCGATCACCCGCCATCTGCGAGCAATATGCGGGCAAGTCCCTACCAAAGGGCTAAACGGGACGGTTAACCGGAAATATATTGCATAAAACTTTAGCAAGGCGCCAACGGCGCGCGGACGGTCAGGTGAAGGAGCGCACCAGGCTGCCGACAAGCAGGTTCCAGCCGTCGATGAGGACGAAGAACAGGATCTTGAAGGGCAGCGAAACGACGGTCGGCGGCAGCATCATCATGCCCATGGCCATGGTGATGGTGGCGACGATCAGGTCGATGACGAGGAACGGCAGCACGATCAGGAAGCCGATCTCGAAGCCGCGGCGGATTTCGGAGATCATGAAGGCCGGCACCAGGATGCGCAGGTCGACGGTGTCCCTGGCAACGACCTGGCCGCGTTCGCGGGCGAGATCGGCGAACAGGTCGAAGTCCTTGTCGCGGACATTGTGCAGCATGAAGGTGCGGAACGGGTCCGAAATCTTTTCGAACGCCTCGGTCTGGCTGATCTGGTTGTCCATCAGCGGCTTGACGCCGGTGTTCCAGGCCTGGTCGAAGGTCGGCGCCATGACGTAGAAGGTCATGAACAGCGACAGCGAGATCAGGATCAGATTGGCCGGCGTCGACTGCAGGCCGATGCCGGCGCGCAGGATCGAGAAGGCGATGACGAAGCGGGTGAAGCTCGTCACCATGATCAACAGGCCCGGCGCCACCGACAGCACGGTGATCAGACCGAACATCTGGATGATATAGCCGACGGTGGCGCCNGGTGGCGCCGTCGGCCTTGCCGATGCCGCCGAGATCGAGCTGCTGGGCGGCGGCGACAGAGGTGGCGGCGACGACGATCGCGGCGGCGAGGACGAGTTTTCTCATTCGAGCAGCAATGTCCTGATCAGAACCTGTTTGGCATGGCCACCGCTGCGGATTGCGGCGCGCTCCTCGAGGTCGGCTTTCAAATGCTGGTAGCCGCTGGCGCCTTCGATCTGATGCATCTTCAGGGTGCGGACCATGGCAAGCAGGTCCTGGTGAATGCTTTCGGTAAGTTCCGGCGGCTGCGGCGCATCGTAGACCACCGACGCTTCCAGCCTTATCCAGGTGTCGGCAGGCGAAGCCAGATTGGTGGTGATCGGCGCCAGCTGGACAAGCGTCGGCCCGGTGCCGGGCGCATGTTCGGCCGCCTTGCTCGGTTGCTCGGCGTTGGACTGGTTCTCGGGCGCGGCGGGCACCGGCACCGGTCCCCCGACGCCCTTCAGATAGCCGCCGGACATCCAGCCCATGCCGATCGCGGCGCCCGTCATCGCCAGCAGCATCGCAAGCTGGATGACAAGCGACGGGCCCTTTTTTTGCTGAACCTGTTCGACATTTGCCACGGCGCCGTTCTCCAGTCCTAAAAGGGGAGGACTTGGTCGAGGATCTGCTGACCGTAAGCGGGCTGCTGGATTTCGCTGACGCGGCCGCGGCCGCCATAGGAGATGCGCGCCTCGGCGATGCGTTCATAAGAGATGGTGTTTTCAGCGCCGATATCGGATGGACGCACCATGCCGGCGATGGTCAGCACCCTGAGCTCGTAATTGACGCGCACCTCCTGTGAGCCCCGGATCATCAGATTGCCGTTGGGCAGGACTTCGGTGACGACGGCGGCGACGTTGAGCTCGAGGTTCTCCGAGCGCTTGATTTCGCCGTCCGCATTGGTTTCGGTGGTGGAGCTCAGCCCCGCGTCGCCCTTGCCGCTGGTGGTGGCACCTTCCCATCCGAGGTTGACGTCATAGCCGAGCTTGCGCCCGGCGGTGCGGCTGCGGTCGTTCTGGTTCTTGAAGTTGGCCTTGTCGTTGAGCTTGATCCTGACGGTGAGGATGTCGCCATCGCGCAGCGCGCGTGGGTCGGTGAACAACCGGCTCTGGCGATCATCCCACAGCGAGAATTTCTTCACTGGCGCGGGTGGCGTTTCGGGATAGGAGTAGGGCGCATTGACGCTGCCGGTAATGCCGGCGCCAACCGGCGACAGCGCCGGCTCCCTGCCGATCTCCCTGGGGTCGGAGGCGCAGCCGGCAAGTGAAGCGGTGGCGACCAGGGCTAGTATATGCGACTTCATGACGGGTCTACCCTTCGCGCCGCGCTGGCCATAATGCCGGTGAGCGTGGCTGCCGCCTTCTGGTCCATTTCGTTGAGAATGACGCCGGCCTTGCGCGAATCGAGTTTCATCAGGATGGCGGCGGCGAGATCGGTGTTGACCATGGCCAGGCGCTCGGCCGCGGCATCCGGTTTCATGCCGGCATAGATCTTGACGACGCCATCCTCGGCGCGGGCCAGGAAAACTTCACGCCGCTTCAGCCATTGCTCGTATTCGGCGCGCTTGTCGTCCAGCGCCTTCATGCGCTGGTCGATGCCAGCCTGCAACTGCTTCAACTCTTCGGCCTGCAGCGCGTAACGGCGGTCGCGGGCGGCGTCGGCGATGTTGGAGCAGAAGCGCTGGATCTCGCTTTCATCGGGCACCTTCTCGCGGACCAGCTGCTGCACTGCCGCCGGCTGTTGCCCGCCAGGAAGAACCTGCCGCACCGCTTCTTCCGCGCGAACAGTGCCGCCGGCAAGGACGGTGGCGGCGATGACGCAAGCTGCCAAGGCTGCGCTTCGGCGGTGCTGCTTTTGGGAAAAGAAATCGATCATCGGCATGGCCTATTGGAGAACCAGATCGGCCTGCAAAGCGCCGGCCGACTTGATGCCTTGCAAAATGGCAATGATGCCGTCCGGCTTGACGCCGAGACGGTTGAGGCCCGACACCAGCGTTTCGAGGTTCGGTCCGTCGAGCACATTGACGCGGGCGTCAGGCCGCGTGGCATCGATGGTGGTGAAGGGTTCCTCCGCTGTCACGCCCTTGGAGAACGGTTCCGGCTGGACGATCTTCGGCTGTTCGGTGATGCGCACGGTGAGCGTGCCGTGGCTGATCGCCACCCGCGAGATCTTGACCTCGTTGCCGATGACGATGGTGCCGGTGCGTTCGTCGATGACGACGCGTGCCGGCGTGTCGGTCTCGACCACCAAATTCTCGATCTCGGCGTAGAAGCGCGCCGCCGAAACATTCTTCGGCCGCCTGATCTGCACGGTACGTGCATCGCGCTCCGCCGCCACGCGCATGCCGAAGCGTTGCGAGGTGTAGCCGTTGATGGCGTCGGCGATGCGAACGGCAGTGGAGAAATCGGGGTTGCGCAATTGCAAGGTGAGCAGCGCCTGGTCCTCGAATTCGGCGCGCACCGTGCGCTCGACGATGGCGCCGTTGGGCACGCGGCCGGCCGTCGGCACGCCCTGCGTCAGCTTTTCGGCATCGCCTTGGGCAGTGAAGCCGGAAACGATGACCGAGCCTTGCCCGACAGCATAGATCTCGCCATCGGCCGCCTTCAGTGGCGTCATTATCAGCGTGCCGCCGGCAAGCGATGTGGCGTCGCCCATGGAGGAGACGTCGATGTCGATGCGGGCGCCCGACTGCACGTAAGGCGGCATGTTGGCGGTGACGATGACGGCGGCGACGTTCTTGGCCCGCGCGCTGCCACCTTCGGTGGCGATGCCGAGATTTTCGAGCATGGCGCGGATCGACTGTTCGGTGAAGGGCGAATTGCGCAGGCTGTCGCCCGATCCGGCGAGGCCGATGACGAGGCCGTAGCCGACGAGCTGGTTGTCGCGCGAAGCCTGCAGCTGCGCAATGTCCTTGATGCGCGATGCGACCTGGCCGGGTGGCAGAGAGCTTGGGCCGTTGGAGACCCTGAACATGCGGTTGGTGGTGGCCGGATCGTATTCGGGATCGACAAAGGCGCCGCCATTCTGGCCGGCAAGATCGCGCTTTTGCTTCGGCGTAAGACCGTCGGCCAGCGCCGGCTGCAGGCCGACAACGGTCGCGAGCAGAAGGGCAGCTCCGCGTCTCATGACGCGCTGACCCGGATGGTGCCGTCAGCCATCACCGTGCCGGAAAAGATCTTGCCGCTGTCTGTGTTGCGGACCTTTATCAAATCGCCGGCGGCACCCGGCTGCAGCGACACCGCCGTGGCCGAAATGGTGAGGTCGCCGGCGATGAAATAGACCTGCACGTCGGCGCCCTGTTCGACCAGCCAGGCGTCGCGGATGGCGGCGACCGGGATATAGCGGCCGGGCAGCAGCGTGCGCTTGGCGACCTTGCCCTGGAGTTCCATGGCCCGCGTGGCGACCGCATCTGGCCTGTGCTTGCCGGGGAGCAGCGTCACCGGTTTCAGCACGCCGGTGTCGATCATCTCGCCGGGATAAATGACCCGGTTGGGGATCAGAACGATCTCGCCCGTTGCCTGACTGCTCGCGACCTGAGTGGTGGTCTGCTGGTCTGCGCTCTCCTGGGCAAACGCCGGCACACCGCCGGCCACCAGCGCCAGGATCAGCGCGGTGCGGCAAAGCGCGGAGCGGAAGGCCGGAGAGACCATCAAATCTTACCTGATGTTCTTGGACACGACGGAGGCCATGTCGTCGGCGGCCTGGATGACCTTGGAGTTCATCTCATAGGCGCGCTGCGCCGAGATCAGCTCGGTGATTTCCTTGACCGGATCGACGTTGGAGGCCTCGAGATAACCCTGCTCGACCGAGGCGAAGCCGGGATCGCCGGGCACGCCGACATTGGCCGGGCCGGAGGCCGGCGTCTCCTGGAACAGATTGTCGCCGAGCGGCGCGAGGCCTGCTTCATTGGCGAAGTTGGCGAGCTGCAGCTGGCCCAGCAGCTGGAGGTCGGTCTGGCCGTCGATGCGGGCAAAGACCTGGCCGGTCTTGTTGACGACAACTTCGATGGCATCGGTCGGCACGGTGATGGCCGGGATGACATTGGCGCCGTCGACGGTCACCAGCTGGCCGGTGGCGTTGGTGTTGAAGGCGCCGGCGCGGCTGTAGAGCGTGCCGCCGTCGCCGCCCTCGATCTGGAACCAGCCTCGGCCGGTCAGCGCCATGTCGAAACTGTTGCCGGTCGAGGTCAGTTCGCCCTGGGTATGGACGTTGCGCACCGCCGTCGTCTTGACGCCAAGGCCAATCGACACGCCTTCCGGCACAAGCGATGAATTGGAGCGGTTGGGCACGCCCTGTGTGCGGTCGACCTGGTAGAGCAGGTCGGAGAATTCGGCGCGCGCGCGCTTGTAGCCGGTGGTGTTGATGTTGGCGATGTTGTTGGCGATCACTTCCAGATTGGTCTGCTGGGCATTCATGCCGGTCGCTGCGATGGCGAGTGCTTTCACGGCAAGTCTCCTCAGATGCCCATACGGCTGATTTCGAGATAGGCGGAGACGACCTTGTCGCGGATGGCGATCGTGGTCTGCAGGGCCTGCTGGGCGCTCATGACGGCGTCGACGACCTGACGGGTATCGGCGTGGCCCTTGAGCGCCTGGATCGAGACCTGCTCGGCGTTCTGCAAGGTGTTGACGGTCTTTGAAGTAGCTTGGCTCAGCGCTTCGGCGAAGGTGGCGCCGATTTCGCTGCCGGCCATCGGCGCCCTGGTGCCCTGGAACAGGTCGGTCGTGGTATCGGCGCCACCGATCTCCGGCTTGAGGGGAAGCGATCCGATACCGCCAATGCCGCTGATCATTACTGGTTCCTCATCAGGTCGATGGTCATGGAGATCAGATCACGCGCCTGCTTGATGACCTGAAGGTTGGCTTCGTAGGAGCGGTTGGCCTCGCTCATGTCGGCCATCTCGACCAGCACGTTGACATTGGGCATCTTGACGTAGCCCTTGTCGTCGGCGGCCTCGTTGCCGGGCTGGAATTCGACGGGAAAGTCGCTGGGGTCGCGGTCGATGGAGTTGACCTCAACTGTCGTGCCACCCGAGGCACGGTCGAGTTCCGAGACGAAACTGATGGTCTTGCGGCGATAGGGGTCAGCGCCCGGGGTGTTGCCGGTCGACTGCGCGTTGGCGAGATTTTCCGAGACGACGCGCAAGCGGTCCGACTGGGCGCTGAGGCCGGACGCGGCGATCTTGAGGGCTGAGGTCAAGGGGTCCATTGTCAGCTCTTCACCGCCATCATCATCATCGAATGGAAGGCCTTGACGATCGCGGTGTTGAGCTCGAAGGAGCGGCGGACCTCGCCGGCCTTCATCAGTTCGTTCTCGACCACCACCGTGTTCTTCGAGGGCATGATGGCGCCGGTCGTCTCTTCTGGCTTGACCGTGAAGCCGGCATTGGTGGCGGCAGTGCCGAGGTGGCCTGCCTGGGTGGCGGTCAGCGACACTGCCGTGCGGTCGAGCACCTTCTCGAACGGCTCGACATCGCCGGCGGTGTAGCCGGGCGTGTTGACGTTGGCGATGTTGCCGGCAATGGCAGACTGGCGCACCGACAGCCATTGCGACTGTTTGGCGGCGAGATCGAAAAGATTGACGGGCTCCATGGGGATCTCCGGGCTGGTACGAACAAGACTAGGCTGCCAGTCTTGCGCGGACCTTGCGCGGCTCGGGGGTGAATCCGGTGTGCCGCTATTTGGAGAGTTCGATCACCTGGTCGGTGCTGGTGACCATGACCCACTTGCCGCCCCGTTGCTCGATCGACGAGACGACGCTGGAGTCGGGCAGCTTCGAGCCGCGCTGGACGATCCACAGGCCGGCATCGTCCTCGATCATGGCGCGGCCATTGGCGACATGAACCATGCGAAATTTGGGATCCGCCGGGAAGGGCTGCTCGTCGACGCCGGAAGGCTGGGTCCTATCCTCGGGATCCTGCAGCGTGCCGGTGGCGAACAGGTCGACATCGGGAACATCGTTTGCCGTCAGCGGCTGACCGCTGTTTTCCATCTGCGAACCGCCGCTGACCCGCCCTGCATTGGTGCCGCTGCCGCCGAACTTGATCGCCTGCACGCCGAACTGGTCCTGATTGAAGAAGATATACCAGGGAAACAGCGCGCAGATCAGGCCGAGCGTGATGCCGAGCGCGGCAAAGACGATATCGCTGCGGCGGTCGGATTTCTTGTCGAGCCTGGGATATTGCGGCCTTGGCGGCTGCGGCCATTCGGTGACCGGGAACAGCCCGTCAAGAAGCGAGTCACGACTGGTCTCGATCGCTTCTTTGGGGCCGGCGCGAGAGGTCCTTGGCAATGCAGGCTTGACGACGCTGGGCAAGGCAGGCTCGGCCAAGCGAGGCACAGTGGACTCGACTACGCTGACTACCCTGGGCAAGAATGGCCTGGCGGCCCTGGCCAGAATGGCCTCAGCCTTGGTGGCCTTGTCGAGATCGGCCTTTGCCCTGACAGCTCTCGCTTCGTTGGCCCGGGCTTCCTCGGCGGCACTGGCCTGTGCGATCATCTCGCGCAAAAGCCGCTCGGTGTACTGAAGCTCAGTCTCCTGCATCGACACTTTGCTTGCCTTTCAGATGACGGGCGAGGTCGGAGAATGCGTCGCTCGAGGCGCGATCCCTGGGCGACTGCGTCAGCGCCTCGTAGATCAGCGGCACCTGGCGCACGGCAATATCGAGCTCGGCATCGGCGCCGCCCTGATAGGCGCCGAGCAGGCGGATGTCGCGCGTGTCCTCGAAGCGCGAGATCATCGATTTCAGCCTGGTCACCAGCATGCGTTGCTCGGGGCTCCATGCCTTGTCGGCGAGGCGCGAGATCGACGACAGCGGATTGACCGGGGGGTAGCGGCCCTGTTCGGCAATGGCGCGGTCGAGCACGACATGGCCGTCGAGGATGCCGCGTACCGAATCGGCGACCGGGTCGTTGTGGTCGTCGCCGTCGACCAGCACCGAGATGATGGCAGTGATTGATCCCTGTCCTTTGACACCGGGGCCTTCAGCGCCCGGGCCAGCGCGTTCGAGCAGCTTGGGCAGATCGGTGAAAACCGAAGCGGGATAGCCGCGGGCGACCGGCGGCTCGCCGGTGCCGGTCGCTACCTCGCGCAGCGCATGGGCAAAGCGGGTAATCGAATCCAGCACCAGCAGCACGCGATGGCCCTGGTCGCGAAAATGTTCGGCAACGCGCATGGCGGTATCCGGCGCGCGCCGGCGCATCATGGCGCTCTCGTCACTGGTGGCGACGACGGCGACCGTCTTGGCCATGCTCTCTGCGCCGATCGTGTCTTCGAGGAATTCGCGTACCTCGCGGCCGCGCTCGCCGATCAGCGCCACGACCACGGTGTCGAAGGCGTCGGCGCCGGCCAGCATGGCGAGCAGCGTCGACTTGCCGACGCCGGAACCGGCAAAGACGCCGAGGCGCTGGCCGAGGCAGAGCGGCGTGAAGATGTCGATGACCTTGACCCCGGTCGTGAAGGCGGTGCCGACGCGCTGCCGCGCCATGGCGCCGGGCGTTGTGCCGTCGCCGCTCGCAGCCTCGCCGATCCTGATCAGCGGCGGGCCGCCGTCGATGACGCGGGTCAGCGCGTCGATGGCGCGCCCACGCCACGAAGCATGCGGCGTTACCGTCAGCGGGCCGCGGCGAAACACGGCGTCGCCGATGCCGGCGTCGGCGCTGCGTTCGAAAGGGGCGATGACGACTTCGTCGCGGCCGATCCTGACGATCTCGCCGCGGCGCGTGCCGGCATTGCCGCGCTGTTCGACGAGGTCGCCAAGCCTGGCGACTTCAGACAGGCCGCGCACCTTGTAATGCGTTGGCGAAACCTCCGAAACACGGCCGCCGCGCCGCAGCAACGTCTCGGTGTCATCGAAGCGGCGCCAGATCCGCTCCAGCGCAGCCAGCCGGTTTTCCGGTGCTGTCTCCGGTTGCCGTTCAAGCGCGCGTATCGATGATTTGCTGCTCGACATGCTGCTACGACTTGGAGCCGAGCGTCTTGATGGCGTCGTCGGTCGAGGCATCGGTCTGGCGCATCAGCGCCGCCGTGTTCTCGAAGGCGCGCTGGACCATGATCAGGCGCGTCATCTCCAGCACCGGATTGACGTTGGATTCCTCGACATAGCCCTGCGCGACGCCGAGATCGGAACGGTCGGTGACCGGCTCCGGCGCACGCGCGGGCACGATGCCAGAATTGCCGTAGCGGACGAAATTCGGGCCGGGATCGAAATTGAACAGGCCGATGGCGCCGACGAGCTTGTCGCCCTGGCGCAGCGAGCCGTCGGCGCCCGCCTTGGGTGGGCCGTCGCGCGGGTCGAGCTGGATCGGCGCACCGCCGGCGTCGAGCACCGGATGGCCTTCGAGCGACATCAACTCGCCGTTCTCGTTCATCGAAAAGCGTCCGTCGCGCGTCATCACGGTGCCGGCCGGGGTGTCGATGCCGAACCAGGCATCGCCCTGGACGGCGAAGTCGAACGGGTTGCCGGTCTGCGTCATCGCGCCATGCGCGCCGGACAAATAGGTCTTGCCGGAGGAGGCGAAGGACACCGATTTGGGGCCGCTGCCGGAGACGACATCCTCGAACTTCACGCCGGTGGCGCGAAAGCCGATGGTCGAGGCGTTGGCGACATTATCGGCGATGGTGTCGAGACGGCGCTCAAGCGCGATCTGCGAGGAAAGGGCGACGTAAAGGCTGTCCTGCATGGTGTTCTCAGAATCTCAGTTTCTGCATGGCCATCATCAGATCGGTCGAGATGCCGACGGTGGTCGGCTGCGCAAACAGCACACCGATCGATGTCTGGGCGGTCGAGGTCGGATGATTGATTTCCCAAAGGCTGGTGAAGCGGGTGAGGAATTTCTCGAGCTTGGCCGGGTCGGTGAAATCGGTGAGGTCGAGCTTTGCCTCGAAGGCCTGCGCCTGCTTGTCGATATCTGCGGCAGCGAAGGAATCGGGCAGGCCGATGGCGGTGCGTACCACGCTGGCCAGGGCCGTGTCGGCCAGCACGTCGTACCAGTTGGTGATGGTCGAGGCCTTGCGCTCGAAATAGAGCGCCAACCGCACGCCCTCATTGGTCTTGCCGGCGTCTTCTTCCAGGGTCTGGCGCATGTATTTGTCGACCACCGGCTGCTGCGACGGGCTGCGGGTCGTTGCCGCTTCACCGTAGGCCTCGAAATTCAACGAGGTGGCGAGCCTGGCATAGGCCTTGTTGGAGAGCTTGTTGGCGACACTGGCGGGATCGCGGACACCGCCCTCAAGGACATCACGGACGAGATCCTTGTTGGTGGTCGCCGGATCGAGCCTGCTTGCGGACAGAGCATAGTTATAAAGGCGGCTGTCGGCCATCAGGTCGTCGACCGATTTCACCTTGGTGATGTTGGCGAGGTAGTAGCTGGTCTCGGCCTGGACGGCGTCCGCATTCGGCTTGATGAGGCCAAGACTGGACTCGGTCGTGTAGAGCTTCGGCGTGGTCTTCAGCACCGCGTCGCGCGTGGTCGTCTGATCGCCATACTGGGCAAAATCAAAGGCGCTGACGAAGTTGGCGTAGCTCTTGTCGGTCAACAGGTTGGCGGGACTCAACGGATCGGTGACGCCGCCATTGACCATGGTGCGGATCTGCTTCGTCGTCTGGGTCGATGCATCAAGCCCATAGGCAGCCATGGCGAAGGTCAGCAGGCGCTTGTCCTTCAGCAGGTCTTCGATGGACTTCACCTTGGAGATGTTGGCTGCGTAGTAGTCGGCCTCGCCCTTGATGTATTGCGCGGTCGGCTTGACGAGCAACAGTCCGGTTCCGCCGATCACAGCCTTCGGCACCGCCTGCTGGACGGCGTCGCGCGCCGTAGCCTGGTCGCCATATTGGGCAAAGTCGAAAGCCGCGACGAAAGCCGCATAGCCCTTGTTTGTCGACGTGTTTGCGGGGCTGTTCGGGTCGGTGACGCCGCCTTCCAGCATGGCCCGCACGGTCGCAGCCGGCTCGGCGTCGGCGTCCAGGCCGAACGCGGCCATCGCATAGGTGAGCAGGCGATCGTTGCCCATCAGGTCGTCGATCGATTTTACGTTGGAAATGTTGCTCAGGTAGTACGAGGTTTCGCCCTTGTAATAGGTGAAGCCGTTCTGCGAAGGGCCGACCGAGACCTGGAGACCATAATTGTTGGTCACGCCCTGCTGCGCCGAATTGTAGCTCGTGGCATTAGGGCCCAGGGCGGCGAAATTGAAGGCCGACACGAACTCGGCATAACGCTTGTCGCTCAGTTTGTTGGCGAAGCTGTCGGAATCCGACACCCCTTCCTTCAGGGCTTTGACCATGAAGGCCTTGGCGTAAGCCATGTCGCCGAGACCGAAGGCCTTCATGGCATATTTGAACAGCCGGTCGTTCTTTACGAAATCGTCGATCGATTTCACGCTGCCGATGTTGGCGAGATAGTAGTCGGTGTCGCGCTTGGTGATCGGCTCCGCCTCGATGCGGTCGATCGCCTTGGGGATGTCCCTGGCGATGAGCTGGTAGCTGGTAAAAGTGCTCAACACGACATGCCTCCGGTCGCAGCTTCAAAAGCAAGAGTATGCGGACTTGCTTGCGCGAGGCTGAATCGCCTCACCTTGCATGATTCAAGCCTCACACAAGGCACGGGGGCTATCGGTTAGGCCTGACGTGATGCGGAAGGATCTGGCGTGGGCATTCTGATCGGACTTGTGGTGACGCTCGGCTGTGTTCTCGGCGGCTTCATGGCCATGGGCGGCCATCTGCATGTGCTGATGCAGCCTTGGGAAGCGGTGGTCATCTGTGGCGCCGCACTTGGCACCTTTCTCGTCGCCAACCCGATGAAGACGGTCAAGGACACCGGCAGGGGTATCCTCGAAGCGTTCAAGCAGGCGGTACCGAAAGAACGCGACTATCTGGAGACGCTGGGCGTGCTGCACAGCCTGATGCGCGAACTGCGCTCGAAGTCGCGCAGCGAGGTCGAGGCGCACATCGACAATCCGGAGGAGTCGGCGATCTTCCAGGCGTTCCCGACCGTGCTGAAGAACCACGACCTGACGAATTTCATCTGCGACTACTGCCGCATCATCATCATCGGCAATGCCCGCTCGCATGAGATCGAGGCGCTGATGGACGAGGAAATCCAGACCATCAAGTCCGACAAGATGAAGGCCTACCATGCGCTGGTGGCGGTGGGCGACGGTCTGCCTGCGCTCGGCATCGTCGCCGCCGTGCTCGGCGTGGTCAAGGCGATGGGCGCGCTCGACCAGTCGCCCGAAATCCTCGGCGGCCTGATCGGCGCCGCCCTTGTCGGAACCTTCCTCGGCATCTTCCTGTCTTATGCGGTGGTCGGACCGGTTGCCACCAAGATCAAGACGGTGCGCGAGAAGAAGAATCGCCTCTATATCATCGTCAAGCAGACGCTGCTTGCCTATATGAACGGCGCTCTGCCGCAGGTGGCGATCGAGTTCGGCCGCAAGACCATCTCGTCCTATGAGCGGCCGACGATCGATGCCGTCGAGCAAAGCACGATGAACACAGCTTCCGCCGAGAAGAAAGCGGCTTGAGCCATGCATGAAGACAGACAGGACCGCACGCCGTCATGACAAGTCCTGGCAGCCCCTCGCAAGCCCGCTCGCTGATCATCGAGCGTCTGGTCGGTGAAAGCGGTGAGGCCGCTCACGTCATCGGCACCGGGCGCTCGATGGGGGAGCGCGCACTGCCGCTGCTGCAGAAGAGCCTGGCCGGCGAGCTCGGTGCACCGGTCACCGTCGACCTGCGCACGGTCGAGATCAGCCGTGTTCCCGATGCCCGCACGAATGCCGGCGATGCCTTTGCCATGGCCATCATAGCATCGCCGACGTCTTCGGATGCGATGACGCTGGTGGCTGATGCGCCGGCCATCGCCGTGATGGTGTGCGCGCTGTTCGGCGGCGATCCGGATCAGCCGGTTTCGCCGATCGAGCGCGCTCTGTCGCAGATCGAGACCGATGTCGCGACCACGGTCTTCCAGGAAGTTGCGCAGGCGTTGAACGGATCAGGCCGGCGCTCGCTCGAGCTGCGGCTGCCGGTGCCGCGGGCACTTTCGGGCAGCGAAGCCAAGCGCCGCGTGCTGCGCGATGGCGCGGCGGTGCGCATCGTCTTCGGCATCTCGACGCCGACCGACAGCGGAACGGTCACGGTGATGATCCCGCAGCGCATCCTGCTGGCCACACGCGGTATCGCCGATGTCCACGACAGCGAAGGCACGACCTCCGACTGGCGGGCACGTTTTTCCGAAGAGGTGATGCGCTCGACGGTGACGCTCGAAGCGACCATGCCGTTGGCACGCCTGACGCTCGGCGACCTCGCCGGCTTCGAGCCGGGCCAGATCATCGAGTTCGAGGCAACCGCGCAGTCGCAGGCCAAGCTGAGCGCGCGCGACAAGACGCTGTTTGTCTGCGAGTTCGGTAAACTCGGGCAGAACTACACCGTCCGGATCAGGCATCCTTACGATGCCGGTCAGGATTTTATCGATGGGCTCATGCCGGGCTGACGCCGGGCAAGCCCAAGCATTTGGAGACGACTGATGGCCAAGACCAAGGTGGAAGCCAATATCGACCAGCCGGACGAACAGCTCGACCGCGCCATCGAGGAATTGCGCGGTGTCCTCCAGGAGGAGGAAAAGCGGCCCGACGCCGCCTTGCGGGCTGCCACGTCCGGCGCCAATTCCAACATCATCATGAGCATCCCGGTCGATGTGCAGATCATCCTCGGCAGTACGGAAATGCCGGTGTCGGACCTGATGGCGCTGCAGAAGGGCTCGACGGTGGCGCTCAACCGGCGCATCGGCGAACCGGTCGATGTCGTGGTCAACGGCCGCAAGATCGCGCGCGGCGAGATCACCGTGCTGGAAAGCGATCCGTCGCGCTTCGGCATCAGGCTGACCGAAATTATCGCGGCGACCAAGGGCGCTTGAGCAATGAATGACATGCGGTCTCAGCAGGAGCGGATGCCATGACGACGCCGGTGACGCTCACGCGCCCGCAAAAGGCCGCCGCCATCCTGGTGGCGATGGGCAAACCTTCGGCCAGCCGGCTGCTGAAATTCTTCAAGCAGGAAGAACTGAAGGCACTGATCGAAGGGGCGCGGCTGCTGCGCACCATTCCGCAAAGCGATCTTGAACGCATCGTCGCCGAATTCGAGGCCGAGTTCACCGAAGGCGCGGGCCTGCTCGATTCCGCCGACCGGATGGACACGATCCTCAATGAATCGCTGTCGCCCGAAGAGATGAGCGCCATCATGGGCGACAAGCGCTTCGAGGTTGCGCCGGAAGGACCACCGCCGATCTGGCCGCAGCTGGAAAAGCTCGAACCGACGCGTCTGGGCGCGTTCCTTGCCACCGAGCATCCACAGACCGCGGCCATGGTGCTGTCGAAGCTTGCGCCGCAGGCCGCCGCCAACATTTTGCTGACCATGGAAAAGCCGATGCGCAGCGAGATCATCAAGCGCATGGTGACGATGGCGACCATTCCGGACGCGGCGACCAGGATCATCGAGAACCAGCTGCGCGCCAGCGTGCTGGCGCAGACAGCGACCAAGGATATCTCGGCCGGACAGGCGCGCGTCGCCAGTGTGCTCAACGAAATGGACAAGCCGCAGCTGGAAGAGGTCATGCAGGATCTGGAAGAGGCCGGCACGCCGGACCTCGGCGGTGTCCGCTCCAGGTTGTTTGCCTTCGACGATCTGCCGCTTTTGACGCAGAAGGCGCGGGTGCTTCTGTTCGACGGGCTGTCGACCGAACTGATTACGCTGGCGCTGCGCGNCGCTTTTGACGCAGAAGGCGCGGGTGCTTCTGTTCGACGGGCTGTCGACCGAACTGATTACGCTGGCGCTGCGCGGTGCACCACCCGCATTGACGGTATCGGCGCTCTCGGCGATCGGCGCACGGTCGCGGCGCATGATCGAGTCCGAGCTCGGACAGGGCTCGGAAGGCATTCAGCTTGCCGATATCATGACGGCGCGCAAGAACATCGCGGTGGCGACAATCCGGCTTTCGCGCGAGGGGGCTTTCGAACTGCCCTCGTCGCAGCAGAGCGAAGCGGCTTAACGCCGAGAGCTGAATGGCTGAAGCGGCGGACAAAGACTCCAAAACCGAAGACGCGACCGAAAAGAAGATCCGCGACACCATCGAACAGGGCAAGCTGCCCCATTCCAGGGAGGCCGCACTTCTGGCGTCCTTCATCGCCATACTGGTGTTCACCGTCTTCTACGCCAAGGACGCGGTCGTCAATCTCGGCATGTTCCTGTCGATGTTCCTGGAAAAGCCCGAGGCGTGGCCGATGGACACCGAGACCGACGTCATCGCGCTCTACAAGACCGTGATGATGGAAATAGGCAACGCCGCCGTCAGCCTGCTGGTCCTGCTGGTGGTGGCCGGCATCGGCGCCTCGGTGCTGCAGAACATGCCGCAAGTCGTCGGCGAGCGGATCCGGCCGCAACTGTCGCGCATCTCGATAGCCAAGGGCTGGACCAGGATGTTCGGTATTCAGGGCTGGGTAGAATTCCTGAAATCGCTGGGCAAGCTCGGCTTCGCCAGTATCGTGCTCTACTTCACGCTGTCGCAGGACTACCGCCAGCTCCTGGCCGGCATGATCACCAACCCCGTCGCTTTCGGCCTCGTCATCAAAAGCATCACCGTCGACATATTGGTGGCGATCGTCTTCGTCATGGGGCTGATCGCGGCGGTCGACGTCGTCTGGTCGCGCTTCCATTGGAAGCAGGATCTGCGGATGACCAAGCAGGAGGTCAAGGACGAGTTCAAACAGTCCGAGGGCGACCCGATCATCAAGTCCCGGCTGCGCTCGCTGGCGCGCGACCGGGCGCGCAAGCGGATGATGACGGCGGTGCCGCGCGCGACGCTGATCATTGCCAATCCGACGCACTTTTCCATCGCGCTCAGATATGTCCGCGACGAGGATTCAGCACCCCTGGTGCTGGCCAAGGGCCAGGACCTGGTTGCGCTCAAGATTCGCGAGATCGCCAAGGAGCACAACATCCCGATCTTCGAGGACGTGGCGCTCGCCCGCTCCATGTACAAGCAAGTTTCGGTTGATAGCGTGATCCCGTCGCAATTCTACCAGGCCGTCGCCGAACTGGTGCGGATCGTCTACTCCAAAAAGGCTGAGCGGAGACAAATTTCATGAACCGCCAACCGCACGCAAAATCCCGCGAACTCATTGTCGCCAAGGCCATCGAGCAGGTGGTCGACGAGTTGCGGCTGATCGATGTCGCCGACTACATCGCTTTCATCCGGCTCGAGCATTTCGCTTGCCTGTCGGATCTGGTGGATTCGGCGGTGGAGCTGTTCTTCCTGCCTGGCACGCTCAGGCTCGGCCATGGCGGAGAGGCACATGTCGACTGGAGCGGCAGCCCGCGCATCGTGCTCGATCTCGAGCTTCGGCCGCCGGGCGTCACCGTCTATTTCCAGCTGACGCTGAGCGAGGAGAGGTCTTCGGTCGCGGTCAACTATGTGTCGTTCGAGAAGCCCGGCGAAGACCCCGAGCACAACACCGCCTTGCTGGAGACGGTGATCGAAGAGGCGCGCATTCGCCGGACCGAGCCGCTCGCCTATCGCTGATTTTCTTTCGCAAGCCGAATCGCTGGACGCTGACTACTCGATCAGCCCCAGCCGCAGCGCCTTGGCCACCGCCTGGTTGCGGTTGACCGCGTTAAGCTTCTGCGTCGACTGGGTGAGATACTGGTTGGCGGTGTGGACCGACAGCTTCAGCAGCCTGGCGATCTCTTCGCTGGTGTTGCCGTTGGCGGTCAGCTTCAGGCACTCCAGTTCACGCTTGGAGATCGACCGCATCCGGCCGGCATCGTTCGGACGAATTCGGGCGACGGCGGCGAACAGCGAAAAACAGCGGGCGTGGATTTCGTAGAGCGTGTCCTCCGGCAAAGCGATCGTCGAGCCGAGGAACACCACCAGCCCGCAATGGCCCCGATCGGCATGGACGGGAAAGGCAATGCCGTTGGTGCCCGGCGCCAGCGGCGCCGTCCGCTCCGCCCAGGCGAGGTTCTGGAAGACGGCGTCCGAGCCGGCGATGCCGTCGTCCGCCCACCAGCGCGGCGCTGTCGAGGCGCCGCTGTGGTGCACCATCTCCTCGCCATTGGCGCCGGCGATGAACTTGGTTGTCACCGCGGTGGCGGGATAGTCGGAATCGAAGCTCGGCACCAGGCGCGCCCGTTCCGGCGAGGGGCTGACGAAGTAGAGGCCGAAGGCCGACGCGTTGATGTCGACGGCGATCCAGCGGCAGCGGCGCACCGCGTCCGGGATGGTAACGGCATGGTGCGTCTCGGAACCGATGGAGAAGGCGCCGAACGGATTGCGCTGCTCGTTGAAAAGGGCTTCGGCCGCCGCCTTGATGTCAGCGTGTTTCAAATGATGCCGCTCCTGATCGCCGTGGCGATGGCCATCGCGCGGTTCGAGGCCGCGAATTTCTGGATGGCGTGGGTGATGTAGCTGTTGACGGTGTTGGACGAGACCCCGAGGATCACCGCGACCTCATCGGTGGTCTTGCCTNCTTGCCTTCAGACACCCAGAACAGGCATTCGCGCTCACGGTCGGACAGCGGGTCCTGCATGGCGGCGGCGGCGATCAATTGCGGGATAGCGGACAGCGCGTAGCAGCACTTCAACTGAGCCTTCATCAGCGCCGGCTGGTCGATACTGCCGGCCTCGGCCGCCGAGAAAAGCGCAAACAGCCGCTGGCGACCGACATTGAGCCGCAGTGAATAGACTTCGGCATGGCCAAGCACGTCGAGCAGGCGCGCCTCTTCGCCGGTGAGCAGTCCGCCGGCGTCGGGCGCCGCGGCGGCGACCAGTGGCCTCGGGCGGATGCCAGGTGCAACGGTCAGCGGTCCCTGGGCAAGGCCGGCGATCAGCCGCTTGCCGATCAGTTCGATGGCGTCGAAGATCCAGTTGGATGAGACGATGCGGGCGTCGTTGCGATCTTGGTCGTGGACGATGGCGACGAGCATGTAGCTGTCGGCGCCGATCTCGGCGGCAAGCTGCATGAAAAAGGAGGTGAGATCGCCGCGCGATTCAAGGCGCGAGCCTAACGTATCGGATTGGAGAAGCGCGGCGGAACTGCTCATTGGATGCTTTGGTTGTATGTCATGGCCGGAGTCTTTTCTTGAGCCCGGACGCTGGGGCTAGCAGCGGCCGAACTTGAAGACGCATCACGTTTACGAAGCACTCACACGGCGCGGCGGTCGCGCTGATCGCCGAATCCATTCAGGGAACGCGAAGCCGTCCGCGTCTGGTGCCGGTCATTTGCCGGAACTTGAGACTTTGGGTGGTCGCCGCGCCCCCCAAGGACCGGCTGATTCGGGTCTAATCTACCCGCAGATGAATCCGACATCAAACGCGATTTGACAAAATCAATATTATTGGACTCAAGCGACTCAGGGGCGGCTTCCGCGGCCTTTTCCGCCGCAAAAGGCCTGAAACGCCGACACGAAAAAGCCAGAGGGTGTTGCGATACTGCGTATCGAGGGCCGATCGATTCCGATAGGGTCTCGGCAGCCGGCAGGGGTGGGCATCCCTTCGGTCATACGGCGGATTTGGCGGCGCTTGCTCGCGGCCATCAGCATCGGGGGTCATGATGAAGCAGGTTTTCCTGGCGTTCACGGTGGTGCTTGCGGTTCTTGCCGGTATGGAAGCGCCCGCCAAGGCTGAGCCGACCGTTACCTATGCGCTCGACAACGGGCTGCAGGTGGTGCTGGTGCCCGACCATCGCGTGCCGAAGGTGGTGATGAACCTGCGCTACCGCGTCGGGTCGATGAATGAACCCGCGGGACGCTCGGGCTTTGCGCATCTGTTCGAACATCTGATGTTTTCCGGCACGCCGGCCTGGCCGAACGTGTTCGGCGCGCACGCCGCGCTCGGCAACGAGATCAATGCCTGGACCACCGAAGACGGCACCGTTTATTACGTCGACGGGCTGTCGTCGTCACTGCCGATGATCCTGTCGCTGGAGGCCGACCGCATGGCCAATCTCGGCCGTTCGGTGACTCAGGCCAAGCTCGATCTGCAGCGCTCGGTGGTCAAGAACGAGATGCGCCAGAACGTGCTCGACAAGGCCGGCGCATCCGGCTGGGAAGCTTTCTGGTCCGGGCTGTTCCCGAAGCCGCATCCCTATAGCCGCATGGTCATCGGCTCGGTCGCCGATCTCGATGCGGCGACGCTCGACGATGTCAGGGGTTTCTTCAACAGCTACTATCTGCCCAACAATGCGGTGCTGGTGCTGGTCGGCGACTTGGAGATCGACGACACCAAGGCGCTGATTGCCGACACGTTCGGCCGCGTGGCGCGCGGCGCCGATGTGGCGCGGCCCGCCGTGCCGGCACCGACGCAGGCCCGGCTCAAGCTGGTGCTCGAGGATCGTGTACCAAGCCCCATCGTCGTGGTCGGCTTCAGTGGCCCGGTGGCGCAGTCGCCCGACAATGGTGCGCTCAGCATTGCCGCCGAACTGCTCGGCAACGGCGAATATGGATTTTTGCGCAACCGGCTGGTTTCGCAGTTGGGCATTGCCACCTATGCCAGCGCGAGCTGGACCGGCGGTCTGCTCGGTGGCCGCTTTACCTTCGAGGCGGGTGCCGCCGAAGGTGTGGCGCCGGAAGCGCTGGAAAGCGCGATGAAAACGGCGTTCGCGGATTTCCTGAAGACCCCGCTCGATCCGGTCGATGTCGAGCGTGCGCGCACGGGCATCTTGCAGGCAGCGCGGCTCGGCAGCGAAGCACTGAAGGATCGCGCCGGCGTCGTCTCCTACAATGCCGACGTGCTCGGCGATGCGCAGAGCGCGCTGGTCGACGACCCGCGGGTGAAGGACGCCAGCGTGGCGGATGTCGAGGCCACGATGAAGCGGCTGTTGAAACCGGAAGACGCCAGCGTGCTGGTGCTGAAGCCCGGACCGCGCGGCGGCTATCCCGATGCACTGATCGGCTCGTCCGGCACACCGCAGCCGTTCACCGCGCCGGAGCGAGCGGCGATCGACATTCCGAAGCATGCGGCCGGGCAAGCGCCTTCGGCAACACTGCCCGCCATGGAAACGGCGACGCTCTCGAATGGCATCAAACTCGTCCACTACACAATGCCGGAAGCGCCGATGGTCTATGTCGCGGCCAGTGCCGCCGGCGGCTGGAACAGCGTGCCGGAAGGCAAGGAGGGATTGCTGGAGCTTGCAGCAAGCATGGCGACACGCGGGGCCGCCGATCGCGGCTCGGCTGATTTCGCCAAGGCGGCCAGCGACATCGGCGCCGGCGTCGGCCACCAGGCCGGAACGCTGACCACGATGATGACGCTCGGCGTGCCGCCGGAAAAGCTCGACCAGGGTATTGGCCTGCTCGCCGACGCGGTGCTGAAGCCTCGTTTCGACAAGACCGAATGGACGGTGCTGATGGCGCAGACAGTCGACTGGCTAAACGGCCGCGAGGCGGATCTGCCCGGCGTTGCCGGCCGCATGGCAAAGGCGACGCTGATCCCGCAGGTGCCGGGCAAGGCAGCGGTGGACTGGTCGGCAAAGGCGCTGGCCTCGATCTCGCTCGACGAGGCGAGGGACGCATTCAAGGCGGAGTTCACGCCGAAGGCGGTGACCTTCTACAGCGTCGGCCCGATGCCGGTCGCGACCGTCGCCGCCAGCCTTGAAAAAGCATTTGGCGCGTGGACAAGCGACACCGCCGGCGTGCCGTCGAGCCGTCGCCGGCGGCGCATTTCAACGGGGGACAGAAAGTGCTGCTGGTGCCCGAACCCGGCGCCAGCCAGTCGGCGCTGTTCGTGGCGCGGCCGGCGCCCGGCACCGACGAGAGCGAGCGCGCCGAATCGACCGCGGTCTCCAACCTGCTTGGCGCCGATTTCTCCAGCCGGCTGAATTCGGTGATCCGCGAGGAGAAGGGCTACTCCTATGGCGTGTCGAGCTATCTGATGAGCCCGATGAAGGCCGGCTCGGGATTGGTCGTGGCAACCACCGTCGAGCGCGCCAACACCGGGCCGGCGATTACCGAAATCCTGAAAGGATTTGCCGGCCTGACAACCTTGCCGGTAGCGCAGGACGAGGTCGACCGCACGGTGACCGTCTATCGCCGGGCGCTGGCTGGATCGGCCGAGACGTCGGCTGGTCTGTTCTCCTCGCTGATTGGCGCGGTCGGCAGCGGATCGACGCTGGAGGACCAGCAAACCCGCATGGCGGCGCGCACAAAGCTGACGCTCGATGCGGTTCAGAAACAGGCGCTGGCCCTGGCGTCGCTCGATCCGTCGCTGATCGTGGTGGCGGGCGACCCCGATGTGGTGATGCCGCAGCTTGCCGCGATCGGCCTCAAGGACGTCGAGATCGTCAAGCGTGACGAGGTCGGCGAAGAGACGGCGATGCGGGCGCTCGATCTTCTCGGAGGCAATCGCCAGGCGCCGCTCTCCGCATCGCCATGGCGGGTCGGCGATGGCGGCACGACACGGGCGGTGCATTCCTGTACAGGCGGTAGGGACTGCGGCGCGCAGATCCACGCCGACTGATCGATACGACGCGGCCGCCGGCCGCGTTTAAATCTTGGGCAACTTTGTTTCGGGGGAAACGATGAGCGATTCATTTCGGGAAGTCACATCCGTCTCGTGGTTCGGGCGGATCAAGCGTGCGGTCGGCGGGGTCATCTTCGGCCTTATGCTGATCGTGCTGATGGTGATCGGGCTGTTCTGGAACGAAGGCCGCGCCGTGCAGACGGCGCGCTCGCTGGCCGAAGGTTCTGGAGCGGTGGTTTCGGTCGGCGCCGACAGCGTCGATACCGCCAATGACGGCAAGCTGGTTCATGTCAGCGGACCGGTAACGGCGGACAGCGGCCTGGCGGATCCGGATTTCGGCATTGCGGCGCAAGGGCTGCGGCTGTCGCGGAGCGTCGAGATGTATCAGTGGAAGGAAGAGTCCAAGTCGGAGACGACGAAGAAGCTCGGCGGTGGCGAAGAGACGGTGACCACCTACAGCTATTCCAAGGTGTGGGACGACAGCCAGATCGACTCGTCGGACTTCAAGAAGCCGGACGGCCACCAGAATCCGCCGATGGAAATCCACGGCCGGACCTTCCAGATTCCTGAGGGCAAGCTTGTCGCCTTCGATCTCGATACGCCAGTGCTGGACCGTATCGAGGGTGACAAGGACTATTCGCTCTCAGCCGACCAGTCGGCGGCGATAAAGGCTGCCTATACCGGAACGAAACCGCTCAGCATCGTCGATGGCAAGATTTTTCTCGGCAATGACAACACGACGCCCGCTTTGGGTGACTATCGAATCGGCTACGAACTGGCGCCGCTGGGCGTGATCAGCATCATCGCGCGCCAGGCCGACAGCCGCTTCGAGCCCTACCAGACGCAAGCCGGCGATGCGCTGCTGATGGTCGACACCGGCAACGTCCCGGCCGAAAAGATGTTCGCCGACGCCGTCAGCGCCAACACGCTGATCACCTGGCTGCTGCGCGGCGCCGGCTTGCTGTTGCTGACCATAGGCTTTGCGCTGTTCCTCAGCCCGATCGGGGTGATCCTCGACGTCATACCCTTCCTCGGCAGCATGGCGCGGATGGGCACCGGCATCATCGCCTTCGTTCTGGCGATCCTGGTCGGCACGGTGACGATCGCGATTGCCTGGTTCTGGTACCGGCCGTTGCTGGCGCTCGCCATCCTGGCGGCAGGCGTGATTGCGGCGGTGATTGTCTACCGCATCGGCCGGTCGCGAAGGCCAGCCGTTCCGGTGGTTGCACCTAACCCGGCTGCGGCCGCCTAGATGGTCGGGGCGGCCGGAGCCGCCCCATATCTCTTTGGCGCAATCCGGCCGGAAAACCGCCTCACACTTATCCTGGAATTGCTTTCCTATTTGTCCTCGAAGCCGGTGAGCACGCCGACGGCGTTGATGCCGATCTCCTCGACGGCGTAGCCGCCTTCCATCACGAACAGCGTCGGCAGGCCGAGCTTGGCCATGCGCCGGCCGATCTTCGGATAGTCCGGGCTTTTCAGCTTGAACTGGCTGATCGGGTCCTTCTCGAAGGTGTCGACGCCAAGGGAGACGATGACGATATCGGGGGCGTAGGCGGCGAGCTTGACGCAGGCATCCTCCAGCGAGGCGTTCCAGGCGTCCCAATTGGTGCCGAAGGGCATGGGATAGTTGACGTTGAAACCTTCGCCGGCGCCGGCGCCGCGTTCATCGGCATGGCCGAGGAAGAACGGATACTCGACCATGGGATCGCCATGCAGGTTGAGAACCTGCACGTCGGCGCGTTCATAGAAGATCTCCTGCGTGCCATTGCCGTGGTGGTAGTCGACGTCGAGGATCGAGACGCGTTCGGCGCCCTGGTCGAGGAACCATTGCGCGGCGACCGCGGCATTGTTGATGTAGCAGTAGCCGCCCATGAACCCGGCACCGGCGTGATGGCCGGGCGGGCGGCAAAGCGCGAAGGCCGACCGCTCGCCACCCTTGACCAAGGCCGCCGCCGTCAGCGCCACGTCATAGGACGATTTGATGGCGGTCCATGTGCCTTCGACGAAGGTGGCGCCGGCGTCGAAGGAGTAATAGCCGAGCAAGGCGTCGACGCGCTTGGGTGGCACGTCGCCGCGCAGGCCGCGCGTCGGCCAGGTGAAGGGCATCGCCGTGCCATCGAGGCCGGCGGCCTTCCACGCTGGCCAGACGGTTGGCAGGAAGTCGATATAGTCGGCCTTGTGGATGCGCTTGGCGGCTGTGAGATCGTGCTCGACCGGTCCGATGATCGGCCCCAGCTTCTCGCTCTCGACCCGCGCCTTGATGAACTCGGCCCGCGATGGCTTTTCGAAACCCGGCACGATTGCCGACGTGACCAGTTCCATCTGGCCGGCATGGCCGGCATGAAGCGGCGAATAGACAGTCTTCATGAATTTCCTCTCGAAATAGCGAAATCAGTCAAGGTTGAGATAGGGGGTGACCAGAGCGAGCCACATTCTTTCCACATCGTCCTCGATGAGGTCGTATGTCTTGCGATCCCGCTTCAACCCCACAAGCCGGCAGGCGTGCCCGACATCCATCATCAGCACGCCGAGCCGGCTGGCGATCTTGTCTTCAAGGGCCGGGTTCACATGCTGCAGCCACGCGGCGTAAAGCGCGATGATCTGCTCGTCATATCCGTCTTGGATCGGCCTGAGGTCGGCATTGCCGGATATCGCCTCGATCACCGGCATCAGGGTGGCGTTTTCGAGATATATTCTGGAGGTATCGATGAAGAGCTTGCGCACCTCCTGCCGAAACTCGTCGCGGTTGGTGGGTGGGGTGACCTCGATGCGCCTGGCGATCACCTCGGGAAACGACGACAGCCAGCGCCGGGCGAGGTCGAGGAGAATGGCTTCCTTGTTGGGAAAGTACTGGTAGACCGAACCGACCGACAGGCCCGCGCGCCGGGCAATGGCGAGCGTCGTCGGCGTCTTGGTTCCTTGCTCCCGCGTCAGGGTCAGCGCAGCGTCGAGTATCCTGTCGACCACCTTGCTCGACCGTTCCTGCCGCGGCTGCTTGCGCGGTTCGAGCGCCATCCTGGTTTCGCGGCTGAGACTGCGCTTCACGGATTGATGCCTTCGTTCCCTGCCGGTTTCAACACAGGTCCCGGTCTCAACATTGGCGTGGTGTGTTGTCCACAATACATTCGAAATTCGGCACGTTGACAAACGCGACTAATTAGTCGCATTCTTTTATCCACGCTGTTTCGAGAGATCACAAGGGGAATTTCGAAACAGCGCACTGGCATCAGTTTTCGTCCGATAAAGCCGCTCCGGCGGAGTGGCAGCTTGTCGGACTAGAGGGTTGTCGGTCTCAGCCAGTCGTCAAAAGCGCGGAGTCGCGATGTCTGTCACGGGTGCGGGTCAAAATGCTGATCTGATCGTCATCAATGGTCGCGTGCGGACCATGGACGATGACAATCCCGCCGCCGAGGCGATTGCCGTCAAGGACGGCGCCATCATCGCCATCGGCAACCACGCCGCCATCGAAAAACTCAAGGGAACGACCACAGAGGTGATCGACGCCAAGGGCGGTTCGGTCCTGCCCGGTTTCATCGAAGCCCACATGCATCTGTTCTCGGGAGGGGCCGAGCTCGCGCATCTTCAACTCGGCGGTATCCATGGCTTCGAGGCGCTTCAAAGCGCCATCCGCGACTACGCAACGACGCGGCCCGAGGCGAAAATGCTTGTGGGCCAGGGCGTCGACTACACCGTGCTCGGCGACGAGCGGGTGACACGCCATCATCTCGACGCCATCCTGCCCGACCGCCCCTTCTGCATGGCGGCGCCCGACCACCATACGATGTGGGCCAACACCAAGGCGTTGGAGATGGCCGGCATCCTGAAGGGACGCACGCTCGGCCCGGGCAACGAGATCGTGATGGGTGACGACGGCCTGGCCGCGGGCGAATTGCGCGAGGGCGAGGCCTTCGGTCCGGTGCTCGACCTTGCCGGCGAAAGCCGGGTGCGGTTGGGGCTGTCGACCGGCGGCGAGCCGGACCCAATGCCGTCGGCCGCCGAGCGGGCCGCTGACCGTGACATCATGCGGCGCGGGCTTGCATGGTGCGCGCGCCACGGCATCACCTCGATCCAGAACATGGACGGCAATCTCTACGAACTCGAACTGCTTTCCGAGATCGAGGCCGAGGAGGGATTGCCCTGCCGCGTCAAGATCCCGTTCCACTACAAGAACTTCATGACGCTCGACATGCTCGAGAAGGCGTCCGTCATGGCCGAGCGCTACGACGGCGAGTGGCTGTCATCGGGCATGGTCAAGGTGTTCTATGACGGCGTGCTCGATTCCTGGACCGCTGTTATGGTCGAACCTTATGCGGATCGTCCCGACTGGGTCGGCGAGCCGCTGTTCACGCCGCAGCAATTTATCGATCTCGCCGTGGCTATCGACAAACGCGGGCTGCAGATCGCCGTGCACTCGATCGGTGACGGCGCGGTGCGCGCGGTGCTCGACGGTTACGAGGCGGCGCGGAAGGTCAATGGCAAGCGCGACAGCCGGCACAGGGTTGAGCACATCGAGGTCACCACAGCAGCCGACGTGCCGCGTTTTGCCGAACTCGGCGTCATCGCCTCGATGCAGCCGTCGCATCCGCCCGGAGCCATGGATTTTCCTCTGGAGCCGACGGTGTCACGCATCGGGCCGGCCCGCTGGCCGCTGAGCTATGCCTGGCGCGCCCTGAAAAGCGCCGGCGCCCATGTCGTGTTCGCCTCGGACTGGCCGGTGGCGGCGATCGACCCGATCCTGAGCATTCAGGCGGCAGTGCAGCGCAAACCATGGGCAGAAGGCGATCCTGACCAGAGTTTCTCGCTGCAGGAAGCGATTGCCGCCTACACGGTCGAGGGCGCCTATGCCGAATTCGCCGAGCATCGCAAAGGCGTTCTGAAACCCGGCTACATGGCGGATCTGGTGGTTTTGTCGGCCGATATCGAGAAGACGGCGCCGGCCGATCTGCACAAGCTGCGGCCGGTGACGACGGTCTGCGGTGGCAAGGTCACCTACCAGGCCTGACAATGGCATGCGGCTTGCACAGCTTGCCGCTTGCAAGACGAAATGACCGACTGAACTGTGATTCAATGCCGGACTTGCCAACCTACCGGCCGTGTGGTCACATCGAACAGGGGAAAAGCTCCGCCAGCAAGAGCGGGGTGAACAGTGAGGCGTATCGTGCCGGAAAAACCGGATCGGAATGCAATTGAAGTCGTAAACGTCAGTAAAATTTTCGGATCGGGTGAGGGGCAGGTCGCTGCCCTCGATACGGTCTCGGTATCCATCCGCGAGAATGAGTTCTTCACCCTGCTGGGACCATCCGGCTGCGGCAAGACCACGTTGCTGCGGCTGATTGCCGGCTTCGACTTTCCAACCGCCGGCGAAATCCTCCTCTACGGTCAGGACATCGCGCCGTTGCCGCCCTTCAAGCGGCCGGTCAACACCGTCTTCCAATCCTACGCGCTGTTCCCGCATATGACGGTCGCCGACAATATCGGCTTTGGCCTGGAAATGCTGGGCAAGCCGAAGGCCGAGATCAAGGCGCGCGTCGCCGGGATGCTGAAACTGGTGAAGATGGAGGCGCTGGCGGGTCGCCGAACCAGCCAGATCTCCGGCGGCCAGCAGCAGCGCGTGGCGCTCGCCCGGGCGCTGGCGCCGCAGCCCAAGGTGCTCCTGCTCGACGAACCGCTCTCGGCGCTCGACTACAAGCTGCGCAAGGAAATGCAGATCGAATTGAAGCGGCTGCAGCACGAGACCGGAATTACCTTCATCTTCGTCACCCACGACCAGGAGGAAGCGCTGACCATGTCGGACCGCATCGCGGTGATGTCGTCGGGCAAAATCCTGCAGGTCGGCTCGCCGCGCGACATCTACGACCGGCCGGCCGAGCGTTTCGTCGCCGACTTCATCGGCGAGTCGAACTTCCTCAAGGCGGATGTGGTTAGCGCGACTGGTGGCCGGGCGACGGTGAAGCTGCCGTCTGGTGTGGAAATCCCAGCCTCGCTGCCGGAAGGCTTCAGCCCCAGCGGCAAGGTCACCATCGTCGTGCGTCCAGAGCATGCGCAGTTGGGCACGGCCAGCCCGAGCGCTTCGCTGTCCGGCACCGTCGAAAACATCGTCTATCTCGGCACCGACACGCACTTCCATCTGCGCCTTGCCGGTGGCGAGCCGTTCATCGTGCGGCGTCAGAACAGCCGCGGCGCCGGTGACGGCTTCGTGCAGGGCGGCCAGATCGGCATCATGATCGGCAACGACGCCGCGCAAGTGCTGAAGGACTGATCATGGCGACCGCGGAACAAGTCGCCAAGGCAGCGGAGCGACGCGATGTGCGCGACCGGTGGCTGCTGTCAGCGCCAGCCTTGCTGGTGATCTTCCTCGCCGCGACCGGCCCCTTGCTGATCGTGCTGATCTACTCGTTCCTGACGCCTGGCCCCTATGGCGATGTGAAGTGGCAGTTTTCGCCCGATGCCTGGCTGTCGGTGTTCATGGAACGCGACATTTTCGACGATACGCTTTCGCTTGCGGCAGCGCATGTCACCATCTTCTGGCGCTCGATCAAGCTGGCGGTGATAACGACGATCGCCACTTTGGCATTGGGGTTTCCAACCGCCTATTTCATGGCGACGCGCAGCGAGAAAACCAGGGATCTCTGGCTGTTCCTGATCACCATTCCGTTCTGGACCAACCTTCTGATCCGCACCTTCGCCGTGCTGCAGATCATCCGCAACGAAGGCATCATCAACACCATCCTTATCAAGCTTGGTATCGTCTCAGCGCCGGTGCAGATCCTCTTCACCGACACGGCGATTCTGATCGGCATGGCCTATGTCTATCTGCCGCTGATGGTGCTGCCGATCTATGCCAGCATGGAGAAGCTTGATTTTCGCCTCGTCGAGGCGGGCTACGACCTCTACGCGACCCGATTCAAGGTATTGCGGAAGATCATTTTCCCGCTGGTCAAACCCGGCGTCATTGCCGGCTCCATCCTGGTCTTCATTCCAGCCCTTGGCGCCTATGTGACGCCGAGCGTGCTTGGCGGCGGCAAGAATATGATGCTGTCCAACCTGATCGAATTGCAGTTCGGCCAAGGCCGCAACTGGCCGCTCGGCTCGGCGCTGTCGATCACGGTGATGATCATCGTCATGGTGGCGCTGCTTGCCTATGTGCGCAATGCCGGCAAGTCGGGGACGCGGCATGGCTAAGAACTTTTCCATCAAGCACCAGACCGGCTTCACGGTGATCGCTGCGACCTGTTTTATCGTGCTCTATCTGCCGATCATCGTGCTGGTCGCCTATGCCTTCAACGCGGCGAACTCGACGTCCGAATGGGGCGGCTTTTCGATGCGCTGGTTCCAGTCGGCTTGGCAGAACGTGCAAGTTATCGACGCGACGCTACGCTCGTTCCAGATCGGCGCCGTCGCTGCGGTGCTGTCGACAATCTTTGCCACCATGGCCGCGCTCGCCACCACGCGCACCGCGTCCTATCCGGGCCTCACCTTCAAATATGCGGCGATCAACCAGCCGCTGATGGTGCCCGAGATCGTCACGGGCGTGGCGCTGCTGATCTTCTTCTCGCGCATCAAGATCTTCACCGGCTATTCCGGCATTGGCTATCTGATCGCCGCGCACACGGCGTTCTGCATCCCGTTTGCCTATCTGCCGATCCGGGCGCGGCTGGAAAACATGGACCTGACGCTGGAGCGCGCGGCCGCCGATCTGTACGCGACGCCTTGGAAGACCTTCCGCCGCATCACGCTGCCGCTTTTGTGGCCCGGCATACTGGCCGGACTGATGCTGGCCTTCGTCATCTCGCTCGATGACGTCGTCATCACCGAGTTTGTCAAATCGGGCGGCCAGGATACGCTGCCCACCTACATGCTCGGCCAGATCCGCCGCGGCATCACGCCAGAGATCAACGCGATATCGACCGCCTTCCTGCTGCTTTCGGTCGCGATCGTCACGTTGTTTTTCTTCGTCAGCAGGAAAAGAGACTGAACCGACAAATGGGAGCTAAAACCATGAACTGGAAAACAACGACAGCCGCCATGGGGTTGGCGCTGCTCGCAACGACGAGCCTGGCCCGCGCCGATGGCGAGCTGAACATCTACAATTGGGGCAACTATACCAGCCCCGACGTGATCAAAAAGTTCGAAGCCAAATACAACGTCAAGGTGACCATCACCGATTACGATTCCAACGATACGGCGCTCGCCAAGGTACGCCAGGGCGGCACCGGCTTCGACATCGCCGTTCCGTCGCAAACCTACGTGCCGATCTGGATCAAGGAGGGCCTCGTGCAGGAGACCGATCCGGGCAAGATGGAGAACTTCAAGAACGTGGCGCCGGAATGGGCCAATCCAGACTTCGACCCCGGCCGCAAATATTCCGTGCCGTGGGCGCTGGGCACCGTCGGCGTCGTCGTCAACACCGATGCCTACAAGGGACCAGCCGACAGCTGGGGCATCATCTTCAACACGCCGGACGAGCTGAAGGGCAAGACCAATGTCGTTCCCGAGATGAATGACGTTATCTTCGCGGCGATCAAATATGTCGGCGGCCAGCAGTGCACCGACGACAAGACGGTGCTGAAGAAGGTGCGCGACACGCTTGTCGCGGCCAAGCCGAACTGGATCGCCATGGAATACAACACCATCGAAAAGATGGGCGCCGGCGACTTCAAGGCGACCAGCGACTGGAACGGTTCGGCGCTGCGTCAGCGGCTGGCCAATCCGGCCATCCATTACAATTATCCGAAGGAAGGCTACGGCCTGTGGAGCGATAACGTCGTCGTTCTCAAGGAAGCCAAAAATGTCGAGAACGCCAAGCTGTTCCAGAACTTCATCATGGATCCGGAAAACGCGGCCGGCCTCTCGGCCTTCCACCGTTACGCAAACGCCATTACCGGCTCGGACAGATACATGCCGGCCGATATGAAGGATGCCCCGGAAGTCGTCATTCCGGAGGCTGCGAAGGCACAAGGCGAATTCCAGAAGATGTGCGCGCCTGAGATCCAGGACATCTACACCAAGATCTGGACCGAACTGCAGAAATAACCGCAGTCTGACAGACCCGGCGGCATGCGCCGCCGGGTCTTTTCTTTTCCGGAATGGCTTTCATGGACTCCTATCGCAACAGCGATCCGCGGCCGTCGATCATGCAGGGCTCGCCGCCTCAAATGGTGCTGCCGAAGCTCGACTGGGACCGGCCGCCATGGAATCGCTGGGCCTTCCAACACATCCGCGAATTCCTGCCGACCATCGAGGTCTGGCGCGGTAATGGCCATCGCCATCGTCTTGAGCGCGCAGAGACCGATCTCGACGCGCTGCCGGTGGAAGACAGCAAGGGCCGTCCGACGACGCTCGTTGGCCTGCTCGACGAGACCTACACGGACGGCTTCCTGGTGCTCAAAGACGGCAAGGTCGCCTATGAGCGCTATTTCAACGGCATGGCCGAGCGCACGCTGCATCTGTCGCAGTCGATGGCGAAGTCGGTAACAGGCACCGTGTTCGGTATTCTGGTTGGGCGCGGCTTGATCGACCCGGCCAAACCGGTGAGCGCCTATCTGCCGGAGCTCGGCGCGACCGGCTGGGACGGCGCCAGCGTGCAGCATGTGCTGGATATGACCACCGGCGTGCGGTTTTCCGAGGAATACACCGACCGTTACTCCGACATCGGCCAGGTTGATGTCGCCACGGGCTGGAAGCCGGTGCCGCCGGACAGCGATCCGGATTTCCAATGGCCGCCGCATCTGTTCGAGTTGATCCTGCAGCTGAAGGACAAGGTGCGGCCGCATGGCGCCGCGTTCGAGTACCGCTCGATCGAGACCGACGTGCTTGCCTTCATCATGGAGCGGGTCACCGGTAAACGTCTGGCGCAGCTGGTGTCCGAGGAGCTGTGGCAGAAGCTCGGCGCCGACGAAAGCGCTTGCTTCACGGTCGACAGCGCCGGCTATGCGCTGGCCGATGGCGGCTTCAACGCGACGCTGCGCGATTACGCCCGCTTCGGCCAGCTGATCCTCGACAAGGGCCGCGGCATCGTGCCGGCCGACTGGATCGAGGCGACGCGCAACGGCAAGCATGGGCCGGACTTCAATCCGAGCCTGCCGGAGGGCAGCTATCGCAACCAGTTCTGGATCGAGAATCCGCGCACGCGCGCTTTGATGTGCAGAGGCGTGTTCGGGCAGATGATCCATATCGACTGGGACACCGGCATGGTCGTGGTCAAGCTTTCAAGCTATCCGGATTTCAGCAATGTCGCCTATTCGGTGGCAACGCTGAAGGCGGTGCACGCCATCGCCAAGGCGCTTGGTTGACCCACAACAAACCATCCCTCTGAGGAAACGTTCATGACCGGCAAGACTGCGTTCGAGACCCGCTACGGCTTTGCCCGCAATGAGGTGCTGCTCTCCAACTGGCGCGAAAGCCCGTTCAACCGCTGGTCGTTCCAGAACCTTGGCGAGCTGGTGCCGACCGCTCCCGTGGCGCCGACGCCGGGAAGCGTCGAAGCGCCGGTGCGGGACCTGAGCGGCCTGCTCGGCGAAAAGGTTTCGATCGCCAGCGCCCCGGAAACGGTGGCCGAATTCCTCACACGTTCGAGCAGCGACGCGCTGACGGTGATGAAGGCTGGCAAGGTCATCGGCGACTGGTTCGCGCCCAATATGGATTTCGGCGCCCGTCACATCATCTTTTCGATCAGCAAATCGGTCACCGCGATCATCGCCGGAATACTGGAAGGCGAGGGCGTGTTCGACCCGGAAGCGCCGGTGACCCAGTACATTCCGGAAGCCGCCGGTTCGGCCTATGCCGATGCAAGCTGCCGGCATGTGCTCGATATGAGCGTCAGCCTCGACTTCGAGGAGGCCTATCTCGATCCCGAAAGCGCCTTTGCCCGTTACCGTCGCGCTACGCTGTGGAATCCGGGCGGCGGCACTGAAAGCTTGCGCGAATTCATTCTGACCTTGCAGCGGCTCGAAGAACCGCACGGCAAAACCTTCCGCTACCGTTCGCCCAATTCCGATCTGCTCGGCCTGTTGCTCGAACGAGCTTCCGGCCAGCGCTTCCCGGACCTCATGCGCGAGAAACTGTGGCTACCGCTGGGTGCTGTCAGCGAGGCTTCGATCGGCGTCGACATGGAAGGTACGGCGCGCACCGCCGGCGGCATTTCGGTGACGCCGCGCGACCTGGCGCGTATCGGCGAGATGATGCGGCAGGGCGGCACGGCCAATGGCCGCGGCATCGTGCCAGAAGGCTGGGTGCGCGATACGACCGTTGCCGGCGGCAGCGCGGAGGCCTGGCAGCGCGGCACAATGGTGCATCTGTTCCCAAAGGGCCGTTACCGTAACAAATGGTACCAGACGGGGGCGGCAAACGGCGCCTTCTGCGGCATCGGCATCCACGGCCAATGGCTCTACGTCAACCCGAAGACGGAAGTGGTGATTGCAAAAATGGGGTCGCAGCCGGTGCCTGAAGATTATCCGCTCGAACGCGAGAACGTTGCCTTTTTCGAGGCGCTGAGCGGGATGGTCTGAGGACGAGCCAAAGCAAGGCGCTTTCCTGTGGACCTCTTTGACGCTTGAGAACACTGCGGTTGGCGGGACGGACATCAGCGCCTATGGTCGCCGCTCTTTGCGACAGGGACCAGCATGGCAGCAGACAGCAAACGCATCGCATCCATCATCGCGGCAGAGATCGGGGCGCGGTCGGAGCAGGCATCGGCAGCTATAGGGCTGCTCGATGAGGGCGCGACGGTGCCGTTCGTGGCGCGCTACCGCAAGGAGGTCACCGGCGGGCTCGACGACACGCAATTGCGCGACCTTGCCGAGCGGCTGGCCTATCTGCGCGAGCTCGATGCGCGGCGCGATACGATCCTTGGTTCGATTCGCGAGCAGGGCAAGCTGACCGACGAACTTGAGGCCAAAATTGTGGCTGCCGCCACCAAGGCTGAACTGGAAGACATCTACCTGCCCTACAAGCCCAAGCGCCGCACCAAGGCCGAGATCGCCCGGGAGCGCAGGCTGGGGCCATTGGCGGAGGCTATTTTGGCCAACCGGTCGTTGGTGCCCGCCGAGGCGGCGCTGGCTTATGTGACCGAGGATGTGGCCGACGCCAAGGCCGCACTGGAAGGCGCACGCGACATCCTGTCGGAACAGTTTGCGGAAAATGCCGATCTGGTCGGCAAATTGCGAACCTACATGAAGGAGCGCGCTTTCATGCGTGCCCGTGTCGTCGACGGCAAGCAGGAGGCCGGGGCGAAATTCTCCGACTATTTCGACCATGTCGAGCGTTGGGCAAATGTTCCGAGCCACCGTGCGCTGGCCATGCTGCGCGGCCGCAACGAAGAGGTGTTGTCGCTCGACATCGAGGTCGATGCCGACCATGCCTCGCCGGTGAAGCCGGTCGAGCGGATGATCGCCAATGCCTACGCCATCGGCGGCAGCCTGCCGGGCGACCGCTGGCTGATGGAAGTCGCCGGCTGGACCTGGCGGATCAAGCTTTCGCTGCACCTGACGCTCGATTTGATGCGTGACCTGCGCGAGCGGGCGGAGGAAGAGGCGATCCATGTCTTTGCACGCAACCTCAAGGATTTGCTGCTGGCAGCGCCCGCAGGATCGCGTCCGACCATGGGGCTCGATCCCGGCATCCGCACCGGCGTCAAGGTCGCGGTGGTAGATGGCACCGGCAAGGTGCTGGCGACGACGACGGTCTATCCATTTCCGCCGCGGAACGATGTGCGCGGCACACAGGCGGAGCTCGCCAAGCTCATCCGCCTGCACAAGGTCGAGCTGATCTCGATTGGCAACGGCACCGGCAGCCGCGAGACTGAAAAGCTGGTCGCCGACATGCTGTCCGACATGCCTTCAGATGGTGGGCCAAAGCCGCTCAAGGTGATCGTCAGCGAAGCCGGCGCCTCGGTCTATTCGGCCTCCGCGACAGCGGCGGCTGAGTTTCCCGGGCTCGACGTGTCGCTGCGCGGTGCGGTGTCGATCGCCAGGCGCCTGCAGGACCCGCTCGCCGAACTGGTCAAGATCGAGCCGAAATCGATCGGCGTTGGCCAGTACCAGCATGATGTCGACCAGTACCGGCTTGGCCGCTCGCTGGAGGCGGTGGTGGAGGACGCGGTGAATGCTGTCGGCGTCGATCTCAACACCGCCTCGGCGCCGCTCTTGGCCCGCGTGTCAGGCCTGGGCGCGTCGCTTGCCGATGCCATTGTCGCGCATCGCGATGCGACCGGGCCGTTCGCCAGCCGCAAGGAACTGCTCAAGGTAGCGCGGCTCGGCCCGCGCGCGTTCGAACAGTCCGCAGGCTTCCTCCGCATTGCCAATGGCAGCGAGCCGCTCGACGCCTCGTCCGTCCATCCGGAAGCCTATGGCGTGGCCAAGAAGATCGTCGCTGCCTGCGGTCGCGATGTGCGCTCGCTGATGGGAGACAGTGCCGCGCTCAAGGCGCTCGATCCGCGCGTCTTCGTTGACGAACGGTTCGGCCTGCCGACGGTGCGCGACATCATTGCGGAGCTGGAAAAGCCCGGCCGCGACCCGCGCCCCGGCTTCAAGACGGCGACCTTTGCCGACGGCGTCGACGATATCAAGGATCTGAAGCCCGGCATGCTTCTCGAAGGCACCGTCACCAATGTCGCGGCCTTCGGCGCCTTCGTCGATATCGGCGTGCACCAGGACGGGCTGGTGCATGTCTCGCAACTGGCCGATCGTTTCATCAAGGACGCGCATGAGGTGGTGAAGGCGGGCGATGTGGTGAAGGTGCGGGTCGTCGATGTCGACATCAAGCGCAAGCGCATCGCGCTGTCCATGCGCAAGGACGGCGGCGAGGGCGGGACGCCGAAGGGGCCGCGCGACAATGGCGGCGGCAAGCCGGCGCAACCTTCGCCGATGCCGCAGCGTCAGCCGGAACGATCGGCACAGCAAGGCGCGTTTGGTGCGGCGCTGGCCGATGCCTTGAAGCGGAAGTAGCCTCGGATGGTTCCTTGCAATCGCTAGAGCGTTATCTACCATCCTTGTGTGGAGATACGCGCGATATGGCAAGTTTCGAGAAAGTGAGTGTCCAAGAGTTGGGGCGTCTTTGGGACGAGGGCATGGCGAGTGGCAGTTCGGTCGATGGAGACCAGGCTTTCGCCCGGATCAAAAGCAAGCTCGATGCGAAAGTTGCCGAACGCAAGTCGCAAAAACGCTGCGCTTCCAGCCGGAAACCGTGCCGATGAAGCGGAAGTAGCTACCAGGCCAGAACGGCCGGTTCCTTTTCAACCTGGCCCAGCAGCCAGTCGCGAAAGCTGACGACGGGCGGGTGGCCGCGCTTGTCGTTCGGGACGACGAGGTAGTAGGCGCTGCGGCTTTGCATCGGCTGTCCCGGCGCCGGCACGAGCTGACCGCGCTGCAATTCGCCGGCGATAAGAACTTGAGGCAGGAGCGCGACGCCAAGCCCCGCCATGCAGGCTTGGGCAACGGTGCCGAATTGCTCGAACTGCATGCCGGGTCCGATCGGTGCGCTCAAGCCCTGTTCCTCGAACCATTCGCCCCAGGCCCCGGGACGCGTCGCCATGTGCAGCAGCGGCAGGCGGCTGATGTCGGCCGCCGTGGTGATATCGCGGCTGGCAAGGAAGTCGGGCGAAACCACCGGCATCACGGTTTCGCGCATCAACAATGTGGAATCGGCGTCCGGCCAGTCGGGCTGGCCATGATGGATGGCGGCGTCGAGCCGCTCGCGGGCGAAGTCGAAGCGGCCGATGCGGGTGACAAAGTTGATGGTGATGTCAGGGTTTTCTGCGACGAAATCCGGGATCAGAGGCATCAGCCAGCGCGTGCCGAAGGTCGGCAGTATGGCGAGGTTCAGCATGCCGCTATGCCGATTGCTCATCAATCCGAGCGCGGCGTCGCGCAATTGCCCCAGTGCCGCCCGCACGGCTTCGGCATAGATTTCGCCCGCCGTGGACAGCCGAACATTGCGGCTGTCGCGCTCGAACAGCCGGCGGCCGAACTGTTCCTCCAGAAGGGCTATCTGGCGGCTGACGGCCCCTTGGGTCAAATCGAGTTCCTGGGCGGCAGCGGTGAAGGAGCCAAGGCGGGCCACGGCCTCGAAGGCGGCAAGGGCGCTGGTGCTGGGCAAAAGCCGGCGTTGGACGTTCATGATCCATTACTAAACCTCATTGATCGGTGATGCAATTTTGTTTGATTTTTCCGAAGCGAAGGCGGATAAGCCCGAGCACTTCAAGATTTTGGGAGAGAGCGAAGCCATGGCCGCCGACGAGAACGCGTTCGTTTGGGAAGACCCCTTCCTGATCGAGAACCAGCTTTCCGAGGATGAGCGCATGGTGCGCGATGGCGCGGCCGCCTTTGCCGCAGACAAGCTCGCGCCGCGCATCGAGGAGGCCTATCTCGAGGAAAAGACCGATGCCGGCATCTTTCGCGAGATGGGCGAGGCCGGCCTGCTCGGCATCACCGTCCCTGAGGAATATGGCGGGCTCGGCGCCAATTACGTCACCTACGGGTTGGTGGCGCGCGAGGTCGAGCGGGTCGATTCCGGCTACCGCTCGATGATGTCGGTGCAATCGTCGCTGGTGATGTACCCCATCCATGCCTATGGCACGGAAGAGCAGCGCAAGAGATACCTGCCGAAGCTGGCTTCGGGCGAATGGATCGGCTGTTTCGGCCTGACCGAGCCGGATGCCGGTTCCGATCCGGGCGGCATGAAGACGCGGGCCGAGAAGACGGCGAACGGCTACAAGATTTCCGGCTCGAAAATGTGGATATCCAACGCGCCGATCGCCGACGTGTTCGTGGTCTGGGCGAAGCTGAAGGGCGACAACGGCAAGGACGAAATCCGCGGTTTCGTGCTGGAGAAGGGCATGAAGGGGCTGTCGGCGCCGAAGATCGGCGGCAAGCTCAGCCTTAGGGCCTCGATCACCGGCGAGGTGGTGATGGAAGGCGTCGAGGTTGGCGAAGACGCGCTGCTGCCCAACGCCAGGGGCCTCGGCGGCCCATTCGGCTGCCTCAACCGGGCCCGCTACGGCATTTCCTGGGGCGCGATGGGCGCCGCCGAGGATTGCTGGCACCGGGCCCGGCAGTATGGACTCGACCGCAAGCAGTTCGGCAAGCCGCTCGCCGGCACGCAGCTGTTCCAGAAAAAGCTCGCCGACATGCAGACCGAGATCGCGCTGGGCCTGCAGGGCTCGCTGCGCGTCGGGCGGCTGATGGATGAAGGCAAGATGGCCCCGGAAATGATCTCGATCGTCAAGCGGAACAATTGCGGCAAGGCGCTCGACATCGCCCGCCAGGCCCGCGACATGCATGGCGGCAACGGCATCCAGATCGGCTACCACGTCATGCGCCACGCGCAGAACCTGGAGACGGTCAACACCTATGAAGGCACGCATGACGTGCATGCGCTGATCCTTGGCAGGGCTCAGACGGGGATACAGGCGTTTTTCTAAGCTGTGCCGAATTCAAGTGAGGCCGGCCTGCAAATGGCCGATACCTGCGCTTCCGGTGCTCGCGTACCAAAAGTACGCTCTGCTCCGGTTCTCGGTATCAGCCATTTTCGACTCGGCCTGACCTGAATCTCGACACAGCGTAGCCGGCTTCGGCTGCTTAATTTAGGTGCAGCGCAACATCTCTGCTTGGAGAATGGCCAATAGATGTGTCAGGGTTCGGCTGAAGAAACGCCGATCTCCGGGGCCCCATGGCAATACTGGCAGCCGTCTACCACCTGACCCATTACAAATACGACCGGCCGGTGGTTCTCGGGCCCCAGGTCATCAGGCTGCAGCCGGCACCGCATTCCCGCACCAAGGTGCTCAGCCATTCGCTGAAGGTCGGGCCGGCGAACCACTTCGTCAATCTGCAGCAGGACCCCTACGGCAATTTCCTGGCCCGCTTCGTCTTCCCGGAACCGGTGACGGAATTGAAGATCGAGGTCGACCTCGTCGCCGACATGACGGTCTACAATCCGTTCGATTTCTTCGTCGAGCCATCGGCCGAGACCTTCCCGTTCGAGTACCCCGAAGACATCAGGGACGATCTCGCCATCTACCGCACGCCGGAGCCGGCGGGGCCGCTGCTGTCTGCTTTCCTCGCAACCATCGACCGTAGCGCCACCAACACCGTCAATTTCGTCGTCGACCTCAATGCGCGGCTGCAGCGGGAGATCGCTTATATCGTGCGGATGGAAACCGGCGTGTTCTCGCCGGAGGAAACGCTGGCCGCGAAAAAGGGATCGTGCCGGGATTCGAGCTGGCTGCTGGTGCAAATTCTCAGGAATCTCGGCCTCGCCGCGCGTTTCGTCTCAGGCTATCTGATCCAGCTGAAGCCCGATCTGGTCGCGCTCGATGGCCCAGCCGGAACCGCCGTCGACTTCACCGACCTGCACGCCTGGTGCGAGGTCTATCTGCCGGGCGCCGGCTGGATCGGCTTCGATCCGACGTCGGGCCTGCTCACCGGCGAAAGCCATGTGCCGCTGGCGGCCACGCCGCATTTCCGCAACGCCGCACCCATTTCCGGCATGGCGAGCTTCGCCAATGTCGAATTCGGCTTCGACATGCGTGTCGACCGCATCGCCGAACATCCGCGCATCACCAAGCCATTCTCGGACGAAAGCTGGCAGGCGCTGGATGCGCTGGGCAACAAGGTCGACGCCGCACTTCAAGCGGGCGACGTCAGGCTGACCATGGGCGGCGAGCCGACCTTTGTCTCCATCGACGATTTCGAGTCCGCCGAGTGGAACACCGCCGCCGTCGGCCCGACCAAGCGCGAAAAGGCCGATGCGCTGATCCGTAAATTGCGCGAACGCTTCGCGCCGGGCGGCTTCCTCCACTACGGCCAGGGCAAATGGTATCCGGGCGAAAGCCTGCCGCGCTGGACCTTTTCGCTCTATTGGCGCACCGACGGCCAGCCGGTGTGGAGCGATCCGTCGCTGATCGCACGCGAAAAGAGCGACGCAAAGGTGGGGCCGCAGCAGGCCGAGAGCTTGCTGACGGCAATCGCCGGCGAACTCGGCATCGACAAGGCGATGGTCAGCGAGGCCTATGAGGACCCGGCCGAATGGCTGCTGAAAGAAGGCAAGCTGCCCGACAATGTCGATCCGTCCAACTCCAAGCTGGAAGACCCGGAAGAGCGCAGCCGCATGGCGAAAGTGTTCGAGCGCGGGCTGACCAAGCCGTCGGGCTACGTGCTGCCGGTGCAGCGCTGGAACAGCCAGGCTTCGGACCCGCGCTGGCGCTCGGAGAAGTGGAAGACCCGGCGCGGGCGGCTGTTCCTGGTGCCGGGCGATTCCCCTGTCGGTTACCGCCTGCCGCTGGGCACGCTGCCCTATGTGCCGCCGGCGCAGTTCCCCTATATTGTGCCGGTCGATCCGTCGCTGCCGCGTGGACCGCTGCCGGCGCGGGAAGCCATACTGCCAGAACCGGCTCCGGCCGAGCTGGAAGGCGCCGACGAGATGGCACGACGCCAGCAGGCGATTTCTTTCACGGCGACGACCGGCCAGCAGGATAGGGTCGAACAGGAGATCACCGAGATCGGCGGCGCGGTGCGTACAGCACTTTCGGTCGAGCCACGCGACGGGCGGCTGTGCGTGTTCATGCCGCCGGTCGAGGCGCTGGAAGACTATCTCGAACTCGTCGCAGCCGCCGAAAACGCGGCCAAGGCGATCGGCCTTCCCGTCCATATCGAAGGCTATGGACCGCCGCACGATCCGCGCCTCAACGTCATCAGGGTGGCACCCGATCCCGGCGTCATCGAGGTCAACATCCATCCGGCTGCCAACTGGCAGGACTGCGTGGCGACGACGACGGCGATCTACGAGGAAGCACGGCAGACGCGGCTTGGCGCCGACAAGTTCATGATCGACGGCCGCCACACCGGTACCGGCGGGGGCAACCATGTCGTCGTCGGCGGCGCGACGCCCAATGACAGCCCGTTCCTGCGCCGGCCCGATCTGTTGAAGAGCCTGGTGCTGCAATGGCAGCGGCGCCCGTCGCTGTCCTATCTATTCTCCGGCCTGTTCATCGGCCCGACCAGCCAGGCGCCGCGCTTCGACGAGGCGCGGCACGATTCGCTTTACGAACTCGAGATCGCGATGGCGCAGGTGCCGCACCCGGGCCAGGGCAACCCACCGCTGCCTTGGCTGGTCGACCGACTGTTTCGCAACCTGTTGACCGATGTCACCGGCAATACGCACCGCTCGGAAATCTGCATCGACAAGCTGTTTTCGCCCGATGGCCCGACCGGCCGGCTTGGGCTTGTTGAGTTCCGCGGTTTCGAGATGCCGCCCAATGCGCGCATGTCGCTGGCGCAGCAATTGCTGGTACGCGCCATCATCGCCCGTGCGTGGAACAACCCGCTTGATGGCCGCTTCGTGCGCTGGGGCACCTCGCTCCATGACCGTTTCATGCTGCCGCATTATGTCTGGGCGGATTTCCTCGACATGCTCGACGACCTCAAGCTCAACGGTTTCGAATTCCGGCCGGAATGGTTCGATGCCCAGCTGGAGTTCCGCTTTCCGTTCTGCGGCGAAGTCCAGCATGCCGGCATCAAGCTGGAACTGCGGCAGGCGCTGGAGCCGTGGCATGTGATGGGTGAGCAAGGCGCCATCGGCGGCACCGTGCGCTTCGTCGATTCCTCGGTCGAACGGCTGCAGGTCAGGACCGAAGGCCTCAACCCGGAACGTCATGCCATTGTCTGCAATGGCCGAATCGTGCCGATGAAGGTCACCGACAATCGCGAGGTCGCGGTGGCCGGTGTGCGCTTCAAGGCCTGGCAGCCTTCGTCGGGCCTGCATCCGGCGCTGCCGGTCAACACGCCTTTGGTCTTCGACATTTACGACCGTTGGTCGGGGCGGGCGGTGGGCGGCTGCGTCTACCATGTCGCGCATCCAGGTGGGCGCAGCTACGACACGTTCCCGGTCAACGGCAATGAGGCCGAGGCGAGGCGTCTCGCCCGCTTCGAGCCGCGCGGCCATACGCCGTCGGCCTATGTGCTGCGCAATGAAGAAGCCTCTGAAGACTTCCCCATGACCCTTGACCTCAGGCGGCCAGCAAGACTCTGATCAGCGATGGCAAAGGGGAATCAGAAAAAGGTCCGCGGCAAGCCGCTGAGGCACAGTCTGCTGGAGCACTACCAGCCGATTGACGGCGTCGTCGACGAGATGGTCGATGCTTCGGGCCATCCGCGTCCGGCCTGGGCGCCCTTCATCGAGGCGCTGGAGGAGCTGGGTCCCGAAAAGCTGGGCCAGCGCTTTGCCCGCGCCGACCAGTATCTGCGCGACGCCGGCGTTTATTATCGCGTCTACGACAAGGCCGGCGCCAACGAGCGCGAATGGCCACTGGCGCATATCCCGCTGCTGATCGAAGACAAGGAATGGGCCGGGATCAGCGCCGGTCTCGTCCAGCGCGCCGAGCTTTTCGAGGAGATAGTCGCTGATATTTACGGGCCGAACCGGCTGACCGAGAAGGGAATCCTGCCGGCAGGCCTGATTGCGGCGAGCCCCGAATATTTGCGCCCCGTCGTCGGCACCATGCCGGCCAGCGGTCATTTCCTGCATTTTTGCGCCTTCGAGCTCGGCCGTGGACCGGATGGAAGCTGGTGGGTGCTGGGCGACCGCACGCAGGCGCCGTCGGGCGCCGGCTTTGCGCTGGAAAACCGAGTCGCCACGACGCGGGCTTTGTCCGACATCTATGGCGAGATGCATGTGCACCGTCTCGCCGGTTTCTTCCGTCGCTTTCGCGATGCTCTGATCGGCATGGCGAAGGAGAATGACGGCCGCGTCGCCATTCTGACGCCGGGGCCGCTCAACGAGACCTATTACGAGCACGCCTATATCGCCCGCTATCTCGGCATCATGCTGCTCGAGGGCGAGGATCTGACCGTCGCCGGCGGCAAGCTTATGGTGCGCACGGTTTCGGGGCTGATGCCGATCAGCGTGCTGTGGCGGCGGCTCGATGCCGCCTTCGCCGATCCGCTGGAACTGCGGCCAGACTCGCATATCGGCACCCCGGGGCTGGTCGAGGCGATCCGCCGCGGCACGGTTTCGACGGTCAATGCGCTGGGTTCGGGCTTGATGGAAACCCGGGCGCTGCTCGCCTTCCTGCCGAAGATTTCGCGCGCATTGCGCGGCGAAGAACTTCTGTTGCCAAGCGTCGCCACCTGGTGGTGCGGGCAAGCAACCGAACGGGCCCATGTGCTTGCCAATATCGATCGCATGGTGATCGGTCCGGCGCTGTCGACGCGGCTGGCCTTCGAGGATGACGGCCAGACCAGGCTCGGTTCGGCACTGACGCCGGAGGAACGCATCGCGCTGATCGCGCGCATCGAGAGCGATGGCAGCGGTTTCGTCGGCCAGGAAGCGGTGACGCTGTCGACGACGCCGGTCTATGTCGGCGGCTGGCTGGAACCGCGACCGGCAAGCCTGCGCGTTTATCTGGCGCGTACGCCCGATGGCTGGACGGTAATGCCGGGCGGTTTCGCCCGTGTCGGCCTTTCGCTCGACCCGACGGCCATCGCCATGCAGCGCGGCGGCCAGGCGGCCGACGTCTGGGTGGTCAGCGACCGGTCGGTCGAGCGCGAGACACTGCTGCCCCAGGAGCATGACAGCTTCGTCCGCACCATGCCGGGCAGCCTGCCCAGCCGCGCGGCGGAAAACCTGACCTGGCTCGGCCGCTATATCGAGCGCTCGGAGGATACGGTTCGCATCCTGCGCGCCTATCATGTGCGGCTGGCCGAGACGTCCGATCCTGACATGCTGCTGCTCGCCGATATAAGGGACTATCTCGAACCCTTCGGCATCGATCTCGAAGCGGCCATTCCGCCCGGATTGATCGGCACGCTGGACAGCGCCGTCTACAGCGCCGGACAGATCCGCGACCGCTTTTCGCCCGATGGCTGGCTGGCGCTGAAGGACCTGTCGAAGACCATTCATCAGTTCGCCACCACGGTGGCGACGGGTGACGACGCGACACGGGCGATGACGGTCATGCTGCGCAAGCTCGCCGGTTTCTCTGGCCTGTTGCACGAGAATATGTACCGTTTCACCGGCTGGCGTTTCCTCGAGATCGGCCGGCGGATCGAGCGCGGCATCCAGATCGCCCGTACGCTAGCCCGACTGACAAGGTCCGGTGCGCCGGACGGCTCGCTCGACATGATGCTGGAGATCGGCGACAGCGTCATGACCCACCGCCGGCAATATCCGGTGCGGGCCGGACGGCGCACGGTGATCGACCTCTTGGCGCTCGACCCACTCAACCCGCGCTCGATCCTGTTCCAGCTCGAACGGCTGAAGGCGGAGATCGGCCTGTTGCCCTCGGTTGGCCCGGAGGGGCATATGTCGGTCGCGGCCAAGGAAATCCTGCAGCTCAACACGGCAATTGCCGTCATGGAGCCATCGGAGATGTCGTCGGAGGTGCTGGACGATCTCGCAACTGAGATCGGCAACCTCTACAGCAGCCTGGCTAAAGCGTATTTCGGTTAACATGCTGTACGATATCAGGCTTCATCTCAGCTACGATTATGACGCCGCGGCCGGTGGCAGCCGGCATCAGGTGCGTGTATTGCCGCCGACCATTGCCGGCGTGCAGCGCGTGATCGCGGCCTCGCTTTCGTTTGTGCCGACCCCATCCGAGCGCACGGATTTTGCCGATTTCTTCGGCAACAATGTCACCGCGATCGCCTTTCGCGACGTCCATGACGGGCTCGACATCAGAATGAGCGCGCGCGTGTCGGTGTCACGGCCGGAGCCTGGGCTCGACGTGTCGCCCGATCTGCAGCGGCTGCGGGAAGAACTCGGCGCCGTACGGTCACTGGCGCCGGATGCACCGCATCACTTTCTCGCCGCCAGCGATCATGCCGGCATCGATGCGGCGATCACCGCCTATGCCCGCGACAGCGCCGGCGGCTCGACGGTCGGCATGGCCATCGATCTGTGCAACCGCATCCACCGCGACTTCACCTATGACGGGGAAGCGACCACGGTGCGTACCGGGGCCAGCGATGCCTTCCGTTTGAAGCGGGGCGTGTGCCAGGACTTCTCCCACATCATGATCGCCGGCCTGCGCGGGCTAGGTATTCCTGCGGGTTATGTCAGCGGCTTCCTGCGCACCATTCCCCCGAAAGGGAAGCCGCGGCTCGAAGGCGCCGATGCCATGCATGCCTGGGTCAAGGTGTGGTGTGGGCGCGATGCCGGCTGGCAGGAATTCGACCCGACCAATGGCATGCGGGCCAGCAACGACCACATCACCGTTGGCTATGGCCGCGACTATTCCGACGTGGCTCCGATCGTCGGCGTGCTGAAAACCACCGGCGGCCAGGTCGGCGACCAGGCCGTCGACGTCATCCCGGTCGCGCTCGAGAAGGCCTGACAGCCTCGAAGCACAGCTTCTCAACAACGGCCATGCCCGTTATGCTCGGTTGAAACTTCGGGGAGGATCGGTCGGCAGGCATGCTGATGCGGAGTTCGGTATTGACGGCAATCAGTGTCATCATCCCGGCGCACAATGCGGCGGCAACCATAGCGGCCACGCTGGCCTCGCTTCGTTCCGAAGCCGAGGTTATCGGCGAGGTGCTGCTGGTCGACGATTCCTCCTCGGACGGGACGGCAGAAGCCGCGCTGAATGCCGCCACGCAATTCTCGTTGCCGTTGCGCGTGCTCATGAGCAACTGCCGGGACGCGGGCGGCTCCCGCAATGTGGCGCTGGCGCAGGCGCAATGCTCCTGGATCTACCTGATCGACGCCGACGACTTGCATCTGGAGGGCGGGCTGCGGTCGATGCTGGTCCGGGCGGGGGCGCAGCCGGCCGCCGACATGGTGATCGGCGCCTACCGTCGGCGCACCGATGGCGAGAACCGGAACCTCAAGCTTCCAGCCGGCTACATAGAAGATGGTATAGCCAATGCCTCGGCCTATCTGGAAGGTCACATTCGCTCGATCGCCGTGGGCAGTGCGCTGGTTTCCCGGCGCGTCGTCGGCGACACGCGCTTCCCGACCGGGCTTGCCTATGACGAGGACACGCTGTTCTGGTCCAGGCTGATGGGCAGGGCGTCGCTTGCCCTGATCGTGCATCCCGTCATGATCTACCACGTTTCGGCAGTGCGTTCCGATGATCGCTTCATCACCAGGCCGGTGCGCCGCTTTCTCGACTGGCGGCTGGCGCTGCGCGAGCTGACTGACTGTGGCATCCCACTGTCGTCGCTAAAAACCAGGGAGGGGCTGGTCGCCCTCAAGATCGCCAGGGTTCACTATGCGCGCGGCGATCTGGAGACGGCGGCGCGGTTCCTGAGGATCGCGGCGGCGGCGCCGAAGGTGCGGTCGAACACCTGGCGTTGCAGGCGCTACCAGCTGAAGCTGGCGCTGCGGCGCTGGTTTTCCTCTCCGCGCGTCCAGTTGCAACGTGCCTGAATCAGCCCCGCCGCAGCTTGCCGTCATTGTCATCGGCTATCGCGCGCCGGCTCAAATCGTCGAGGCGGTGACATCCCTGCTGGATCAGGATGAGCCGCTCGAGATCATGGTGGTCAACTCGGGCGGAGGCGAGGTCCTGGCGCTGCTGACCGGCGCCGGGGTCAAGGTGCCAGTGATCGAGGTCGGTCGAAGGCTGTTTGTAGGCGCAGCCCGCAACCTCGGCATTGCGGCCACCAAAGCGCCTTTCGTTGCCTTTCTCGCCGATGATTGCCTCGCCTGTTCGGGCTGGGCCGAGGCACGGATGCAGCGGCATCTGGCTGGCGACCGCGCCGTGGCGAGCGCGATGGTGAATAGCCATCCGCGCAATCTGATCGCCTGTGCGGCTCATCTGATCATGTTCATGCGACGGCTTCCCGGTCTGGCGTCGGATCGTGCGCTGCGTTACGGCGTGTCGTTCGATCGGCGGCTGTTCGATGAATTTGGCTTGTTCGATGAAACCATGCCTGCTGCCGAAGACACCGAATTCCTGGGGCGGCTGCCGCAGGAACTGCAGCCGGTGTGGGAGTCTAAGGTGCAAACCGTTCATCGCAACGAAACCCGGCTGTCCAGATTGCTTGCCGATCAGTACAGGCGCGGCTGTCGCCGCGGCGATTACCTCGCAGCGTCCGCCCTGAACACTCCGTTTCGGTGTTTTCGCGACACGTTTCGCGATCGGCGGAATGCCCGCAAGCTGGCGAAGATCGGGCTTTCCGATCGGGATCGAACTTTCGCGATGATGTCGATGCCAATTGTCTGGCTTGCCCTGCTGGTCAAATCCGTGGGTGTCTATATTGGCGTGCGAAATCGCGTGAAAGCGGCAACAAGAAAATGATAACGAGCCAAATCAAGCCTCGACGCTGGCGACGGAGCCGACTGTTCTGGACGCGCCAGAGAACGGTCGCAGTTTTCAGCTATCGTTATGACGCGCATCTGGTTGCCGATCTGATCACCAATATCGATCCGGTCGTTGACGGCTGGATTGCCTATGACGATCGCGGGGCGACCGGCGTGTTCAGCAGCGAGCCGCAGCGGCGGCGGATCTTACTCGACGCAGCGCATGAAGCTGCCGCCGACTGGATCCTGGCTATTGATCCCGATGAGCGGCTGGAACGCGGTACCGCGGAGCGGATCGGACAGCTGACGGGGGATTACAGGCGCATGGCTTGGGGGTTCCGGCTCCGCGAATTGTATTCGCCGACCGAGTACCGGGTCGACGGGCTGTGGGCCGAAAAGTTCCAGTATCGTCTGTTCAGAGCCTACGATCCGGCGAAGTACCGACCAGAGGACCTGCACGGGCTCTGGTATCCTCCCGATCTTGGTTTCAAGGCCCGCAACAGCGGGCTCAACCTCTATCATTTAAAGATGATGGAGCCGAAGCGGCGGATCGCCCGCCGCAATCTCTACCACCACCTGGATCCAAAGGGGCTCCTGCAGGATGTGGGCTATGACTACCTTGCCGATGAGGCAGGGGCCGTGTTCGAACAGATTCCGCCCGGGCGCGACTACCATCCGCCTCACGTCGACGATGGCGGCCTCTGGATGGCCGTGCCGGCTGGTGCCACCATTGGTGGACCCGACCACATTCCATAGCAACGGGGTGGAACCAGCAGTCGGCCTGGCGCTTATCTACGAGAAAAATTTCGTGGAGCGGGCATGCTTGACAAATCTGGGACGCCATCCGGCCGGTCGGCTGCCGGACGGGGGGACGATGGAGCGCCGAAGAACGGCGCGCAGACCGCTGCCGAACAGGCCTCGCTCACCTATATCAGCGACAGCGAGCCGGGGATCCGGCGCCTGAAGGCGGGCGAAGGCTTTTCCTACAAGGGCGCGAAAGGACAGGCCGTCGGCGCGGCAGCCATTGCCCGCATCAAGGCGCTGGCCATTCCGCCGGCATGGACGGATGTGTGGATCTCGCCCGATCCCGCCGGCCACATCCAGGCGACCGGCCGCGACCAGCGCGGGCGCAAACAGTACCGCTACCATCCGCTGTGGGCCGCCGAGCGCGACGGCGCCAAATACTCCAGCCTTGTCGCCTTTGCCGAAAGCCTGCCGGAGCTGCGCCGCCGGATCGATGCCGATCTGCGCCGCCGTGGCCTGCCGGCCGAGCGCGTCGTGGCGGCAATTGTCTGGCTGCTCGACAACACGATGATCCGGGTCGGCAATGCCGCCTATGCCCGCGACAACAAGAGCTTTGGGCTGACGACGCTACGCGACCGCCACGTCGACATCAAGGGATCGAGCCTGCGCTTTGCCTTCAAGGGCAAGTCCGGCAAGGAATGGAAATTGAAGCTGGTCGACCGCCGCATCGCCCGGGTCGTGCGCGGCGCGCAGGATATTCCGGGGCAGCAACTGTTCCAATATCTCGACGAGGATGGCGAGAGGCATGGAGTGCGCTCCGACGATGTCAACCGCTATATCCGCGACGCGATCGGCGCCAATTTCAGCTCCAAGCATTTCCGCACCTGGGGCGGCACCATCCATGCCGCGTCGCTGTTTGCGCGGACGGAGCTTCCCGAAAGCCAGGCGCAGACCAAGCGTGTAATGAACGCCGTCATCGACAAGGTGGCCGAGCGGCTCGGCAACACACGCGCCGTCTGCCGCAAATGCTACATCCATCCACAGGTTTTCGAAGCCTGGGTGGAAGGGCGGCTGCTTAGCGAAATGACCGAGGCCAACAAGCGCAAGCGATCGATAGACGGTCTCGATGATGAAGAGGCTCTTGTGCTGAGATGGTTGAAGGCAAGCGAAGGCTGACAAAAATGGCGTAACTTTTTTGTCGACGCCATGTCGGCATAGGCCCTACTGTTTCGTCCTTTGAGACAGAAAAGGACGTCCCATGCTCTACGCTATCCTCTGCTATGCCTCCGAAGATGTCGTCTCCTCCTGGAGCAAGGCACAGGATGACGAGGTCATGGCAAAGCTCATGCATGTGCAGGAAAAATACGCTCAAGCCGGCCGGCTTGGGCCGGTGGCGCGGCTTTTGCCCACCACCGCCGCGACGACGCTGCGCAAGGTCAAGGGCGAATCGGTCGTCATCGACGGCCCGTTTGCCGAGACCAAGGAACAGTTCCTCGGCTTCTACACGCTGGAATGCGCCGATCTCGACGAAGCCGTCGACTTCGCGCGCGAGCTTTCCGAGGTCAATCCCAGCGGCGGATCCTATGAGATCCGACCGGTTTCCGTCTTCAACCCAACCAGAGTAGCCACATGACAGACCTCGCCTGGATAAGCTCGGCGATCAGCGCTGCCCGCCCGCAGGCTATGGGTGCGCTGCTGCGCTATTTCCGCAATCTCGATACGGCGGAGGAAGCTTTCCAGGACGCGTGCCTGAGGGCACTCAAGAACTGGCCGCAGAACGGGCCGCCGCGCGATCCTGCGGCCTGGCTGATCTTTGTCGGCCGCAACACCGGCATCGACGCGGTGCGCAAGCGCGCCAAGCAGGCGCCGATGCCGGAAGAGGACCAGATCTCGGACCTGGAAGATGCCGAGAGCGATATCGCCGAACGGCTGGACGGCGCGCACTACCGCGATGACATATTGCGGCTCTTGTTCATCTGCTGCCATCCGGATCTGCCGCCTACGCAGCAGATCGCGGTGGCGCTGCGCATCGTCTCCGGTCTCACCGTCAAGCAGATCGCGCGTGCGTTCCTGGTCGGCGAAAGCGCCATGGAACAGCGCATCACGCGCGCCAAGGCGCGCATTGCCGATGCCGGCGTGCCGTTCGAGACGCCCGGCGCGGTCGAGCGCTCGGAGCGGCTCGGCGCCGTTGCCGCCATGGTCTATCTGATCTTCAACGAAGGTTATTCCACCAACAGCGGCGAGGCGCCGGCGCGTGCGCCGCTTTGCGAGGAGGCGATCCGGCTGGCGCGCCTGTTGCTGCGGCTGTTCCAGACCGAGCCGGAGATCATGGGCCTGACGGCATTGCTTTTGCTGCAGCATGCGCGCGCGCCGGCCCGCTTCGACGAGAATGGCGAGATCGTGCTGCTCGACGACCAGGACCGCTCGCTGTGGAGCCGCAAGATGATCGACGAAGGCCTGGCGCTGGTCGACAAGGCCCTGCGCCACCAGAAGCCCGGACCCTACCAGGTGCAGGCGGCGATCGCCGCCCTTCATGCGCGGGCGGCAACCCCCGAGGAGACCGACTGGACAGAGATCGACCTGCTCTACAGCCTGCTGGAGGCGATGCAACCTTCGCCGGTGGTGACGCTGAACCGTGCGGTTGCGGTCGCCAAGGTGCGCGGGCCGGAAGCTGCCCTTGCCATGATCGAGCCGCTTGGCGAGAGGCTGTCCGGCTATTTCCACTTCTTCGGCCTCAAGGGCGGTCTGTTGATGCAGCTCGGCCGTGGCGAAGAGGCGCGTGTCGCCTTCGATCGCGCCATTGCGTTGGCCAACACGGCAGCGGAAGCCGCCCATATCCGCATGCATATCGACCGGCTGATGCGAGACGGAGCCGTGAAGGCGCCGGCGAAGACAGCGCACTAAACCTGTTCCTCCTGTGGCTCAATCGTGCAATCCCGGCTTGGACCATGCCGGGGTGGCGATTTTCCCCTGAAACGAGTAATGGCACGCCATGACAGCGCCTGCGGCATGCGGGCGATAATGGCGCCAAGGCTCGACCGCCGCCCTATGATGGCGAGCGGATCTGAAAGGGATGAAAATGACGATAGCGAAGGAAACGGCCGAACTTCTGGCGAAACTGGGTGTGGCCAAGGACGCGCTGACCGGCGGCGACCTCGTCGTGCGCAGCCCGGTGACGGGTGAACAGATCGCGGCGCTGAAGACGATTTCGCCGGCCGATGCGGCCAAGACCATCGATGCCGCGCACACGGCGTTCCAGGCCTGGCGGATGGTGCCGGGTCCCCGGCGCGGCGAACTGGTGCGGCTGCTCGGCGAGGAGTTGCGCGCGCACAAAACCGAGCTTGGCCGGCTGGTGTCGATCGAGGTCGGCAAGATCCCGTCGGAAGGCCTCGGCGAAGTTCAGGAAATGATCGACATCTGCGATTTCGCCGTCGGCCTTTCCCGCCAACTCTACGGTCTAACCATCGCCACCGAGCGTCCGGGACATCGCATGATGGAGACCTGGCATCCGCTCGGCGTCGTCGGCGTCATTTCGGCCTTCAACTTCCCGGTCGCGGTGTGGTCGTGGAACGCGGCGCTCGCGCTGGTCTGCGGCGACGCCGTGGTGTGGAAGCCCTCGGAAAAGACGCCGCTGACGGCGCTCGCCTGCGAGGCGATTTTTGCCGGCGCGGTCAAGCGCTTCGGCGCGGATGCGCCGCAGGGCCTGGCACCGGTGCTGATTGGCGACCGCTCCGTCGGCGAGATCCTGGTCGACCACCCGAAGGTGGCGCTGGTTTCTGCCACCGGCTCGACCCGCATGGGCCGGGATGTCGGCCCGCGGCTGGCCAAGCGCTTTGCCCGCGCCGTGCTCGAGCTCGGCGGCAACAATGCCGGCATCGTCTGCCCGACCGCCGATCTCGACATGGCGCTGCGCGCCATCGCCTTTGGCGCCATGGGCACCGCGGGCCAGCGCTGCACGACGCTGCGGCGCCTGTTCGTGCATGACAGCGTCTATGACACGCTGCTGCCGCGGCTGAAGAAGGCCTATGAGAGCGTCTCGGTCGGCAACCCGCTGGAGACGTCTTCGCTCGTCGGGCCGCTGATCGACAAGGGGGCGTTCGACGCCATGCAGAAGGCGCTCAAGGAAGCCACCGCTCACGGCGGCAAGCTGACCGGCGGTTCGCGGGTCGAGAATGGCCATCCCGATGCCTATTACGTGCATCCGGCGCTGGTCGAAATGCCGAAGCAGGTGGCTCCTGTCACCGAAGAAACCTTCGCGCCGATCCTCTACGTGATGAAATATTCCGATTTCGATGCAGTGCTCGACGAGCACAATGCGGTCGGCGCCGGACTGTCGTCGTCGATCTTCACCCGCGACCTGCAGGAATCCGAGCGCTTCCTCGGCGTCGATGGTTCGGATTGCGGCATCGCCAACGTCAACATCGGCACGTCGGGCGCCGAGATCGGCGGCGCGTTCGGCGGCGAGAAGGAAACCGGCGGCGGCCGCGAGAGCGGCTCCGATGCCTGGAAGGCCTATATGCGCCGCGCCACCAACACGGTGAACTATTCCAAGGCGCTGCCGCTGGCGCAGGGCGTGTCATTCGACATCGATTGAGATGCTGCGCCCGGCTTTTGACCAGTTGATCCACCCGAACCCGTCGGGCGGATCGCTGCCGCTCGCGCGGATCGTTCCGCTTTCAGGCTTCGCCCCCGCTGTCCAGATGTCCGTATCCCGACGGCGGAAAGGCCGCCTCGGCCATGCGCCCGGACGGGTCCTCGCGGTCGGCACGATCGGCTGCGCAACAGCGTCTGCGCCGAACGTTCAGCCAGCGTGCGGCGACGCCGGTCGGCAGGCTTCGAACGCGGCATCGATGACGGCAAGTTTGGCGGCCTGCACGGTCATGTATTCCTGGTAGAAGCTGTTCGAGACCCACATTACGGAATGCCCGCGCCGGCCCAGCCAGCCGACGCTGCCGAGCTTTTCGGCGTCGCGCAATTTGCGCGCAAGATGGGTGCGCGAGAGTTTTAGCCAACTGGCGAATTCGCCGATCGAAACCACGCTGGTCGGGATCCGGTCGAGGGCGGCATTGTCGGGATCGATGCCGGACATCAGCCAATCCATGACGATGCCGCCATTGTTGAGCCAGATGAACAGCGAAAACGTCTGCTTGGGCTCACGCACAGGGTTGGAGGAGAGCAGGCCTTCCGCCACCAGCGGCTGCAGCCTGGAAATCATGCCGTGCTGCTCGAGAAAGGCGGCGAGGCGGCTGCCGCTGTCGAGACCGTCGAGCGTGCGCAGATGCGCAACCACCCAGCCGTCGAATTCCTTCAGCGTCGCTGCCGTCACCTGAAACGGGTGGGCTCGTCCGTCACCGGTGTGCGGCAGGTATTCGATGATGTGATAGTGCAGCATCTCCTTGATGAAGGCTTCGGCCGTGTTGCGGCTAGCGACGGAATAGTGAAGCACGGCATCGATGAAGCGGGCCAGTGTCAGTTCCGTGCGGGGATCGCGCGGGTCGCGGGCGAAATGCAGGGCTAGGCCGGTGTGAGCCAGCAGCCAGCGCTGTTGCGTAGCGAACACGGCGGCCAGGCGTGGGCTCGTTTCATAGATATGCAGCAGCGCCTTCGACTGCGCCTCGACATGACGGTGCAGCGCCGGATGGCCGGCAATATATTCGAAATTCAGCGCCATCCTCCTCGTCCTCCGGCCAGCCCCCCGGCAGCGAAGACGTGCAATCACATTTCCAGCCTTAGCCGCCCGTGTCCAGCCATGCCAACCCGGACAAAAGGCCTAGAGCGATCAACCGTTCCACAGACAGGTTGAAACCCCCGTCATCTCTTGATTTCGAGGCAAATTGCTGCAGAAGCGCCGCGCGCTTCTGCAGAGAAAACCGTGTCACACTTTTTTGGAAATGCTCTGGTCCGTTCGCGCCCGGCGCGTGTCGGAAAGCACTAAGCCGTTGCAAGCGTTGAAAAAACCTACCCCGATAATAGTCAGCCCAGCAGCCTGCGGTTGAATTTGCCTCAAGATCGCCAGCACGTTGCGCGCGGCCCGTTTGTATCCAGGCGGTTCGCCACGTCGGAGCGCCTGGGCTATCGTTCCGGCTATTACGGCCGCAACCGCGAGGTGATGGAGAGCCATCGCGTCCTAGCCACGAAGACCACATCGTGGCAACTTCTTGTTAACCACATGCTCGGTGAAAATATCGGATTAACCCCAGATGCCACTATCGAGGTTATGTTCCGTACCTTAGCGTTCAATATGAGTTCAAGGGATGTGTGGATTCGGGGGTTATTTCGGGTCAATCCGGGATGCGGAAGCTTTGCTCACGCACATGGTAGCCGCAATTGCCCATCGTGGGCCGGATGAGCAAGGGAAATTCGTAGCACCCGATGCCGGGCTCGGGCATGCGCGGCTGTCGGTGATCGGCATCGGCGATGGCCAGCAACCGATGTCCGACGAGGCCGGCAATTTGACGATTGCGTTCAACGGCGAGATTTTCAACTACATAGAACTGCGCGAAGGGCTGATCGCCAAGGGCCGGGACTTTCGGACGTCGAGCGACACAGAGGTCATCCTTCAGCTCTATGAGGAGATGGGCGAAGACTGCTTGTCTCTCCTGAACGGTGATTTCGCCTTGGCGATATGGGACAATCGGCAGCGACGAATGGTGCTTGCACGAGACCGCATGGGTGTCCGGCCGCTGTTCTACACAAGCAAGGACGGGGTGCTTTACTTTGCCTCGGAGATCAAAGCCCTGCTGAAGGTCCCGGGCGTCTCCGCTGAAATTGATCCGGTTGCGCTGGATCAGATCTTTACGCTGTGGGCGCCGATCGCTCCGCGCACGGCGTTCCGCAATATCCACGAGTTGGAACCGGCAAGTGTGATGATCGCGACGCAGGGGCAGGTCACGGTCAAACGGTACTGGCACCTGGACTATCCGCATCGTGATGAGCCGTCGAAGATCACGAACGAGGACCACGCGGCAGAGGAATTGCAAGCCCTTCTGACCGATGCGGTGAGGCTTCGCATGCGGGCCGACGTGCCGGTCGGTTCCTATCTTTCCGGAGGGCTCGATTCGTCGCTTGTTTCGGCGCTTGCCGCCGGCATGACTCCTCGGAGACTGGAGACATTTTCCGTAACCTTCGACAGCGCCGAGCATGACGAAAGCGCCTTTCAGACCGAAATGGCCTCGGCGCTCGGCACGCGCCACCACGCCATAGAATGCGGCGCCCGCGATATCGCCAGCGTCTTTCCTGAGGTCATCCGCTTTACCGAGCGGCCGATCATCCGCACGGCGCCAGCGCCACTCTACAAATTGTCCGCGCTGGTTCGCCAGGCCGGCCTGAAGGTGGTGCTGACGGGTGAAGGCGCCGACGAGGTCTTCGCCGGCTATGACGTCTTCAAGGAGGCGCGTGTCCGCCGGTTCTGCGGGCGGCAGCCCACATCGCGCATTAGGCCGCAGCTGTTCCGCCGGCTTTACCCGTATCTGCCGGGCCTGCAACAGCAATCGGTGGAGTATCTGGCTGCCTTCTTCGGCACCAGCAACGCTGCCCTCGACGATCCGCTGTTCTCGCATCGGCCACGCTTCAAGACAACGGCGGCGGCGAAAATCTTCTTTTCCGGCGACCTGCGCGCGACGTTGAAGGGTTATGACGCAGCTGAAGAGCTAACCAGCCGCCTACCCGAGGCGTTTTCCCTATGGCATCCGCTGCATCAGGCGCAATATCTCGAAACCCGCTTCCTCCTGCCCGGCTACATCCTCTCCAGCCAAGGCGATCGGATGGCCATGGCGCACGGCATCGAAGGGCGGTTTCCTTTCCTGGATCATCGCGTGGTAGAGTTCGCGGCAAGACTTCCGCCGGAGATGAAACTGAAAGGCTTGATGGAGAAGCACATATTGCGCAAGGTGGCCAGGCACCACCTTCCGGCGGCGATCGGTAAACGCACCAAGCAACCTTACCGCGCCCCGGAGGCCCGCTCCTTCGTCCGGGCGGAGGAACTAGACTATGTTCGTGACTGCCTGGGCGAGGCGAGCATTACTGCCGGCGGCCTGTTCAACGCCAAGGCGGTGGCCAAGCTCCACGAGAAATGCCGCATGGAGACCGCGACCGGATTTCGCGACAACGCCGCCTTCGTCGGCATTCTGTCGACGCAGCTGTGGCAGAAGAATTTCGCCGGCCAAGCGGTCGGCGCGGCAAGAGCGGCCTGAGACGGCGAGGAAAAGGAAAGACATGATGACGGCAATCAAGGACAGGGTCAGAAGCTTTATCGTCGATAACTTCCTGTTCGGCGACACCTCCTACAAACTGTCGGATTCAGCCTCGCTGATCGAGAACGACATTATCGACTCGACTGCGGTACTTGAGCTGGTGGCCTTCATCGAGGACAATTTCGGCATCGCGATGGTGGACGCCGACATCGTTCCGGCCAACCTGGACTCGCTTGACCGCATCTCGTCCTTCATCGAGGCGAGAGCACAAACGCTGGCAGCGTAAGCGCCAACGGCGAGGAACGTCCCGTGCGGATCGAGCATTTTCTGGTGGCGAAGGCTGCTGCCCACCCGGCCAAGACGGCATTGGTCACCAAGGGCAAAAGGCTGAGCTACGAAGAACTCGACGACCTTTCGAGCCGGCTGGCCACCGCTCTCTTCATTAATGGGATCAGGCGCGACGACCGCGTTCTGATCTTCATGGACAATTGCTGGGAGGCGGCCGTATCGATCTTTGCCGCACTCAAGGCAGGTGCGACCTTCAGTCCGATCAACCCCTCCACAAAGGCCGACAAGCTCGGTTACGTCATCGCCGATTGCGACGCCAGGGCGGTCCTGACGCAGGCGAAGCTGATGCCCGTGGTCACCGAAGCCTGCGCATCGCAAGGCAAGCCCGGCATCTTCGTGGCTTCCACCCCTGGGTCCGATGGGCAATGCCCGGCAGGGGCCGCGTCCCTGACTGACTGCCTGACGTTCGATGGCGCGGAGGTAAACCATCGCGGCATCGACGTCGACCTTGCGATGCTGATCTACACGTCAGGTTCGACCGGCCGGCCCAAGGGTGTGATGATGACGCATCGCAATTGCGACGCTGCCGCGGGGTCGATCGCCACCTATCTGCGCAACGCGCCGGACGACATCATCCTGAACGTCCTCCCGCTTGCCTTCGACTATGGCCTCTACCAGTTGCTGATGGCAGTCAGGCTCGGGGCCACGCTGGTGCTCGAGAAGTCCTTCGCCTTCCCGCACGAGATCTTCGAACGCATCCGCAAAGAGGGCGTCACCGGCCTTCCGCTGGTGCCTACCATGGCGGCGATGATCCTGCAGATGCGTGATCTGGCGCCGGGTTTCCTGCCCAGCCTCCGCTATATTTCCAACACCGCGGCCGCCTTGCCGCCAGCCCACATAGAACGCCTGCGCTCGCTGCTGCCCGGCGTCCGGATCTATTCGATGTATGGGCTGACCGAATGCAAGCGCTGCACCTATTTGCCACCCGAGGAACTTGACCGCCGGCCAGGGTCGGTCGGCATAGCCATCCCCAACACGGAAGCCTTTGTCGTCGACGACCTTGGACAACGCGTGCCGGCGGGCGTGGCAGGTGAGCTCGTCATCCGCGGTCCGCACGTGATGCAGGGCTATTGGCGCAACAAGGCCGCGACGGAACGAGCGCTCCGGCCGGGGCCTAACCCTTGGGAAAAGGTGCTCTATACGGGCGACCTGTTCCAGACCGACGAGGACGGCTTTCTCTATTTTGTCGGGCGTAAGGACGACATCATCAAGACGCGTGGCGAGAAGGTCGCCCCCAAGGAAGTGGAGGCAGTGCTCCACGCCCATCCAGGTATCGCGGAAGCGGTGGTCGTCGGCGTGCCGGATCCGGTGCTGGGGCATGCGATCGGCGCGCTCGTCGTGCGGTCCGATCCGGCGCTTGGCGGAAAGGACATCATTCGTCACTGCGCGCGCCACCTGGAGGATTTCATGGTCCCCAAAATCATAGAGTTCCGCAGCGAATTACCGAAGACGGAGTCGGGCAAGGTCAGCCGCCGGCTCGCGGCTGAGATGATGGAGGCCGAGCAATGAACATCGGCTCAACCCAGGATGCGCCGGCCTTCACGCAAGCCCTGGTCATCGATCCCGCCGCCGAAACGGACAGGATCGTGGCGGCCCTGCGCGAGCAGTTGCGCGGCATTCGCAAGCGCGGCCTCGTGCTCGGTCTTTCGGGCGGTATAGATTCCAGCGTTTCGGCTGCATTGGCCGCGCGGGCCGTCGGCCACCAGAATGTGCTGTGCGTCCTCATGCCGGAAAGCGATTCCGACCCCGAAAGCCTGCGGCTCGGCCATCTGGTCGCCGACACTTTCGGCGTCGAGGCCGTTGTGGAGGATATCGGGCCGACCCTGCGGGCAATGGGCTGCTATGAACGCCGCGACGCCTTCATCCGCGAATTGGTCCCGGACTATGGCAAGGGCTGGGCCTCGAAGATCGTGATCGCGAACGTGCTCGAAGGCGAGGGCTACAACATCTCGTCGCTGGTGGTGCAGGACCCGCAAGGCAAGCAGACGAAACTGCGGATGCCGGTGGCTGTCTACCTCGGCATCGTTGCCGCCACCAACATGAAGCAGCGCACCCGCAAGCAGCTCGAATATTATCATGCCGAGCGGCTGAACTTCGCCGTGCTCGGCACACCGAACCGGCTGGAATACGACCAGGGGTTCTTCGTCAAGAACGGCGACGGCGCCGCCGACGTCAAGCCGATCGCGCATCTCTACAAGACGCAGGTCTATGCGCTAGCCGCCTATCTCGGCATTCCGGAAGAGGTCCGCAACCGGCCGCCGACCACCGACACCTACTCGCTGGCGCAGACGCAGGAAGAATTCTACTTCTCCCTGCCTTACGATCGGATGGATCTGTGTCTCTACGGCCTCAACAACGGCGTGTCCGCCGAGGTGGTAGGGCAAGCGGCGGGATTGACCGCCTCACAGATCGAACGCGTCTGGGCCGACATCGCCGCCAAGCGAAAGGCAACGCGCTATCTGCACCTGCGCCCGCAGCTCGTTGGCGGCGTGGACGAAGTCGGCTCCTGACCTGATGCATATCGAGCAAAAGTGATCCGGTTTTGCGATACGACATGCATCAAGAAAAACTCAGAGCGCATCGCATGAACCCGATTTCATGCGAGGCACTCTAAGCTCTTGTTTTAACGCGATTCCGGCCGGAAAACCGCGCACCCTTTCCTGGAATTGCTCTAGGCGGAACGCTTCAGGTGAAGCGGCCGCCGATCAACTGGCTCCACTGCTCGCCCGCAAGCCCGTTCAGAAAGACCTGCGCGTTCTTCATGGCATCGAGAAGCTCGGGATCGCGTGAATGCACGACGGTCGAGGCGACCGGTATGAAGGCTATGCGTCTTACAAGCATGGCGTCCAGAAGCGCGGGCTGGACGCGGCCGCGCAAGCCGGAGACACCGCGCCGGGCGGCATGCTCGACCAGGCAATCGATCACCGGCCCGGCCTGGCCGGGAAGAGCGAGGACCTGCAGCACGCGGCCGATCCCGTCCGGTCGCGCGTAATAGGCGAAAGCGCCGACATTGGCGCCGTTCGGCGATGCCACCGACACGCAGACAAGCTCTCCGAAATCCGGCTTTTGCGCCGCATCGCCCAGAATATGGTTGAGCTGACCTTCCGCCCACTGCGGACGTAGCGGAAACTGGGCGCAAAGCGGCTCCAGCAGCCCCGCAAAGCTGCCGCTGTCGATCTCGGAGGTCCTAAATGCCCCCCGGCTCGACGCGTTGGCGACGACGCCGGTCCAGCGTCGTTGACTGCCCTTCATTTTGCGAAGGTAGAGCCGGTCCACCATCCGGGCGAGCGGGTTTAACATCCAGGCAAGCTTCATGTGACTGGCAAAAAGGCTGAGCATGAAGGTCGCCGGCCGCATCACGCGAACCCAGTCAAGGCTGTATTGCGGCAGCACAACGCCGCGAAGCCGCGTCCACAGTTTCACGGACGTATCATTGGCGGTTTCGCTGAAGGAGATGTCCTGCGGACCATCGAGGAAGGCCTTCAACAGGCGGGCACCGGCCATCGGATCGGTCTCGTGATCCTCGACCATCAGCGAGCTGCAGATGGCAGCGTAGAGCTGCCGGCCGTTGAATTTCATTGGCAGCGCATGAACGCCGACGAAGCCGGAAACCTGGCCGGCGTCATTGACATGGACAAGCGAACGGAGCCCGCTGCCCCAGTCGGGTGCGTCCAGATAAAACCGCCTCATGTAATCGACGAGGGAGGCCGGCGCTGGCCCCCGCTTCTTGCGCAGCATGCGTTGAAACATGCCCGCGACGGCCGCAAGGTCGGCCTGATCGAGGGCGCGGACGACGCTCACGCCGGGCTCCCGGTTCCGGGAACCCGGCCACCATGTTTGCGCGCCATGGCGACACGGGGCTGGCCGTCGGCCGTCACGGCAAAGGTTGGGGTTTCGTAGGATTTCGTTCTCGATAAAAGGGTTGCTATCTGCCGATCTTGACCTTCGCCGAACTCAAATAGCAGCCATCCGCCTGGCTTGAGGAAAGCTGCGGCATCCCGGACCAGCCTTTGGAGGATCGAAATACCGTAAGGGCCGCCGTCGAAAGCTTCCCGAGGTTCGTTCTCCAACAGATGCGCGCTTTCGCTATCGAGACGGGATGAGGAAATATAGGGCGGGTTGCACACGACCATGTCGGCAGCGCCGCGGAGGCCGTCACCCTCGATCGCGGCAAATAGGTCGCCTTGCCGGACCTTGATCCTGTCCTGCAGGGCGAGGCGCACAACATTGCGGCGGGCAAGCGAAACCGTGCTGTCGGTCAGGTCCGCCGCCCATGCCCGAGCCCGAGGACATTCGCTGACGATGCCCACGGCAAGATTGCCGCTGCCGCAGCACATGTCGATCAGGATCGTTTCGTGCGCCTGTTCGCCAAGAATGGCCGCGGCCGTCCGGCCAAGCAGTTCCGTTTCGGCTCGCGGCACCAGAACGTCAGGCGCGAGTTCCAGCTCAACCCGCATGAGGCGGTGCAATCTCGGCCAATTGCGATCGTTTGCACGGCCGGCAGGAAGGCTGTGATGCTGCGGCAAGGAAATTCCCTATGCTGAGGGGATGAAACGCGGGTTCCCTGTTGTTACCAACTCCGGGTAAATTGATGTTAAAGATCATGATTGGATTGGGAGTAACCGGCCTATGTTGGCGGCGTCCTGTCCCATCAATGGCGGATTCCTGTGCCGCCGCAAGCCGATCCATGCGCTAATTCAGAGCAACGCCTCGTACCGGTCTCCGATCTTTTCAATTTCGAAATCCGCCGCCCTGCTTTTCAGGATCGCGGCGGTTGTCGGCTGGTCGAGCATTCCGGCCATCGCCACTGCCAGGGCCGCGGCATCGCCGACCGGCACCAGGGCGCCGAAGCGGCCGTCATCAAGTATTTCGCGCGGGCCGTGCGGCGCGTCCGTGGAGACCACCGGAATCCCCGCTGCCATGGCCTCGACCAGAACATTGCCGAAGCCCTCGCTGGTCGATGATAGGACGAACAAGTCAGCTACGGCGTAGCAGGCCGCCGGATCATTGACATAGCCCGCAAACAGAACGTCTGCGCCGATACCGGATTCTTCGGCATAGGCGCGCAACTCGTCGGCCAGCGGACCCTCGCCGAAGATGACAAGCCGGGCCCGGCGCCCGGCGCGCAGCACAGCGAAGGCCCGCAGCAACGTCCAATGATCCTTAACGGGCACCAGGCGTCCGGCGGTGATGATGATGGGGCCGTCGCCCATCGCCGCGAGCTCTGCCTGCCAGGCGTAGGCGCGTTGCTGGGATGCCGCAGCCGGCGGCAGCGGGTTGTTGATGACCACGACCTTGGATTTCGGGAAGCCTCGGGCCACAAGATCGCCGCCGACACCCTCAGAAACCGCGATGGCCCTGGTGGCGCGGGCCGCAACCAGGGCCGAAAGCCAGACCGCCATTTTCGCGCCAAGGCTGCCGGAAGGCAGTGAGGCGGCGGCGTGGAAACTCGGGAAGAACCGCGCCCTGCTTCGCGCGAGGGAAAGCGCCAGCGCCACGACCAGATTGGCGAATTCCGGGGCGCTGTAGATCGCGTCGGGAGAAAGGCGGCCAAGCAGGCCCGCGCTTCGCACGATGCCTTTCAATGTCGCCCACTTGCCATAACCCTCGCCGCGAATGGGGAGGCCGAAATCGACCAGATGCACGGCAGGCGAAAGCAGGGCGGCATTGGGCCCCTGCGCGTTCCAGGTAAAAAGCGTGACGTTGTGGCCGCGCGATGCCAGCTCGTTCGCTATCAGGACGAACACACGCTCGGCGCCGCCGCCCCTGAGGCTGGCAATGTGAAAGACAATCCGCTTCGCCATTTCAGGCGCGGCTGGCATTGACATCCGGGCGGTTCGGCGGAAGCCGCATGTCGCGCACGATACCCAGGGTAATGGCGAGCAACATGCCGAGGATCATGCCGCCAATGGCCCCCAGGCCGATCATCACGACGGTGCGCGGGGGCCATGAACGGCCCTTTGGCGGCACTGCGGTGGAAATCACCTGCACATTGGTGCTGTCGATCTGTTCGCGCTCGGTTATCTGGCGTGCCCGCGACAGGAAGCTCTCATAGATGGCCGTCTTCGACGCGGCGTCACGTTCAAGCTCACGCAAGGCGACCTCGGAATCGCTATCCGAGAACACGTTGCCCTTCAAGTCATTCATCTTGGCATTGAGGGAGGCCGACGAGGTTTTGGCGGCATCGAGATTGACCTTCGCCAGGCGCAGGGTGCGCGCGTATTCGGCGCTGAGTTGCGCGCTGACCGTGTTGTACTCCGTCTTCAGCCTGACGATCGACGGATGACGGGGGCCAAAGGTCATCGACTGCGAATCGATCTGCTGGCGCAGGCCGTTGGCCGTTGCGCGCAGCGCCACAAGCGCCTCCGACGTGGCGGGACCGGAATTGGTGCCGTTTGCGCCGGCGGCAAGCAGGGCGTCGTAACTTGCCTGCGCGGCGATGACGCGCGATTGCGTCTCCACGATCTGGCCGTTGAGCTGGGTCATGGTTTGCGAGGAAACAAGCTGCCCATTGCTGGTGGCCAGATTGTGGCTGCGCCTATAGGCTTCGACCTTCTCTTCGGCCGCCTGCACATCGCTCTTGAGCTGGCCCAGCCGCCCGTCCAGCGCCGCCGCGGCACGGCTGGCGCCGGAAGCCTCGGCGCTGGCCAGCTCTTCCTGGAAAGTCTTGACGATATCCTGCGAAATCAGGATCGCCTTGGCGGGGGTTTCCGCCGATACCATCAAGGTCGTGACAAACGACTTTTCATCCGCGATGCTGCCAACCCGTTCCGCCAGGTTCTTCAGGGCGGTAAGCTCTGGATCGGGTTTGGCGCCGTCCGTCCCTGTGCGGCTACGGTCCGCGTCGAAGAACTCCGGGTCACTGGCCAGGTCAAGATCGTCTACAACACGTGAAAGCACGCTGCCCGAGGTCAAGATGCGCTCTTTGCTGCGCGCGCTGAGCAGCTGTCCATCGACCTGGGCCGATTGCGGGTAAAGATCGTTCGGAACAACCTGAAGATTGGCGGGATTGATGAGGATGTCCGTGGTCACGGTGTAGCGCTGCTTGCTCAGCAGAGCGTAGGCACCGCCGATGATCCCGCCGGCTATTGCCAGCAGGCATACCAGAGCGAGGCCGGCGCGCAGCCAGACAAACAGACGCCCGAAATCGAGTTCGAGAAAGGTTCCGATCTTGTTGAGCGTCACCGTCGTGACGGGCTCGGCTACAGGCGGCGCCACGGGTGCAGGCGACACAGGGGCCGACGTTACAGGGGCCGACGTTACAGGGGCCGACGTTACAGCGGGTGCCGCCGCATGTGCCATGATCGGCGCGGTTTGTTGCGGCTTTGGCCTGCTGGCGCGCCGCGCATTTTCGATCCGTTCATAGGGGCTAATGCCGGCGGCGGCCGCGGCTGGAGGAGGACCGGAAGCGGCGGACATCATGCTAACCCTTTAATATTCAATACGCACAGCCTGCTTTACGGAAACATCGTTAACATTTCATTTTCCAGGCGTGTCAGGCGCGTTCCGGAACAGCGATCTATCCACCCTTGGTCGGTATTCTGCCACGCCCGTCGTAGCCTGGCAAAGCGTGCAGGCGTTTCAAATGGAAATACAAGAGGTCGTCGCGAGGGCACCCGCAAGGAGCGGGCTTGGCGTCATGTCGCTGTTGATGCTGGTTGGCCTTGAAGGGGCGTGCCGGTTTGGCGCCCATCCGGCTTTCGATAAGCGAGCAACAAGATGACGAGCAGCATGATATCCGGCGCCTTCGAAGAAAGGGCATTGTTTGACAATGCCGCGAGGATGGACGCGGCCGCTGCGATATGGGCGGCCCGAGGCGTATTGCGCAGGAGCTTGAAAAGGAACCGGAAGAAAGCAAACGCGAAGAGCAGGGCGATCGGCAGGCCGAACAAAAGCGTAAGAACGACCGGCGTGCTTTCGATGAAGGGGAGGTTGAGCTTTTCGTTGACGATCTTCAACAACTCGTTGGGATTCATGCCAAGCAGGATGTCCCTCCATTCAACGAACTTGAATACATCGTAGATCTTGACGCGCGCGTCGTAATTTTGATCAAAGAGCGTGTTGCTGAAGCGGTTCAGCAGCCCCGCCGAAAAGAGTATCGCAATCAGTATGGCGCCACCGGCCAGCGTCAGCATCAGCACCAGGAGTTTGGCCTGGCGTTGATGTCTGGGTGACAAGTCCGGCCAAGGCAGGAACACGAGCAGGAACAGGATCTCGCCGCAAGCGAGCAGCAGGGCGGTGCGCGCGCCCGAAGCGGCCGTGCCGATGAAGAGAATGAAGATGCAAAGCGCGCACACCCAGATACGCCACCGCGTCAATGCAACGAAACCTATGGCGGTGGTGCAAAGCGCGCCCAGCGCCAGCGGATGGGCCGACAGTCCGATCGGCCGAAAGTCCAGCTCAACGAGGGGATAGGGCAGGAATCGATGCTGGGTGACGGCCTCGATCGTTCCGATGATGGCGCTGAGGACGATCATGCCGACGATGACATTGCCAAGCGCCCTGCGCACATGGTCACCCAAGGCAAGCATGATCATCGCCGCGGCACAAGAGACCAGATAGGAATCGATTATGAAGCCGGCCGAGCCGGCACGGCCTATCACGAAGAGATAAGGCACCAGCCACAACAGCAGCAGCGAATATAACAATGTCGCCTTGAACAGCCTGACTTCATCGCCTTCGAGCCGAATTGGCCGGGTCGTGGCGATGACGACAAGCAGCAGAAAGATGGCATAGGTCCCGATATGCAGCTTTTCGGGAAACGACCCCCCCTCCGTCGAATAGGACATCACCATATTCATCAACTGCGGAGAGATGGTCGAGCGGAGCAGGAAAGCGAAGGCCGCGAGGAGAAAGAACAGGAGTGTGAGGGCGTCTTGGCGGCTGGCCTGCGCGGTCACGAACTGTTGCTCTGTGGGGGTGACACTCACGATTATCCGACCAGCGTTGCGGCTTGCGATTGAGATGGCAGGGGACGAACGCGCCCCCGGGTACATTTTCCTGCACGAACGTAAAGGAATATGGATAACCCGATCTTAACAGTGGCGATGCCGGGCATGGGCCGCCACATGTCAGCTTTGCCGAAAAGCCGGACACCGCTCATTGAAATCTCACCAAAGTGCGCCGCGTGGGAACGAATGCACGCAATGCACTTGCGCGACATGCATCGGCAGCCGGATTTACGCTATTCGTGAACTCGGTAACCCACACTTAATTGGCCGGTCGTATTGATGGCGATGCTTTGCACGGCGCCCGACGCGCTGCCTGTGGACGGCACAATGGCATCAGGCACCGGCAAAGCGCAGGAGATCAAGGTGAAGAAGTTCTATTCGATTCAGTATCTTCGCGCCTGCGCCGCCTTGCTGGTTCTGTTCGCACACGCCTTTTCCTATCAGATTGGCGTGGACAATCTGATTATTGTGACGGCGGGCCGCCTGGGCGTCGTTCTGTTCTTTGTCATCAGCGGTTTCATAATGGTCCATATTACGGGAGATGGTCCGTTTTCCGCTGCCACCTTCCTGAAACGCCGAGCAATCCGGATCATCCCCCTTTACTGGCTTTTCACCAGCCTCGCCGCGGTTCTGGCGGCGCTCGCGCCAAGTCTCTTCCAGAAGACCGTCTTTACGTGGCCCCACTATCTTCAGTCGCTCCTCTTCATTGTTCACGAAGCGCCTGGACGGGATAGCGCCAGTCCAATCCTCTCACTCGGCTGGACGCTCAATTACGAGGTATTTTTCTATATCGCTTTTGCGGTGTTCGCATTCCTGTCCGTGACCTCGCGCGTATTTGTGCTGACGGTCTTTTTCATTGCGATGTGGATAGCCGGGCTGTGGCTGGCTCCCACCAACCCTGTTATCCAGTTCTATCTCAACCCTTCTCCGGTGGCATTCGTCATCGGTATGTGGATAGGGCGGCGCTATTTGGACGGTGATTTCACTTCCGACATACGCCATGCCTGGGTATTCGGCGTAATGACCGCTGCGGGCGGGGTGCTTTCATTCGTCGATGACGGTACGCCGCTCTTGGGTCAGATCAGCTTCGCGGGACAAGCAATGTGGGCGGCGGGCCTACTTCATCTCAGCCTCATTCTGGAGCCGAAACTCAAGCACTGGAGCCTTCTCGAGCAGTTGGGCGACGCTTCCTACGCGCTTTATCTGTCGCATATCTTCGTGATCGGCGCTGTGGCGTACCTGGCCAGACGCACCGTCGGATACGAGCATCCGACAACGGTATTGTTGGTGTCGGTGGTCAGCATCGTGGCAGCCTGCCTCGTCAGTCTGGTGATTTACCAGATGATCGAGAAGCCGATTCTTCAGACCCTGAACGGCAAAAGGAAGACGAGAAACACACCGCTTCCTCATATTGCCACGGAGAACAAATAAGCAGGCCAAGCAACGGGACGGTCACGGCTTTCAGCGCTTCAGTCAGCCCGCGCTGTCCACGACCTCGACATTGCCGGCGCGGTTAAGCGTATGAATGCCCGTGCGTGCCCATGCCGGACCCGCGCCGATCGGCCGGGGCGAGGCGAAGCGGACATCGGACGCGTCGAGTCGCTCAAGCTGCATCAGCCCCAGACCACCGCCATAGGCCCTCGATCCGTTCTGCACCGGCAGCACCAGGGCATCGTCCTGGCGGATAAAGGCGCCGCCCGGCCGGGTGGCCGAATGATCGACGGCAATGGGATTGAGCGGATGGGCGACCCATGGCCCGCGCAGCGAGGGCGCGCAATAGACCGCCATCGTGTCCGACGCGCTGCCGTAGCCGAACCGCTCCGTTCCAACCAGCCAGAAGCGACCGTCGGATTCGAGCAGCGTCGCGTCGTTGAAATCCCTGTCCGCCATCAGCACCGTGTCGCGGACCCAGCGGTCGGGAAACTGCGCGGCGCGATAGAGCACAAGTTCGCGAGCCGAACCACTTTCGGGGATCATGAAAATCTCGCCATCGTGTGCGAACACCTGCGGATACGACAGGTGGTGCGCTTCCTCCAATACAACCCTTGGAACACCGAAAGTGCCATCGTCACCGAGCTCGGCGACGGAAATCACGCCGCGACTCGTCGCGTAGGGGAATTCCTCGACAAACAGATGATGGCGGCGGTCGGCCTCGAAGACGAACGGGTCGGCATAGAAGCGTTGGCCATCGTCCGGCAGGACTGTGAACGGTTTGCCGTCGAGTTGCCCGGTTTCGGCGATGCCTGGTCCGTCGATCACCCGATAGGCAACCTGCCAATAGAAGGGGCGTCGTCCCCGCCTGATTTTTTGCACGGCGCGATCGATCAAAGCCCTGCCAAAAAAGGGCACATAGTGTCGAACAAAACTGTCGTTCTTCAGGATCGGCACCGGGTTGTCGGTTACCGGCACAAGCTTGCCCGCAAAGAAGCGGGCGACGGTTTGCATGATCAGCGACATGGCGCCGGCGAGCAGGTCGTTGCAGCTTCGAGATAGCCAGAGCCTGTCTGCCAGCATCGGTCTAGCCTGGGCCACGACAACGCCATCGAGGCGAGCGCCAAGTTCAGGCAATTGTCCGCTCGCCAACATTGCGGCAACGCCGGCTGGAAAGCTGTTGCGACCGCAAAATTCGAGCCTCAGGACTGGCGCGTCTTGCCCCGTTGCGCTGGCAGTGAGATCTATGACGAGGTCCGGAGGGCCGCGATCGATGGGCGGCAACGGCTCGGACCGGCCCGCCAGCGAGGGACCGAAACGCCGGCTCTCGATCGCCAAGACAGTGTCCAGCCCCCGAGCGGTTGGCGCCGGCGCCGGCGCGTGGCAACTCGAGACCACATAACCTGCCGCACCCAACCGCATGAAAAGCTCATTTTCCCAGCGCCGGGATGCGACGGCGTGGCCGATGATTAAAATATTAGTCAACCCAAGTTATTCTCGTTAAAGCAAAAAATGGCTTTGCTCTGGTATCTTTCCCCACAGTTCCTGGCAAGGGTTGCCCAAGGGGGCCTGCGGACTCTAGCGTTAATCATACGTTAATTTTTTTGAATACGAAGGCGGTTCAGGGCGCTATTGTTAGGCTGAAAGCACATGTCAGCCGGGCGCCCACGCTTTCGGTGACCAGGGTCAACCATGAACGCCGTTTCACATCCGAAATTGCCCTCAAGGCGAAAACTGCTGATCGTGTTCGGCACGAGGCCGGAGGCGCTCAAATGTTTTCCGGTGGCGCGCGCCGCGCTTGCCCATCCGGGCTTTACCACGGAAATATGTGTGACGGGCCAGCATCGCGAGATGGTCGATCAGGTCATTGAACTGACGGGCCTGCCGGTGCACTACGATCTCAACATCATGCAGCCAGGTCAGACGTTGTTCGACGTGACCTCGCGCGTGCTCCTCGGAATGGCGGGGGTGCTGGAGAAGGCGAAGCCGGACATCGTCATCGTCCAGGGCGACACAACCACCGCGATGACCGCGGCTCTAGCTGCCTTCTACAAGCGGATTCCGGTTGCCCATATCGAGGCGGGATTGCGCAGCCACAACATCAACTCTCCCTTTCCGGAGGAACTGAACCGCAAGATTGCCGGCAACATCGCCACTTGGCATTTTGCGCCGACCACCGAGGCGCGCGACAATCTCATCGCCGAAGGAAAGGCTGCGAACACCATCTTCGTAACCGGCAATACCGTGATCGACACGCTGCTGCATTTCTCCAGCGAGATCGATGCCGACAAGCTGATGAACGCCAAGCTCGCCGCTCGTTTCCCCTTCATCGATCCGACCAAGAAAATGATCCTCGTCACCGGTCATCGCCGTGAGAATTTCGATGGCGGCATCCAGAGGATCTGCACCGCGCTGAAGGCATTGTCGGCGCGCAGGGATGTGCAGATCATCTACCCGGTCCATCCCAACCCGAATGTGCGCTCCGTGGTCGAAGCCGAAATCGGGACGGTGCCGAACATCCACCTGATCGACCCGCAGGACTATTTGCCGTTCCTGTACCTGCAGAAACAGAGCTACCTGGTGTTGACCGACAGCGGCGGCGTGCAGGAAGAGGCGCCTTCACTCGGCAAGCCGGTGCTGGTGATGCGGGAAAACACGGAGCGACCCGAAGGGATCGCCGCTGGTACTGCCCGGCTGGTCGGTACCGATATCGAAAAAATTCTGGCCAATGCCAATAGCCTGCTCGATGATGAGAGCGTCTATCGCGGCATGGCGGAGAGGCACAACCCATACGGCGATGGCCAAGCTGCGACCCGGATCGTTGAGGAATTGCTGAATCATGGCTGAAATCAAAACCGTTTCCGTTATCGGCATGGGCTATATCGGCCTGCCGACCTGTGCCATTTTTGCCAGCCGCGGACTCGATGTCATCGGTGTCGATATCAACGAGGCGGTGGTCGCGAAGGTCAACCGCGGCGAAATCCACATCATCGAACCGGACCTGGATGGTTTGATCCAGAAAGTCGTCGCCAATGGCAAGCTCAAGGCATTCAGTACGCCTCAGCCGGCCGATGCCTATATTATCGCCGTTCCAACTCCGATCACCCCGGACCGCAAGCCGGATGTCAGCTACGTGCTTGCGGCAGCGCGAAGCATCGCTCCGGTGCTAAAACGGGACGACCTGGTGGTGCTGGAATCAACATCGCCGGTCGGTACGACGCGTGTCATGACAGCGCTGCTCGCGGAACTGCGACCCGATCTCAAATTTCCCGTCGCACATGGCGAGGAAGCTGACGTCCTGGTCGCCTACTCTCCCGAGCGCGTGCTGCCGGGAAAGGTGCTGACCGAACTGATCAACAATGATCGCTCGATCGGCGGGCTGTCCCGAAAGTCTTCGGAGCGGACAGCGGCACTCTATTCAAGCTTCGTCGCCGGCGACCTGTTCATAACCCAGGCCGAAAGCGCGGAACTGGTTAAGCTGACCGAAAATGCGTTCCGCGATGTCAATATCGCCTTCGCCAATGAGCTTGCGGCGGTGTGCCAGGATCTGTCGCTCAACGTCTGGGAGGTAATCGATCTCGCCAACCGGCATCCTCGCGTGAACATCCTGCAGCCGAGCCCGGGCGTGGGCGGCCACTGCATTGCGATCGATCCGTATTTTATCATCGACGCCGCACCGAACAATACGCGGCTGATCAGTTCGGCACGGCGCATCAATTCCGAGCGACCCTTGTCGGTGGTCAGGGACATCGAGGCATTGCTCGACCCGACCCGCAAGCAGACGATCGCCTGTCTTGGCCTCAGCTTCAAACCCAATATCGACGATATGCGCGAGAGCCCGGCTGTCGAGGTTGTTAAGCTTCTGTCCAAGATTCCCAATATCAAGATCGTCGCTGCCGAGCCCAATGCGCGTCAGTTGCCACACGAGCTCGAGGGCAGCGGCGTCATGTTCACCGATGCACTTTCCGCTATTGACCAATCCGATATCGTCGTCCTGCTGGTCGACCATCGACAATTCAATCTGATCGATCCCGAAGCGCTCAAGGACAAGAAGCTCGTCGACACACGGGGCCTGTGGACCTGGCGCAAGGCGCGCAAGCCCGACGCCCGCATCGAAGGCAAGAAATCCGAAATGGAACGCTCGCAGTCTCTCGCTCGCACCGGAGAAGCGGCATGAACTCGCATGACACGGCATGGGCGCAACACTCTCTATTGGCATCACGCCGCCGCGAGTTTCTCGGTGCGACCATCCATGCGCTGACCATGGCCGAGACGCTGGCCATCGCAGACGAGGCGATGGCGACGCGGCGGCCGCTTCATCATGTTGTCGTGAACGTCGCCAAGCTTGTGAACATGCGCAAGAATGCCGAACTGCGCGAGGATGTCGTCGGGGCGGATATGGTCAATGTCGACGGCAAAGGCGTGCTTTGGGGCGCGCGGCTCTGCGGCGTCGAGTTGCCGGAGCGTGTGACCGGCGTCGACGTCATGATCAACCTGCTTGCGCTGTGCGCCAGGCGTGGCTATCGCCCCTACCTTCTGGGCGCTGAACAGCACATTCTCGACGCAGTTGAAAGCCGACTTGCCAGAGATCATCCGAGCCTGGCCATTGCCGGCAGGCGCAATGGGTATTTCAAGGCGGACGAAGAGGCCGCGATCGTCGAGGCCATCAACGCTTCAGGTGCCGACTGCCTGTTTGTGGCGATGCCGACGCCGAGCAAGGAGCGCTTTCTCAAGCGCTATCGCGACGTACTCGCTCCGAGTTTCGTCATGGGCGTGGGCGGCAGCTTCGACGTCTATGGTGGAAAGGTCGCCCGGGCACCGAAACTGGTTCAGGCGGCCGGCCTGGAGTGGCTGTTCCGTGTGGCACAGGAGCCGCGACGCTTGTGGCGCCGCTACTACGATACCAACACCGCCTATGCAGTGCTGCTGTGGCGTGAGTTCTGGTCTCGCCGGGGACGCCGAAACGTCAATCCGTAGGCTCGCGACTTTCAGACAAGCATGCCTCATTGCGCGGGATTTATGCGATCCGGAGCCGTGCCCTTAGCTTGCCGATGAACTGCGTCACGGCCGCGGGGTGAAACAACCAGGTCAGTCCCAGGAAAGCCGCAGCGCCGGCGACACCGCCCGCCGCGAGCGGAAAGATCGCCGGCATATTGCCCAGCGCAGTGCTGGCAAGGCTGGCGGCCAGTCCGGTGCAGATAGAAATGATGGCCGAGACAGCGATGTCGCGCCAGGGAACCGGCACCGGCGTGAGCCTCTCGGCGATGACGATGCAGGCTGCAAGACCTGCCAGCGATCCGCCCGCCAACGCCAACGCCGCGCCAACCTCCGCCATGGTGGGAATCAACAGAAAAGACAGTGAAATCGTTGCCACCGAGCCGAAGGAATTGGCGATGATCAGCAACCACGGCCGCTTATGTGCGTGCACCACGACGCCATAAACGAAGCTTGTGAGATTGGCACAAAGAACGCTGAAGGCGATGATCGGAAACAGCAGACCGAAGCGACCATGATATTCCGCGGGCAGCAGGAGTCGCGTGATGTCGCCGCTGAGCGCGATAAGCATTGCTGCGACCGGCAGGCAAAGGCGTATCATCAAGGCCATGAGTTGCGACAACAACCGCCCGGACGCCTCGGATCCCTCGTCGTCGAAGCGGCTGACCACTTCTGGAAATGCGCCCATGTTGATTGCGTTGGCGACCATATCGATCGGCTGCCGAGCCAATGCGTAGGCGGCTGCGAAGACAGCCACCGCGCCGGCATCGTAGTAGAACTTGAGGAAGACGCGTTCAGCGCTGTTGAGACCGAAACCGACCAGCGCCATGATGACGAGGGGCACGCCGAGGGCAAAAAACTCCTTGTGGGTGAAGCGCGGCGGGCCGCCAATAACGCGCCCGGATGCCACAACGCACGCCACGATGCCGGCAATCAGCACGGCGAGGCTCGAGCCGAGCGATACCGTCAGAAAAGAGCATTGGAAGATAAGGGTGGCGGCGATCGGCAAGGCCAGTTGCAGCAGGCCGCGCAGATATTCAAGCATCGAATAGAGGGAATGACGCTGCTGCATTTGCAGCACCGTCAACGCGAACCGGCTGATGGAGCCGGCAATCAGATAGCTGCAGACGGCGATTGCAAATTCTATCCAGCGCTCCGGCACGATCACCGCCGAGGCGATCACGGATATGATCAGGGCCAGCACCGTGGTGGCAAGCAATACCTGTCCGGCAAGCATCAGGCTGCCACGGCTGACGTCGCCTTTTCCACCAAGCCGCAGCAAGGCAATGCGCAGCCAGTTGGTAACGGCAACATCCGTCATTTCGCCCACGGTGACCACCAGGGTCAGCAGGCCATACTCGGTCTGGTCGATCAACCGCGTCATGACGACCAGCAGGAGCAGAGCGGAGACCCGCGTCAGCAGAATAGCTGGGCCATAGATGAGCGTGGAACGGAGCAGCAAAGGGTTGTCCCCGGAAAATTTGCCGTCGATTAACCGTTGACCGACGGGAATTCCAGCATGATGACGGCAAAGGGTGAACGGATACAGTTTGAACCAAAAGATTTGTCGTAAACCTTTTTTGGAACGTTTGCTTTACGGTCACCCGGCATCCGCAATCCAAATGGTGTCATGTTGCAGCGTCTCGCCCACAATAGAAAAATACATGTCTTGGTCGCAACGCCCTCGGGCGTTTCGGGACAAGGCGGCATCGACCGGATCATGGGGGCGCTGAAGCAGGAGTTCGAACGGCAAGAGATCGCCGACATCGATCTGCGCTTTCTTTCCAGCCGTGGCCCGGGACATGTCGGGCTTTCGATCTTCTACATGCTTGGTTTTTGCGCGCGGATGCTTGCGGCCCGCCTCGACAGACGCGCCGACGTCATTCACATCAATATATCGGTCTCCGGCAGCACCTATCGCAAGATGATGATCGCCGCCTGCGCCAGGCTGTTGTCGATACCATATGTCCTTCATCTGCATGGGGCGCAGTATCAGACATTCTGGAAAGATGATCATAGTTTCATGAGCCGCCGTATCAGGGCTCTGTTCGAGCATGCCGGCCGGGTGATTGTCCTGGGGGGGCTTTGGCGCGATTTCGTCGCCAGCCGGGCACCGGCGAACGGCGGCAATATTGTCATCGTTCCCAACGCCACGGCAGTTCCTTCCCTGGCGCATGTCGGCGGAGGCGATCACGTGCACATCCTGTTCCTCGGCCGCATCGGCGAGCGAAAGGGCGTGCCGCAGTTGGGCGAGGCGCTGGAGCGGATGAAACATCTCAGGGGTTGGCGTGCCACGATCGCCGGCGATGGTGAGGTCGAGCCGGCACGAGCGAGGTCGGTCGCTCTAGGGATTGCCGACCGTATTGCTTTTCCGGGCTGGGTGGGACCTGACGAGGTCGCATCACTGATCGCTTCGGCCGATATTCTGGTGCTCCCCTCGTTCGCCGAAAATCTGCCAATGTCGGTGATCGAAGGCATGGCGGCCGGCCTGGCTGTCGTGGCCACCCCGGTTGGCGCGGTCGAGGACATCATCACCCACGAACAATCCGGTCTGTTGGTGCCGCCCGGCGATGTGGCGGCGTTGACCGAGGCGTTAACTCGGCTGGTCGAGGATACGGCGCTGCGCGCGCGGCTTGGCGCCGCCGCCATGGCGGTGCACCGGGAAAGGCTTGAGCTTGCACCGTTTGTCGACGCGATCTGCGATGTCTGGAGATCGGTCGCGTCCGAGGCGCGATCGGTCAAGCGCTGACGCTGTCCTTCATTGTCGTCACTGCGGCGGGCCAAGCGCGAATTCGCGGTGGAATATCTCCAGGTTCAAAAGCGCCCATATCAGTTTTTCGTGGTCCGCGGCGCGCTCGGCGTGCTCCCTGACAATCTGGTCCAGCTTCTTGGCGCTCAAATAGCTACGGATGACCGAATGGGACGAACACAGATGGTCCCGTACATAATCGCTCATCGGCCCGCGGAACCATTCGGCGACGGGCACCTTGAAGCCGATCTTTGGGCGGTTGAGGGCCTCGTCGGGAACCATGCCGGCCATGCAGTCGCGCAGGATCTGTTTGCTGCCCAGGAGACCGAGCCTGTAATGATCGGGCAGCTGGCTGACGAAGGAAACCAGATCGCGATCAAGGAATGGCATTCGCCCCTCGATTGAACCGGCCATCATCATCCGGTCGCCCCGTTCCAAGAGGTTGTCGGGCAACCACGATGTCTGATCAAAAAACAACACACGGCGCAGATGGGATTCCGTCACACTCGAAGAGAACGGGAAATCGTTGCGGTCATGGCCGCAAGTGGCCAACCCACCGAGGAGCGAATCGCGTTCCCGCGCCGTCATGGCTCCAAACCAGGAGATCATCCGGGTGGCAAAGTCCCGTTCACCCGCGCTTCGGGCAAATATGTCGAACTTGGCCGATGCGCCGGGCAATGCGCGCATCAAAGGGGCGAGGAGATTGTTGTGAAGCGACGCTGGAACAAGTGACCGGTAGACACCCGCCAGAGACTCTGCGCGATGTTTGGGGTAGCCGCCGAGAATCTCGTCCGCCCCTTCGCCCGTAAGCACCATCTTGACGTCCCGCGAGGCTCGAACCGACATCAGGTAAATTGGAATGTCCGTACTTTGTGAAACAGGTGCCCCCCGATGGCGGACCATCTTGGGCAGATGATTCATCAGGTCATCCGCCTGGATGACGATTTCGCAATGATCGGTCTTGAAATGATCGGCGACGCGCCGGGCGAATGGAAGCTCGCTGTAAGCCTGTTCGCTGAAACCGACCGAAAACGTACGAATGGGGTTGTCGCTGTGCCTGGTCATCAGGGCAACGATTGCCGACGAGTCGAGCCCCCCGGACAGAAAGGCGCCAAACGGCGCATCACTGCGCATCCTGATCTCGACAGAACAGTCGAGCAATTCCAGAAATCGTCGCTTGGCGGTTCCTGGATCGATATCCGCTGTCAGATCGGTCTGATCCGGGGGCGCATAATAGCGCGTTTCCGTTACTTCCCCTTGCGACCACACAGCGTAGCTTCCCGGGTTGAGCTTGCGGATCTGTTTAAAAAGGGTCCGCGGTCCAGGCACGTAACGCCAGGTCAGATACTCGCGCACTCCATCAAGATCGAGCTGCTGGCCATCTGGCTGCGCAGACAACAACGCGCTGATCTCCGAGGCAAACGACAGCAAATCTCTGCCTTGCATGAGGTAAAGGGGTTTTTTTCCAAAGGGGTCGCGGGCGAGGATCAATTCGCGCCGTTGAGCGTCCCACAGCGCAAAAGCGAACATCCCGCTCAATCGGTCGAACATGGCCAGGCGCCACTGGTCATAAGCCCTGAGCAGCACTTCCGTGTCGGAGCGTGTGCGAAAACGGTGACCGAGACCGATCAACTCCTCACGCAGCTCGATGTAGTTGTATATTTCGCCGTTGAAAATAATCCGGAGCCGACCGTCCTCGGTCTGCATCGGCTGATTTGAATCGGCGTTTAAGTCAATAATCGCCAGGCGGCGATGCACCAATGCCAACTGGTCCTCGCCTGTATTCAGGTCCAGGAGTTCGATGCCTTCGGCATCGGGACCACGATGCTGCAAGGCATTCGACATCCCGGCGGCCCGATCTTGTGGCTTCTCGACCCTGCGCCCAATCCAGCCGGCAATTCCGCACATTCTTTCCCTTGGCCCTCTTTCCCTTGTTTGCGTCTGATTGAGGACACCAATCTACAGCGAATATATTAAATAGCTGCTCGGTGGAGTGATTTTAAAACTGAGCCTGATTTGGTTCGATCAGGCCCTCTCGGCTGCAACTGGAGGCGACAGTCCTTGGGTTTCACGCGATTGATCGCCAGCAACCAGGCAGACCGCTCGAACCGATCCTGACCCGATGACGAGTCATGGCAGGCCCAGTGCCCGCAACATATCCCAGTCCGGGATCGCAGGCCCCTTGGGTTGGATAACACTCATTCCGTAAGGATTGGAGAATTCCCAGGCCGACCACGGCATCGCGAAGCGTTCCGCCTCTCTGCGCACTGCCATGAGATAGCGCAGGCGATCAGCATCGAAAGCTCCCATGCGGCCATCCGCAGACATCAAGATAACGCCGAATTCGCCCACGAACAGGCGTCGGCTCGCTATGCCATGGGCTTCAGCCCAGTCGACCGCCTGACGGAAACCCGCTTCGAGCTGGCTCTGCCCCCAATTCTGCTCAAAGTATCGGGCGATCGTTTCACGCGCCGAGGCCATGTTCATCACCTCTTCGATCTGGCTCAAGCCGGCGGCGTCCATCTGCGCCTTGAGGGTTTCGGCGACCACTTCGGGCGTGCTGGCGTCGGCAGGCCAGGGAAGGCCGGAGGAGAAAGCGTTCTTGTCATCGGCCCGCTGGTGCGTGAAGCTGTGCGGATCATACATGTGGAAGCTGTAATAGACGTTGGGGTCGTCGAAGTTGGGGTCCAGGTTGACCAGTCCGGCGATGCTCCCGCCGCAGGCGCCGGTCGCGACGATGGTGAGTTCGCTGCTGAGGGCGCGAATATCGCGAACCGTGCCTGCCATGATCCGCTGCCAGTCATCGCTGCCGCTTGAATCGCAAGGGTAGTAGGCGGGCTCGTTATAGGGCTCGAGGGCGACCTTGTCGGCGCCAATTTTGATCAGCATGGTAGCCACCGCCACTACCATTTTGCGATAGCGGGCAACACCCTCGCTGTCGGCCCCGCCATAGATCATTTCCATGCTGTAGGCCGGAACCTGGCTGACGCCATGCAGATCGAAAACCACCTTGAGCCCGCTTGAAACGACCCGCTGCACCGCAGCGGCAAGCATGTCCAGCGCCTGTTGTCGTTTGGCGCCCTCGCTGGCAAGCAGAGGGCCAGGGTCGACACTCAGCCGGACAAAGTCGAAGCCCATGGATCGAATGCGATCAAACTGGTCGCCGTCCGGCCAATCGGTGAGCGGCCTGCCGCCCGCAAGCCATTCCTTCTCGCTGCGATAGGGCGGCCATTTGTAGGAACCATCTTTATCCACCGGCGACCAGTTGAGCCATTCATGGACGCCGACGCCGCGCTCAAGCGGGATCGGCGCCGCCTCGGCTGACATAGCCATGCCAAGCGCGCACGCTATGACGTAGACAACTTTTCTCATCGCAAAACTCCGCGTCATGGTCGAAGATATTAACCGCGGGAACGGAAAAGAGGATGCCGCCACACGCTTTTTCGACGGGATGGTGTATGAGGATCAAAATCTTGGCGGAGCGCGGATGAGGGTCGGGTGGTATTTCAACCGATTGCGCAGCATGGAGTTGGCCGAGATATTGCATCGGTTGGACGAGCAGCGCCGGAGGACCGTTTCGCGCCGCCGCGACGACGGCTGGCAGCGCTATGCGTCGCCGCAGTTGCACCCGGTGCTGCACGGATTGCGGAATGCTGTGCCGGCCGCTGCGACACCAGCCCAGCGGCAAGCTATTGAGGCGGCTGCGCAAAACACTCTTCGGGGCCAGTTTTCAGCACTTGGGCAGACCTGGCCACAGCGAGACCCCTATACTCTCTTTCCACCCGAGCTCTGGCGCCTTGATCCGGTGACCGGCCGGCTTTGGCCGGGCCCCGAGACCCATACTTTCGATATAGATTTTCGCCATGCCACCGACCGTGGCGATGTAAAATATGTTTGGGAAATGAACCGGCTGCAGCAACTGCCGCCACTGGCTGCCCATCTGCTTCTCACCGGCGATGATCAATCCCGTGCGGCCATCGAGGCGGCGATCGAGAGCTGGCATTTCGCCAACCCACCATTTCGGGGCGTTGGCTGGGCCTCGGGCATCGAGGTCGCGCTACGAGCCATCAGCCTGATTGTCACGCTCGACCTCGTCGGCGACCGGCTTGGCGCGGCGACACGAGAAAAAGTCGGTGAAATACTGGCGGCAAGCGCCTATTGGCTGCCGCGGTTTCCCTCCCGGTTTTCGTCCGCCAACAACCATCTCGTCGCGGAACTGGCTGGCGAATATCTGATCGGTCTGGCTTTCGGGGACGAGGTAGCTCGCGAGTCGCTCCTGGCCGAGGTGCTCAAACAGATCCTGGCCGATGGCGCCGGGGCCGAGCAGACCCCGACCTACGCCGCCTTCAGTGCCGAGCTTTTCCTGCTGTGCGCTGCGGCGGCGCGCCAGGCCGGACTGCCTTTTCCCCAGCCCGTCGAAGCGCGTTTGGCCGCTTTCGCCAATTTCGCAGGCTGGCTCCCGCCGAAAACCAACGGCTTCGGCGACAATGATGAAGGCCGCGTGATCACGCTGGGGGGCGAAACCGATTATGTCGGATCGGTCGCGGCCGCCATCCGTGGTTTTCTACGGATGCCGGGCAGCGCACCGGAGCCTGGCGATTTTCGTGCGCTTTTCTTCGGCGCGCCACCGCGGCCGGCGCCGGTGCCGAATGGATTGCATACATTCACGCAAGGCGGGCTCTCCGTCTGGCGCGGCGAGATGAATGGTCGCAACGTCCATCTGACATACGACCACGGCCCGCTGGGCTACCTTTCGATAGCGGCGCACGGTCATGCCGACGCGCTGTCGCTCACCCTGTGCATTGACGGCGATCCGGTGCTGGTCGACCCCGGCACATGGCTCTATGGTTCGGGGGGAGGCTGGCGCGACTGGTTCCGCTCGACGCCGGCGCACAACACGCTGAACCTAGAGGGTAAAAGCCAAAGCATCATCTCCGGGGCGTTCAACTGGTCGCACAAGGCGGTTGCGACATTGGTGGAGAGCGAGCCGGGGCCGCACTGGAGGCTGTGTGCCCGACATGACGGGTACAAAGGCCGCTTCGGCGTTGTGCATCAACGCGCCGTGACACGCGATGGCGACGGCATCCTCGTGACCGACCAACTGCTCGGCGGCAGCCGCGTCGCTGAGATCGTCTTCCAACTCGCCGCCGACCTCCACGCCAACAGGGATGGAAACATTGTCACGATATTGCGCGGCGCTGAACCTTTGATGACTATCCACTTTCCAGACGCAGCGATCCACATCCGTTCCGGCGGCGACACACCGGGCCAGGGCGGCTGGGTTTCGCCGCGTTTTGGTGCAAGGCAGCCAGCCGAACGCCTCGCATGGCGTGGCCAAGTAGGCGAAAAGGGAGTAGTCATCCGGCTCGCGCCAAGTCCGCCGCAGACCCGATAACGGGCAGGTTGCAGGCGCAGCGTTCGACATTAATTACGTTCAGATATTTAGCGGTTTTGACACCGTTGATCTGCTAATTTGGCCATGATTGTTCTGCCAGTCGCATCCCGATACACAGTTGCGGGCAGCATATGATGGGCCTGGCAATATGTGCTTCGCGACGAGCCGGATCACCATTTCACCACCTAGGAGCCACTGCATCGATGTTTTCGGAATTCGCCAGAGTGATCGTGGAAAAACTCTCACACATCGATCTGCTGACACTCGGTCTCTTGTTGCTCACGGCGCTGGGGAGCGCGGTGGTCGCCTACTGGCGAACGGTCGAACAGAAATCCTTCCGGGACTTTTTCGACTTCGCCTTTCCCGCGGAAGTCATCATGCACCCATCGGCGCGAGCGGACGCATTGTTCTGGATCACGAAAAGGCTGGTGATGCCCTTCCTGCTCATTCCCGCCGGTGTCACCTTCGTTGCCGCCACGGGATATGCAACAAACCAGGCAGTCGGCTGGCTCTTCAGCATCTCGCAACCGCTGATACCCGGCCCCGCCGGCCCAGTGACGATCATCCTCTTCACCGCAACCATGCTCGTTGCTTACGATATCTCCTACTACCTATATCACGTTGCCCAGCACCGTTTCCCGTTCCTGTGGGAATTGCACAAGGTGCATCATTCGGCCGAAGTGATGGTTGGGATCACCAAGGACCGGGTTCACCCCCTGGACGATCTGATGAACCGGATCTGGGACGGCGTCATACCGGGGATCAGTTTCGGCTTGTGGAGCCTGATTGCGCTTGATCCGGTCGAGATCGCCATATTTGGCATCAACGTCTATGTCATTCGCAACATTCTCATGATGGACTTTGTTCGCCACACGCATCTGAAGATTTCCTTCGGCCGGTTGAACGGCGTCATCTTGTGTCCGCATTGGCACCAGGTGCATCACAGTGTCGACCCTCGCCACTACGACAAGAATTTCGGGCTACTTTTTTCATTCTGGGATCGCATATTCGGAACGCAGTTCATCCCGGATCCGGACGAAGACCTCAAGTTTGGACTGATAGATCGCGACGTACGCGACTATCAGTCGCTTTTCGGACTTTACGTGCTGCCGCTCAAGAAAATGGCAAACCATATCATGCGACTTTTTCAAAAGCGCATCGATGTCGCGCGGCCGCAGGACCGTCTCCAACCATGAACAAAATGGCTTCGATTGACGCTGTTGGTGCGGAGCGACTGGAAATCGTCAGTTCGACGGATCGCCTGGCCGCCATCGAAGCCGAATGGGTAGACCTATGGCATCGTACCCATGCACTGATCTTTCAGAGCCATGCCTGGGTTTCGGCATGGTGGAGCACCGTGCGTGACCGCGACCGGCGCTCGCTGCGGATCGGCCTGGTATGGAGCGATGACAGGCTGGTCGCTGTCATTCCCCTGGCGATCGGCAGACGAAAAGGACTTCGGCTCCTCGAATGGGCCGCCAATAGCTATACGGACTATGGTGATATTCTTGTCGCGCCGGAATGCTCCCTATCGGCCCTCCAGAACCTCTGGAACCGGATCTGTTCGGCAGGTGGCTTCGATCTTGCTTTTATCAATCGTCTGTCTCCGGATGCGGCAGCCCGCAGGATTTTTACACCGGCCTCTTCCAGCGGCGTCAAGCTTCGCGCCAATCACCGGGAGGAAGTCAGTTATCGCGTCGCTGGACAGTGGGCCAGCGGAGCAGCGTGGCTGGCGGACCAGCCGAAAAAGATGCGCCAGAACTATCGGCGCGGCATCAAGATACTGGAAGAAACAGGCGAAGTGAAATTCCGCCTCCTGTCGGCCGACGAGCCGCTGCAGCCATTGCTGGAGCGACTATCGGCGCTGAAGCGCAGATGGCTGGAAAAGCACACGCGTGAATCCGACCTTTTCGAAGAGGGCGAGCCGGTTCTTGCCGCTCTGGTCGACGCGCTGTCACGCGCCGGTGTGCTGCGCATTTTCGTACTTGAATGCAATGGTGCGATGGTCGCGGTTTCCATCAACATCGTCCAGCACAACGTCATGATGGCATTCGTTACCACCTACGACCCTGATTTTAGCCGAGCGTCGCCGGGTGCGGTCCTGATTACGGAGTATATACAGTGGTCGTTTGATCACGGCTTGGGATTGGTCGATTTCCTCTGTGGCGGAGAGGCCTTCAAACATAGGTTTGCAACACAGGCCGTTACCCTCCAATCCGTTCTTGGGGCACGCACTGTGCAGGGCGCGCTCGCTTCTCTCGCTGATCGTATCTGTCAGACGATCCGCGTACGCTCACGCGGATTGGCGTCGGCGAATCCAGAGCGCCCGCCCGATGAGACTGCTTAATTTAGCTGGATAACTCGGGCATAAGCCGCCGAGCGTTGAGGGCTTGGCGTGCCACATGGGCGCGCCATTCGAAAATCCGCGTCGATTACGCCTCGGAGTCGGGACCGAATGGGGTCCTCAGGTGGAGACTTCAGCCAATTCTCGCAAATCACGTTTCTCGAGGCGCAGTTTGTTGTCTGCGAAGCGTCGCAACAGGTTCGTTGGCGTCACAAGGGTAGCAGGCTAGGTCCTGAAATCATTGAAGATTTTTCGGACAGGGCGCTACCATAGGTCCGCGTTTCCACTATGATTTCAACACCTTAGGTAGGCTGGTAGCGGGAGAGGGATTCTAATCGCTAATTAAATCAGACAGTTAAGAGGTATTAGTCAGCATTTTCCAGAAAATTGTTCCACAAATGAAGTGCGATATGTTCGATCCATTCGTAGCAACGCTGAGAGGGGCGGTTCGGGCGTTCGTTGTCGGCCAACAGAAAAATGAAGGGAATTATCCCCTTGACGTACGTGGGCCACAAAAGAACCTAAGTCCGAAGGTGTGATGGCTGTGCTGCAACAGCAGCCTAGACACAACACACAAGGACAGACATAAAATGGAAGACGATACGAACGTCACATACCGCGTTGGCTCAGTGAACGATCCGACCAACGTAGGGAAGTCAGCCATAAATCGGGAACTTGCCATGTTCGCAGCGGGCCATTTGAGGCGCGACGAGTGCTTGGTCCTGGAGAAAACCCAGTGGGAAGAAAAATACGATAAGATGCGTCCGGCGTGGACAGTCATCCTTGATGCCGAACATGAACCCGGTGAGTGGGACCTGGGGTTTCGTGCGAGAGTAGCTTAAACAAGCCAGAAACACGGGTTCGATCCCCGTACGCCCTGCCATGGGGCGGTCGTCTAGCGGTTAGGACGCTGGCCTTCATCAAACGCCGCTCCCTTCGGGTTGAGCGGCGTTTTTATATGTCAAAGCGCGGTGCAGGATGTATTGGAGGCTTTCGCGGCAGGGCGACGATCTTGGGCGTATAAGGGTTCTTTGGTATACCCTCCACCCACTTCTCAAAATTCAGAAGGGTCACGCACTTCCCTTCCGCATTCTTGTGTTTCCCATCATCCATCGTATGGAACACGATGTCCTGAAGACCCAACTCATCCCGGGCAAATATGCACGTCATCAGGTGGATGGCGTCGGCCATGCCAAGCATCCTATCGTGGCCCTTAGGCTCGGGGTTTGGATAGCTGAAATCGCGGATTACGCCGCACCATTCCAGAACGCTAGGCAGCGGATCGATCGGCGAAAATGCTCCCTCAAAATCAGCGAGGAAGTCCACGAAATCACCGTAGCCGCTTGCAGTAAGATGGCTTGGCTTAATCTCTGCCATCGCAATCGTAGAATAGTGAATCTGGCATTTACCAGCGACCGCATCGCTAATGTATTGATTGATGTCCCAAAAATAATCAGCGCTTTGATCCTTAAGAAGGAACCGGATAAATACGCACGAGTCCCAAAAGTAATGAGCAGGCCGGTTGGTCAATTGTCACCGTGCCAATCATCGATGGTGAACGTTTCAAATGTGCCGCGCCACCGTGCAAAATCCGGGTTCTCTTTGATAAGGCGCGGCTTTTCAATCACTTCAATCTTGGATGGCAGTCCGCCAGTTCCGTCGTAGTGCGCGCGGCCTGTTAGCCGCACACGGCGACCAAGGACAGTTCTTATATCGTCAATCGAAAAGCCGGGGCAGTCGCACGTGATCTCTTTGCCGCCGGCGGTTAACCGAACGATGAATTTGGGGGTACTGTGTCTAATATCGGTTTCAAGAATTTTCCCATCGAAGCTACCGACTGTGACGCCCTTGAACCATTTGGCCTCAGCGACTTCGGGGTCTGGTATCGTTATGGCCTCGGTGGCATTCGATAGGAAAGTCTCGTCAATTACGACTGTCTCGAAATTATCTACCGTTATCTCTGCATGGTCATAGGTTTTGGCAACGTCCTTCGCTACTGCGACCAGCTGCTTGACGCATTCCAGATGTTCCCGAGCAAATTGATAGTGCTGGGTATCAACCGAGCGGACGCATCTCTCGAAGATTTCCACGCTTGAATAGTCTGGAGCCTTCGAGCTTATACGGAACTCTCTCAGCGTGGCTGAAGCGCTGGTCGGTTTGAGATCTACGATAACAAAATCAAAGCGTTGCTGCCCATTAGCCGCCTTATCTGCCGCTTCCATAGCCCTAACCAGGGCCGCTAGTTTTTGCGCGAAAACGCTGGCGAGAACCTTGCCTTGGAGATCGGCAGTCCCGACTATGCGAAATCTGACTTGGTGGCTATCAAGCTCTGCCACGGCAAACACCATCCATTGCGGCTCAATGTATTACATTGTAACCTTTCGACAAGGTTTATGCAAGTAAGTTCTTGATTCGGAAGGAAAAAACGTTCCCTGCTTGTCGCTCAAGGATGCCTTAAGGGACGGAAAACTTGAGGATTTTATCCGCCAGCACGAGGCGGCCAGCGTCGGCCCAATTGAAGAGGCTGCGTTCCTCGAAGCAGCCTCCAAAGTCATCAAACGCGAGCCACGATCAGATCGAACATCGCGTTCTGCATCACGCGGTGGTTCGACCGGAAAGTCGGTCGAGCGAGCCGAAACCTTGAACACCTCCCAGAAGCTTTCGACGTGATTGGTCGAATGGGTCTCGCCCGTCCGGTAGTCGTAAACCAAGGAGATTTTCTCGCCATGCGGCACGCGTTGTGCCCGACGTGTAATTTTCTTCATCCGAAGTGTGGAGTCGGGCGTAGGGACGCATACCCACAAATGAGTCCACACTGCCGAGTAAATCGATTTAAGTCCCTATGCGCACCGAGACCAACTAATTGATTTTATTGATCTTTTAGCCGTCGAAAAGAAGGCTGGTAGCGGGAGAGGGACTTGAACCCCCGACCCCAGGATTATGATTCCTTGTGTCTTACCTTTAGTTCCAACCGATCATATTGAAATGTCTCGTTTAGTGGCTTAGGTTACAACACTCTTACTCACTTTAACTCACTCAAAATAATTGCACTAGGTAGCCCATGGGTAACCCTGAGGTAGCTGAGCATTAAAATGGTCAATGACAAACTTTTAACACGAAACCCTCGGCGACGCGCTGCACCAAAGAAGGTCAACCTGACCGAACAGCGCATCGCGGACCTCAAACCCCAAGGCAGCGAGATCGTAGTACTCGACCTGCGTGTCAGCGGGCTTGCCGTGCGTGTCCGAGCGTCGGGGACGAAGACCTACGTCTGGTCAAAGAAGGTTGCCGGCAGACCTGTTCGTCTAAGTCTTGGCAGAGTGTCTGGCCTGCGCCTGGACGACGCGCGCAAGGCGGCTGAGCGTCTGAACGGACAAGTGGCGGCCGGTGAGAACCCTCGCGCTCATAGAGCCGCCGCAAAGGCGGCAGCGGCGATGAAGGCGATTACTCTCACCGACGCCTTCGAAACCTTCAAAGCGTCGAAGCAGCGCCGTGCGAGCACTCTTAGCGACTATGAGACCGTATGGCGGCTGCATATTCCAATGGCACTGAAATCAAAGCCGGTGGCGGACATCGTTTCTGCAGACATCGAGAAAATTAAGCAGAACTTATTAGTGGCCGAAAAATCTCGCACTGCGGGAAAGGTCATCGTGATGCTGGGCGCGATAATGAACAGAGCCGGCAGGAGCCATGATAACCCCGCGCGTCGTGTCGAGCGGCCAGAGTCTAAAGTTCGGACGCGTAGATTGTCAGCCGTTGAGATCGTCGCGATCCTCAAAGTGTTAGATCAGCGTCGTGGTGACCTCTTCGCGGACCTGATAGCGATTGCCCTTCTGACCGGGGCACGGCGAGGAGCACTGTCAGCCATGCGCTGGTCGGACCTCGACCTAGACGCTGGGCTATGGACTGTTCCGGCCACATGGTCGAAGAACCGGCGCGAATTGGCCATAGCTCTTCCGAGGCGAGCGGTCGAGATACTTCTGGCTCGCCAGCAGAAACGAAGCCGTTCGCCGTGGTGTTGGCCGTCGAAGAAGTCGAGCACTGGGCACATCGTCAATCCTGAAAAACCGCTCACCTCGATAATCAAAGCTGCTGGAGTATCCAAAGTTAGCATGCACGACTTGCGGAGAACGCTGGGCTCCCGTCTTGCCATGACGGGGGCTGGAGCGGCGACGATCACCGCAGCGCTGGGACATGTCAGTCCGCAAAGCGCGCGGGCGTATGTGCATCTCGACATCGACCCGGTCCGCGCGGCCGTCGAAAAGGCGTTTAGCGATGCCTCGTAATCCGCTTAGGGAGATCAAAACACGGGCTGGCCTAGCGTACGAGGCTCGCCACGTCCGGCCAGGATTCCAAATTCGAACCGGCGGCACGAACGATGGAACGGCTCTGCGCGGGGATGTTAGAACGATCATCGACGGCCTTAGCGAGTTCGATCAGTTACCTAACTCAATTAAGACTGAACTCTGGCTTGATCTCGCGGTGGCCGTCGAGCGCGCAATGTTGGGTATTCCGCCGAGGCGTCGGGAACTTAGCGGGGATGCTTCCACCCGTCAGGTGCTGGTATCTGACATCAAGGAGGCGCTGGACCGCGCTGGCGTCAAGTTTACGATCTCCCGGGGAGCAATTGCGGCCGACGGGACGGAGCGCGAGTCACTGGCCTACCGGGTTGCACGGGAGATGGCGGGCATCGCGGGACTACCTTGGCCGCTCGATGCGTTCCGCGTCATGCGGCACGGGCGAGACATTATTAGGTAGTTGCGAAAACCTCACCAAGACATGGGTCAAGTTGGCCAGTAGTTAGGGTGTCGGCCTGAAAAGGAGACACCCCAGATGACCGCCGAAAATCAGCCGACTCCCCGTCGTCGGAAAACTAGGCTCGAACTACTCTGTGAAATAAACGGTTTGCCAGACGATGCATTCATCGACACCGTACATGCGGCAGCGTTCATCCAATCCTCTCCATCAGTATTGATGAACTGGCGCAGTCAGCGCCGAGGCCCGCGCTATCACGGCAACGGTGATTTCATCCGTTACACCATCACAGACCTGAAAACCTTTATGAGTCATCGCCGCCATGAGGTGGCGCTGGCCGGGACGAACCACAATGCCTAGCAGGGTTAGTGTCCGTCGCAATTGCCGGACAGCCGGTGATCTTGAGGGCTCGGAAAACTTCCGCCGGGCGGCCATCGCAAACGGCTATCGCGTTGTGAGGGTGATATCGAAAGGCAAGCGGCCAGTCGCCGAGAACTGGACGCAGGGCGAAAACCTCGATCACCTGTTGCCGGTAAGCGCGACTGCCGCGAATACCGGTATCTGCACTGCGGGATTCCGAGTGTTTGATGTTGATGTGGATGAGCTTAAGAAGGTTCAGGAGATCATGCGTGCAATTTTGCCGCTGCTTCCCAGAGGCGGCCTAATTCGCCGACGTGTGAACTCACCTAGGCTGGCGATTGTTTACAAAGCGGAGGCTGGTGAGCCGTGTAAGAAGGCAGTGTCCGGGAAGTTTGGCAAACTGGAAGTCCTTGGCAATGGTCAGCAGTTGGTTGCTCACGGCGTCCACGAATCTGGCGCAGAGATTTATTGGATTGGTGGCAAATCCCCTGCGACAGTAAGTGCAGCCGAGGTTCCCGCAATTGGCGAGCAGCAGATTTCGGCAATTCTAAATGCTGTGTCTCAAATTCTCGCTAGTTCGGTCGGCGCATTACCTTCGAAAGTTACTCCCTCCGCGCGATCCGCCCACATCAACGACCTCGCTGCCGGCATCTCAATTCACCATCCATTCGATGATCTTGCTCCCGATCAACAGCGTTGTGTGGTGGCGGAGTGCCTGACGGTTCTCGACAACAGTAAATCAGACCCTCGCAACCAATGGCTCGCGGTCCTGTTTGCCGTCGCGGATGCTGGCCAACGTGGCTGTCCAGATGTTCGGAGCTTGGCCTTGGAATGGTCCAGACGGGGCGCCAGCTGGACTTCTGAGGCAGATTTCGACTCGGCGTGGAGCTCCTATCGGGCGAACAGGGCAGGTGGAACAACGGTCGGCACGCTCATCCATTTGGCTCGTTCGGCAGGCGCGGAAGTCTCTAGCCTGCTCGATTCGTCTTCACCTGAAAAGAAGCCTACCAGCGAGACACGTGGCGTAGCCTTGCCCGTTGCCGCGCTGCCGGCCATTCCACCGAAACGCCAGTGGCTTCACGGAACAGATTTGGTTCGCGGGGCCGTTTCCCTGATCGTTGCACCAGGTGGCAAGGGCAAGTCTTCGTTTCTGACTTCGCTTGCTCTGGCATGTGCTTCAGGACGCCCCCTTTTAGACAGTCACGTGTTCGGGGGGAGGCTTCGAGTTCTGTACATCAATGCAGAGGATGCGACCGATGAAATCGCTCTGCGCGTGCGCGCGGCGATGGCGCACCACCAACTGACCGACGCCCATGTTGGCGGGTTATATGTCGCAGGAGCGGACAGGCTGTCTCTTACCTTGATCAAGGTGGAGCGTGGAACTCCTGGATTAAATCCGCCGGGTTGGCAGGAGCTTCGCGCGCTGGTCTCCCTTCACAAACCCGACGTTCTGATCCTCGATCCGCTCGTAGCCGTCGTGGGGGGCGCGACATTGAATGACAACGCCGCCGCAGCCCTGCTTATGCGCGAGTTGGTCTCGCTTGCTGCACTCAACAAGCTCTCCGTTATCATTGCCCATCACACGTCGAAAAATCGGGAGTTGGGCAACGCCGACGCCGCAATGGGCGCGGCGAGCATTGTGAATTTGGCGCGCATAAGCCTCGCTATCGAACCATTGAAAAATGACGATGCAACAGAAATCGGTGTCGCACCGTGGGATGCTGACTCCGTCTTCAGGGTCACGGGCACGAAGCAGAACCTGTACGGTGGTTCCGTCGCGTTTCGGTCGAGATGCCGAATGCGCAACCGCCGATCTATCCCCACGGTGACAAGGTTGGTGTTGTAGAGGTATTCAAGCCCTCGCTGACCGCCACGCCGTTTCCGCAGGCGATGATTGACGCCGCGTTGATGGCTGTCGGCACAGCCCCCGCGCCACTGTCTCCATCGCCGAAGTCCCCCGACTATGCCGTTCCGGTAGTAGCCAGAGCCCTTGCTCCACAGCGTAATGGCATCGCAAGCGACGTCGAGGCAAAGGCCATTCTCGAATACCTTCGCCGATTGGGTCGCATTCAGATCGGACCCGTCCAGGTCAATCGCATCGGGCGGGGAGGTTACGCACGACAGGCTTACATCGTCGTCGGACCAATCCCAGCAACTGTCACGGGTTCGATACCGCCGACGTCGGCCGTGCCAACAGCAAATCGCGGTAGCCAGATTGCACCGAACCGGAAGCAGAGCGGAAAGCCATGAAAAGCCATTTCAGCCAATTGGCGATCAAGTGGCTTGAGGTGGTGGTGAGGCGCGCCAGCGCCACCACCAACTACCGGGGGGTGTGGGGGGTGGTGGTGGTGGCGAAGAGTTGGATTGCGAACGCCAATCCTGAAAGGAAGAACACCGATGGTTGGTACAGGTGAAAATGTGGATGCCGCTTGCTATAGGTATGTTTGGCGTCGATTGAAAGAAGGGGGGAAAGGCGCCGTAGGCAGGCAGATTCCAAATCCGATCATCGGTGGATACTTCACCACGGACGACGACTTCTTCGAAGAAGTGGCGCTGTCTGTCCGTGCGGTGCGCGCCGTTGCCCACTTCGGACGGACTGGTCCTTCTGGGCAGCGATTGCCAATGAACAGGATCGAGCGCACGGTCCTTATGGATTCTTGTTTGCCGCGAAACATGCTGTGGGCCTCTTTCGCGGCGTCCCTAGAAGCCAATGATTTTGACTACATGTCGCATCCATCCTTCGCCGAATACGCGGCAGGGTTCCTAGCGGTCCATGATTGGCGCTTACTCGAACGAGAGCCTTCACTCGCTTCCGAATACCCACCCAGGCCGCTGGCGGGCCTCGACCATCGATCCACCGCAGGTTGTGTGCGTCAAGTTCTGCAAAATGGGCGATCATGAAACTGGTCATGCGGCTTGGCGTAGAGCGAGCTTCTTNTGCGATGGTATTGACCGCTTGCCTCATCAAAAAAGTCCAACCACTGCTTTGAGATGTCGCAGCCGACATAGTTCTGCATTATCATGTCCACGCCTCTTCCTGTGGTGCGGGGTCTGCTTGGAACAGCCCCGTGCAACTGTTCAGGGTTGTGTGCGTCAAGTTCTGCAAAATGGGCGATCATGAAACTGGTCATGCGGCTTGGCGTAGAGCGAGCTTCTTGTGCTCGCGCAGATCATCCATGTTGATATAGCGGTTGGCCTCCATCCAGTTTTCGTTGGTTTCGACGGCCAGCGCCCTGACCAGGCGCAGGCAGCTTTCGGCGTTCGGGAAGATGCGCACGACATAGGTGCGCCGGCGGATTTCCTCGTTGAGCCGTTCAAGCATGTTGGTGGACTTGAGGTGCTTGTGATGCTGACGCGGCAGCCGGAAGAAAGTCAGCGTCTGTTCTATGGCTTCTTCCGCCCAGGTGGTCAGCCGCGGGTAGCGGGCGGACCATTTGGACAGCCACGCGGCGAGATCGGCCTTGGCCTCGGCGAGATCGCGCCGGTCGTAGAGCCAGCGCAGTTCCTGCAGACAATCGTCGCCGTGCTTCCTGGGCAGGTGATCGAGCGCGTTCCTGAGGAAGTGGACGTAGCAGCGCTGCCATGCTGCTTCCGGGATCACCTCGCCGATCGCCGCGACCAGGCCGGCATGGTCGTCGGACACGGCCAGTTCGACGCCCTTGAGACCGCGTCGTTTCAAGCCGACGAGGAAGTCCTTCCAGGCCGAGCGGCTCTCGCGATTGGCCATCTCCACGGCCAGGATCTGCCGNGCTCTCGTCCAGCCGCTTGTTGATGGCCGAGATCGACGAGGCCGAGAAGGCATGGCCGCACAGTTCTTCCGTGATCGCCTTCACCTTGCGGGTCGACACGCCCTGCACATACATCTCCGCAAGCGTCGCAACCAAGGCCCGCTCCGAACGCTGGTAGCGCTCGAACAGCTCGGTGGAGAAGTGACCCGCCCGGTCCTGTGGAACCCGCAGCTCAAGCTTGCCCACCCGGGTGACCAGGGTGCGGCCGTAGTAACCCGAGCGATACCCAAGGCGCNGGAACCCGCAGCTCAAGCTTGCCCACCCGGGTGACCAGGGTGCGGCCGTAGTAACCCGAGCGATACCCAAGGCGCTCAGGCGTGCGTTCGCCCTTCGAAGCACCCAGCGCCTCCTCCATCTCGGCCTCGAGAACCTCCTGCATTACCGCACGGATCACTTCGTGCAGCCCCTCCGGGTTCGAAAGCAGAATGTCTTTGACGGCAGCGCTGGTCGATTTACCTTCTGTCTTGGTCATGGTGGCGTTCCTTCCAGGAATCGGTGACGTTGAACATCACCAGCCTGCCATGACCGCCCTCTCTCAGCGAATTTGCAGAACTCTCAGCACACTACCNCGGTGACGTTGAACATCACCAGCCTGCCATGACCGCCCTCTCTCAGCGAATTTGCAGAACTCTCAGCACACTACCATGGATTCCGCTCTTCCCCATTGGTTCCATTTAGGTTCGGGACCTTAGTCCCTTAGTCGGTGGATAAGGTCCGAACCAGGGAACACGCAACCGGAAGCCACATTAGGAGAAGACCGTCGATCAAAGTCCCTTCATCGCCGGTTGAGGATCCCGCCGCTCTTACTGTCGAGAGCGCGGCGGGATCCTTACGCGTGGAGCGAGCACATGAGATTTGTCGAGATTCAGATGTGCTTACGGCCCTGCTTCTCGCTTCTTCGTGTGCAGGATATTCGCTGTTTTCGGAGGCCATCTGGTTCCTCCACGCTACGCAAAGATGGTGTTGCTGCCGGACCTCGATAAAATGACGACTGCATCATCTACACCCAGCTTGCCCGATTCCATCGACTTGCAAGTTCAAAAGCGCCCAGAGGTGCAAAGGTCTGCCGGCGTGACACAGCGCGCAGTCGGTCTGGAGCCGCCAGTGCCATCCAGCAAGCGGTAAGAATCAGCGGAGGTTTTGTGGCTCCCCAGCTATCAGAGAGCGCCGGCGATTATTGACAGACCCGGCTCTTGAAATTGGCTGAAATCGCCGCTCCACATTTCCGCATCTGTTTGAATTGTGTTTGTCAACTAGTGCGAACGCTATGGCGAAGCAGGTTGAGCTGGCGGCGTTCCTGGCTGATCCCCGCCAGTGCTTGATCGCGGCGTGGGATCCTTGTCGAGCTTGGGATTTCGGTCCACCGGTTCGCCATTCACATCATCGGCCTTGGAGTTTGCAGGGTCCGTTTGGCCAGGATTTGGGCTGTAAGTATCTGGCGATGGAACCCGGCTGTTTTGCTGTGTCGCCGGTGTCTTAGCCTGCTCGCCATAGATTTCAGCGATCCCCCAGGCAACGAGCGCCAAGACAAGGCCTGCCAAGAGCACGCCAAGGACCGGTCGCCCCAAGCCACCCTGCCTGGCCCGCTTTTCCGGAATGTTTCTGCTCATGATCGCAACCTTGGGCTAAGAGGAGTGGCCCGCGCTCCAGGAGCGAAGACGCGAGACGGTCAAGAGTTCCGGACGTTGGCCATGCGGCGAACAGGGAACTCGCTGCACATACCGAACTCGCTGGCGCTGTTGATGTTCCCACGGAATACAAACAGCGCGCCGCCGGGAGCCGGACTGGCAATTTGGGTTGGAGTCGCTGGAACGAGCCAGCTCAAGGTCAACGAGCGGCGGTGTGCGTAAGCGGGCATTGCGAGCCAGACTGGAACTTTGCCGAATCTGCCGCGTTGCCGACCATGGCCGACTACAACGAGACCACCAATCCGGTGCTGACCGGTTGCAAGGCCCGCGTTGCCACCAGGGACATCTGTTTGAAGGCTAGCTGAAATTTGCTCCTCGTTGTCGGCGATTCCGCCCAATGGAACATCCTGATCCGCTCGCGGTTGGGGAAGCCCGGGCCAGTTCAGGAGCATCATCATGAACGTCGAACGTAACCCGGCCGAAGACAGAGGCGATATTCAGTCTGGGGTGACAGAGGACAAGACGCCGGGATTCGACCCGGCGGCGGCGCCTATGGAAACCGATGCCGAAGCGGCAGACACCGGCGCCGTGCCGGTTCCCGCAGCGACGGGCACGCCGGCTTTCGCTAATCAAGCAAGCTTCGCCAATGCGATGCGGCGGCCGGACGACGAGAGCGCCCCGGCCCCGAGTAAAAACGGCCCGGTGCTGGCCATTGTCGCGCTTGTCGTCGTTGCCGCCGTCGTGTTCGTTGTCGCCGCGATGCTGGCGCGATAGCAGATCCTGCGCTTGCGCCAAACCTCTGCCCTGCGAAGCGATCAGGGATGCGGTCGTCGCAGCAGGCGATCAGCGGCTGGAAAAACAAGCTGCAGGTTGCAGCGGCGCATGGCACGCCGGCCGGCACCCTGGCCGAGCAGCATTGCGGCATGGCCGAACCCGGCTCGGCCGCCAAGGTTGAGGCCGGATGCTCGTTCGAAGCAGGAACATTTCACATCAAGCCAAGTTCGGGCTTGCAGAGCTTGTCGTCAAGGAACAGCACATGAAGGCCCTCACATGGCACGGCAAAGGCGAGATACGCTGTGAACAGGTGGCCGATCCGACGATCCAGGATGAACGCGACATCGCTGCAGAAAGTTCAGAACGGCGATATCGACCCGTCATTCCATCGCGCTGGCCTCAAGGCCGGGCCCGAACTTTACAAAACCTTCCGCGACAAGGAGGACGGCTGCATCAAAGTCGTGATGCGCCCGCACGGCTGACCGTTCTGCCCCAGTGGCCCGACTTTGTTGTCCGGCCGTCTGCATGCTGAAAAGGCGAGAGTTGAAAATGGCCAAGGACAAACCCGTATCGACAAACCCGGCCGCCACACCTCCGGTCAGATCGCCTGATGCCGCCGGCCTGCCACATCCCCGTCGCGACGCTGAAAACAGCGATTCCGGCGCCAAGCCGACGGCGCCCAAGACCGCTGGCGCCCAGCAAGCGTCCAGATCGCCGCTCGACAGCCGCATTGCAAATCGCAATGCCGGCCGTCCTCGTCAGGCAGGCACGACGCCTCGGCCGACCGACGAACCGCTGGAGTAAAATGAAACCTAAGCTGCGGCGCGGGTATCCGCACCGCGGTGTGTGTGCGCAGTCAGGGTCTTCCTGCCCTGCCGACAGGGCCATACAGGTCTTGATCTCTCGTGGATCGTCGGGATCGGCAATCAATACTTTAGCGGGAAATTCGATGGTACCGTTGGCTGGGATCGAACCAGCGACCTCCGGATCCACAATCCGGCGCTCTAACCATCTGAGCTACAACGGCACGTTCGCCTGAGCCAGATCGTGGTGAAAATTCATTCTCCGAGATCCGCTCTGTCGTTCGGCGATGCGTCCAATACGGTCTATCAGAGACTAATTCAAGGCCTTTGATAAGGCAAAGCCGGTTCCGCCAACAGGCGCCGGTTTCTTCGGCAAAAGAAAAAGGCCGGCGGGAGGAGGTGCCGGCCTTTTCCTGTTACGAGCCAGCGGGAGGAGGTGCTGGCTGGTCACCCCGGAGAGCAGAGGGAGGAGGTTCCACTCGCCGGGTATTCATTTGGACAACTCTATCGCACACCTATTTGTCTGACGAAATGCGACGTTTTGATGCATCGCAGAGTTGTGCGCAATTATTAGGCGGCCTTGATGTCCTTCAGGGCCTTCTCGAAAGCGGTCTTGACCGGCTTGGAGACGTCTTCGGCAGCCTTCGAAGCAACAGCCTGGAAGTCCTTGGCCTGCTCGACCGTGGTCTCGACGCGCTTGCGCAGGAAGGCGGTCTGCAGTTCGACCACTTCCGACAGCGACTTGGCGCCGATGAGGGCCTCGAGATGCGAGAAGCCGGCTTCGGCATTGGCGCGCAGAGCGGCGATGGTCTTGAGCGACAGGTCGCTGGAAACGGTCTTGGCAGTCTCGAAGGTCGATTCCAGGACTTTCTGGGTCTCTTCGGCGCCGGTCTTCAGCTTGGAGTAGGCTTCCTTCGACTGCTCGACGCCCTTTTCGGCGAAAGCGCGGATCTGGTCGGTTGCCTTGGAAGCGTCGAAGCTCGGGAATTCGACGTTTTCGATGGTCTCAGCGGTCTTGGCCTTGGTCATTTTCCATCCTTTCGGGTAGCGGCTTTGACAAAAAGCCGTCTCGTTCATGTATGATGGCAATATAGCGGTTTTTTTGTGCGATGCAATATCTTTGTTGCAGTGCACCATAAATTTCTTCCCGTGCGTCACCCAAGAGGTTATCCAAGGGCATTCCGAGAGGCTGTTAACCAAGTGGCCAGAGATTCCACCTGCTTCCCGCGATGGCTTGTGGACCTTCGCCGCGCGGGCTTTTATTAACAAAGCGTTAACTGCAAATTGCCCGCCTTGTAGGTTCGCCAAGAGGGGTTCGCCAAGAGGTTTCACCGAAAGGGTCCGCCAAGCGCATGCCTTCCGAGAACTACTCTTTCCTCGATGTCGCCGTGCTTGATGCGGTTCGCCAGCGCTTCGCCGCCGGCGACGCGATCGCGATTCTGTCGGCCGACCTCGAACAGGTGATCTGGGCCAACGGCCCGGGCGCTGCGGTGTTCGGCTATCCCGACATCGAGGCCATCATCGGCGCCTCGGCACAGCTGCCGCTGATCGCCAGGCGTCAGATCATGGCGACCGCGGGCTTCCCGCAGATCGGCAGCGACCGCGCCATTACGGTACGGCTGGCGACCGGCATCACCAGCCGCGCCGTCGGCTTCCTGGCCAGTGCGGTGACTATGCCGGACGGCGAAAGCGCCATCATGCTGGTGGTGCCGGCAGCGCAGGCCGGCTCGCGCAGTGCTGCCGACATTGCGGCCCGCGCGATCAGCGGCTTTACCGAAGACGGCCATTTCATCGCCTTTGTCGACGCCGCCGGCACTGTCGAGGCGGCTTCGGATGGCTTTGGCGCGCTCGCCATCCGGCCTGAGACGCTGGCCGCGCTTGTCGCCGACGTGGCGAGCCAGGACGACCGCATCGTCAAGCGGCTGGTCCCCGGCGGCGCCACGTCCTATCCGGCCGGCTTCGCGCGCCTGACCGAGTCCAGGCATCTGCTGGTGGTCATCGACGAGGATCAGCTCGGTGAGGAAAATCCTGTCGGCGAGCTGGATGCCGAACCTGCTGCAGCGCAGGTCGACGATGGCCCGGCGCAAGCCGCCGCGGAGAACGCGGTAACGGTGGATGCGGTGGCTGACCACCCCCCCGCAAGCGGGAATCAGGGCGCCCCACTCGCGGCCGCGCCTGACGTCGGGGAGACAGGTCCGGCTGCCACCGAGCATGATGCTTCGGCGTCAACCGATACAAAGGCGGATCATCGCGAGCAGACGACCGGTCGCGAGCAGGCGGCGAATGACAGCGCGCCGGCGCAACATGATCATTGGTACTTCCATGCCGGCGAAGAGCCGCAGGCGGGCGAGCCGGACAGCCCGGCGCAGGCCGAGCCGGATTCTGTTTCCCCGGCCGAGAGTGCGCAGTTGGACTGCAGTGCCGCTGCGCCCGCCCTGCCCTCTGACGCAGCCCCACCGGCTGCGCCTCCCGCCAAACGTGAGATCGACCGCTCGGCGCCGCCGCTGCGCTTCGTCTGGCGCACCGACGCCGAGGGCAAGTTCAGCGCGCTGTCGCCGGAATTCGGCGACATTGTCGGCAAAGCCGCCGCCGACGTGATCGGCCGCCGCTTCAAGGACGTCGCGACAATTTTCGGCCTCGACGCCTCGGGCGAGATCGCGGGCCTGCTTGAACGGCGCGACACCTGGTCGGGCCGCTCGGTACTGTGGCCGGTTGCCGGCTCCGACCTGAAGATACCGGTCGATCTGGCAGCACTGCCTGTCTATGGCCGCAGCCGCGCCTTCGAAGGTTTTCGTGGTTTCGGCGTCGCCCGCGCCGGCGATGCGGTGGTCGATCCGGAAGCAATCGGCATGGCGCTGGTCCCCAATGGCGCGCCAGCGGCAGCAGCCGAGCCGGCCCCGGAACAGCCCGTGGCGGAAGCTCCCAAGGCGGCCGATCCGTTCGAGGGCGAAGTGCCGGCACTGACCATCGTGCCGAAGCAGGAACGTCGTTTTGCCGACAAGGTCATCCGGCTGGCCGAGCATCGGCAGCCCGCCAACGACAAGCAGCCGACAAGCGAGAGGGGCCTGTCGACGCTGGAGCGCAGCGCTTTCCGCGAAATCGGCGAGCGGCTGAAGAAGGACAATCCCCCGCCGGAGCAGCCGGAGACTGCCAAGCAGGCCGAACCGGCCAATCCGGATCAGGTAACGCCAGACCAGGCCAAGGCAGATGAGCCCAAGCCGGATCATGTCGAGGCGAACCAGGCTGAAACAGCCGCGCCAGCCCGGCGGCCCGCCGAGGTCTCGAGTCCGGGCGAAGCCCGCCCGGCTGCCGTGGCTGAACCATCGGCAACCGCACCCGAAAGCGAAACGGCTGAGGCCGAACCGCCGGAAAGCGATGCCGAGGACGAAAAGGACCTGACGCGGCTTGACGGCGAGCAGCCGGACGACGGCCTTGCGGACAGCGAAGCAGGCGAGGCGAAGGCGCCGACAGTGTCGCGCTCCCTGCTCGACTATGCCGATCCCGAACCAGGCTCCGTCACCGAAGACAGTACGGAAGCAACGTCGTCCAACGACGAACTTGCGCCGGCTTCCGAACCGGATGATACGCAAGCCCAAGAGATCGTCGAGGCCGCAGAGCCACAGCCGGTTGTTGCCGAGACGCCGGCCAATGCCGGTGAAGACGACAGCATGACGTCGGCCGACTTCCGCGATGCCGAGGACAATGAGGATTGGGCGCCGTCCGACGAGGCGACCGATTCCGCCGTGGAAGACGGGGACAAGGCCGGCGATGCGGACACACTGCCGGCAGAACCACAGCGCCTGAAAGTGCCGCCGCTCAAGCTTGAGGGGTTCATGCCTTCGGCATTCTCGGCCGGAGATGAACACAAGGCCCCTGACACGTCGATCCTCGGCAAGCTGCCGGTGCCGCTGCTCATCCATTCGGGCGACGAGCTTCATTACGCCAATGAGGAATTCCTCGGCCTGACCGGCTATGACACGCTTGAGGACCTGAGCGACGCCGGCGGGCTCGACGCGCTGTTTGCCGATCCCTATTCAGAAATGGCCGGCGAAAGCGACCACACACTCAAACTGAAGACGCGCGAGGGCCAGGAATTTCCGATCGAAGCCATTTTGCGTTCGGTGCCGTGGCGCGCCGGCAAGGCGCTGATGCTGGTGGTGCGACGTACCGGCGATAACGAGCCGCCGATGGTTGCGCATCTCGCAGCCGAGGAGCAGACGCAGCCCGATGTCTCCGAACTCAAAGCGCGCATTGCCGAGATGCGCACCATCATCGACACCGCGACCGATGGTGTGGTGTTGATCGGCCGCGACGGCGACATCCGCTCGATCAGCCGGCCGGCCGAGGCGCTGTTCGGCTTCGACAGCGACGACGTCACCGGTAAACCGTTCGCCTCGCTGTTTGCCATCGAAAGCCAGCGCGCGGCGCGCGACTATCTGAACGGCCTGTCCGAGCCCGGCGTGGCGAGTGTGATGAACGATGGCCGCGAGGTGATCGGGCGCGAGGCGCAAGGGCGCTTCATCCCGCTGTTCATGACCATCGGCAGGCTGCCCAATGACAGCGGCTTCTGCGCCGTGGTGCGCGACATCACGCAGTGGAAGCGGGCCGAAGAGGATCTGACCCAGGCGCGCGCGGTGGCCGAGCGCGCCTCCTCGCAGAAGACCGATTTCCTCGCCCGCATCAGCCACGAGATCCGCACGCCGCTCAACGCCATTATCGGCTTTTCCGAGCTGATGGTGGACGAGAAGTTCGGCCCGGTAGCCAATGACCGCTACCGCGACTATCTCAGAGACATCAACCGCTCGGGCAACCATGTGCTCGATCTCGTCAATGACCTCCTCGACATTTCGAAGATCGAGGCCGGCCAGCAGGAAATGGACTACGAGGCGGTGTCGCTCAACGATACGCTGGCCGAGACGGTGGCGATGATGCAGCCGCAGGCCAACCGCGAGCGTGTCATCATTCGCTCCAGCTTCGCCTCGCGACTGCCCGAAGTGGTCGCCGACCTCAGAAGCGTGCGCCAGATCGCGCTCAACATCCTGTCCAATGCCATTCGCTATACGCAAGCCGGCGGACAGGTGATCGTGTCGACCGCCTATGAAACCTCCGGCGACGTTGTCATGCGGGTGCGCGATACCGGCATTGGCATGAGCCATGCCGAGATCGAGCAGGCGCTGAAGCCGTTCAAGCAGATCAATGCGCTGAAGCGCGGGCGTGGCGACGGCACCGGTCTCGGCCTGCCGCTGACCAAGGCGATGGTGGAAGCCAACCGCGCCCGCTTCACCATCACCTCGACGCCGGGCGAAGGGACGCTGGTCGAGGTCGCCTTCCCGTCGACGCGGGTGCTGGCCGAATAGGGCCGGCCATTCCCGGGCGAGAATCCCGGACAAAGAAAAGGCGTCCAACAGGACGCCTTAAATGGGATTTGCTGTCACAACGGGGGCTTGAGCGAATCTGATCCTCAGGGGACGAGGAACGGGATTTCTCCCTCAAGTTACGTGCGACTATCGACGCCGGGCCTTAACAACTCCTTACCGGCCGTCCAAAAAATTTACGAATGTGTACCACTCATGAAATCTAGGTAAATTCGACCGACATATCTGGTTAACCATCCCGGCCGCGTCACTCAGCCAGCTGCGGCAGGTTCCTGAACAGCTCCAGCGCCTCTGGATTGGCCAACGCTTCCTTGTTCTTGATGGCGCGGCCATGCACCACGTCGCGCACTGCAAGCTCGGTGATCTTGCCCGATTTGGTGCGCGGAATGTCGCTGACGGCGACGATCCTTGCCGGCACGTGGCGCGGGCTGGCGCCGCTGCGGATCTTGGAACGAATGCGCTTTTCCAGATCCTCGTCCAGCGTCACGCCGGCGGCCAGCCGCACGAACAGCACGACGCGGACGTCATTGTCGAAATCCTGACCGATGCACAGCGCCTCAAGGATCTCCGGCATCTGTTCGACCTGATTGTAGATCTCCGCCGTGCCGATGCGCACACCGCCCGGATTGAGCGTCGCGTCGGAACGGCCGTGGATGATCATGCCGCCATGCGCGGTCCATTCGGCGAAGTCGCCGTGGCACCAAACATTGTCGAAGCGCTCGAAATAGGCGGCCTGGTATTTCTTGCCCTCAGGATCGTTCCAGAAGCCGATCGGCATCGACGGGAACGCTTTTGTGCAGACCAGCTCACCCTTTTGCTCGCGGATCGGCTTGCCGTCATCGTCCCATACATCGACGGCAAGGCCGAGGCCGGGACCCTGGATCTCGCCGGTCCAGACCGGTTGCGTCGGTACGCCGAGCACGAAACAGGAGACGATGTCGGTGCCGCCGGAAACCGAGGCGAGATGTACGTCCTTCTTGATGCCGTCATAGACGAAGCGGAAATCCTCCGGCGACAACGGTGAGCCGGTGGAGGAAATAGCCCGCACACTCGACAGATCATGGCTGCGGATCGGCTTGAGCCCGGCCTTGCGTACGGAATCGATGAATTTGGCCGAGGTGCCGAAAAAGGTCATCTTCTCGGCATCTGCGAAGCTGAACAGCACATTGCCGTCGGTGTGGAAGGGCGAGCCGTCATAGAGCAGCAGCGTGGCGCCCGAGGCCAGGCCCGACACCAGCCAGTTCCACATCATCCAGCCGCAGGTGGTGAAGTAGAAGAAGCGGTCGCCTTCGATGAGTCCGGCATGCAGCCGGTGTTCCTTGACATGCTGGACCAGCGTGCCGCCGGCCGAATGGACGATGCATTTGGGAATGCCGGTGGTACCTGACGAGAACAGGATGTAGAGCGGATGCGCGAACGGCAGCCGCTCGAACGTGACCGCTTTGGCGGTAAAGGGTAACAGCGCCTCTTCGAGCGCCACGGCCTTGTCGATGATCGCTGCGATATCGCGCGAGGTACCGAGATAGTCGACGATCAGGACCTTGCGGACGGTTTCGAGCTTCGCCGCAACGGCAGCGATCTTGTCGGCTACCTCGATTGCCTTGCCATTGTACCAATAGCCGTCCGGCGCAATGAATATGACCGGCTCGATCTGGCCGAAACGGTCGAGCACGCCCTGCTCGCCGAAATCGGGGGAACAGGACGACCAGACCGCGCCGATGGAGGCGGCCGCCAGCATGGCGGCGACGGTTTCCGGCATGTTGGGCATCATCGCCGCGATGCGGTCGCCCTTTTTCACCTTGAGCGACAGGAAAAGCTGCTGAAAGCGCGAGGTCAGCTGGTGCAGTTCGCTCCACGACAGCCGCCGCTCGATCTTGTCCTCGCCGCGAAAGACGATCGCGTCACCGGAACCGGTCTTCTTCAGCAGGTTCTCGGCGAAGTTCAGTGTCGCTTCGGGAAAGAACGATGCGCCGGGCATCTTGTCGCCATCGACGAGCACGGGCTCGCCCGCATCGGTCCCTTTGTCGCCGACAATGCCGCAAAAGTCCCACAGCAGGCTCCAGAAGCCCTCGCGATCCTCGACCGACCAGCGGTGCAGTTCGGCGTAGGAGGCGAAGGATGTGCCGCTTTTGGCCGCTGCTGCCTTCATGAACGCGGTCAGTGGTGCTGCGTCGATCTGGTCTTGCGTCGGGGTCCAGAGCGGTGCTTCGGCAGCCATTATCGATCCTCCTTGAAGCCCGTCGCGTCGCAAGATAGATATGCTTTTGTTTTGATGCACGTCGTTGTCCCGGAACCGCTGCACTCTTCCGGGCGACATGCACTAGCCTCAGCTTTACAGGCGCGCTGTCCCAAAAACGCCGCGCCTCGTAGCAGGCTGAAGCTGCATCGCTTATGCCTACCACCGTGCGGCAGAGCAAGATTTTGTTCCGCTAAACTCGGCCATGTGTGCGCAATTGCCATCGCCGGGCCATAAAGACTTGAAATGCCTCAGCCCTAAGTCGTAGTGACGACTGGAAGGCGTGGTGACAACTGGCGGTTACACCCGTCAGGCGATTTTTATCGGAATGAAAGCAACCGGGGCAATATGCCATCACCTTTGATCCGGCGCGGAATATGGGCGATCGGCGTTGCCGTGCTCGTCATCGCGCTGGTCGTCGCCGCTCTGCCGCTGATTGCCTCGACCCGGATCGTGCGCGATCGCATTGCCTGGGAGATGAGCGCGTGGAGCGGATTCAGGGTCACCATCGCCGGTTCGCCGCGCATCGAGGTGTGGCCGAAGTTCCGCGCCATATTGAGCGACGTCACGCTGTCGCAGTGGACCGAGACCGACGCGCCGCCGGTGATCGAGGCCGAACGGGTCGAGGTCGACCTTTCGGCCATGGCGGCGCTGCAGGGCGATGTGGTGTTTTCGACGGCGCGGCTGGTGCGGCCGACGATCCGGGTCCAGCGCGCCGCAAACGGCATATTCCTGCCCGCCATACCAACGGGCGGACGCATCACCCGCTCCATCGACACGGCGCGCGGCGTGGTCAACGCCGATCCGACGAAGCCGGATCTGAGCAAGCTGCCCGCCGATCCGTTCGGCACCGTGGAATTCAGGGACGGCCGTATGGTCGCCTCCGTCGGCGGCAAGGACGTCGAATTGCTGACCAGCCTGTCCGGCCAGGCGAACTGGGCAGCGATGAACAGCAACGCGACCTTGTCGGCGACCGGAATCTGGCGCGGCGAGAGCGTCACCGTCGATGCCGCCTCGCCCAAGCCGCTGGTGCTGTTTGCCGGCGGCGCCGCACCGGTCACGTTTTCGTTCAAGGCAGCGCCGGCCAGCTTCTCGTTCGACGGCACGGCCAGCATGTCGCAAAACGCCTATTTCGATGGCCAGGCGAAATTCGCCGCGCCCTCGCTGCGGCGCGTGCTGGAATGGTCGCAGGCCGGCATTGCTCCTGGTACGGCGATCGGTTCGGTCTCGGTTTCGAGCAAGATCACGGCGACCGCCGGCCGCGTCAAATTCGAAAACACCGCGGTGACGCTCGACAACAACCCGGGAATGGGGGCGCTGGATTTTTCGTTCGGCGACGCCTTGCCGGTGATATCAGGCACACTCGCCTTCGATACGCTCGACCTCAGGTCGCTGTTTTCGGCCTTCACGCCGCTGGCGCCGACCGGCGAGACCGGTCCCGGCGAAATCGACACCAGCTTCGCCGACCGGATCAATCTCGATCTGAGGCTGTCAGCGGCACATGCCTCGGCCGGCGCAATCCAGCTTGCCGACGTCGCCGCTACGGCGCAGGTGAAGAACGGGCTTGCCGTCTTCGATATCTCCGACGCGTCGGCCTTTGGCGGCAACGTGCAAAGTAGCCTGCGTTTCGACCGCAAACCGGAGGGCTCGCAGGTCGAGATCCGGCTGCTCGCCTCCGACATTGACGGCGCCGCTTTCGGCACCGCGGCCGGAATGACGCGGCTGGTGCCGGCCAGCACCGGCACTGTCTCGGTCATTCTCAAAGGGCCGGGCAAATCCTGGGACTCGATCTTCGAGAACGCGGACGGCTCGGTCTCTGCGACGTTCGGGCCGGGCGCGCTGAGCGGGCTCAATTTGCCGGCATTTCTGAAGCACACGGAACAGGGCGGCTTCTTCGCGCTCGACGACGTCTCGGACGGGACACTGCCGATGGACGGCGCCGAGCTCAAGGCCACCATCTCGAAGGGTGTGGCAAGGCTGGACAAGGCCGAGGCCAATTCGGCGAAATACAAGGTCTGGCTGTCCGGCATCGCCTCTTACGGCGGACGCGGATTGGCGCTTTCGGGGGGTGTCACTCAGGCCGACCCGGCAGCGGCACCGGTCAATGGCCAGCAGGGATCCAACCAGTCGTCATTCTTCGTCGGCGGCACCTGGAGCACGCCGTTCATCTCGCCGATCAGCCGCGGCGTCTCAGGCGAATAGGCGGACCCTTACCGGGATCGCCCTATCCCTCGTTTGACGCAATCAACCGCGCTGCGCGGCCTGTTCGTCGAGCTGGCGTTGCACCTCACGCCGCTTGTTGGCGACCGAAGCGATGATGACGCCTACCGCCACGACGGCGATCAGGATGGTGCAGGCGGCGTTGATTTCCGGCGTCACGCCGAGCCGCACCTGGCTGTAGATCTTCATCGGCAGCGTGGTGGCGCCAGGCCCGGAGGTGAAGGAGGCGATGACCAGGTCGTCAAGCGACAGGGTGAAGGCCAGCATCCAGCCGGAGACGATGGCCGGCATGATGACCGGCAGCGTGATCTGAAAGAAGGTCTTTACCGGCGTTGCGCCGAGGTCCAAGGCAGCTTCTTCCAGCGAACGATCGAACGACACCAGGCGCGACTGCACGACGACGGCCACGAAGCACATGGTCAAGGTGATGTGAGCAAGCGTCACGGTCAGGAAGCCACGGTCGAGACCGACGGCAACGAACAGCAGCAGCAGCGACAGGCCGGTGATGACTTCCGGCATGACCAGCGGCGCAAACACCATGCCGGAAAACAGGATGCGGCCGCGGAAGCGGGTGTAGCGGGTCAAGGTCAGTGCCGCCAGCGTGCCGAGCACGGTTGCCACAGTGGCGGAGATGACACCCACACGCGCGGTCACCCAGGTGGCGTCCATCAGCCCCTGATTGTGGAACAGCGAGGCATACCATTTGGTCGAGAAGCCGCCCCAGACGGTGACCAGCTTCGACTCGTTGAAGGAGAAGACGATGAGCAGCACGATCGGCAGATAGAGAAAGGCAAAGCCCAGCACGACCGAGGTGACGTTGAAGCGGCTCCAGGTGGCGTTCATTTGTCCTGCTCCTGGGCGCGTGCCTGGGCCTGCTGGAAGAGCATGATCGGCACGATCAGGAGCAGCAGCAGGATGACGGCGACGGCCGACGACACCGGCCAGTCACGGTTGGCGAAGAATTCATTCCACAAGGTCTTGCCGATCATCAGCGTCTGCGAGCCGCCGAGCAGATCGGGAATGACGAACTCGCCAACCGCTGGAATGAACACCAGCAGGCAGCCGGCGATGACCCCGGGCAGCGACAGCGGGAAGGTGATCTTCCAGAAGGCTGATGTCGGCGGGCAGCCGAGATCCTTTGCCGCCTCGATCAGCGAATAATCCATCTTTTCCAGCGAGGAATAGAGCGGCAGCACCATGAATGGCAGGTAGGAATAGACGATGCCGATGAAGATCGCCGTGTAAGTGTTGAGGATGATCAGTGGCTGATTGATGATGTGCAGCGACAACAGCAGCTGATTGAGCAGACCCTCGGGCTTGAGGATGCCGATCCAGGCATAGACGCGGATCAGGAACGACGTCCAGAACGGCAGGATTACCAGCATCAGCAAGGTCGGACGGATCGTCGCCGGCGCGCGGGCCATGCCGTAGGCGATCGGGAAGCCGACGAGCAAGGTCAGGATCGTCGAGACTGCAGCGATGATAACGCTGGTCACGTAGGCTTTGAAGTAAAGCGCGTCCTGCGTTAGCCAGACATAATTGTCGAAGCTGAGTTCGCGGAAGCGGACAAAGAACCCGGACATGCCGTCCCTGAAATCGAGCGCCGGCGTGTAGGGCGGCATGGCGATCGCCGACTGCGACAGCGAAATCTTGAAGACGATGATGAACGGGATGAAGAAGAAGAACAGCAGCCAGAGATAAGGCACGATGATGACGAGCCGGCTGACGAAGCCGGCGCCGAGCCGTGTCAGAAACGGTTTGGCCGCTGTCGATGGGCCGGTGCCGGTGATGGCGATGTTGGACATGGCCTCCCCCTACCGTGTCAGCACGACGCCGGCATCCGGCCGGAAGGAGACCCAGGCGCGGTCGTTCCAGGTCAGCGGATCATCGGTGACGCGTGCAGCGTTGAGCGCGCTTGCCCTGATGATCTGCCCGTCATCCAGCCTGATGTGGTAGACGGTCATGTCGCCGAGATAGGCAACGTCGTAGACCTCGCCCTCAAGCGCATTGACGGCGTCGGCCGGTTTCGTCGACGACACCTTGATCTTCTCCGGCCTGATGGCGAAGACGATGTCGGAACCGGCCTTTGTATCGGTGCTGTTTTCGACGACGATCTGGGCCCCTGTCGCGCCGGTGATGCGCGTGGTGTTTGCCGCACGCTCGGCGACCTTGCCCTCGAACATGTTCACATTGCCGACGAAGTGGGCAACGAAGCGCGAACTGGGGGCTTCATAGACTTCCGCCGGCGTCGCCACCTGCATCACCTCGCCCTTGTCGATGATGGCGATGCGGTCGGCCATGGTCATCGCCTCTTCCTGGTCGTGGGTAACGACGACGAAGGTAAGGCCGAGATTTTGCTGCAGGTCCATCAGCTCGAACTGCGTTTCCTCGCGCAGCTTCTTGTCAAGCGCGCCGAGCGGCTCATCGAGCAGCAAGACTTTTGGCCGCTTGGCAACCGAGCGGGCGAGCGCGACGCGCTGGCGCTGGCCGCCCGACAATTGGTGCGGCTTGCGCTTGGCGAACTGCTCTAGCTTCACCAGCTTCAGCATCTCGGCGACGCGCTTTTCGATATCCGGTCCCGGCATGCCTTCCTGCTTGAGGCCGAAGGCAATGTTCTTTTCCACGCTCATATGCGGGAACAGCGCATAGGACTGGAACATCATGTTGACCGGGCGGCGGTAGGGCGGGATGCCGCGCAAGTCCTGGCCGTCGAGAAGGATACGGCCGGCGGTCGGCTCCTCGAAGCCGGCAAGCATCCGCAGCAACGTCGACTTTCCGCAGCCCGACGCGCCGAGCAGGGCGAAGAACTCGCGCTCGAAAATGGTCAGCGACAGATTGTTGACGGCGGTGAAGTCACCGAACTTCTTGGTGACGTTCTCGAATTGGATATATGGCTTGGCGTTCGGGTCGTTCCATGGCGCGAAATCCCTGCGGATGCTGCCAAGCGATTTCATGTCCCACTCCGTCCTATTTTTTTGCTTCTTGCCCAGAGAAGAATGGTCCCGGCAGGTGGCTGCCGGGACCATGTCGCATTGCTTACTGGCCGGTGACGATCTTGGTCCAGCTGCGCGTGATCAGGCGCTGGGTCTTGGGATCGTAGGGCTGGACCGTATAGAGCTTTTTCAAGGTCTCGGCGTCCGGATAGACCGCCGGATCATCCAGCAGCGCCTTGTCGACGAACTGCTGCGAAGCCTTGTTGCCGTTGGCGTACAGCACATAGTTGGACGACTTGGCGATCACTTCCGGCTCCATCATGTAGTTGAGAAATTCGAGTGCCTCGGCGGCATGCGGCGCATCGGCGGGAATCGCCATCTGGTCGAACCACATCTGGGCGCCTTCCTTGGGAACGGAATAGCCGATCTCGACGCCTTGCTTGGCCTCGACCGCGCGGTTGCGCGCCTGGAAGACGTCACCCGACCAGCCGACCGCCAGGCAAATATCGCCGTTGGCGAGCGCGTTGATGTATTCGGACGAATGGAATTTGCGGATATACGGCCGCACCTTCAGCAACGTCTCCTCGGCCTTGGCGATGTCGTCAGGTGAGGTGCTGTTCGGATCGAGGCCGAGATATTTGAGCGCCGCCGGGATGATGTCGGCCGGCGAGTCCAGCACATAGACGCCGCAGTCCTTCAGCTTGGCCAGGCTGTCGGGATTGAAGAACACATCCCAGCTGTCGATCTTGTCGGTGCCGAGTGCTGCCTTCACCTTCTTGATGTTGTAGCCGATGCCGACCGTGCCCCACATGTAGTTGATCGAATATTCGTTGCCCGGATCGTATTTGGCGGTGCGCTCCGAAACCGTGTCCCACATGTTGGAAATGTTGGGCAGCTTCGACTTGTCGAGCTTCTGGAACACGCCGGCCTGGATCTGGCGGGCCAGGAAGTTGCCGCTGGGCACGACGACGTCATAGCCGCTGCCGCCGGCAAGCAGCTTGGTTTCGAGGATTTCATTGGAATCGAAGGTGTCGTAGACGACCTTGATGCCGGTCTCCTTGGTGAAGTCGTCAATGATCGAACTGTCGATGTAATCCGACCAGTTGAAGACGTTGACGACGCGATCCTCGGCATGGCCGCCGACGGCGAAAAGCGTCAGAAATGCCGAGGTTGCCGAAAGCCAGAGCGCTTTGCGGATCATGCTGTTCTCCTTTGATGAGTGTTCCTTCGCCAAGTCGTCGCTGTTCGAGCGCGATTGGGCATTTGCTTCAGAGTATTGAGCTTTCCGGGCAGCCATAAGCGTGAACTGCCGGCGCCATCCGGGCGGTTCGACAAGCGGCAGATCATGGCTCTGTGTGCCCGCATGGCGGGCGCGCTGACGCAGTCAGAGGCTTTCGCCGCGGCGCGGGCAGGGATACGACGCTGTGGTCCGGTCTTGGTCCGACCGGCGGGGACACTTGGCAAGATAAGCCTGTCTTGTTGTTGCCGTGCCCCCAGCCTGCCCGTGCCGCAGCAAGGTTGTCAATGGCCCGCGCGGGGAAGCTCGGTCAATAGGGCGTGCGGCTTCGCTAATTGGGGAAAGACGGGCGTAATTAGGGAAGACGGGCTCAACCAAGGGAAAGGCGGGTCAATTAGGGGATGGCAGGCCGGTGGTCCCCGGCCGTGCAGGCCTCGCCTGGCGCTTGAATTCAAGCGCGATATGGACGAGCAGCGCGGCGACCACCACCGCGCCGCCGATGATGGTGCGCACCGAGGGCACCTCGCCATGAACGAGCCAGACCCAGATCGGTCCGAGGATCGGCTCGAACGTGCCGAGGAGTGCTGCGATCGCCGCCGGAACCAGCCTCGCGCCGGTGGCGAAGAAGGCAAGGCCCAGCCCGAGATTGATGACGCCGAAGGCAAACAGGAAAGCCATGTCGTGGGCCGACGTGGCAAACTGCGTGGCTTGCGATGCGGCGAAAGCCGCTGCCAGCATCGTGCCGAGGCACGTCGCCGGCGTCATGCGCACATGGGCGAAGCGCCGGGTGATGACAGTGGCGATCGAGAACATGACGGCGATCAGCAGCGACAGCCCGTCGCCGATGGGCGATACGGCGCCGTCGAGCGATTCCGACACCATGATGGCGACGCCGGCGATGACGGCGGCGATCGCCACCCAGGTCGCGATGGCGACGCGTTCGCGAAACAGCACCCAGGCAAGCAATGCCGCCAGCAGCGGCACACCGGCCTGCATCAACAGGATATTGGCAACGGTGGTGTAGGCGAGCGCGACAACGAAGCACGTCGACGCCGTGGCGAAACAGACGGCCACGGCAAGGCCGGGCAGGCCCATGTCGCGAAACAGCCGCAACATGCCGCGCCAGCCGTCGCGCCAGGCCATGAAGCAAATCAGGAACACAGCCGCCCACAGCGATCGCCAGAACACCACGGTCCAACTGTCAGCGGTGTCGATGAAGCGGGCGATGGTGCCGCCAAAGCTCCACATCAGCGCCGACAGGAACACCAGCAGCAAGCCGACCCGCTCTTCGCGAGGCGAGACGATCGGCGGTGCGGCGATTGGAGAAGATGCGGTATCGGTCATGGGGTGCCACTGTCGGCTATCTCGGGGCGGCATGATGCACAATGGACGACAGAAACGTGCCGTATTCGCCTAGCGCATAGGCTACCGCCGGACGTGATCCAGCCCGGCATTCCCTTTGGCGCACCGCCAACCGGCAGCCATACGGGCAAACACCGCCGTTTCTAGGACGTGCCCTTGTTGCCGCGGATAAAGCGCCAAAGACCGGCCAACGGTACCAGCAGCAGAATGCCGAACTTTTTCAGGGCGATGACCGCGACCGCAATCAGGCCGGCCTTTGCCGCGAGTTTTCCGGCGATGAGGCCGCCAATGCCAACCGCGGCGACCGTGTCGGTGCCGGGCAGAAAATCGGTGTATTTCTTGCCGGTGCTGAAGTCCGCCACGCCCAGCACTTCGTCCAGGCTCTGCTTGATCTCCGGCAATTGTTCAACCGTAGCGATGTAGCTCATCACGAAGACGCCTTCCCGGCCGAGGAAACGGACGTCGTAATTGAGCGTGTGGACGGTATCGTCTCCGAACTGCAGTTCCTTGGCCCAGTGCAGCCGCTTGTGGACGAAATCATAGACCGGCGGCGAGGCCCAGCCGATCAGCTTGATCGGGGGAAAGCCGTCCTTTACCCGCTGATCGTTGGCCGACAATGTGTCCGCCTGCATGCTGCTCAGCAGTTCGGTGTAGTCGATGGATGCCGCGTCGGCGTCATCGACATGGCCGATCTTTTCATAGCGCAATTCGATGCCCCAACCGTTGCCGGCGATGGGCTCGTACTTGGCCGGGAAGATCATGCCGATTGCTTCGGACGCGGTATCAGGCGGATTGCCCCAGGCCTCGGTCAGGACGGACGTCGCGTCCTTCTTGCCCAGAAAATAGAACTTGTCCTTGAGATCGAGATGGATGCCTTCGGGAAGGTCGACCGCGCCGGTCTTTGGATCGATCTTGTCCAGGAATGCCTTGCCGTCGTCACTATACTGTTGATAGTCCTTGAAGAATTCCGAGGATTTTTCTGCCAGAACAGGCCCCGCCAAAAGGGCAAGCGCCACGCCAAGCCACAAAGCTTTCCTGTTCATAAGCCGTCCCCCCTTGGCTGCCCTGCAGCTCACCTTCGATAGCGCAGCGCCGATGCTTAATCAATATTTGGTTCGGCGATGGTTCGGGCCGCGCTCTATTGCTTAGCAAACAGCTGCAGTCTTCCGCGACCTCCAGCCCGAGAAGCATCACTGGAAATCGAAGGCGCTCAGGCCCGTCACCATCTCGTCCAGGCCCAGCGGACGGGTCACCGGCGGCTCGGCGCGGGCGAGGCAGCCGATGCGTTCGCACAGCCGGCAAGCGGGACCGACCGGCGTGGCGGCGCCCTGTCCGGCCTTTGCCGGCAGCCCGGCGCCATAGACGGTCTCGTCGCGAAAGCCGATATCACAGCCCAACAGCAGCGCGGTGCGGCGCGGACGCTCGGAGAACGAACCCTGCGGCCCCTCGAGCGTGCGTGCGATGCAGAGGAACTCGGCGCCGTCGGGCATTTCCACCGCCTCGACCAGGATCTGGCCAGGCGAAGCGAAAGCGGCATGGACCGGCAGTTTCGGGCAGCCGCCGCCAAAGCGGCTTTGCGGAAAGCCCTGGCCGCCGGCCTTGCGGAAGCGGTTGCCGGCATTGTCGACCTCGAGCATGAAGAACGGCACTCCGGACAAGCCAGGACGCTGCAGCATGGTCAGGCGGTTCGCCGCCTGTTCGAAGGAGACGCCGAAACGCGAGCGCAGCACATCGATGTCGTAACGAGCCCGCACGGCGGCGGCATGAAATGCCTGATAGGGCATCATCAAGGCATTGGCGGCGTAGCGGCCGAACTCGAAGCGGGCGAGCCGACGGGCTTCGTCCGTACCGAGCTTCAGCGTCTGAATTTCGCCGGCGACAGCGACCGTCATGCGGATCAGGCAGGCCTCCATGGCGACTTCGCGCAACTGGTCGAACGGCGACAGCCGCTCCGATAGAAAAAGACGCTGCGAATGACGGTCATAACGGCGGCGCCAGTTCGGCATGGTGGCGACCGGCAGCACCTTGACGACGATGCCATACTCGCGCTTCAGCCACGCCTTCAGCGCGCCGAACAGATCGTCGCCGGGGTCGAGCATCGAGGTGAAGGCCTCGGCCTCCTCCTCCAGTGCTGCAAAATGGTTCGGCCGGCGCTCGAAAATCTCGTGCACTTCGTCGATCGGCAGCCGCGCACCGGACAGCGCCGTGGCGCGGCCCTCGCGCGCCAGAAGCTCGTTGAGATCGGACAGCCGCTCGGCCTGCTCGCGGTAAGCGCGAAACAGTTTTATCATCGCAGCCGATGCATTGGGGGCGGCCTCGGCCAGTTCGATCAGTTCCTGGTCGCCCGGCAGCTCACCGGCAAGCAGCGGGTCGCCGAACACTTCCTTCAAGGCCGAGATCGACCCTCTCGCCTCACCCTGCAATTCATGCGGGTCGACCTTGTAGACAGAGGCCAGCTTCAGGATCAGCTGCACCGTCAGCGGCCGCTGGTTGCGCTCGATCAGGTTGAGATAGGACGGCGAGATGCCGAGCCCCTCGGCCATCGCCGTCTGGGTCAGGCCTTTGGCGATGCGGATGCGGCGGATGCGCGGCCCGGCGAATATCTTCTGGTCGGCCATCGGCTTTCCTTGACAGGAATTTACACGACTTGCGAGCGATGAACGGCGCACCATCTTTTTACAATCATGACAGATTTACAGCGGCAAGCAGTCAAACACAACACAGGTTTTCTCTTATTTTCTACCGAAAATGGCGGTTTTCCTCGCTCTCGTCGCGGCGCAATGTAAATGATGTCACACACAGACGACGCACACCATCCCAGGGCGCGGCGTTTCAAGACACTGGCATCGATTGATCTGGAGTGACCAATGACTGATTTTTACAATCTTGTCCCATCCGCGCCCGAAGGCCGCTTCGACGGCATCGAACGAGCCTATTCGCCGGACGATGTGAAGCGGCTGCGCGGGTCGGTCCAGATACGCCAGAGTCTTGCCGAAATGGGCGCCAACCGGCTGTGGAAGCTCATCCACGAGGAAGACTTCGTCAATGCACTCGGCGCCATGTCGGGCAACCAGGCGATGCAGCAGGTGCGTGCCGGGCTGAAGGCAATCTATCTCTCGGGCTGGCAGGTCGCCGCCGACGCCAACACCGCGTCGGCCATGTATCCGGACCAGTCGCTCTATCCCGCCAATGCGGCGCCCGAACTGGTCAAGCGCATCAACCGCACGCTGCAGCGCGCCGATCAGATCGAGACCTCGGAAGGCAACGGCCTGTCGGTCGACACCTGGTTCGCGCCGATCGTCGCCGATGCCGAGGCCGGCTTCGGCGGACCGCTCAACGCCTTCGAGATCATGAAGGCGTTCATCGAGGCGGGCGCTGCCGGCGTCCACTATGAGGACCAGCTGGCCTCTGAGAAGAAGTGCGGCCATCTCGGCGGCAAAGTGCTGATCCCGACCGCCGCGCATATCCGCAACCTCAACGCGGCGCGTCTGGCGGCCGACGTGATGGGCACGCCGACGCTAGTCGTGGCACGCACCGATGCGGAAGCGGCAAAGCTTCTGACCTCCGACATTGACGAGCGCGACCAGCCTTTCGTCGACTACGATGCCGGCCGCACGGTTGAAGGCTTCTACCAGGTCAGGAACGGCATCGAACCGTGCATCGCGCGCGCCATTGCCTATGCGCCGCATGCCGACTTGATCTGGTGCGAGACGTCGAAGCCCGACCTGACGCAGGCCAAGAAATTCGCCGAGGGCGTGCGCAGGCATCATCCCGGCAAGCTTCTCGCCTATAATTGCTCGCCGTCGTTCAACTGGAAGAAGAACCTCGACGACGCGACGATCGCCAAGTTCCAGCGCGAACTCGGCGCCATGGGCTACAAGTTCCAGTTCATCACGCTTGCCGGCTTCCACCAGCTCAATTTCGGCATGTTCGAGCTGGCCCGCGGCTACAAGGCGCGGCAGATGGCGGCCTATTCCGAGTTGCAGGAAGCCGAGTTCGCGGCCGAAGTCCACGGCTACACCGCGACCAAGCACCAGCGCGAGGTCGGCACCGGCTATTTCGACGCCGTGTCGATGGCAATCAGCGGCGGCCAGTCGTCGACCACCGCCATGCATGAATCGACCGAGCACGTCCAGTTCAAGCCGGCAGCGGAATGAACCGATCGACATAACCAACAGAGGAAACGCCCGAAGGGCAAGGGAGAAGAAAATGGCATCGATAAGCCGCGTCAAGGAACGTGCAGAAGAGCAGTCCACCACGATGAGTGTCGACCAACAGGCGACCATCCGCATGCTGGCCAACGACCTGCACCGGCTCAATCAATCGGTGATGAAGGCAGTGGAGGCCGGCGTCTCGGTGGAACTGGTGCGCTCGGCCCGGCATCATGGCGGCGACGGTAATTGGGGCGACCTGCTGATCCCGGTGATCGTCACGCAGAAGAGTCACGGCTGATCTTCCCTTACGGAAGCTTTGTGCTTGTGGAACCTATGGGCCCCGTCGCTCACTGGCCGATTTCAACGTCACCCGCGGGTTTTCAGCGCGGGTGACTTTCGCTTTTGAGCGTAAACTTAACTACAGTTCGAAAACAGACCTTGTCTCCGAGGTTTAATATTTCCGGCTATATTTCGCAGGTCCGTCATTTCAGCTTGACATGGCGGGCGATCTCACGCCAATTGGCTCTCGGATTTCAACCCTGCATTGAAGCAGCGCCGAGTGCCCGCCCCGCCCATGTGCCCTGTGAACCGCGAGACCGACACCGCCAAACATCTGAATTCGTCAAGCAGGGACGCGAACTCCGAGATATCAACGGATTTCTCCCACGTGCTGGTCGTTGGAAAATCGCCGATCAACCGGGTGGTGGTGTCGAAGATCGTCGAGAAGTCCGGACTGAAGCCGATCTCCGAGTCGCCCGAAATGGCGGCCAAGACATTGCGAACCCTCATTCCGGGCGCCGTCGTTCTCGATGGCGGCCCCGACAACGAGGACTGCCGCGCGCTAATGGCGGCCATCGACGCCTTGCGGCGGACATCTGGGCGGTCGCTCCCCAAGGTGATCCTGCTTTCAACCAAGACCGGCACGCCCGACAGCCTGGGCCTGTCGAGCGTGGTCGATGTGGTGGTAACCAAGCCGATCACCACCGAAAGGCTGCAGCCGGTGGTCGACCGGCTGATCAGCCTCGGGCGCGGCTGATCGCAATCCGCCCGAACACGTGCGGGGCGGTCAGCGTTCCTTGCCGATGCTCTCGATCAAAGCCGGCAGTTCGCCAAGATCGACAAGCTGACGAAAACGCGGTGCCTCGACCGGCGGCTCGACGTGTTCGAGCACCCAGGTCAGCTCGTGCGGCACATACACACCCCAGCTGCCGGCCTCGATGGCCGGCACCACGTCCGACTTGAGCGAATTGCCGACCATCATGCTGGTCTGCGGGCTGCCGTGACGGCCAAAGATCCTGGCATAGGTGGCGGCGCTCTTGTCGCTGACGATCTCGACTGCATCGAACAGGTCGCCAAGGCCGGACGCCGCCAGCTTGCGCTCCTGGTCGAACAGATCGCCCTTGGTGATCAGCACCAGATGGTAGGCGCCGGCGAGCCTTTCCACGGTCTCACGCGCATGCGGCAAAGCCTCGACCGGATGTCCCAGCATGTCGCGGCCGGCGGCAAGGATTTCGGCGATGGTCGACCCCGGCACACGGCCCTCGGTCACTTCTATTGCCGTCTCGATCATCGACAAGGTAAAGCCCTTGATGCCGAAGCCGTAGACGGCAAGGTTGCGCTTCTCGGCCTCCAGCAGCCGTGCCGAAATGTGCTCGGCCTCGCCGTGGTCGGCGAGTAGGGTTGCGAAATGCTTCTCGGTCAGGCGGAAGAACTGTTCGTTCTGCCATAGGGTATCGTCGGCGTCGAAGCCGATCGTGGTCAATTTGCCAGGCATACGGTGTCTTCTGCTGCTCGATCTGCGGGAGGTTGACCCTAATCTGCGTGGCGCGATTTTCAACCAGGAAGCCGAAGACAGGCAGCTCCCCTTCCCTTCCATCACCGGCAACAGCTATACTGTGATAATTGCAACCCAAACTGGTGAATGATGCCGCCTGCGAAAAAGGAAGTCCGTCCGTCGACCCGCGGAGGACGCGTCCGAACGCCTGCCTTCGTGAAAAATCAACGCGGCGTGAAGAACTGGAAGGAAGTCAGCGCTTGGCTGGAATGGCGCGGCATCGAAGACATAGAATGCATCACGCCTGATCAGGCTGGCGTCGCGCGCGGCAAGATGATGCCGTCGAAGAAATTCACTTCCAACACCTCGCTGGCGCTGCCATCGGCAGTGTTCATGACGACGATTTCGGGCGGCTATCCCGAGGATGGCAACGGTTTCCACTATCCGGAGGATGATGGCGACCTAAAGCTGATGCCGGATCTGTCGACGTTGACCGTCGTGCCGTGGGAAGAAGACCCGACGGCCGCCGTCATCTGCGACCTCGTCCATCAGGATGGCCGTTCGGTCGAGTTCACGCCGCGCAACGTCCTGAAGCGCGTGGTAGCAGCCTACGACAAGCGCGGGCTGAAGCCGGTGGTGGCGCCCGAGATCGAATTCTATCTGGTGCGCAAGAACCCCGACCCCGATTATCCGCTGACCCCACCCGTCGGGCGTTCCGGACGGGCAATCGGCGGCGGCGCCGGCTATTCGATCGCCGGCGTCAACGAGTTCGACGAACTGATCGACGACATCTACCATTTCTCCGAAAGCCAGGGCCTGGAGATCGACACGCTGATCCACGAGGAAGGCGCCGGCCAGCTCGAGATCAATCTGCGTCACGGCGATCCGGTCGAGCTCGCCGACCAGGTGTTCATGTTCAAACGCACCATCCGCGAGGCAGCGCTGAAGCATGAGATCTATGCCACCTTCATGGCCAAGCCGATCCAGGGCCAGCCAGGTTCTGCCATGCACATCCACCAGTCGATCATCGACAAGAAGACCGGGCTGAATATCTTTTCGGCGAAGGACGGCTCGGAAACCGACGACTTCTTCCATTTCATCGGCGGCATGCAGAAGCATGTGCCGAACGCACTGGTGATGTTTGCTCCCTACGTCAATTCCTACCGCCGGCTGACGCAGTCGGCCTCGGCGCCGGTCAACAACAAATGGGGCTATGACAACCGCACCACGGCGTTCCGCGTGCCGCGCTCGGATCCGGCGGCGCGGCGTGTCGAAAACCGCATCCCGTCTTCCGACGCCAACCCCTATCTGGCGCTGGCGGCCTCACTTGCCTGCGGGCTGATCGGCATCACCAACAAGATCAAGGCCGAACCTCCGGTGCTGACCACCGCAAACGCCGATGAGATCGACCTGCCACGCGGCCTGCTCGAAGCCGTCGACCTTTTCGAAGGCGACGAGGAACTATGCGCTCTTCTGGGCAAGTCCTTCGCCGCAACCTATGCAGCGATCAAGCGGGCGGAGTTCGAGACCTTCATGGAAGTGATCAGCCCGTGGGAGCGGGAGTATCTGTTGCTCAACGTGTGAGCGGCGACTTCGTCGTGTGAATGGTGAATAGTGAATGGTGAGTAGTTTCATATTGGATGGATGAGCGCAGACGTCGTGCGTCTCGCAGCCATTCACCATTCACCATTCACCATTGGCTGGTGTCCCCATGCCTTACCAATCACCTATCTCCCCCGGTCGCTCCTGGTACGAAGACACAGCCGGACCACGCCCTGAGTACCCTGCCCTGGACGGCGACCGCAGCTGCGACGTCGTCGTCGTCGGCGGTGGCTTCACCGGGCTGTCGGCGGCCGCTCATTTGGCGAAGGCGGGAGCCGACGTCGTTCTGATCGAGGCGCATCGCTTCGGCGACGGCGCTTCAGGGCGCAATGGCGGCCAGCTCGGCACGGGCCAGCGCGCCTGGGCCGAAGAGATGGAGGCCGAATACGGCTTCTCCCGCGCCAAGGCGCTGTTCGACCTTGCCGAGGAGGCGAAAGCGCACCTGCTCGAATTCGCCGCCGTCAACCAGATCGACATCGACTATATGCCCGGCCAGTTGTCCGTGGCGCACAAGCCGCGTTATCTCGACGACTACAAGGCGCATGCCGAGATCATGGCGGGCCGCTTCAATTATCCGCACATCGCCTTCATGGATGCCAGGGAAACGGCCGAACGGCTGGGCTCCACACGCTACTTCGGCGGCACCCGCGACACCGGCACCGGACACATCCACCCGATGAAGCTGGTGATCGGCACGGCAAAGGTCGCGGCAGCGGCCGGCGCGCACCTGTTCGAGCAGACACTATCGACCGGTGTTACCTCCAGCGGCGGCAAGGTCAGGGTGACGACTTCGAGAGGAACCATCACCGCCCAGAAATGCCTGATCGGTGTAAATGCCTATGGCGGCACGCTCGAGCCGGTGAGTGCCGCGCACATCATGCCCATCGGTTCCTTCATCGGCGCGACGGTGCCGCTGGGCGTCCATTCGAAAGTGCTGCCGGGCGGCGAGGCGGTCGACGATTCGCGTTTCGTCGTGCGTTATTTCCGCAAATCCAGGGATGGAAGGCTGCTGTTCGGCGGGCGCGAGGTCTATGGCGTCAACGATCCGAAGGACATCCATGTCCATATCCGCCGGCAGATAGCCGAGCTTTATCCGGAACTGAGCGATGTCGAGATCACCCATGGCTGGGGCGGCTATGTCGGCATCACCATGCCCAGGAAACCGTTCGTGCGCGAGGTGATGCCCAATGTGATCTCGGCCGGAGGCTATTCCGGCCACGGCGTGATGCTGTCGAACTTCTTCGGCAAGCTCTATGCCCAGACCGTCGCCGGCAACCGCGACAGACTGAAGCTGATCGAGGACCTGAACATCCCGGCTTTCCCCGGCGGCCGGCGATTTAGAACGCCATTATTGTTCTTGGCACTGAACTGGTTTGCCCTGAGGGACCGAATATAGGGAAAGTATCTCATATCAGCCGTGGCTGGTACTGAGCTGATTCTATTGAGCTGTTGGTTGCCGCAGCGAGACGTTGCAGAATCCTTAACAAGAGCGCACAATTCCCCTGACGGCGCACTGATGCCACAATCAAGGGCAAAGGATGCCGGTTCTGGGCGATCGAACGGGGATTTCTGCGGGCCTGCCCGCTTTGTTGTTGGGACCGATGCCGATCGAATGCCGGGCTGCCGGCGCCGATCGAAAGAACACCGGCTCATCTTTTGGAGGTGGCAAGAGTGAACGAGCCCTTCAGTTTCGGCGCGCCGGAACGTCGGCGCTTCGCCATGCAATTCGGTTATGACATGCGGCCCTCCTTCTGGCAGGGGGTGCGCACGAATTCGCATCTGGTGATCGCCGCGGTCGGCACCGCAGCGCTGCTTGGCGTGGCGGGCATAGCGCTTTGGCTGGCGTTGCCGGCCAGCGACCGGCAAGCGATCGCCAGCACACAGCAGAACGTTCCGACTTTTCCGGTCAAGACGACCAAGATTGCCCCGGTCGCGGCCACGTCCGCCGCGGTAGCGGCGCCACAAGCCGCGCGCAAGGGCGATGCAGTTTCATCGACGGTCGCTGCCGGTGGGGCTGCCATGCCGCCGCTGTCGGCGAACGATCCGCGCTGGACTGCGGCGCAATCCAACAGCGACCCTGCCGCGACGCCATCCGATCAGGCGCCTGCCGAGCAGGCTGCCGCCAAACCGTCCGATGCCGCGGCATTCGAAGAACCGGCGGCGCAGAGCGACGCCACGACGCAGCTGTCAAAGGTCGCTGCTCCCGCCAATGACGACGACGCCGAGACCGCCGCCATACCGACGCCAAAACCGCAACTTCCAGACGAGCAATCTTCCGCCGCAACGGACGATACCCAGGCCAAGGCCAAGCCACAGAAGGTGGCTGCTGCCGCCGGCACCGGACGCATCCTCAGGGCGGTGACAATGCGTAGCGGTCCGCAGAAAAACGCCGCCGCCATGGGGACCGTGCCCGCCAAGTCGTCGGTGCAGGTGATGAGTTGCAAGAAATGGTGCCAGATCGTCTACAACGGCAAGCGCGGCTGGATCTACAAGAGCTACATCAAGACCGGGGCTTGAGACGCAAGCCGCCAGATCTGGTCAGCCGCCGAACAACCACCTGAAACGGTGTCTCCTGCGAGCAAGTTTGCGCTTCGCCAGGAAATCCCGGTGTTCCTCGAACGGCACTTCGTAGAGGCCGCACATTTGGCAGCTTTCCGACTTGCGGCATATCGGGACCCAGCATTTGACGTCGTGTGTCCAGGCGAGCGCGATCCTTTCCAGATGAAGGTTGGACGAACTTTTCAGCAGAATCAGTTCTCCTGGGACTGCCGTCCGTTTGATATGATCCGAAACTTCCTTGGCAGTGCGAAGCTCAATGAAACGGCCGCTGTCGCGGTCGGCCTGGCTGGCGCGCGAGCGATGCGCATTGTCGCCGGTATAAATGACCTCATCGGCGATTTCGCGCGCGATGTTGTAGGCGGCGCCGTATTTCCTCGACGAGCCGGCGTAGTCGGATATCTGCCCCAGCACAATGCGCTTGCGAGCACCCTTGGCCTTTGCAATCATCTCCAGGGCAATGTTGAGCGAATGCCAGGGCGCTTTGGCCGTATCGACCAGGAATTTCGGACCCGCGGATACCTCTTGCACCGTAGAGCGGTTGGGCAGTGGTGCAAACGATGCCGTTCTCGCTACGACTTGCTCTGGCGGGACGCCAAGTTCCAAGGCGGCGGCAACAGCCGCTGCAGTCGGCAGCCAGAATTGCTCGCCGGGAAAAGGCGCTTGAATATTCAGGCTGCCACCGCGCCAATGAAGGGTGAACCGCAGCAATTCCGGATACGCGGCATGCACGTCACTCACGCGGTAGTCTGCCTCGCCGGACTGGCCGAAGGTCGCAATCCGGCATTTCGCGCCAGACGCCATGCCGATCACCAGTGGGTCATCGCAATTGAGAACCGCAAGTCCATCAGGTTGAAGTGCCCCGACCAGCGCCCGCTTCTCTCCCGCCACAGCTTCCAGAGTCTTGAACTTGCCGAAATGCTCCAGACGGATCATCGTAACCACCGCCACACTCGGCTTCAGCATCTGCGCCATGGCGCTGATCGTGCCGAAGTCGGAAGCGCCGGCTTCGAAAACGACGTAATCGACTTTGCCGGCCTTCCTCAGGCGCTTGTAAAGCGTTCGGATGAGCGCAGGCATTGTATTGGCCTGGGCCTGTAGATGCACCTTGCCTTGGGCGGCCAGTATGTGTGCAAGCAGGCTGGTGGATGTGGATTTGCCGGAGCTGCCGGTAATGCCGATGAACGTCGCCTTGTTACGCGCCCGCACCCAGCGCGCCTGCAGCCGTCGCAGCGCCCAGCCCAAGTCCTTGCGAATTTTCAGCAATTCCAGTTTCACACCCCGCCAGCTTTTAGCCCAGCCTAATATGCGTCGTGCCAAGTTCCAGAGTCAAACGGGCGCTGGCGTGCTTCAGCCAAAGATTCTAGCGGCCGAGGAGCCGCAGCAGTCTGTGCTTGCGGCGCTTCGATTTTCTCTGCGCCACAAACTCACGGTGCTGCTCAAACGGCACTTCATAGAGGCCGCATTGCTCGCATCCCTCGGTCTTGCCGCATACCGAAACCCAGCACTGGACGTCGTGGGTCCAGGCAAGAGCGACACGCTCGAGGTGCAGATTGGACGAGCTCTTGAGCAGGATCAACTCGTCAGGCTGCGCGGTTTGGGCGATGTAGTCCGACACTTCCCTGGCCGTGCGCAATTCGATGAAGCGGCCGCTGTCGCGATCTGCCTGGTTCGCCTTGGAGCGATGGGCATGATCGCCGGCATAAATCACCTGGTCTGCAATCTCGCGCGCGCTGCTGTAGGCTTGGGCATATCTGTTATTCGAGCCGGAAAAATCCGATAGCTGGCCAAGAACGATACGTTTTCGCCCGAATGTCGATCCGGCTACCATGTCGAAGGCAAGGCTCAGCGAATGCCAGGGCGCCTTTGCGGCATCCACGATGAAGTGGGGGCCGCCCGCGGGGACGAGCACCTGGCCGCGATTTTCCAGAGGCTGGAACGTCGCGGTTCTGTCCTTGACCATCTGCGCAGGCACGCCCAGCTCAAGAGCGGTTGCAACCGCCGCTGACGTCGGCAGCCAGAAATGCTGGCCGGGGAACGACGTCTCGATATCGAGCACACCGCCGCGCCAGTGGAGCGAGAACCGCAACGGCTTGGGATAGGCTGCCTCGATATCGCTGACGCGATAATCCGCCTGCTCCGATGTGCCGAATGTGACGGAACGGCAATAGCTCGCCGAGGCCATGCCCATCACAAGAGGGTCATCGGCATTGAGCATCGCGAAGCCGCCCGGCTCCAGCGCCGCGACCAGGGCGCTCTTTTCTCGAGCGACGTTTTCCACAGTCTTGAAACTGGCCCGATGCTCCAGCCGGACCATTGTGACAACAGCCACGTCGGGGCGAAGCAACTCGGCCATGGGCTTCATTGTATCCGGGCCGAATGCAGCAGCCTCGAAGACGACGTAGTCGGTTTTGCCGCCCTTTCCCATTCGCCTGGATAGGGTCGAGACCAACAGTTTCATAGTGTTGGCCAGAACCTGTGTGTGGACCGAACCCTGGCCAGCCAGGATGTGTCCAAGCAGGCTTCCCGCCGTCGTCTTGCCGGAGCTTCCGGTAACACCGATGAAAATTGCCTTGCTTCGCGCCCGCGCACGCTTGGCCAGGTAAAGCCGCAGCCGCCATCCCAGATCGTAGCGACTTTTCTGCTGCCTGATCTTCATCACCCGCCAACACTATCCACGATCCGTTATGCCTTTCGGGGGATCGAGAAGTCAAACTGGGGTCCGGCGTGACGACGTGAACTGTTCGTTCCTCGGCCGGCCGGCGCGCCGATGCGAACTTTTGCCGACGTTGCTCTGTCTGCCGTGCATTGCGAACAGCGAGGTACTTCCCGAATTGCTCAAATGCAGCGGCCGCCGTCGACCTCCAGCGCCACACCGGTGATGAAGGCGGCTTCGTCCGACGCAAGCCAAAGCGCAGCGTTGGCGATATCGAGCGGCGTCGACAGACGGCCGAGCGGTATCGAGGCACGGAATTTCTCGCGAATCTCGGGCGTGTCAGTGCCCATGAATTTCTCCAGCATGCCGGTCTCGCCGGCGACCGGGCAAAGGCAGTTAACGCGAATGTTCTTGGGCGCGAGTTCGACCGCCATCGACTTGGTCGCGGTGATCGCCCAGCCCTTCGAGGCATTGTACCAGGTGAGCCCCGGCCGCGGCCGCAGACCGGCGGTCGAAGCCGTGGTCAGGATGACGCCGCCGCCCTGCCGCTCCATGATCGGCACCACGGCAAGTGCGGCGTGGTAGATCGCCTTCATGTTGACTGAAGTGATCAGGTCGAAGGTCGCCTCGTCGACGTCGAGCATGTCGCCATTGCGATGGGTGTAGCCGGCATTGTTGACCATGATATCGATGCGGCCGAAGGCGCTTTTTGCGGCATAGACCATCTCGTCGAATTCGGAACGCTGCGAAACGTCGGTCTGGGTCCAGATCGCGGCCTGGCCGATCTCTGCTGCAACGCGCTCCGCGCCCTTGGCGTTGAGGTCGGCGACGACGACCTTGGCGCCCTCTTCGGCAAAGCGCCTGGCCATGCCTTCGCCGAAACCTGACGCAGCACCCGTGATGACGGCAACCTTGTTTTCCAGACGCATGCTTTTTCCGCTCATTGAAGACCCACCTCGCAAGCGCATTTTTCTTTTTTGTTTGATGCGTGTCTGTCTCCCAGAACCGCTTCGCACTTCTGGGCGACACGCATTAGCTTTCGTCACATTCCCGCTTTATGTTGCAGGCGCGAAAGCCCCGGGACCATCGCTTGACGAAAAGCCTCCGGGTGGCAGCCAGTGTCAAGGCACATTTGGAGCGAATCAATATGCAGTGATTTGGCCTTGATGTGACACCATGGCACTGGATAGTTTAAATCGATTAGATTATATCCTGCCACGTCACAGCGAGCGGCGTCAAAGCGGACAGACCATGACCAGCCAGATCATTCCCGTCGAGCCTTTCGACTTCATCATTTTCGGTGGCACCGGCGACCTGTCGGAACGCAAGCTGCTGCCCTCGCTCTACCACCGCCAGCGCGACCACCAGTTTTCCGAGCCGACCCGCATCATCGGCACCTCGCGCTCCAAGATGAGCGACGAGGAATTCCAGGCTTTCGCCAAGCAGGCGATTTCCCAGCATGTGAAGCCGGCCGACATCGACGCCGAGGAACTCAAGACATTTCTTGCCCGGCTGTCCTACGTATCGGCCGACGCGACGACGGGTGCCGGCTTCGACAAGCTGAAAAAGGCGATCGGCGAAAGCGACCGCATTCGCGCTTTCTATCTGGCGGTTGCGCCGGCGCTGTTCGGCGACATCTCGCACCAGCTGAAAGCCCACAATCTCATCACGCCGAATTCACGCATCGTGCTGGAGAAGCCGATCGGCCGCGACCTCGATTCGGCGCGCAAGCTCAACGACGTGGTTGGAGACGACTTCCACGAAAGCCAGATCTTCCGCATCGACCACTATCTCGGAAAGGAGACGGTGCAGAACCTGATGGCGCTGCGCTTTGCCAACGCGCTCTATGAGCCGCTTTGGAATTCTGCCCATATCGACCATGTGCAGATCACGGTGGCCGAGACCGTCGGTCTTGAAGACCGCGTCACCTACTACGACAAGGCCGGCGCGCTGCGCGACATGGTGCAGAACCACATGCTGCAGCTGCTCTGCCTGGTTGCCATGGAGGCGCCATCGTCGATGGATGCCGATGCCGTGCGCGACGAGAAGCTGAAGGTGCTGCGGGCGCTGAAGCGCATCAACGGCAATGAGGCACCCAAGCACACCGTGCGCGGGCAGTACCGCGCCGGCGCCTCTGCAGGCGGCGCGGTGAAAGGCTATGTCGAGGAACTCGGCAAAGACAGCTCCACCGAGACCTTCGTCGCCATCAAGGCCGAGATCGGCAATTGGCGCTGGGCCGGCGTGCCGTTCTATCTCCGGACCGGCAAAAGGCTGGCGACCCGCGTTTCGGAAATCGTCATCGAGTTCAAGCCGATCCCGCATTCGATCTTCGGCGACAGCGCCGGGCCGATCTCAGCCAACCAACTGGTGATCCGGCTGCAGCCCGACGAAGGCGTCAAGCAGTTCATCATGATCAAGGATCCAGGCCCGGGCGGCATGCGGCTGCGCCAGATCCCGCTCGACATGAGCTTTGCAACATCTTTCGACGGTCGCGCGCCGGACGCCTATGAACGGCTGATCATGGATGTTATCCGCGGCAACCAGACGCTGTTCATGCGCCGCGACGAAGTCGAGGCGGCATGGAAGTGGATCGACCCGATCCAGAACGCCTGGGAAAGCGCCAGGCAGGAGGCGCAAGGCTATACGGCCGGCACATGGGGTCCCTCGGCCTCGATTGCGCTGATCGAACGCGACGGGCGGACATGGCACGAAAGCAATTGAGCGAGCCCGTCTATAACTGGAACGGCTTTGCCGGGCGCCAGGATCTGGCGGCAGCCCTTGCCGGCAATGTCGCGGCGCGCCTGACCAAGGCCATCGACGAGCGCGGCACGGCCCTGCTTGCCGTTTCCGGCGGCACCACGCCGGCAAAGTTCTTTGCAGCACTTTCGGCCATTCCGATCGCCTGGAACAAGGTGACGGTGACGCTGGTCGACGAACGGTTCGTGCCGGCCTCCTCGCCGCGCTCGAATGCGGGGCTGGTGGCGGCCAACCTGCTGCAGAACAAGGCGGCTGCCGCGCACTTCGTGCCGCTCTACCATGAGGCGGCAAGCATCGAGACCGCCGCGGCGGCCGACGATGCGGCGCTGAAGGCTCTGCCCTGGCCCCTCGATGTCGTCGTGCTCGGCATGGGCGGCGACGGCCACACCGCCTCGTTGTTTCCCGACGCCGAGAATCTCGGCGATTTGCTCGACCCAGCCTCATCAAGGATCGTGCTGCCGGTTCACGCGGCAAGCGCCGGCGAACCCCGGTTGACGCTGCCGCTGGCGCGGATCGTCGACGCCGGCTTCATCGCGCTGCATATAGAAGGCGAGGACAAGCGCACCGCCTTCGACGATGCGATGGGACCGGGCGCGAAAAAGCCCATCCGCAAAGTGCTCGAAGCGGCACCCACCCCGGTAGAGGTGTTCTGGGCACCCTGATTTCACGCAAAGTAGTCCCGGCAGACGGTGGAGGACGTTCTTCCGGGGCTCGAAAGGACCGACCATGACAGCCAGACGCGACATCGAAGCCATCACGGAACGCATCCGCCAACGCTCGAAAGCCGGCCGCGAGCGCTATCTCGGCCGCATCGCCGAGGCCTCCAGCCGCACCGCCAACCGCGGCGTCCTGTCTTGCGGCAACCTCGCGCATGGCTTTGCCGTCTGCAGCCCGTCTGAAAAGCTGGCGCTCGGCGCCGACAAGGTGCCGAACCTCGGCGTCATCACCTCCTACAATGACATGCTGTCGGCGCATCAGCCCTTCGAAACCTTCCCGGCGCTGATCAAGGAAGCCGCGAAGGAAGTTGGCGGCATCGCGCAAGTGGCCGGCGGCGTGCCCGCCATGTGCGACGGCGTGACCCAGGGACAGCCCGGCATGGAGCTGTCGCTGTTTTCGCGCGACGTCATCGCCATGTCGGCGGCGATCGGCCTGTCGCACAACATGTTCGACGCCGCCGTCTATCTCGGCGTCTGCGACAAGATCGTGCCGGGGCTGGTGATCGCGGCTCTCACCTTCGGCCATCTGCCGGCGGTGTTCGTGCCGGCCGGGCCGATGACGACGGGCCTGCCCAACGACGAGAAGGCCAAGGTTCGCCAGCTCTATGCCGAGGGCAAGGCCGGACGCGCAGAACTGCTCGAAGCGGAGTCCAAATCCTATCACGGGCCGGGCACCTGCACGTTCTATGGCACCGCCAATTCCAACCAGATGCTGATGGAGATCATGGGCCTGCATACGCCCGGCGCGTCCTTCGTCAATCCAGGCACGCCGCTGCGCGACGCGCTGACGCGCGAGGCGACCAGGCGAGCCCTGGCGATCACCGCGCTCGGCAACGCCTACACGCCGGTCGGCCGCATGATCGACGAGCGCTCTTTCGTCAATGGCGTCGTCGGCCTGCACGCCACCGGCGGCTCTACCAACCACACCATCCATCTCATCGCCATGGCCGCGGCGGCCGGCATCACGCTTACCTGGCAGGACATTTCCGACCTGTCGGAAGCGGTGCCGCTTCTCGCGCGCGTCTATCCGAACGGGCTTGCCGACGTGAACCATTTCCATGCCGCCGGCGGGCTCGGCTTCCTGATCCGCGAATTGCTCGACGAAGGCATCCTGCATGAGGATGTGCAGACGGTATGGGGCGAAGGCCTGAGGCCCTATGCGGTCGAGGCCCGGCTCGGCGAAGATGGCGGCGTCGTGCGTGAAGCCTCGCCGCTGCAGAGCGGTGACGAGAAGGTGCTGGCGCCGTTCAAGAAGGCCTTCCAGCCGACCGGCGGCCTGAAAGTGCTCGCCGGCAATCTCGGCCACGCCGTCATCAAGACGTCCGCCGTGAAGCCGGAACGCCGCGTCATCGAGGCGCCGGCCAAGGTGTTCGACAGCCAGCAGGGACTGAACGAAGCCTTCAAGGCCGGCACGCTGACCGGCGACTTCATCGCCGTCATCCGCTTCCAGGGCCCAAAGGCAAACGGCATGCCGGAACTGCACAAGCTGACCACCGTGCTCGGCATCCTGCAGGATCGTGGCCAGCGCGTCGCGCTGGTCACGGACGGGCGCATGTCTGGCGCTTCCGGCAAGGTGCCGGCGGCGATCCATGTAACGCCGGAAGCGGTCGAGGAAGGGCCGATCGCCAGGATCCATGACGGCGACATCATCCGGCTCGACGCCGATGCCGGCACGCTGGAAGTGCTGGTGCCGGGGCCCGAGCTCGCGCTGCGCCGCACGGCCGACATTGATCTCATCGGCAACGAGTTCGGTTTCGGCCGCGAGCTGTTCGCCGGTTTCCGCCAGCTGGTCGGCCGCGCCGACCACGGCGCCAGTGCTTTCGGCACGGCCTGAGGCATCATTGCCTATTTTGTAAAAAGGGCGGCTCGAGCTCGGTTTGAGGCCGCCCTTTGGTGAGGGATGGATGGCGATTACGGCTGAACCGTAATCTCGCTCCGTTCGCCGGCCTTGACCGTCACCGGCATTTCCTTGTCATGGCCTTGATCGGGCATGTGGCGGAGGACGACATAGTCGCCGGCCGGGATAGTCTGCTGCCAGGTGTCGCCATAGTTCAGGCCGAGCGCCTTGCGGTTGCCCTGGATATCCTTCTTCGACGACAGCACCTCGATCGAATAGGCGCCCGGCGCCGACATCACCAGCACGCCGGCATCGAGCGTCACCTTGACGTCCTTGACGTCGCCAACCTTGACGCTGAAAGGCTGCTCGACGGTTGCGAGCTCAAGCGAGGTGACCGCGACATAATCGTCCGGCGGCAGCCAGAATTTGCTGTCGGGCCCATAGGAGTGGGCGACATCGTCACGCGAGCCGTCGATCTTTTTCTTGGCCTTGACGATCTGGACGCTGATGCCCGAGGAGTCGGCCTTGTCGCCACCTGCAGTGTAGTAGGCGTTGACGGCGGCATGGCCGACGCCGACGACTATGTCTTTTTCCACAGTCTGCCCGGCGGCGAGCTGGATGTTCTCGGTCACCGAGCCGCTGCCGATCGCAACCGTCACCTTCTGCTCACCAGCCGGCACGATGATCCTGGTGTCGCCATAGTGGGTGGTGCTGCCGCCCGGGAAGGCGAAGTCGACATCGGCTTCGTCACTGATCTCGGCGCCCTGGCTTGGCTTCGGATGGATGAGCATGGTGCCGGCGTTCAAGGTGAAGAGCGGCTTGTAGACCTGGCCCGCCTCGATCTTGACCTTCTGTTCCGCCCGAGCTTCGTCGGCGCGCGCGACGACGACATAGTCGCCCGGCTCGAGATTGGCCTCGTAGTTGTTGTACTGGGTGGTGACGGCCTCGCCGTGCGTGCCATCGGCCTTGGCCTTGTAGACCTCCCAGGCATTGCCGTCGGTGATCGGATCGCCGCCTTCGGCCATGACCACGCTCGGGATGAAATTGAATTCGGGCTTTGCCGGTTCAGGGGCTGGAGCTGGGGCTGGCGCCGGTGCGGGTTCAGGTGCCGGAGCCGGCGCGGCGACGGTTTCGACCAGTGCTTCCTGCAGCGCCTTCTCGTCCGAGGCCTGGATATATTTGCCGCCGGTGTTGTCGGCAAGGCAGGCGATCTGCTTGCCCTCGTCAGCGGTCAGGCCGAAGCCGACGACGTCGACTGTGAAATCGACGCCTGAGGCCTCCAGTTCCTTGCCCAGCGCGCACGGGTCACCTTCGCAGGTTTCAAGCCCATCGGTGATGAGGACCACGGTCGCCTTGTCCTCGGTGTATTTCAGAGCTTCGGCCGCCTGCTTGACGGCTGCGGTCAGCGGCGTCTTGCCGAGGAATTTCAGGCTGTCGGCAGCGGCCGAAATGGCGCTAGCCGAGCCGGCTTGCGGCGGCACGATCAGTTCGATGTCGTCGCAGCTGCCCTTTTCGCGGTGGCCATAGGCCATGAAGCCGATCTCGTCGTCGCCCGGGACCGACTGCAGCACGGTCCTCAGCGATTCGCGCGCGATCTCGAGCTTCGGCTTGCCGTCGATCTGGGCCCACATCGAGCCCGAAGCGTCAAGAATGATGATGACCTTGTTGGCGGCAAAGCCGAGCGAAGTCATCGACAAAAGGAGCAGCGCCGCAGCGACGCTCCGCAAAAGTCCCGCCATGGAAATCTCCTTGAGACCGCCCTCTGATCCGCGCCGGAAGCTATTTGACGGCGCGTCCGGGCACAAGCCCCGGAGCGGGTTACGAACGGTTGCCGTGTAACAGGATCGGCGCCGGCCGAGGCCTGTTCCGAGGCCGGCTCAGCACCGCGTCAGTACGTGGTGCGCCGCTCTTCGGAAGGCGGACGGCCGAACTGCAGCCGATAGCTCTGCGCGAAATAGGAGTGCGAGGTAAAGCCGGTGGCAATGGCCACGTCGAGGATCGGCATGTTGGTCTGGCGCAGCAGTTCGCGCGCCCGCTCAAGCCTGAGCCGCATGTAGTAACGACCGGGCGTGACGCTCAAATGGCGCAGGAACAAGCGCTCGACCTGGCGCACCGACAGGCCCGCCGATTTGGCAAGCTGCACGGCTGATAGCGGCTCGTCGAGATGGTCGGCCATCAGTTCGACGATGCGCCTTAGCTTCTCCGACTTGCCGGTCAGGTCGCGCTCCGGCCCGACGCGCTGGCGGTCGCCGGCGGAGCGGATGCGCTCATGCTGGAACTGGTTGGCAACGCCGTTGGCGAGGTTCGAGCCGAAGTCGCCACGCACGATCTCCAGCATCAGGTCGATCGAGGTGGTGCCGCCGGCGCATGTGAAGCGCTTGCGGTCGATCTCGAAGACGTTGCCGGTGCAATTGATGTCGGGAAAGCGCTCGACGAAGCCGGCGCGGTTTTCCCAATGGATGGTGCAGCGATAACCTTCGAGCTGACCGGCTTCGGCCAGGAGGTAAGAGCCCACCGACAGCGCGCCGAGCGCATTGCCGCGCCGGCCCCAGCTGCGCAGCGCCGCCAGCACCTTGCTCTTGCCGGGGAACTCGACCGACAGGCCCACCGACACGAACAGGATATCGACCGGCGGCAAATCGGCGACGGCATAGTCGATCTTGAGCGGCAGGCCGTTGGAGGCCATGACGGGATCGCCGTCGGCCGAGACCGTCGTCCAGCCATAGAAATCGCGGCCGAGCAGGCGGTTGGCCGAGCGGAAGGTATCGATCGCCGCTGCCAACGAAAACATCGAAAACTTGTCGACCAGCAGGAACGCGAATTGCCGGCCCCCTTGAACGGGATCATCCACGACCGGCCGTTCAGAGGGAATAGTAAGGTTCGGCAAAGAAGCTGCTTTCTGGGTCAGAAGGAAGGCCGCTTCAAGCCGGCCGCAAGGTAGGCTGAGGCTAACGTATTGGCCATCAGCATGGCAATGGTCATCGGTCCGACACCGCCGGGCACGGGGGTGATGGCGCCGGCGGCCTTGGCCGCTTCGGCATAGGCTACATCGCCGACGAGGCGGGTTTTGCCTTCGCCTTTCTCGGGTGCGGCAATGCGGTTAATCCCGACATCGATCACGGTGGCGCCGGGTTTGACCCAGTCGCCCTTGATCATTTCGGGCCGGCCGACGGCGGCAACCAGAATGTCGGCTGTGCGGGCCAGCGCCGGCAGATCCTTGGTGCGGCTGTGGGCAATGGTGACGGTGCAGTTGGCGGCAAGCAACAGATTTGCCATCGGCTTGCCGACGATGTTGGAGCGGCCGACGACGACCGCGTTGAGGCCGGAAAGATCCTTGCCGCGCACGCGTTCGATCAAAAGCATGGAGCCAGCCGGCGTGCAGGGCACGAAGGCTGTTTCGAGTTCGCCGGTGCCGAGCTTGCCGACATTGATGAAATGAAAGCCGTCGACATCCTTTTGTGGCGCGATGGCCTGGATGATCTTGCCGGCATCGATATGGGCGGGAAGCGGCAGCTGCACCAGAATGCCGTTGATGGCCGGATCGGCGTTGAGTTCGCCGATGATCTTCAGCAGTGCCGCTTCGGACGTGTCGGCCGGCAGTGTGTGCTGCAGCGAATGAAAGCCGCATTCCTTGGCGGTGCGCGACTTCGACGCGACATAGACCTGGCTTGCCGGATCCTCGCCGACGATGACCACCGCCAAGCCGGGCTGGGCCTTTCCCTTGGCGACCAGGTCCTCGGTCAAGGCCTTGACCTTCTGAACCACGTCTGCGGCGACGATCTTTCCGTCAATCACTTCGGCCATGAACCATCCTCGACATCATTCCAGCCAAGGCGCGGCGCGCGCCTTGAACGTTGCTTCGTGCATGTCGTTGTTCCAAACGTTCCGCCCATTCGGGTAAAGCCCGACGGCAGCGTTTTTTGGGCGCCATGCTGCGCGGCATTGTCACGAAATTTGGCCTAAGCAATCCCGTCAAAGCGCCGTCACATGCCGTAAACTCGAAACCGGCAGCTTTTATTCTGTGCTGACGGGCTCAGAGCGACTCATCCTTTCACGGAAAGGCTGAACCGCTCTATTTCTTGTTTTGACGCAATTCCCAAGGGAAAGCGCGCTACGCGCTTTTCCCGGGAAAACCGTTTCACACTTTTCCTGGAATTGCTCAGAAATAGCGGCGGTGCGAACGGCTTTCGGTGAGTTCGCGCACCGCTTCGCGAAATTCGCGCAGGCTGGCGCGGATATCGTCGATTTGCGCCTGCTGGTCTTCCGGCGCCGCCCCAGCGGGCTGCGGAGAAGACCACGGCCCGGACGCCGCGGGCATCGGCTGAGCCTGCGAATAGGCATAGTCAGCCGGCTGACGAGGCTGCGCGTAGCCAGGCTGCTGCGCAGGGGAATTGGCGTGCGGAACCTCGTTCCGGAAGTCCGGCTGGCGATAGCCCACAGGCTCCTGCACCGGCCTTGTATATTCGGCGGCTGGTTGGGCGCGGTAGGTCTCGACGGGTTCGCCTGACGTCCCGCTACCCGGCGCGGCTTTGCGCATCGCCGAGAACAGTCCGTCGAACAGACCTGGGCTCCGGGCGGGAGCGGCCGCGGTCGGCAACACCGGAGGTGCTGCCGGTGGCGGCGCCACAGGCAGCGGCGCGCGATAGACCTTGTCCTCGACCGGAGGGGGGCGCTCGTCCATTCTGCCGCGCGAACGCGAATTGGCAGCGCCGCGCAGGCTGGCAAAGGCGCCGCGCATGGCGCCGACACCGATGCCCGAAGCAAGCCCGAGCAGCAGGCCGGCCATCGCTATTACAGCCCGCGACGGTCCGTTGGGTTCGAGCGGCGGTTGCGCGGGGGTCATCAGATTGATGTTGGTGGTGTTGATGTTTTGCTGTTCGCCGGTCTCCTTGGCGCGCAGAAGGTACTGTTCGTAGACGGAGCGTTTGGCCGTGGCGTCACGCTCCAGTTCGCGCAGGCTGACCAGATCGCTGTTGACGTCGCCGCTCTGGACCTTTGCCTGAGCCAGGCGGGAAGCGAGATCCTGCTCAAGCTGAACCGAGCGCTTCAAATCGACCTGCAGCGACGAGGCGATGCGGCGCAGTTCGCCTGCGATGCGCTCGCGCGAGCCGTCGAGCTGGGCGTTGAGCGCCTGGTATTCGGGATGACGCGGTCCCAGACGCACGGCGGCGCGGTCGGCCTCCTGCTTCAAAACTGCATATTGCGCGCGCAGTTCGCTCATCGTGTTGGAATTGATTTCTTCCGGCAAGGTGCCGTTGATGACCGAATTGACGTCCAGCGAACGCGCCGACGCGGCCCGGGCATTGAGTTCCAGCGTACGGGCCCGGGTGACTGAGAGCTGCTCGTTGAGCTTCAGCATCTGGTCGTCGCTGATCAGATGGCCCTGCGCGTCGACGAGATCATGCGTGGCCCTGAAATCCTCGACCTTGCGCTCCGCTGTCTCGACATTCTTGCGCAGGTCATCGAGCTTGGCCGTCAGCTGGTCCGTCGCGCGCCCGGCCATCCCGAACTGGTATTGGGCCGCCTCCTGCTGGAAAACGTCCCTGGTCGTATTGGCTATCTTCGCCGATTTGTCGGCGCTTTGAGTGGTGGCGCTGATGGAAACGACAAAGCTCTTGCCGCTGCGCTCAACCGACAGGCTCTTGGCCAGATTGCCGACCGCCAGCGCCTGGCGGCGCACTTCACCGCCGCCGCCAGGGCCATCCTGGCGCGACAGTATCGAGCGAATGAGCGACAGGACGCCAAGGCCGCCAGAGCCCTGTCCGTTGAATTCCGGATCGTCGACGAGATTGAGATCGGCCACGACCTTGTCGAGGACCTTGCCGGATGTCACCATCTTGATGCGGGTTTCGACAACAGCCAGCGCCGCATCGGGCTGCCCGACCGGTTGGGTGAGATCGTTGTCGGAAAGCTTCAGGTCGCCTGGCTCGATGACCATCTGTGTGGTGGCTTCGTATTTCTTCGGTGTCGAAACGGCGACGGCGACGCCGAGCACCGTGCCCAATATCGTAGTCGAGACGATCAGCAACTTGGAACGACTAATGCCGCGGACGACCTGGAGCGGATCGATCAGCGGCTTCCATTCCTGCCCGTCATCGTCGTCGCGGTCCGGTCGCTGCTCGTGGAAAGAGCGGAGCTCATAGGCGGCGTGCTGCTGACGCCGGCCGGAAACAGGCTCCTCACGCGCGCTGGCGGCCGAAACGGGTTCGCCGTCGGCCTGGAACTGCGGCGGCTCGGGCGGTGACGTTGGCGCCGGATTCGACCGCGCCTCGCGTTGCGAGCGGGCTATGCGGTGACGCGTGGCGGCGTCCTCGCGCCATGACGGATCCACCCGGTCACCGATCGAGACCGCCGACGCATCCGCCGCCTCATCGCCGCGCACGGCTTTGCCGAGCGCCAGGAGGGAGCGCTCGCGCCTCCAGTCTTCACGGTTTTCCCTGTCGACCATTGTCTCGAAACTTTACCTTCGACGGCGCAGGAGCGGCGGTCGGCCAATCGTTAAGTCACGCTAAACAGGCGTGGGAAACAAAAGGTTAATTTCCGAAGTCTGCAAGTGAAAGTTTCTCGCTTCGCCACGCATTGCCGGGATCTGTAAAATGGCGTCAGAACCGCACGTTAAGCTTTGCGGCTTACGGCTTTCCTCGATATGACGCAGGCCAGCGACATACCGCAAAGGCGGACACTCGCCCGCATCGGCACCTTCCTCGCCGAAAGACGGGGGCTGGTTCGCGACTATCTTTCAGCCATCAGCGGCGCCGGCGGGCGGCTGGTGTTCTCGCTTGCCTATTTCATCGCACTTGCCAACACGCTGTCGATTGCCGAGTTCGGCATGTTCGCCACCGCCTCGGCGGCCGGCGTCATGCTGTCGCGCATCCTCGCTTTCGGCTTCATCTCGGCGCTTTACCGCACAGCCACCATCCGCCCCAATCTGATCGGCACCTTCACCGCCGGCTTCCTTTTGCTTGGCGCCGTGTCCTTACCACTGCTGGCGGCGGCCTCCTGGGGCGTCTACCTGATCTTCTTCGCCAGCACCGTTCCGCTGGCCGTCTTTGCCGCAATCGTCTTTGCAGAGGCGCTTTTGTGGCGGCCGGTCGAGGTGGTGCTGATCGTCAACAACGGGCTCGGCAAATTCGGCCGCGCCGCCGTGCTGTCGATCGTGGCCACGGCGTTCCGCGCGCTGGGCGCCGTGCTGTTCATGCTATCGGGCCAGCACAGCGTCTGGATCTGGTCGTTGTTCTACATCGGCGCCAACGCCGCCTCGCTGCTGCTGGCCTTCGGCTTCTATTATCCACGCCAGCGGCTGAGGCTGCGCACCGAGCTCTATCTCAGGCGGCTTGCCGATTCGATCTATGTTGCAGGAGCCGAAGTGCTGTTCTACCTGCAGTCGGAATTCGACAAGCTGCTCGTGCTGGCGATCGGCGGGCCGCATCTGGCCGGCATCTATGCCATCATCATGCGGCTGGTCGACCTGACGGCAATCCCGATCCGCACCTTCTCGATGATGCTGGTGCAGAGGATGATGCGGGCGCCGGAGCTGTTGTCGCGACTGCGGGTCAAGAGCGGTATCGAAGCCGGCGTGTTCCTGGTGTCGACATTGGCACTGGCCGCACTCGGCATCGTGCTGCATTTCTTCCCCAATGCACTTGGCCGGAATGTCGCCGAGGCGGCGCCCTTGGTGGCGTTGGCAATCGGCGTGCCGGGACTGCGCAACCTGGTCGAATACCAGGCCGAGCTGCTGTTCGCGCGCGGCCAGACCGCGCTCAGGGCGCTCAACCTCGGCCTGCTGGCGGGGCTGAAGGCGGTGCTGTTGACCTATGTGCTGACCACGATTGCCGACACGCCCAGGCTTGTCGTATCGCTCAATGTCGTCTTCCTGCTGCTCTATCTCGCCTCGGCGCTGCTAACCTATTCGGCGCTGCGCAAGCCCGCCAAGGCAATCTAAGCCAATCCGATCAGGCGGCGGATGCGGCCGATATCGGTGCCGATGAAGGATTGCATGCCGATCGCCACCTGCCCCGGTGCCATAGCGGCGACGAAGCTGCGGAATTCGTCATCCGACAGCGCCTCCCCGGTCCAGTGCACGCGGCAGAATTCCTCCGAGCCGTGGAAATGGCCGGCGCCCCCCAGCACATCGTCGACATAGCGGCCATAGATCATGCATTCGGAGAACCGGCGCACTGAAGCGATGACCTCGACCCAGCCGCGCGCGTGCACCTTCTCGATCTCGGCGCACATCGCCGTCACGGTCTGACGGCGCCAGGCGATCAGCGTCGAAATATAGTCGTGGTTCGAAACCTCGGATGCATCGATACCAATCGCCGAGGCCGCATTGCGCGACCAGATGCGATGCTCGTCGTGACCGTCGCTCGACAGCACGCCGTCGCGCCGGAACAGCCGCACCTTGCCGTCGCGCCAGAAGGCGCTCAGATCGAATGGCTTGAGGAAGGCGACGTCGGAATCGCAGAAGACCAGCACGTCTTCTCCAGCATGCGCAGCGATGGCGATGCGGCGCAGCTGCTGCACATGCCAGCCGCGCAGCGGCTGGGTCTTGAGACTGAGCCAGATGCGACGGCGAAAGAGGCTCATCGGATCGTCGAACACACGCAGCCAGCGCGGCAGCAGGTCGCGCTCGTCGACAACGCTGCGGCGGTCGTTTTCCAACTGGCGAAACAGCGCCACGTCGCGGTGCTCGACCAGAATGTAATGATGCGCCAAGCCGGAGACATGGCGGTCGAGGGTCTCGCACAACAGGCGGCAGCGTTCGAAATCCGGCGCATAGCTGGCGGTCACCACCGCCGCCGTCGGCGTTTGCGGCAGGGCACCGGTCTCGGCTGCAGGGCTCGGCACGACGCGGCTGTTCACCGCAACTCTCCGGCGGGCTCGGGCCGACGCGAGAATTTCTGCCTCACGACACGCAGCAGGAACACCGGATTGCCGACGACGTAGCGGCGCCACAGCCGGCCGGGCTCGATGCACAGACGGAACAACCATTCGAGCCTCAGCTGGCGCATCCACAGAGGCGCCCGCGGCACCGTGCCGGAGAGAAAATCGAGCAGCGCGCCGACGGCGATCGGCAGCGTGCAGTGGCGGGCATCGATATGACGGGCGATCCACAATTCCTGGCGCGGCACGCCCATGGCCACAAGCAGCACGTCGGGCCGCAATGCCTCGATGCGATCGACGATCGCCTGCTCTTCGGCGGGGGAGAAATAGCCGTCATGGATGACGACGAATTCGTGCTGCACCGCCAGAGCGGCTAGCCTGACCGACGCCGCCTCGGCGTTGGCGCGGGTGGCGCCAAGCAACCCGACGGTCAGCGGCCTCGCCGATGCCTGCAGAAAGGCCGGAATGAGATCAGTGCCGTTGAGATTGTCCGGGAACGGCGCGCCGTAGAGCAGCTTTGCCGCCAGATCGACGCCAACGCCGTCAGGCAGGATGAGGAAATCGTCGAGCGCCTCGGCAAAGACCGGATCGGTAGAGGCGATGTTGGCGTTGTGAGCGTTGAGAAAACTGACCTTGGTGAAGCGCCGCTCGGCAATCAGACGAGCGAGCAGCGCGATCGCGTCATCCCAGCCGATGGCAAGGACCGAAATGCCAAGGATCGTCTTCAGCGTATCGAGCCCGAAGGCGGCGCGGGCGGTGTGCATGTTCATGCAAACACCTCCTCCCCCACCGGCCCAAGCTTTTCCAGTCCGAGCCTGATGGCGGCATCCAGTGCCTTAATCTGCCTGCGATGGAAGGCGCTGCCATCGACATCCCTGACATCGGCCGCAGCTGCCTCCAGCGCGCCGGCGAAGGCGGCCGGATCGTCGGTGATGAAACAATTTGCCGGGCGATGATCGATGCCGCGCAGCGAACGGCTGGTGGCGACCGACGGCAGGCCGAGCTCGAAGGTTTCGATGGTCTTGAGCTGAACGCCGCTGCCCGCGGTGCTGATCAGTGGAATGACGGCGGCGCCGCGCACGAAATTCTGGGCGTCGGACACGCGGCCGACAAATTCGACACCGGGATGGGCAGAGGTGATATCCGACGGCATGTTGCCGGCGACCCTGATGCGAAAGCTCCGGCGAAGATGCGGCACGACTTTTTCCAGGAACCAGTCGAGGCCGATGCGGTTCGGCTGCCAGGTCCAAGTGCCGATCAGCGCCGCGTCGCAATCGATGCGGCGCGGCTTGACCGGCTTTGGCGCCGTGGCAGTGGTCACCAGCGGCAGCACCGCCGAGCGGTCGTCGCTGGCAACGCCGAGTGCGGCGCGGTCTTCCTCGGCCAGCGTGAAGACGAAGCGAGCCCGGCGGCAGAGCCGCTCCTCCATGGTCTTGAGCAGCCTGGCCTCGCGGGCAAACAGCAGGCGCTGGAAGCGACTGTTTGCTGCTGCCGCATTCTCTTTGGCCGAACCATGTTCGACATTGTGGGCGACGAAAATCGAGGGACGGTCGGCGAATAGTTTTTCGAAGGCGCCGGCGAACTGCACGGAATTCAGGACATAACCGTCGAAGGGACCGGCGCGCTCGATCGCGGCACGGACTTCGCTGTCGGAAACCGCGCGCAGCTTCACGGAAGCGAAGGTGAGCCCTGACAGCACCGCCTTGCCAAGCCAGGCGAGCTTCTGCCGCGCCGAGGCGCTTTCCGTGCGCACGTCGACGGCGCCGAGCACGATGGTGTTTTCGGGGTCGCTGGGCGCCTTGCCCGGCCAGATGAAGCCGATGACGGTGACGCGCACGCCGGCGCGCCGCAAGGCGGCGATGATCGCAGCATTGGCGATCTCATAGCCCGAAGCGAGAGCGCCGTCGGGCACGATCGATGTGGCGAACAGCAGATGCATCTCACCTATCCAAGCGTCGGCCACTAGCAAAGCTGGGTGAACCCTTGATTAAATCACGCAACGCAACGGCTGAAAGGCGCGGACCGGCAGGCGCCGCTGCGAAAGGTGATTAACGAAACGTTATCGTCGCGGTGTTATCGAAAGCCAGATTCAAAACATGCGGCTGGAGCGGATGATCCCTTTGCCATCGGACGGTTCGGTATCGATTGCGGGACGCTCTCCGGGGCTCGCCGCAGAGACGATGGAAGCCGTCGTCACGCTGCCGACCTTCAAGCGGCCGCAACTGCTGCTCGAAACGCTGGCGTCGCTCAAGGCACAGCAAACCAGCCGGCGCTTCGCCGTCATCGTCATCGAAAACGAGGCCGAGGCGCGTGAGGGCGCCCAGGCGGCCGTGCCGCTGTTCGAACGCGACGATATGAAGGGCATGGTCATCATCGCGCATGAGCGGGGCAATTGCAGTGCCTACAATGCTGGCTGGCAGACGGCGATCCTGCATTTTCCGGATTTCCGCCACCTGCTGGTCATCGACGATGACGAGATCGCCGACGCGGACTGGCTGGAGCGCATGTGCAGGACGGCGGAGACGCTTGGCGCCGACATTGTCGGTGGCCCGCAAGTGCCGGTGTTTACCGATCCTGCTCACGCCAAATGGGCCGAGCACCCGGTGTTTGCGCCGCCCTATCGCCAGACCGGGCGCGTGGCCGCACTCTATTCCTCGGGCAACCTTCTGGTCGGGCGCAATGTGCTCACCATCATGGGGCCACCCTTCCTCGACCTGCGGTTCAACTTCATGGGCGGCGGCGATTCCGACTTCCTCAGCCGCTCGGCGCAGAAAGGTTTCGTGCTTGGCTGGTGCGCCGAGGCAAAGGTGCGCGAAGGCGTTCCGGCCCGGCGCGTCGAGGCTGACTGGATCCGCGCCCGATCCTTACGCAACGGTGTAATCTCGACGCTGGTCGAAAAGAAGAAGCGCGCCGGCACGCCATTCGCCGGCGCCAAGGTGTTTGCAAAAAGCCTGGCGCTGCTGATAGCCTCGCCCGTGCGCGGCGCAATCAAATTGGCGCGGACAGGATCGCTGTCGACGGCGCTTTACCCCGTCTATGTCTCGCTCGGCCGCGTGCTTGCCGAATTCGGATACGCCAATGAGCAATACAGGCAGCCTGAGAAGAACTGACGAGCTGCTGCTGGGCGGCATCGTCACCCGCGACGGCGTGGCGACGGCGATTGCCGCGCTGTTATTTGCCGTCGTCATCGTGTCGTTCCGGCCGTTTCAGCCGGCAGGCGCGGAACTGACCGGCGACGGCGGCGACATCGTCAACCAGCTCGGCTTCAGTTCGCTCGGCGCCATTTCGATCTTCTCACTGCTGACGTTCGCCGACCCCAAGGTGGTGCGCTCGCTGCTCAGCCCGTCCTGGATTCTGATGCTCGGCTTTTTCATGCTTTCGGTCATCAACGCGACCGACCCGTCCTCGGCCATGCGCGCGGCCTTCTTCACGCTGCTTGGCGTTCTGACGATAGCGACGGTCCTGGTGCTGCCGCGCGATGCCGACAGTTTTTCGAAAGTCATCATATTCTGCGCGATCGTCGTTATCGGCCTGTCCTATATCGGCCTCATCGTCTTTCCGCATGAGGCCCTGCATACGGCCGATTCGCAGGAGCCCGAACATGCCGGCCTGTGGCGTGGTGTGTTCGCCCACAAGAACATTGCCGGACCAATCATGGCCTGCTTCAGCTTCGCCGGCCTCTATCTCGTCCGGCGCGGCCAGAAATTCTGGGGCGTGGCGATCTTCGGCGCGGCGATGATCTTCATGCTGCACACCGGATCCAAGACGACGGCCGGCCTGGTGCCGTTCTCGATCCTGATCGTCGTGCTGCCGGGCATGATCGGCATGCGGTTCGGCACGCCGATCCTGTTTGCACTGGCGATCATTGCGACGGCCATCGGTACCTTAGGCATCGTCTTCATCCCGCCGGTGAAAGAGCTGGCGGCCACCTATTTCCCCGACCTCACCTATACCGGGCGCACGACGCTGTGGGAGTTCTCCGGCGAGATGCTGGCGAAGAAGCCCTGGACCGGCTACGGCTATGAAAGCTTCTGGGGCACGCCGCTGCTGCTGAGCCAGGACCAGCCTTTCGACCGGGCCTGGGACATCCGGACCATCGTGCATGGCCATGACGGCTATCTCGACATTGCGGTGCTGATGGGCATCCCGGCGCTGTGCGTTGCCGTCTACACTTTCGTGATCGCGCCGCTGCGCGACTACATGCGCATCCCGCCGCGCAAGGAGAACATCTATCTCGGTGACTTCTTCATGATGGTGGTGCTGTTCACGGCGCTGAACGCGTTCCTGGAAAGCTTCTTCTTCCATCGCGGCGACCCGGTGTGGCTGTTCTTCGTGCTCGGCGTGCTTGGCTTGCGGCAAGTGTCGCTGCGGCCGATCGCGGTACGCCGGCGACCTTGACCGGCTGGCCTGATCCAGCACCCCTTGGGGCTTTCCCGTCTGCCCGCTAGCGTCTAAGGAGAACCCTTGTCTCGGAGGGCTCTCAATGACGATCAGGCTTGTTCTCGCCGGTTGCGGCAATATGGGTTACGCCATGCTTTCGGGCTGGCTGAAATCCGGCAAGCTTGCCCCGCAAGCCGTGTTCGTGGTCGAGCCCAATGCCGAATTGCGCAAGCGCGCCGAGCACCTCGGTTGCAGTGTCGCCGCGGGCGCGAACGGGATCCCCGCCGACGCAGAGCCCGACCTCGTCGTCATCGCCGTCAAGCCGCAGGTGACCCGCGACGTCACCGCCGCCTACAAGCGCTTCGGCGACGGCAGGACCACCTTCGTCAGCATCGCCGCGGGCACGCCGGTCGCCACCTTCGAGCACATACTCGGCCATCTCGCGCCTGTTATCCGCTGCATGCCCAACACGCCGGCCGCGATCGGCAAGGGCATGATGGTGGTCTATTCCAACCCGCTGGTGACCGACGACATCAGGCGTTTCGTTGCCGAGCTGCTGTCGGCGAGCGGTGTGGTGACGACGATCGACGACGAAGGCCTGATGGACGCGGTGACGGCGGTTTCGGGGTCCGGTCCGGCCTACATCTTCCATTTCATCGAGGCGCTTACGGTTGCAGCCGAGAAGGCCGGGCTGCCGACCGAGACCGCCAGGCTGCTTGCCATGCAGACCGTCTATGGCGCTGCTGCACTCGCTGCCGAAAGCGGCGAGGAGCCCGGCGTCCTGCGCCAGCAGGTGACCAGCCCCAACGGAACCACGGCAGCCGCCCTTGCCGTGCTGATGGGCGAAGACCGGCTGACGAAGCTGCTGACCGAGGCGGTGGAAGCCGCGCGGCTGCGGTCGGTGGAATTGGGGAAGTAAACCGTTCGCGATACGTCAGGGCTGTAGGTGGCCCGTGTGCTCCTGCCTTAGCCCCGGGCCAACCGTATCAGCCCCACTTCATTTCACCCTTGGCGACCTTTGCTCCCAGTTCCAGCGACGAGACGTCAAGAAGATCAGGATAGCGCCGCTTCATCGCCGCAATCAGTTCCACGCTGGATTTCGATTTCCCGGCTTCCTCGTTGAAGGCTTCGAGGTAGGCGCGGGTGAATTCCACGGCCGCAAGACCGTCCGGCGCGCCGGCTACCTGATGGGACGGCACCACGATTTTGGGTTTGCGCGCCGTGATTTCATCAAGCGCAGCAATCCATTTTTTATGGTCGTCTACGGTTGGTTCGTCGGCAACCCAGACATGCACGCCCGACGAGATCAGCACGCCGCCGAACACGGCTTCAAGGGTGGGCACCCAGAGATACCGCCGGTCTTTCAGATCGGCGACGGTGACGATCTCGATCTTGTTTCCTTCGATTTCAAGTGAGGTGATATCGGAAGCCTCGGGAATGACGACATCCGCCAGAACCTTCGGTCCATTGTCCTTGAGCTGTGGGCTCCAGACATCCAGCTTGGCTTGCACATTGGCTTTGATGGCCGCAACCGTTGCGCCGGCCGCGATGATCTTGGCGCCGGGGAAAGCATCCGCGACGGGACGGAGGCCAAAATAATAGTCAGGGTCGCTGCAACTGACATAGATCGTCGTCAGGGTCTTGCCCGTCGCCTTGATCGCATCCGCGACCGCACGGCCATCGGACAGGGTAAATCCACCGTCGAGGAGGATGGCTTCTTTTTCCCCGGTCAGCAGCACCGGCGTGCGGCGGAAACCATTCTCGTCAGCCTGAAAATAGGTCCATTCCAGCTTGGCGGCGGCCCTGGCTGCAAAAGCCAGAGGCTGAAGCATGGCAACCATGCCCGTTGCCAGAAGGGTTTTCATCGTCTCGCGTCTTGTCCAAATGGTTTGCAAGATTTCAATCCTCAATGGGGGTTCAACTGATCGTTCGGAGATTGCCATCTCGGCATCGTTTGAAAAACCCGGATCAAAGAGACAGACTGTATGAATGGATCATTACAATGGCAGCCGATGGGTCTGCGCCGTCAGCACGAGCGCAATGACCAGGCGTGTTGCGCGAGCAGGTCAAAAGCCCCATGGCGCGACCGCGGCAGCATTTGGCCTGCTGGGCGGGAGCGGCTGACGAAGCTGCTGACCGAACCGTGAACTGGGGAGTAGGATCAGGCCAGATCGGTGTGGGAAAAGTCTTTCCCTTTGTAGAGCAAGGGCATCCCACGGCTTTTTGCCGAGGCATATGACAGGCAGTCAGCGAGATTGAGCTGAGCCGGGTGGCCGCGACCTTTGCCATAGTTCGAAAAAGCCTGGATCGCGAGCTTGGCATCACCGATTTCGATCGGAACCACCTCGATCTCGGCCTCACGCAGGAACTCCTCTATCGCCTTTTCGGCGAAGAGCGGCTCCACCACCAACTTCGATGAAAGCCGCATCGCCGCTTCGAGCACGACCAGCGGAGATGTGATCCGTATCGAGGCCTGCCCGATCCGGCGGCTCCAATCGGCGGCGTCTTCCTCTCCGGCGAGGACAGCGATCACCACCGAGGTTTCGATGAACATCAGGAATGTCCCCACATCTCGTCGATCTCATCCTTAGTCAAATCCCTGCCACCGCTTCCCGCCTTGGCCTTCAGATCGTTCGATATGGCGGCCAGCCGCTCAGCCAGCGGAACTCGTTCACGTTCGCGCTGAAGCTCGGATTCGAGCGCTTCGATCACCGCTTCGGTCAAGGAAATCTTTCGCTTTTCGGCAAGCTGCCGGGCGAGGTCACGGGCGCGCGGGTCTCTGATCTGGAGATTCATTCTGGAAGCCTCCGTTCGCTGTCACTACAATATAGTGATCTTGTCATGACAAAGCCAGAGAGCTGGCCTGTTCATGCCATCTCAGCCCCGTAGAGCAAATCATCCTGCAGCTTCCGCAAAGCGAACAGCCTGGTAGTGCGGTCGGGCGTAGCATTGTCGGCGGTGAGCAGTTCGCCCTTCCTCACCGGTTTCAGCACCTTGCCGCCTTCGAGCAGGCCGACCGGCACTGCCAGATTGACGCGCGCCTCTTCGACGGTCATGGTCCAGGAGCGGTAGCAAGTCTCGCCGATGGCATCGAAGGTCTCGCCCGTGGCGAGATCGCGCTTGGCCACCGCGCAGACTTCGGCCACCGGCTTCGGCAGCGGCACCATGTCGGGGCGGCCGTAGAGCATGATACGGGCCGCCGTCAGCGGCACTTCCAGCGAGGTCAGATGATACGGCCGGAAGAAGCTGTAGTAGGGGCCGTGGCCTATGTGCAGGTCGTCCATGCGCTCGACGATGCGCGGATGCGTCGCCTCGACGATGACGAACACGCCGGGCGCCACGCCCTTGCCGATGGTGTAGTCGACAACGCCCTTCTTCGACAGGATGCCGCCATCCGCCTTCGGGATGAGCACCTTGGCCAGCTGATCGCGGTCGGCCTTTGGGCCGTGCATGCCGGGAACGTCTGGGACCAGCCCGGTGGCGTTGGCGATGGCGCACATCTCGACCATGGTTTTCGAGCCGTCGACGAACTCGACCAGCATGCGCGGGTTCATGTTGCGGCGAAGGGCTTCCTCGCGATAGTCATCCGGAACGGCATCGTGGTTGAGCGGGTTGTTCTTGCCCTTGCCGGCCGAGACGATGGTGTAGCCGAGCGCGGAGGCGAACTCGATCAGCTCCATGCAGCTCGACGGCTCGTCGCCGGCGCCGACCGAATAGACGACGCCGAGCCGGTCTGCCTGCTGCTTGAGGTAGCAGCCGATCGTGACGTCGGCCTCGACATTCATCATCACCAGATGCTTGCCGTGCTCCATCGCCTTCAAGTCGAAATCGGCGGCGACACCAGGCTTGCCGGTGGCGTCTATGACGACGTCGATCAGCGGATTGGTGACCAGCATCTCGTTCGTGGTAATGGCGATTTTGCCCGCCTCGATCGCCGCGGTGACTTTCGAGCCCCTGTCCGCCTCGACCGCCATCGCCTCATCGCCATAGGCGATGCGGATGGCGTCACGGGCGGTGTGCGGGCGGCGTGTCGAGATGGCCGCGACCGAGATGCCGGGCATCAGCATGCCTTGCGTGACCAGGTCGGTGCCCATTTCGCCGGAGCCGATGACGCCGATGCGCACCGGGCGGCCCTCGGCGGCGCGCCTGGCGAGATCGCGGGCCAGTCCGGTCAGGGCGACATTGGTCATGCAAGCGTGTCCACGGCTTCTTGATTGCAGGCGGGAATAGCAGGGAACGGCCCCGCTTTGCCAACGAAACCAGCGGACGGCGGCAATTTCTCCGGCAACAGGCCCGACAGGTGAGGCCAACCCCGGTAGAGGCTGATTGACCCGCCTCGGCGTCAAACCACCCTGATATAGCTCGTCATCCCGGTTTTCTGATGTTCGATGATGTGGCAGTGCAGCAGCCAGTCGCCGGGATTGTCCGCGACGAAACCGAGCTGAACCTTCTCGTTGGGCTGCATGAGATAGGTGTCGGAGATGACCGGCTGAACCTGGCGTGTCGACGACGACAGCACCTTGAAGCTCATGCCGTGCAGATGCATCGGATGCGATTGCGGCGTCAAATTCTCCATGTCGATGACATAGCTTTTGCCGAGCTTCAGCTCGGCCAAAGGCGCGGTCGGGTCCGGCGTGTCGCCCGGCCACGGTACCTTGTTGATGGCCCAGAAGGAGTAGCCTAGCGTGCCGCATATGCTGTCGCTCGGCACGTTTTCCGCCGTGGCGCTGAGCGAGAGCGCGATGTGTTTCGCGCTGGCGAGATCCACCTCCGGCACCGGGTTGGCTTCCAGCGGTGCGAGGTCGCGCAAATCGCGCTTGAGCGAGCTGCCGGTGGCGCGCAAGGTGGCGAGGACCTTGGGTTTGGTGCCTCTGATGTCGCCCAGGCTGACGATCGCGCCCTCCTGGTCAGGCATGCGAATGGCGAGCTCCATGCGCTGCCCCGGTCCGAGCAGCAAAGCATCGGGCGCAAAACGCTGCGGCACCGGATTGCCGTCCAGCGCGATGACCGCGGCCTCCCCACGCTCGACGCGAAAGGCGTAGATGCGGGTGACATCGGTGATGGCGACCCGCAGCCGCACCAACCCGCCGGCCGGCGCGTCGAATTGCGGCTGGTCGAGCCAGTTGGCGGTGCGCACCGTGCCATAGGTTCCGGTTTTTGCGGCATCGCGCGGCCGGAATTGCTGGATGAACTGCGCGTCGTCGCCGAGGCGCCAGTCGCGCAGGTTGACGACGGCTTCGGCGTCGAATTTTGGATCGTTGGGGTTCTCGACCACGATCACGCCGGTGAGGCCATGGCCCATCTGCTCCAGCGTGTTGCAATGCGGGTGATACCAGAACGTGCCGGCGTCGGGCGGGGTGAAGGCGTAGTCGAAATGATCGCCGGTATAGACGTAAGGCTGAACTAGGAAGGGAACACCGTCCATCTTGTTTGGAACGCGAATGCCGTGCCAATGGATGGTCGTCGGGTCGTCGATGGCGTTGACGAGACGCGCGGCAAAGGGCTCGCCTTTTTTCATCCGCAGTACAGGCGGCATGCCTGATTCACCATACGTCAGGACATCCCGGGTCTCGCCCGCATCCATGAACCTGGCCTGGATCTTTGCCGTCTTGAGCACCACCGGCTCAGGTGTGACAGCTGCCCAACCGCTGAGCCTGGTCATTGCTGCCAGCCCGACGCCGCCACCGCCGGCAACCGCAGCCGTTTTCAGAAGCCCGCGGCGGGTGAATAGGGTCATCTGGCGCTCCAACGGAATATGATTACCTGTCGTCCTGAATGACGGGTGGCGACCGGCGCACAAGCCGATACTGCCACATCGCATCTCTGTCATGCCATGGCGAGCCGGTGACATCTGCTTGCGCAACAGCGTGAACGCTGGCGTGCCCACCATTCGCCCGCATCCGGGAGCGCGGGCTCGGATTAATGCAACTCGGCCAGCAACGCCTGTGCCTCGGCGAGGTTCTTTTCGGAACCGGCGGCGAGATCGTCCATCTTCTTGTCACGGAAGATGACGAGCGCGTCCTGGCATGCGGCGATCGCTTCCTGTGCCATCGCCTTGTCCTTGTGGGCGGCGCCCAGATCGACCAGCACGTCGCACAGGCTGTCCTGCGTGAAGGCGACAGCCGGCACCGAATTGATCTTCTTTTGCACCACGATCGCCTCGCGCAGGACCAACACCGCCTCCTCGAAATGCGCGACATTGTTTTCGGCGCGGCCGGCCATGGTCAAGGCATAGCCCATCTCGTTGCGCGCATTGGCCCAACGTTCGGGATCGCGGTCGCGACCGAGCTGCTCGGCAAGCGCCCGGTTGACGACAATCGCCTCCTCGTACAATTCAGCCGAAGGCTCGCGGGCCGCGATCATGCTCAGCGTCTGCGCGAGACTGGTCTGGTTGGTGATCCAGAGATCGGGATCGCGGGCGATCGTTCGCACCGTGGCGAGGTCGCGGTAGATCTGAGCGGCTCGTTTCAGCTTGCCGACATCGTTCGCCCAGTAACCAAGACTCGACAGCCCGCCGGCGAGATTGTTCTGATTGTTCTCCCAGACAGCCAGCGCATTCTCGCGCGTTACCACGCTGAGCGCTGCGTCATAGGCGGCAATCGCGCGGGTGAGCAACTCGACGTCCTTGCCGTCCGCGGCCATCAGCAAGGCATTGCCGATATCGGCCTTGGTGCGCGCCCATTGCATGCGGTCGGGAAAACCGTCGTAGATCCGCGCTGCCGTCTCGAAGCTCTGCACGGCCTTGGCGTAGAACGTGGCGTCGCCACCAATCCGGCCCTGGCTGTAGAGGGCAAAGCCGAGGTCGTAATTGATATTGGCCCACTCCTCCGGGTCGGCGTCCTTGGAGTAGGCGGGGAGCGCGGCTTCCAGCATGTCGGCTGCTTGCGCCAGCAAGTCCAGGTTGGATGTATTGTCGCCCAGGATCGACAGGGTCTGGCCGAGTACGCGCCGCGTTTGGCCGATCTCCGTGACATCACCGCCTTTCGTCTGCCCGTCGAGCGCCGCCCGCAGCGCGTCGACCGATTGCTGCAGCAGTTGATCGTCAGAGGCCAGCTTGCCTGACATCATCAACGCGCAGCCGAGGCGGAATTCCGTCTTGGCCCAATTGACTGGGTCCTTGTCGCGGGTGCGAACCCTGAGCACCTGACCGTAGACATCGATCGCCTGCCGCAGGGTCGAGATGTCCCCCGCGCGTTCGCCCCAGTTCGATAGCGTGCCTGCAAGGCTGTAGCCGATCGAAGCGAACTCGCCCGGCGCGGCGGTTGCGGTATAGACCTCCCATGCCTGATGATACGCGGTCACCGCCTGAATGTAGTAATCGGTTCCCGTATCGAGATCGCCGAGCGTGTCGTTGACCGATCCCAGATTCTGCTGCAGCGAAGCCCAGTCAAGCGGCAGTTTCTCACGCGGATATTCGGACAGAGCGGCCTGGTACGCGGTGGCTGCCTGCATCAGCAGTTCCTTGTTCTTCTGCTTGGCGCCGAGGCGCTGCAAGGCGTTGCCGAGCGTCAGCTGGCCGTTGGCCCAGCTCGCCGCGGCGTGCTCGCGCGTCCAAACCGTAAGCGATGCCAGGGCGGCGTCGCGCGCCTGCTCAAGCGTGGCGACATCGCCGTTAATGGTTCCGATCGATTCCAGCGCCGTGCTCAGATTATTCTGGATTGTCGCCCATTGCGCCGGCGCGCGTTCCCTGGTCATTTCGCCGGTCGCCGCCTGATAGGCAGCAACCGCCTGCTGCATGGTCGCGATATCCTTTTCGCGCTCACCGAGGCGGTAGAGCGCAGCACCCAGATTGACCTGGCTCAGCGCCCAGTCGAGCGGCACGCGCTCTCTGTTGTATTCCGTCAATGCCGCACGATGCGCTTCGATTGCGGCGCGAAAACTGTCCGATGTGGTCTGGCGTTCGCCGATCTCGGACAGCACGATGCCGAGATTGTTCTGCGTCGCCGCCCATTCAAGCGGCAGTTTTTTCGACGACTGTACCTCGAGCGCCGAGCGGAAGGCCGCGACTGCCCGCTCAAGCAGTGCCGTCCCGTTCTCGCGCTGGCCGAGCCGCCAGTAGACCGTGCCCAGATTGCCATAGGTCGATGCCCAGTCGTCAGGGTAGGCGTCATGCGTATAGACGGTCAGCGCCTGCTCATAGGCGGCAGCTGCCTTGTCGAGGTTGTCGCGGCCGGCTTCCCGTTCGCCCAAAGTAGCAAGCGTGGCGCCCATATTGTTCTGGGTGGCCGCCCAAAGCAGCGGCAACTTTTCGCGGGTGACATAGGTCAATGCCTGTTCATAGGCTGTCAGGGCCTGGGCGAGATACGCATTGTCGCCGGAGAAGTCCCCTTGTTCCGACAGAGCGTTGGCCTCTGCCGCCTTGTAGTAGAACGCATCTTCGTCGCTCCATTTCGCGGCCTGCTCATAGGCCTTGGCGTAGTCCTGAGCCGCCTCCTTGAAGTTGAAGGAAATCTCGTAGGTTCTGGCGCTGCTGGCGAAAACCTTTGCGAATTCGAGCCGCTTTGCCTTCAGCTCGGCCTCGGCCTGGTCGACCGTAGACGAAAGTTCGCCGATGCGGGCCTTGGCCTGCTCGTTGAATTTCTGCGCCGCTTCGAGCGCGCCTTCCTGAACCGCCTGTTCGGCGAGTTTCGATAGCCTGGCAATTTCGGGGTCCGGGTTTTTCAAAGTCTCGCGTTCGGCCAACACGTGTTTCAGCCGTTCGGTCTGGCCACGCAGCAGCTTGTCGAGCTCAGCCGGATCCTTGGGTATGTCGACCCCGAGCGCCTTCAGCATGGCGTAAAGCCCATCCATCGGCACCTTGCCGTCACGCGATATGGTTTCGATCTGGCGGCGCTCCGGATCGGGTAGCGTCGAGATGGTCAGCAGGAGCTGGCGCCGCTCCCTGAGGATTTCGCCCTCATCGCCTTTCGGTGCCTCGGCGGGGGTACCGAAATAGAGCAGCCGGCGCAGGCTCTCATTGACCCAGGGCCGCTGCTGGCCGTTGGTCTTGAGATAGACCTCCTCGCCGATCATGCGCAGAACGGTGCCGAATTCCTCGCCGCCCATCGTGTCGATGTGGCGCAGGATCGCTGCCGCATAGGGGCTGTTGCCATCGGCCGGACCGTCCAGCGCAACCTTGCCGGGCTCGGCGGCAAAGGCGATGACCTGGCCGAGGCTGCCGTCGACCGAGCCCTTGGCGTCGGCGCCGCCCTTCAGGGAAACCACGCCGCGCGTTTCCCCGAGACCGCCGGCGCCGATCGGCTTGCCTTGGTCGCCCGGCGCCAGCTTCAGGAGCGTGCCCGGCGGGAACGGATCGTTGCGGCAGGCGTCCAGCAGAACGATGGTGACCGGCACCTTGGCCTTCAGTTCGGCGACGATGGACGACAGCGGCACCAGCTTTTCGCCGGCATTGTCGAGCGCCGAGATATCGGCATCGACAGGGACCAGATAATTCTCGCCGCCGGCTTCGATGCCGTGGCCGGAATAGTAGATGATGGCGACATCGGCGCCCTCGGCATCGTCGACGAAGCCTTCGAGATCGCGCCGCAATTTGCGCGCGTCGCGGTTGGTGGCGACATTGGTCTCGAAGCCGAGCCTGTCGAACATCTCCTCGATGGCGCGGGCGTCGTTTTCCGGATTGGGCAGTTTGCCGACATGCTGGTAGTCGGACTGACCGATGATGAGCGCGACGCCTTTCAGCGCCTTCGGCTCTTCAGCCAAAGCGGGGCCAAACGCGCATAGGCACACCAGTGCTGCGGCAATTGCCGCGCACATGCGCCCTGTCGCACCTGCCGTTCGCCCAAAGAGCATTCTCTACCCCAAAACCCGACGCTATCTTCCGCAGGCGAGATGGCATCATGATGGCCGGCCGATGGCAAGTCCTTGGGCGAGCTGTGTTCTTGTCGTGGATATGCGTACGAGGAGGCTGGCTTTCAGCGTGCGAGCGGTAGTGTTCAGCATGCCGGATACGGCCAGACCGGCCTGTTCGTGAGTTGACAGGTCCGGACTTGTTGAGCAGTCGTCCGGCCCCGTAGAGCCTCTTTCTCTCAATGTTTCCGGGCGAGGCGCCACGGTTGGATGCGCGGGATTGGCACTTTTGCGTCAGCCGGCTTTTTTGGTCCGCAACGAGACCCGGACTTCGCGACTGCATCTTTTTAAATCAAAGGAATGAACTGGTGCTGCGAGAGAGGATTGAACTCTCGACCTCTCCCTTACCAAGGGAGTGCTCTACCACTGAGCTACCGCAGCCGCTGATGGCGGGGCTTCTGCCATATAGAACCGGCAAGCGCAAGGCGTCTGTGAAAGGCTTTGCCAGACAAGTTTCGCTGACATGGCGGCGCCACAATGCTAACTATCCCTTGAACGGCAGGCCCTGCCAGTTGCGGGCGGGACGGAACGATGGACGAGAAGACAATTCCACCGAAAAAGGCTGATCCGGAAAAAAAGGACGGGACTGACCGCAAGGACCGTCTGGCCGAGCAGTTGCGCGCCAATCTCATGAAGCGCAAGACGCAAGCGCGTTCGCGGCGCACCGGTGACGCTGACCAGCGCCCGGAAGGCCTGGCGGCTGCTGAAAAAATGCACAAGGACTGACCGATATCGGCCACACTGGCCGGCCAACTTGGCCAACGGGCTCAGGAATCTTGAACCAAGCCGGCCAATGGTCTAGACGGGCCGATACGCAAACTGACGAAAACCGGCCTTTCGGGCCGAGGGGACATTCTCTCATGGATCGCATCAGAATTGTCGGCGGCAACAAGCTCGCCGGAAGCATTCCGATTTCGGGCGCGAAAAACGCCGCTTTGCCGCTGATGATCGCCTCGCTGCTCACCGACGACACGCTGACGCTGGAAAACGTGCCGCATCTGGCCGATGTAGAGCAGCTGATCCGCATTCTCGGCAATCACGGCGTCGACTATTCGGTCAACGGCCGCCGCGAGAAGCAGAATGAGGGCTATTCGCGCACCATCAATTTCTCGGCCCGCAACATCGTCGACACGACCGCGCCTTACGAGCTGGTGTCGAAGATGCGGGCATCGTTCTGGGTGATCGGCCCGCTGCTGGCCCGCATGGGCGAGGCGAAAGTGTCGCTTCCCGGCGGTTGCGCCATCGGCACGCGGCCGGTCGACCTGTTCCTTGAAGGCCTGCAGGCGCTGGGCGCCGACATCGATGTCGACACTGGTTATGTGCTGGCCAAGACCAGGAACGGCCGCCTCGTCGGCAATCGCTATGTGTTCCCGAAAGTCTCCGTCGGCGCCACCCATGTGCTGATGATGGCGGCGGCGCTCGCCAAGGGCGAGACGGTGCTGGAAAACGCCGCCTGCGAGCCCGAAATCGTCAACCTCGCCGAATGCCTCAACGCCATGGGCGCAAAAATTTCCGGCGCCGGCACTCCAACCATCACCATCGATGGCGTCGAATCGCTGTCGGGCGCGCGCGTGCGCGTCATCCCCGACCGCATCGAGACCGGGACCTATGCCATGGCTGTGGCCATGACCGGCGGCGATGTCGTGCTCGAAGGCGCCCGCCCCGAGCTGCTACAGACCGCGTTGGATGTGATTGCCCAGACCGGTACCGAGATCACGCCGACCAACTCCGGCATTCGCGTTAAGCGCAACGGCGCCGGCATTTCGCCGGTCGACGTCACGACGGCGCCCTTTCCGGCCTTCCCGACCGATCTGCAGGCGCAGTTCATGGGCCTGATGACCATGGCCAAGGGCAAGTCGCGCATCACCGAGACCATCTTTGAAAACCGCTTCATGCATGTGCAGGAACTGGCCCGGCTCGGCGCCCACATCACGCTGTCCGGCCAAACGGCGATCGTCGACGGCGTCGCCAAGCTGAAGGGCGCACCCGTCATGGCGACCGATCTGCGCGCCTCGGTGTCGCTGGTCATCGCCGGTCTGGCGGCCGAAGGCGAAACGACGGTCAACCGCGTCTACCACCTCGACCGGGGTTTTGAGCGGCTGGAAGAAAAGCTCTCCAATTGCGGCGCGGTGATCGAGCGGATTTCGGCTTGACCGCACGGCAGTTGCTTCAGACAGACAGGCGTCTGGTGCTGCCTCCATTCACCGCCAACACTTCAAACCCGAGGCGCTAGCCTCGGGTTGAATTTGTGTCGCGGTTGCACCGACCGGAAAGACCGCCTAACAGAAGGCTGAAACCAACTTTCAGGTGTGCATTCGGCATGGCAGCCCTCAAACTCATTGCGCTCGACGATCAGGATCTGAGCATCGTCTCGGCTCACGTCCAGGACGCCGTGATGAAGGTCTCGGATCTCGAATACCTGCCTTCGGCCAAGCGTTTCATATTGACCATGAACCGCTTCGTCTGGGAGGCGAAGTCCGGGCTGTTCAGCAAGCACAATGAGCGGCGCCAGGCGGTGTTGCATTTCGACCGCGTGCTCGGCGCCAAGACCAGCGGCATTGCCCGCGATCGGCCGGCCGAGGTGCTGTCGCTTCTGGCAATCAGCTTTATCGAAATCAGCAAGCCGGCCGGCATCGTCGAATTGGTCTTTTCCGGCGGCGGCGCGATCATGCTCGACGTCGAATGCATCGAGGCGCGGCTTGCCGACATAGGCGGCGCCTGGGAAGCGACCTCGCGTCCGGTGCACAGGGTGTAGAGCATGATCCCAAAAAGTGGGTGCCGGTTTTTGTTGGACAAAACGGGAATCGTTTGTCCAGAGATCATGCTCCAACAAAGGGTTAGATCGTGATGAGATTTCAACCAAGTCTCATCACGATCTAGACGCAGCCGATGGCCATTACGCTTATCCAGTCCGATGCCGGTTTCGAGCAGCGTTTCGCCGCCTTCCTGACCACCAAGCGGGAGGTATCGGAGGACGTCGACACTGCCGTGCGCGCCATCATTGCGCGGGTTCGTGCCGAGGGCGACGCTGCCCTGGTCGACTACACGCTGAAATTCGACAAGGCCGACCTCAATAGCCTCGGCATCGCCGTGTCGAAGGACGACATCGCGCAGGCCTACAAAGACGCCGATCCGCAGACGGTCGAGGCGCTGAAATTTGCCCGTGACCGCATCCGATCCCATCACGAGCGACAAATGCCCAAGGACGATCGCTATACCGATGCCGCCGGGGTCGAGTTGGGTTCGCGCTGGACGGCGATCGAGGCGGTCGGGCTCTATGTGCCGGGCGGCACGGCAAGCTATCCAAGCTCGGTGCTGATGAACGCCGTGCCGGCCAGGGTGGCGGGCGTCGAGCGCATCGTCATCGTCGTGCCGGCGCCGGGCGGCATCATCAATCCGCTGGTGCTGGTGGCCGCCGATATATCAGGCGTTTCAGAGATTTACCGCGTCGGCGGCGCGCAGGCGATCGCCGCCCTTGCCTATGGCACCGAAACGATCCGGCCGGTCGCCAAGATCGTCGGGCCCGGCAATGCCTATGTCGCCGCCGCCAAGCGCCAGGTGTTCGGCACGGTCGGCATCGACATGATTGCCGGACCGTCTGAAGTGCTGGTCGTGGCCGACGGCAGCAACGATCCCGACTGGATCGCCGCCGATCTTCTGGCGCAGGCCGAGCACGACGTGTCGGCGCAATCGATCCTGATCACGAACGATCCTGCGTTCGGAAAAGCAGTCGAACAGGCGGTCGAGCGCCAATTGCTGAGCCTGCCGCGCGCCGAGACGGCGGCTGCCAGCTGGCGCGATTTCGGCGCGGTGATCCTGGTGGAGACCATCGAAGCCGCGCTGCCGCTGGTCGACCGCATCGCCGCGGAACATGTCGAGCTTGCTATCGACGATGCCGAAGGCTTCCTGGCCAGGATGCGCAATGCAGGTGCTGTGTTTCTGGGACGCCATACGCCCGAAGTCATCGGCGACTATGTCGGCGGCTCCAACCACGTGCTGCCGACGGCGCGTTCGGCGCGCTTCTCTTCGGGCCTGTCGGTGCTCGATTTCGTCAAGCGCACCTCGATCCTGAAGCTCGGGCCGGAGCAGCTGAGAGCACTTGCGCCGGCGGCGATTGCGCTGGCCAAGGCGGAAGGCCTCGACGCGCATGGCCGCTCCGTCGCCATCCGGCTGAACATGTAGGCGGCGATGGCGGACGGCGATCAAACCCGCGCAAGGCTGATCGATGTCGAGCTCGACGAGTCGATCGGCCGTTCGACGCCCGATGTCGAACATGAGCGCGCGGTGGCGATCTTCGACCTGATCGAGGAGAACAGCTTTCAGCCGGTCAATGATGACGGCGCCGGGCCTTATCGGCTGAAGCTGTCGCTGGCCGAATCCCGGCTGGTGTTTGCGGTCGCCCGAGAGGATGGTGCTGATGTCGTCACCCATATCCTGTCGCTGACGCCGCTCAGGCGCATCGTCAAGGACTACTACCTGATCTGCGAAAGCTATTACGACGCCATCCGCTCCTCGACGCCAAGCCATATCGAGGCGATCGACATGGGCCGGCGCGGCCTACACAATGAAGGCTCGCAGACGTTGATGGACCGGCTTGCCGGCAAGATCGACATCGACTTCGACACGGCGCGGCGGCTGTTCACGCTGGTCTGCGTGCTGCACTGGCGGGGTTAGACCTGACTGGGGCGCCCCGCTCGATCCTGTTTTTGTGCGGCATGAACGCCGTGCGCTCACCGATGGCCGAGCAGCTGGCGCGGCGCATGCTGCCGCCGGCCACTTTCGTCGCCTCTGCCGGCGTGCACAGGGGCGAGCGCGATCCGTTCGTCGACGCGGTGCTGGCCGAAGAGGGCCTGACGCTGGGCGAGCGCCAGCCGCGCTCGATGGACGATCTCGAGGACGATTATTTCGACCTGATCGTCACCCTGGCGCCGGAAGCCCACCACGCCGCGCTCGAACTCACCCGCTCGCTTGCCGTCGACGTCGAATACTGGCCGATGCCGGATCCGACCGATGTCGGCGGCAGGCGCGAGCAGATCATGGCCAGCTATCGCGACGTGAGAGAACGGCTGAGAGCGCGCATCAGCCGACGTTTTCTGCTTCCGGAGGTAAAAAACGCGGCGGATTGATGCATGTCGCTCAAAAGCGGTCCCGGTTTTGAGACAACGACATGCATAAAACGAAAGCTTGGAGCGCGTCGCATATGACGCGATCTAAGCGTGTTCACAAGCGCACGATTATCATATAGGTTCCGCCGAAATTCCGGCCTGGGCGCTCCAGGGCGCCGGAACTGCAATCCAAGCAAAGGTATCGAATGCCGAAGGAAGAAGTCCTCGAGTTTCCGGGTGTCGTGACGGAATTGTTGCCCAACGCGATGTTCCGGGTGAAGCTCGAAAACGAACACGAGATCATCGCCCATACGGCCGGCCGCATGCGCAAGAACCGCATCCGTGTGCTGACCGGCGACAAGGTCCTGGTCGAGATGACGCCCTATGACCTGACCAAGGGCCGCATCACCTACCGTTTCAAGTAACAGTCCGGCGCGAACCGCGATGAGCATCCTGCAGAAGCTCGTGCTTGCCTCTGGTTCGCCGCGCCGGATCGAACTGTTGCAACAGGCCGGCATCGAGCCGGACCGCGTGCTGCCGGCCGATGTCGACGAAACGCCGCTGCGCGCCGAACATCCGCGCTCGCTGGCCAAGCGGCTGTCGAAGGAAAAGGCCGAGAAGGCTCTGGCCTCGCTGAAAAGCGAGGAAGACTATGCGCCGGGCTTCGTGCTGGCCGCCGATACGGTGGTCGCGGTCGGACGCCGTATCCTGCCCAAGGCCGAGACGCTGGACGACGCCGCCAATTGCCTTGGACTGCTTTCGGGCCGTTCGCACCGGGTCTATTCCGGCATCTGCCTGATTACGCCGGGCGGCAAGCTGCGCCAAAGGCTGGTTGAATCCAGGGTTCGCTTCAAGCGGCTGCCGCGCGAGGAGATCGACGCCTATGTAGCCTCCGGCGAATGGCGCGGCAAGGCCGGCGGCTATGCCGTCCAGGGTCTCGCCGGGTCGTTCGTCGTCAAGCTGGTCGGCTCCTACACCAACATTGTCGGCCTGCCGCTCTACGAGACAGTGGCGCTGCTTTCGGGCGAAGGCTTCAAGGTCCACACCAGCTGGCATACCGCGCGGCCATGAGCCTGGACGATAAGGTCACACCACTGCGCCCGAAGCGCCCCTGCCCCGAATGCGGCAAGCCGTCGGCGCGCGAGACCTATCCGTTCTGTTCGAAGCGCTGCAAGGACATCGACCTCAACCGCTGGCTGAAGGGCGCCTATGTCATCACCGCGCGGGATGACGAGGACGAGAGCGACGAGCCGAAGTAGGGTTTGGGCGGTGCCGGCCGCGCAATTCCACTTCGCCGACCTTACGCAATTGCTGCTTTGCCGGCGTCGGTATTGTCTGCGACAATTGCCCCGGAAAATCAGCGCTTAGGCGCTGGACAGGCCGAATTCCCGTGCTATAACCCACGCGCTTTCAAGGGGTGCCCCACGGCGCTTTCCTGAAATCCGGTCAGGCGATGTCTCGTTTGCCGGCGAGGCCCAGATAGCTCAGTTGGTAGAGCAGCGGACTGAAAATCCGCGTGTCGGTGGTTCGAATCCGCCTCTGGGCACCATCCCCTCTTCTCCCGACACTCCGTTTAGCCGAACCGTCTACGCTGCAGCTTCTGCAAGCGACTGGAATTATTGATCTTTTGCTGTCGCATTGCGCAATTAGGCGTGACAGAGAGCGCTTCGGGCGCATTTGATCCAACGAGGCGGGGGGATGGTATTTCCGTTGGTATTCGACATCCTGATGGTATCGAAACAGCCAAGGGAGACCTGACGAATGGCCCTATCCGACGTGAAATGTCGAAACGCCCGCCCTGCTTCCAAACTCGCGAAATTGTCTGACGGGGGCGGGCTGCAGCTATGGGTACAGCCCACGGGCTCTCGCCTCTGGCGGCTCGCCTACCGCTTTGACGGCAAGCAGAAACTGCTCGCGCTGGGCAGCTATCCCCTTATCTCTCTCGCCGAGGCACGGGAGGCGCGCGATGATGCTAAAAGGCTCCTGCTAGCTGGCGTCGACCCTGGAAAGGAACGCAGCTTGCGGAAGGCCGATTCGGCAAAGGACTCCTTTCGCTCAATCGCGGACGAATATGTTGACAAGTTGAAGAAGGAGGGACGTGCCGACCGGACGATCAGCAAGGTCAAATGGCTGCTCGACTTTGCCTATCCGATAATCGGCGACAAGTGCATTCGGGAGATCGAGCCGGCCAGCATCCTTACCGCCCTCCGTCGCGTGGAGGTTCGCGGTCGGTATGAGTCGGCCAGGCGGCTGCGCTCCACCATCGGCAGCGTGTTTCGATACGCGATCGCGACCGCACGCGCCGAGACAGATCCGACCTTCGCCCTCAGAGGCGCACTCATCAGTCCGAAGGTAACGTCTCGCGCCGCGATTACCGATCCGAAGGCCTTGGGCGGTTTGCTGAGGGCGATCCATGCATTTGACGGACAGCCTACAACCCGAGCCGGTCTGAAGCTGATAGCGCTGCTGTTTCCCCGCCCAGGCGAGCTTCGCGCCGCTGAATGGGAAGAGTTCGATTTTGAAAGCTCGGTGTGGACGATCCCTGAAGCACGCATGAAAATGCGACGGCCGCACCGCATACCCCTATCAAAGCAAGCGATTAGCGTCCTGACTTCACTGAGAGAAATCTCTGGTGATGGATCGCTGCTGTTTCCTAGTGTTCGATCGGCTTCGCGTCCGATTTCCGACAATACCCTTAACGCCGCACTGCGTCGTATGGGTTACAGCAAGGAAGAAGCTACCGCGCATGGTTTTCGAGCAACGGCATCAACTCTGCTGAACGAATGCGGCAAGTGGCATCCGGACGCGATAGAGCGGCAGCTGGCCCACATTGAGAACAACGACGTTCGGCGCGCCTACGCCCGGGCAGAGCACTGGGACGAGCGCGTCGAGATGATGCAGTGGTGGGCCGATTATCTGGATGAACTCAAGAGCAAAAACCTGCGGGTGATCTCAATCGAGGGACGCCGCAAGCCTGCTGTCCACACACCAACGCGACCATCCACTTTGAACCCAACAGCGGCCGTTCATCAAACGCCGATACAAATCTCCAACCGCCGGAAATCATACTGACCGTCGAAAAACGCCACAACTCGACGCCAAATCGTAGGCCCGCATTGTCAGATTTTCCGGAGAGAAAGTTGACCGCGTTCGGCGGGAAGCTGCCGTTCTGCAGCCGACCCATTTCCGTCATTCAAGCTGCCGATGGCCGGTTCCGAAACCGGCCATCTACCCGGCCCGGGGCCGCGCGCTATTAGAGCGAGAATCCCGTGGGCAGTGTGCGGTCCGTCCGTTTCGCCGGCATTAGTCCGTGGATCCGCTATCCCCGCCCGACTTTAACCTCCACAACCTTCCTCTCCATAGATCCGGGACAAGCCCTTGATGCGCGTCGCGATCGCGTCGACGAGGCGACCAACGATCTCATGGATGATCCCCTCCTGGCGAAGCTCTTGGGCGCACTCCGATGCCATATCGGGCATCACCGCGAGCTGATGGCGGATCGTCCGCACCGTGTACTCGCCGCCAACCTTTGCTGAGGACGCACAGCGCCCCCAGTGGCGCGGCATGATCTCCTCGATGGGATAGACTCTGTCGATCTTCATCGCCAGTTTAAGGTCGCGCATCTCAGATTGGATCTCTCCCCCGAGGTGCGGCAGAATGGAGGAGATGTCGTAGAGCGGAGCTAGGCGGGCCTCGCCCTGGGCTCCGAGCAGCATCGAGTAGTTCTTTGCATGCGCGTCCGTGCCGGCGATGATCCAGTTGAAGACGTTCGCGGCCATGAAGATCTGACGGTCTTGGACGGGGTCGAGGGAGGCCGACAGCACCTTTCTGGAGATCGTCGTGATACCTGGCCCACCCTGGTTCTCGTACTTGAGCGTCGGCATCACCGACAGGGCCTGGCACATGTCCTCCTGATGGATGCGGATGGTCTTGCCCTCGTTGTTGCGGCGGTCGTAGCGCTCGATAACGATTGCCTTTTCGCCTGCGAAGGCGAGAACCTGGCTATGTGCAGCGTCCATGCCGAGCTTGGATGCAAGCTGCAGGCAGAAATGCTCGTTCTCGGTATGCCCGTGCAAGTGCGGCAAAGGCGGCTTGAAGATGTGTGTCGTGGGCGTGTCGCCTAGAGGGATCCCCCAGCGATTGCTGCCCTTATCGAAATGGAACGCCGTCTTTGCCTGCGCACCAGCGAGACTGAACTGACCAGGATCGCCGATGCGCCGGGTCGCTGCACCATCCTTGCGCAGATCGCGCAGGCGGTCGCCGATCTGCGCCTCGGTGAGCAACTCCACGTTCTCGCCGCGGGAAATCTGGTCGCCACGCGAAAGGAACTGGACGGCGCCGGCGCAGTCGCGGCCGACATTCTTGAGCAGGGCAAACGGGTTTCGGGCGGAGACCTGGAACCTCTGCGCCCATCTGGCGAGGGTCTGCTCATTATCCGGCAGTAGGCCCCAGAGGAATGCCTCGACGACCTTGCCCTCGTAGGTCCTGGTGATCGTCGGCATGGACAGGGAGAGCGGGATCGCCACCCGGCCTTCCATCCATGCCTCGTGATAGGAGAACGAAAGCTTGCCGCCCTGCAGGTGGTGGAGCCCCCCAACCGGTCTGCCAGCGATATAGACGTCGAGGGTGTCGATCGGGTTCATCATGATCATCGTCATCTAGAGCTTGTAGGGAATCTCGTCGTCGTCATCGTCGACATGCCGTTCATCGGCATTATGATGATGATCAGCCGACGTCGGCGCCGGCGGGATCTGAAAGTCCATCTCCACACCAAGCGTGGTCAGCGCCAGCAGCACGTTGCCGATCTCGGCGCTGGGCTTGCCGTTCTCGATCCACGACACCCACGTCTGCGTCGTGGTGATCATTTTGGCCAAGGCAGCCTGTGACAGGCCGCGCCGGGTGCGGGCCTCCTTGATCAGGATTCCAATGTCGCGAGCTGTTCTGATCTTCATGGCGTATACGATTTCTGTATGAGCTAGCCTGATATACGCGCGTATATGACGGGTGTCAATATACGCTACTATATCAATTTAACGCTATATAGGTTCAAATATCGGCAACCTTCATATACCATCATTGCGCCACGCAACAATGTGCGATCGACCTTTCGCCACGGTACCATCGAGAATGACCGCTGGTCGAGAACTCAACAACTTGTCGGGGCCGGGACCGGTCTGGTCCGCTATTCAATTACTGTTGGCGAGAAGCTGTCATTCAGCATCCGGTCTGGCGGCATCGTGACAAGATCGATTTTTGTCCGAAGAGAACGAGGCCGGCCGCAAGAAAAAGCCACGGCTTTTATGCACTTATTGTCTAGCAGGCTTAGTTGTTCCCCTGAAACTTGAATCTCCCTCAGACTCAGTGTCTTCTCAAGGTAGCCGCTAGGAATTAGACATGCCTTCAGGCTCGTTTCAACACCGCGTGTGGCAATGGATTGTCGCGTGCTTTCCGACGCCGGCGCACCTCGATGTACAGGAGCGCAATCATCGCTTCCTTGAAGAGGCGCTCGAACTCGCTCAGGCGAATTCCTGCACAAAGGAGGAGGCACTCGAACTGGTGGAGTACGGACCGGCGGCAACGCGGTCAGGATCAAGAACCTAGCGTGCTCCAAAACGACACCAAGCGCTAACCGTTGTCCAGTGTGGAAGATGATTGCCTTCGTGGTTTCTCCGACGCGCCGGCGCCCGGCAGACCTTCCTTTCTGGCCTTGGCAAACGCCCGGTCGCCTTCCAGGAACCCGACCAGCATAAAGGGGATCAGTTCCGCCACCGTTTCGGACTCGCCATAGGTCTCACGGTAAAGTGCGGCATAGTCGTTGAGTGCTTGGCTCAAGTCGGCGCCAACGGTGATGGTGATCTTCGAAGGTGTCCGGTCCGGAAGCTTTCCGAGTTTCAGGTTAGCCATGAAGTCCTCCTGTTCACCCCGTGTATGGCCGCAACACGAGGTCCTTGTGCACGATGACGCGCAACGGCCAACCAGGGCGCACGGTGATCGTGGGTTGGACGTTCAGGTTCTTTTCAGTGATCCGTTGGCCCGCTTGACTGACGTTCTGCTGGGTGGATTCACGAATTGCCTTGACCAAGTCGCTTTCATTTTCCCCAAAGCTCAACTCGGTACCAACCCCCAGCAATGTGGCTACCGCGACGCCCTTGATCAACTGCCAAGTATGGAAATCCACCTTGTCCTCGAGCCCGGCATAGCCGGCCGCGTCGGTCACGGGCAGATTGTCGATTTCGGTAGAGGAGCCGTCCGGCATCACGATGCGTTGCCACACCAACAGAGCGCGCCTTTGCCCAAAGGCTACAACGCTGTCGTAGGTGCCGATCAGCCGTGAGCCCTGCGGGATGAGCAGGATGCTGCCGGTGACGCTGTCGTGCACATTCTCGGTGATCTGGGCGACGACAAGGCCGGGCAGATCGGAATTGATGCCGGTGATCAGGCTTGCAGCGATCACGCTACCGGCCATGATCTGATAGGGCGAAGCCGGCGTCTGCAGTGCATGCGGGTTGTAGATCCCGCCGGTGTTCCGTTGATCGATGAAATCGAGCTTGCGCTGTTGATTGTTCTGGTCGCCCTCGGCCGGCGCGAAGGAAGCTCGCTGGCCTTCGGTATCTGGCTGCGGAGACGCCGTCTCGAAAGGCGAACGTCCGCCCTGCCCATTGCCAAAAGCTTCCGTCTGCTGGGGCCGGTTTTCGATACGGAAGAGGACTTGCGACTCGCGCGCCTCAATCGCTTGTTGTGCAAGCCGCTGCGCCTCGGCGGAAACGTCTTGCCCAGGTGCGATGCCAAGCTGGCGCTGGTGCTCGAGAATAGGACGGCCGAGATCCCCGGGCAGCGGCGGTCCAAGCACCGGAGCCTTCGGCTTGCTCCCGGAATAGTCCTTGGGCAGCGATTCAAGTCCCTCGGCGGTCGGGTTGCGGTCGGTGCTGTAAAGCTCTTCAGCCTGCTGCTTCAGGCGCAGTGCCGGCCCCTGCAGCGCCATCATCGTGACGCCAAAGATGGTGGCGGAGCCAACAGCTGCGATCGCGACGATTATGCCGCGCTTGAAGCGCACGGCCCGGCGCGGTGAGGCCCGCAGCTGCAGCTGTTCGGGATCGAGTTTGGGCGGAACATTGGGGCGGGACGTGTCGGTCATGAGCCTCCCCTCACCTGCCAAAACGCGAAAAGAGCGATATCCGCCGCGGCAGTTGCCGTCCGTCGGTCCTGGTGATGCGCACCACCTGCTGCTGCTTGGCGCCGAGACGGAGTTCAGCCGCGGCAAAGAGGCGCTCGACGATGTAGTAGTTGCCGTGCATCCGATAGTTGACGAGCTGGTTGTCCCCGTCAGCACCGACGATGAAGAGCGGTGGCGCCTCGCCCTGATCAATGCGCTTCGGGAACTCTATGTAGACCTTGCTGCCATCATCGAAGGCGCGCGTCGGTCTCCACGGCGGCGTGTCGCCGGTGATCGAATAGCGGAAGCGGATGTTTTCGAGTGCTACGTTCGAGGCCGCGGGCATTTCAGCCTCTGCCTGAGCGTTGCGCCGCCGAAGCGCCACGAGTTGGTCTTCGCTGTAAATCCAGGAGAGCGCCGCCATGGCAGTTTTCTCAGTGCTTTGAAGCTGCAGGTGATAGGATCGCCTGTCCGTCGTGATGACCAGATTGGTGGCAAGCCCCGGCGCGAATGGCTTCACCAGCACATGAGTGCGCTGGTCATCGCCTGAGCCACTAACGGTGTCACCGATCACCCAACGGACCGTATCGCCGGCTGAGACCGAGGTCAGCTTCTCGCCCCGCTGCAATGAGATATCGGTGACGCGCTCCGGCGCGGCGTAGAGCTGGTAGAGCGCGCCGTCGGCAAAGGGGTAAACCTGCACCGCATTGACATAGCCAAACTTGGTGGGTTGTTGCGTCGCCGCCTTGTTGGCATCGGCGACCTGTTCTTCCGGCGAGCGCTTATCTGGGGCGGGCTTGCCGGGTGCGGGCATCAACTGACCAGGCAACGGTAACGGTTTCGGCACTTCCACGACCTTGACCGGCTTCTCCGGCGCCTTCTCGATCGCGGCTGGTTTGAAGTCCTCGTGGTCATAGGAAATCTGAGGCGGCGGCACTGGCTTCGAGGCACAGGCCGAAAGAACCGCAGCAGACGCCGACAGGATCAAGGCAGCACGAAGCAATGGGGCTCTATTTGTCATTGGCGGGCTCCTTAGGGGAAACGGGGGTTGGCGCGGCGCTGTCGAGCTCGCGCGACCAGTCGATGGCGTTGATGAAGACGCCGAGCGGGTTCTTGCGCAGCTGCTCGGTTGTCCTAGGCGGGCGGATGAGGATGGTGAGGATCCCGATCCAGCGCGTCGTGCTGGCGAGGCTGCCGCGCTCGAACACCTGCTCGGTCCATTTGACCTGGAACGAGCTGTCGGAAGCCCTGACCACGCTGGTCACCTGCACTGACACGCTGCGCGTGCCGATTTGGCCGAAAGGGTCGTTCGCCTTGGCATATTCGTTGAGGAAGAGCGCCGCTCGGTCGGTGGCAAAGTCGTAGGCCGACAGCCAATTCTGCCGCACCAGAACCGCATCGGTGGAAACCGAACGGACATTCTGGATGAAGCGGCTGAGATGCCAGGCGATCTGGGCATCGTCGGGCTGGTAGTTTTGGACTGCCGGCGCGACCGCGTGCGCCTCGCCAAAGCGGTCGACCTCGACGACATAAGGCACGACGCGGCCCTGCATCGACTGCCACAGAAGCCCACCGGAAAGCCCCGTCGTCAGAGCCAGGCAGCCAAAGGCCATGAAGCGCCAGTTCTTGGCCTGGACGCGCGCCGTGCCGATGCGCTCATCCCAGAGTTGGCTGGCCTTCTGGTAGGGTGTTACGGGTTCGGGCGTCTTTCCATAACGCTGAACGGGTCGCTTGAAGAGCATCTAGTCTTCCTTGTCATTGAGGGAGGGATTGGCGCCGCTTCCGCCCCGATCTCCATCGCGCACCGCCTGCGTGGCAGCATTGCGATGGGCGCGTGCGGTCTGTTCGGAACGCAGACGCCTTGCCCAGACCGGCGCGGGGTCAGAGGCTGCAGCGGGCGAGGTTCCTGTCTTTGACGCGGTCGGCATGCCGCCGGTCGCGGTCCAGCCGGCATCGCGACCGGCGTCGGCACTACGGCGGAATGGTTCTGCTGCGGATCGCATTCCCCGCATCGCGGCGCCGCTAGCGGCACTCGCAACCCCATGCAGCCCAGCAGCTACCCCGGACAGCCCGGACTCGGGCGATGTCGCGCGCCCCGTTTGCCAAGCGACGGTGGCAGCGGACCCCATGGCGGCGCCGGCACGGACTGCGGCGAGGCCGCCGCCTGTTGCCATGCGCGCGCCGGCAAACGCAGCGCCTCCGGCAACGAGCGTTGATCCAGCTGCGGCCGCCGTTGTTCCAAGTGCCGCGCCGGCGCCAAGCTGCGGCGCGCCGGAAACAAGACCCGAGGCAATCCCGGGGCCGAAAATGCCGAGCCCAAGCAGCGCCAGCGCACCCAGCACCTGAGACATGGCCGCCGCCAGGTCCGGCTCCTGGCCCTGCAGGGCGGAAGCGAACTCGCCAAAGAGCGTGGAGCCGATGCCGACGATGACGGCAAGCACCATCACCTTGATGCCCGACGAAATCACATTGCCGAGCACGCGCTCGGCCAGAAACGCCGAACGGTTCCAGAGCGCGAAGGGCACCAGGACGAAGCCGGCCAGCGTGGTGAGCTTGAACTCGAGGATGGTGATGAAGAGCTGGATGGAAAGAATGAAGAAGGCGATGAGGACCAGGAACCAGGCCAGAAGCAGCACGAAGATGGTGAGCGCGTTACCGAAGATCTCGGGGAAGCCTACTAGCTGGCTCGCTTGATTGAGGAGCGGCCAGGCGCCCTCGAAGCCGGCCGCGGCAATGCGGCCTGGCCGCAGGAGACTGTCGGCGGACAGGTTGCCGGCCGATGCGTTGATGCCGAGACCGGCAAAGGAGCGGTAAATTATGTCGGCGAAGTTCTTGAAATTGTTCAGGACGAAGGCGAAGGCGCCGACATAGAGCACTTTGCGAACAAGCCGGCCGAGAATGTTGGGCTCGCCGCCGAACGCCCAGACCAAGCCCGCGAGCGTGATGTCAATGCCGATCAGAATGGTGGTGAGAAAGGCGACGTCGCCCGAAAGCAGACCGAACCCACTGTCAATGTAGCGGGTAAAGGTCTCCATGAAGCGATCGATGACTCCGAGGTCGTTCATGTCGCCGCCTTCCTCGTTGTCTTGAAGAACTGCCGCTCAGTTGCCGGGATAAGCCGTGCCGGTGCCCAGGAAACGCTTCGTCGTCTCGCGAGCGGCTTCCTCAGACTGCGCCTTGCGCGCCGCATCCTCGGCTTCGGCCCGGAACTGGGTCGCAAGCAGCGTCTGGATCTGCATCTGCTGCTTGGTCGAAAGCGCGATCAGCTGATTGGTAGCCTGGCTTGCCTCGAGGGCACCTGCCGCGCCCTGACTGCGATTGACGAGATCGGTAAGCAGGTCGCCGTCGGCCTGCACGTTCTCGACGATCTGCGACTGCGCGCTCATGGTCTGGCGGAACGCCTGCATGGCGCTCTGCCAGCGCTCGCGCGCGGCGCTCGCGACATCGCTGACCTTGATGGTGGCGTCGTAGCTTTCCGGATATTGCTGGCGCCACTGGTCCTGCAGCTTGTCGAGATCGAAGCTCAGGCCGCTCGCCTGGGTCATCAGACCGTCAATCCGTTGGAGCGAGCCGGTAAGCTGGCCCACGGAAGAGAAATCCAGGCGCTGAAGGTTGCGCGCCATGTTCTGCAGCATGGTCGCCTGGTTCTGAAGCGACTGGATTTGGTTGTTGATCTGCTCCAATGCGCGTGCTGCCGACAGCACATTCTGCGTATAGTTGGACGGGTCAAACACGATGAGCGCATAGGCCGGCTGGACGTAGTCAGCCATCGGTTTGGCAATCAGGGAAACGGTGACCAGGCTAGTAAAAAGGCGGCGTCCGATCATGACGATTGCTCCTTGTTAGGTTGAGGAAATTGCTGGAGAAGCTCGGCAGCCCAATCCAGGCCGCGCGCACTGAAGAAACGGGCGGCAAAGCTGCCCTGCCCTTCTTCGGAAAGAATATTGTCGATCAGGGTCTGCGCGGCCGGGTCGGAGGCGCCGCAAAGCGCAAGAGCGATCGGGCCTAGCCCGAGCTCGAAGAGGCGATTGCCGCGGCGCGACTGCAGATAGTAGTGGCGCTTCGGCGTGGCGCGGGCGACCAATTCGATCTGTCGCTCATTAAGACCGAAGCGCTCATAGGCTGCCCGTGCCTGCGGCTCCACCGCACGATCATTGGGGAGAAAAATGCGCTGCGGGCAGCTCTCGATGATTGCGGGTGCGATAGAAGAGCCGGCGATGTCGGCAAGCGACTGCGTCGCGAAGATGACGGAGACGTTTTTCTTACGCAGCACCTTAAGCCATTCGCGGATGCGGGCGGCAAAGAGCGGGTTGTCGAGATAGACCCAGGCCTCGTCGAGCATGAGCAGCGTCGGCCGCCCGTCAAACCGGTCCTCAAGACGATGGAACAGATAGGTGAGCACAGGCAGCACAGCGCCTTGGCTGTGCATCAGCTCCTGGGTTTCGAAACACTGCACATCCGAGATGGCCAGCCGGTCGTCATCGGCATCGAGAAGGCGGCCGAATGGTCCGTCGAGCGTGTAGGGCATCAATGCCGATTTGAGCGCATTGGACTGAAGCAGGACCGACAGGCCAGTCAGCGTGCGTTCCTGCGCCGGCGCGGTGGCGAGGCTGGTGAGCGCCGACCAGATTGCCTCCTTCACCTCCGGGGTGACGGTGACATTCTCGTGGGCAATGAGGCCGGCGATCCATTCGGCCGCCCAGCTCTGTGTGGCCGGGTCGTCGATGTGGCGCAGCGGCTGGAAACCAAGCGCACCATTCGCACCCAACGCATGGTGGTCGCCGCCCATGGCAAGCGCGGCGGCGCGGGCCGAATTGCCTTTGTCGAAGACATAGATTTGCGCGCCAGCGTAGCGCCGGAACTGCAAAGCGATCAGGGCAAGCAGAACCGACTTGCCGGCACCGGTCGGCCCGACAATCAGCATGTGGCCGACATCGCCGATATGGGTCGAAAGCCGAAACGGCGTCGAGCCGCTGGTTTCGGCGAAAAGAAGCGGCGGAGCGTAATCGCCGGTGACCTCGGCAAGGTGCTCGTTCTCCGCTGGACCTGCCCACACGGACGACAGCGGCACGAGATGGGCAAGGTTAAGCGTGTGAACGAGCGGCTGGCGAACGTTGGCGTAGACATGACCCGGCAATGAACCAAGCCACGCTTCGACGGCATTGATGCTTTCGCGAATGGTGGTGAAGCCGAGCCCGTTGACGATCCGCTCGACGGCGCGAAGCTTTTCCGCGGCGGCTTTACGGTTCTGATCCCACACCGTCACCGTTGTGGTGAGATAGCCGAAGCCGACATGATCGCCGCCCAATGCCTGCAGTGCTGCATCGGCATCGAGCGCCTTGTTGTCGGCGTCGCTGTCGACGAGAGGCACCGGTTCGTTGGTCACCACCTCGCGCAGAATAGCCGCGATCGATTTGCGCTTGGCAAACCACTGCCGCCGGAGCCGAGTCAGCGTCTTCGTGGCTTCCGCCTTGTCGAGTGGAATGAAGCGCGTCACCCAGCGATAGGCGAAATCCTGGTTATTGAGCGCATCAAGGATTCCTGGCCGGGTGACGTTCGGAAAGCCGAGAACTGTGAGGGTGCGCAGATGCTGCTCGCCCAGCATCGGCTCTAGGCCGCCGGTCAGCGGCGCGTCAACCAGGACGCCGTCGAGATACATTGGCGTTTCCGGCACGGCGACCGGATGACGGCGTGTCGAGATCGTGCCGTGCAGGTAGGTCAGGGTCTCGGCATCGTCGAGCGCGCGCACCTCGGGCACGAAGCCCGAAAGAAGATCGAGAACGCGGTCAGTCTCGTCTCGGAACCGGGCAAGCTCCTGGCGCCAGTCTCTTTCCCCTCCCAAGTCATGCGAGTCGACGAGAGCACTTTCCGCGCGCGCTTGGCCATCGGGCCCAGGCATGAAGACCAAGGTCAGATGATAGATGCTCTCGAAATGCGCGACCTTGCCCTCGAAGGCCGCGCGCCGTTCCTCATCGATCAGCCATGAGGCAGCATCGGGAAGGGCCGAGCTCGCATAGCCCAGCGCTTCGATGCGCTCGGCCTCGAAGAATAATGCCCAGCCAGAGCCGAGCCTTCTCAGCGCATTGTTTGCCCGCGCGCATATGCCGATGAGTTCGGCCTCCGTCGCGCTTTCAAGGTCGGGGCCACGAAACCGCAATGTCCGTTGGAAGCTGCCATCCTTATTGAGCACGATGCCGGGCGCGACGAGTGCTGCCCAGGGCAGATGGTCGGCAAGCCGGTCGGCTTTGCCGCGGTATTCGGAAAGCTTCAGCATGCAAGCCAGCCCTTTTGACGAAGATGACGGACAAGCACGCTGGCAAAATCCGGATCACGCCGTGCGGCAAAGACCGCGAGCGTGTGGCCGGCGATCCAGAGGATCAGACCGGCAATCCACTGCTGCAGGCCTAGGCCGATGGCCGCGGCCACCGTGCCATTGAGGATCGCCACCGCCCGCGGCGCGCCGCCGAGCAGGATTGGCTCGGTGAGCGCCCGATGGACCAGAACCTCGAAGCCTTCGATATGCTGCTCTCCGGTGCTCATCAGACGACTGCCCCGCCGCCAAAGGAGAAGAAGGAAAGAAAGAAGCTCGAGGCCGCGAAGGCGATCGACAGGCCGAAGACGATCTGGATCAGCCGGCGGAAACCGCCCGCCGTGTCGCCGAAGGCAAGGGTCAGACCGGTGGTGATGATGATGATCACCGCGAGGATCTTGGCGACCGGCCCCTGCACCGATTCCAGAATCTGCTGCAGCGGCTGTTCCCACGGCATGCCGGAGCCGGCAGCGTGGGCCTGGGCCGTGAGAAGAAGCGCGACGGCGGCGAACGAAAGAAAGCGAAGCTTCTTGCGCATGAGGTGACCTTTCAGAGCTGCTGGAGTTGCGGAAGTGTGAGCGGGGTGACGGCGTAATCGCCGCTGCCGTCGAGACCCGTGACCTCGGCGATCGCGTCAACGCGGCGCGCGGGTCCTCTTCCGGCAATAAAGATGACCAAGTCGACGGCATCGGCGATCAGCCGGCGGGGAACGGTGACAACGGCTTCCTGGGCGAGCTGCTCAATACGATAGAGTGCGGAGCGTGCCGAATTGGCGTGAACCGTGGCAATGCCGCCGGGATGTCCGGTGTTCCATGCCTTCAGCATATCGAGCGCTTCCGCGCCTCTGACTTCGCCGACGATGATGCGGTCGGGCCTCAGCCGTAAGGTCGAGCGTACGAGATCGGCGAGTGTGATGGAGCCCCGCCTCGTCCTCATGGCAACGCAGTCCTTGGCCGCGCATTGCAGCTCGCGGGTGTCCTCAATCAGGATCACCCGCTCATCGCATTCGGCGACTTCTGCCAGTAGAGCATTGGTAAGTGTCGTTTTGCCCGACGATGTGCCGCCGGCGACCAGGATGTTGCGCCGCTCGCGCACTGCCTTCCTCAGGGCATCAGCCTGCAGCGGGAGCATGACGCGATCGGCGACGTAGTTGGCCAGCGTGTAGAGTTTTGCCGCCGGTTTGCGGATGGCGAAGCATGGCGCCAGCACGACCGGCGGTAGCAGACCCTCGAAACGCTCGCCTGATGGCAATTCGGCACTGACAATCGGACTATCTGCATGCGCCTCGGCGCGTACATGGGAGGCGACGAGCCGGATGATGCGTTCCGCCTCGGCAGGATGCATATGCACGCCTGTATCGACCCGGCCTTCTCCCAACCGGTCGAGCCTCAGCGCGCCGTCGGGGTTGACCATCACCTCGATGACGGTCGGATCGGCAAGGGCCTCGGTGATCGCGGCGCCCATGGCTGTGCGCAGCATGGCTCGGCGGCGGTGGTCCGCTGCGGGATGAGAGTTCATCCTTCGCCTCCGTTGCCATTGCCGTAACCAAGCGAGCGCTTCCCGGAGGCTATCTGGCGACCGACCTGCTCGACGAATTTGTCAAAGCGCTCTTGGGCGATCGCCTGTGTCGCCCGATCCGGAATTGGCGTGTGCGCATGAAGCGTGATTGAAAAGCGGATTAAGAGCGCCAGGCTCTCCAGAGTTATTTCGGCGTCGCGCCTGACATGGTCGAGATCGCGGGAAAGACGGTCCAGCCGCTTGCCGTAGCGCTGGTCGAGCTCGTTTTCACCACGCCGTTCGATGAAGGCCTCGACCGCTTTCGCGACGATTGCCGATTTCGTGGTCGACGGGTTGCGGCTGAGGGTTTCCAGCTTCTCGCTCAATTCGGGTTCGAGCAGAAACTGGTGGCGAATGCGATGGGGCTTCATACGTCTCGTTCCGACTGGCCGGCGCTGATGCGCCGGTGCGAACGAACATCGCCGAGATCCGCAAAATCGCTTATGGGCGTTATCTACGCCGAGATACGCCTCAGTTGCGGAAAGCGTTCAGAAGCCGGGGATGATGTCCTTGTCGTCGCCCCTTCCCTCGCTGAGGCCGTAGGCGCTCGCCGCGGTAGAAACCCGGTCCATGACGCGCTTGTCTGCGAGTGCCTCGGCGTCATCGTCCGACAGATTGAAGAGGTCATCCTGATCAGGCTCCCGAGAGACGACGACGTGGTCTTCAGGCAGGCCGGGATGACGCTGCTGTTGCACGCCGCTCCCTTCTTCGATTGCCGCGCCGGCGTGTTCGTCATCGGCAGCGAGACGGCGGTCAACACTGCGGACTTGTCCGCTCCAATCGTCGGGGCGCGACGCAGGACAGTCCGCGTACAGACCGTCGCGCAACACCGGCGCCGGCAGCACCCGTTCGGTGAAATTCGGATCCTGGTAATAGCGCAACTTCTGGGCGCGGATCGGCGGCAACCCCGAAACGAGGATTAATTCGTCAGCTTGCGGCAACTGCATCACTTCGCCAGGCGTCAGCAGCGGGCGAGCAGTCTCCTGGCGACTGACCATGACGTGCGAAAGCCAGGGAGCCAGCCGGTGGCCGGCGTAGTTGCGCATGGACCTGAGTTCCGTCGCTGTACCGAGCGCATCCGATATGCGTTTGGCCGTGCGCTCGTCGTTGGAGGAAAAGGCAATGCGCACATGGCAATTGTCGAGAATGGCGTTGTTCTCGCCATAGGCTTTGGAGATCTGGTTCAAGGATTGCGCGATCAGATAGGCGCGGATGCCGTAACCCGCCATGAAGGCCAGCGCGGTCTCGAAGAAGTCGAGGCGACCAAGAGCCGGAAATTCGTCTAGCATCATGAGCAGTTGGTACTTGCGGCTTTTCTTCGGGTCACCTTCCAGCCGCTCCGTCAGTCGCCTGCCGATCTGATTGAGCACCAGTCGCACCAGTGGCTTGGTGCGCGAGATATCCGATGGCGGCACCACCAGATAGAGCGACATCGGTCGTTCCGCATCCATGAGGTCGGCGATGCGCCAGTCGCAGGCCGATGTTGCCGAGGCAACCGTCGGATCACGATAGAGCCCGAGAAACGACATGGCGGTCGAGAGAACGCCAGAACGCTCGTTCTCTGACTTGTTCAGCACCTCGCGAGCCGCCGAAGCCACGACGGGATGGACCCGAGGTGTGTCGGCCGTGCCGAGGTGGTTGGTGGTCATCATCCGCAGCAGTGTCGTGGCAAACGAGCGTTGCGGATCCGACAGGAAAGTGGCGACGCGGGCAAGCGTCTTTTCTTCTTCCGCGTAGAGCACGTGCAAGATGGCCCCGACCAAGAGTGAATGACTAGTCTTCTCCCAATGGTTTCGCCGCTCCAGGGCGCCTTCCGGATCGACGAGAATGTCCGCGATGTTCTGAACGTCGCGGATCTCATCTGAACCCCTGCGCACTTCCAGCAGCGGATTATAGCGCGCCGACCTCGAGTCGGTCGGATTGAACAAGAGGCAGAAAGAGAACTTCGACCGCCAGCCGGAAGTCAGCTGCCAGTTCTCGCCTTTGATGTCGTGAATGACGGCCGAGCCGGTCCAGGAAAGAAGCGTTGGAACGACCAATCCCACGCCCTTGCCCGAACGTGTCGGCGCAAAGGCCATGACATGTTCCGGCCCGTCATGTCGCAGATAGTGATCCTTCAGTTTGCCAAGGAAAACGCCGGCCGGCTCAAACAGGCCTGCCTTCTCGATTTCCCGAGCCGCGGCCCATCGTGAGGAACCGTAGGTGGTGACCAACCCCCTCTGCCGCGCGCGCCAGAGGGAGCCAGCTATTGCGGCCGCACACCCCAGGAATCCGCTGGCTCCGGCAAGCATGCCGGCCTTGTCGAAGACCTCAGGCGCATAGGCGTCGAATTGAAACCACCATTCGAAGAATTTCCACGGCTTGTAGATCGGCCGGGCCGCCGCGGCAAACCATGGCGCGCCAAGCTGCGGCTGATAGTCCAGCATGTGGGCGCACCATTGCGTTGCCGCCCATATGCCAACGATGACGATGGCGAACACAACTACGATCTGGCCGACAAGGAGCTTCGTCGGTGTCACGGGCACAGCCTCCACTGTTTGGTAGCAGATGGAAGCAGCATGACGTGACGTTTCAGAATATGAAGATACCCAATATACGCGCCCGTGCGATGCAGTGAACGTTGCAGGCTTGGAAGACTGGGGCGCCAAGAAGTGTCATCGCGAAGGGCGACGAGCGAATGACTTGTATTGGGCCGACTGCGGACAGGCAGCTTTCGGAAACATGATTGCGAAAAAGCCGCCCTCGTCACGGTCTGTCCGTACGAAAAGTACCGGCACGATGAGAGCCTCAGTGCGAAAGAAAAATGTCACACTGAGGCTCACCGAAGGTGGGCTATAACCCGAACAGACGCCGGACAAGCTGCCATATACTTGCGAAGAAGCCAGGCAGTGGCCTATGGGCCTCATAGTAGGCCTGCCTACGCCTTTCATCCCTCAGCATGCCTGTAACCGTCTGGGCCGCGGTCATTTTGGGCTCCCACAAGATCCGTCCGTCGCGGATGATGTAGTGGGAATTACAGGGAAGTTGCCCGCTGCCTATTGACGGCTGTAGTGACGGCCTGCCGCCACGTTCGGTAAACCGCCATTCCGCAGGTCCGAGAGGTATAGCCACTTTGCAGCCGCAGCCGCAGGCGCACAGGTGCACCGCAACCTGGTATTCATCGGACACATACAGGACGCCTTTATCAAGCTCCTTGGGCACGAAATGGACCTTTTGAAGCCGGATATCATTCATGGCGCGTCTCGACGAAAAAGCGTGGCATGGTTGTGTCCATCAAGATGTGGTAGGCTGGATGGTCCTCGACGTAAAAACCCCGGTATTGTTTGTATCGGATCACCGCGATGCAGGCATTCATCGCGTTCAACTCGGATATCTGTATGTTGGTGCGATATTCATCGCCGGGCTGATCAGCGGTCTCGGATAGAGCCTTGGCCCTGATCTCTTCGGCGTCGTCAGGCAGATAGACTGTTGCGCGCAGCATGCCTGCCAGCGCAGACTGCTGGCGGTTCAAACCCAAGCCGACGTCGATGAAGGGAATCTTCAGGCCGATGAGCAGGTCGAAAACTCCGGCGCGGGCCGACCCCTTATCGACGCAGACGAAGGCGAAGGTGACGCCTTGCAACTCCTCAGTTGACGACTGGTCGATGAATTTCCTTTCAAGTTTCAACCCGCTCCGGAAGTTGCCATAGCGATCTTGATACAGGTCGGCCTTGGCCCGCTTGAAATCGTCTTCCTGAAGCCGGCCGGGAGATCGGTAGGCGTTGTGGACGTGGAACACGTCGGCGTCGAAACCGCGGATTTCGCGCACATTCGTCTTGACCATGAAGTCAAGCACATAGGCACCGGTCCCACCGAGCCCGATGATTGCGACCACCTCATCTTTGAACCGCGCCGCCAAATCGCCAATCTCCGCGCGGCTAGTTAACGTGTCCTGATAGGTGAAGACACTATCTGCGACCACATCGTGGTCGACCGCGAACGTGAGGGGTGTCGCTTGCGGGTAGCGGCTCACGGCCGGACCGGACAGCAGAGCTACGTAGTGCTGGATTTTCTCAAAGAAATCCGGGAAACCGGTTGGCGGTTTGTTCGAGAACGAGCGCTCAACCAACACGTCATCTCTGGTCAGGGCCAAGGTTCTCGGGCCACCGCCCAGGTTCGGGATCGGCCGCCCGTCGGCCTCATGGGGAACCCCACCAGCGAAGAAGACCTGATGGTCGTCTTGCTGGACCTTTTCAGCGTCGACGAAGACAAGCTTAGTCACAAAAGCGCCCGTGCACAGCTCCAGTTGCGCGTTGAGGTAGGGAATGTCGCGGACAACCAAATATCCGCTGTCGAACCGGAGCGCGAAGCCCCGGTCGAGCAGCCGTTTTATGTCGGGATTATGATTCGCTAGTGCGATTAACACGGAACGCCATCCCATCCTTTGCCTTGACGGTGCCTCCGGGGGAGAGGATTCCATCTCGGTCGTTGTGGCCCCGGGTGTAGGTGACCGAATAAGTCGCGCCCGGATTTTGGGGATAGTCCGGATAAGCATGGGTAACGACCTCGACATAAGTCAGTTCGTCTTTTTTCGGCACCTCGTGCGGCGTGCCGTTGACCACGATCGTGATGGTCTCGTCGTGGCCCTTGTTATCATCTTCCTGCGCCATTGTGCTGTCCTTTCGCTTAGCCGCGCGGCGGATTGGGGTCGTGGCCGTGGCTATCGCTCTGCGCGATCTTGCCGTCACGGTTGTGAATCTTGAGCTCGGTCGATTGGTTGCGGCTGACCCCGCGGCCGAAGTCTACCGCCTCTTTCTTGCTGTCGAAGTGACCGGACGACCGCTGGCCTCCGCCCCTCTTCACGTCCCAGCCGCCATCGTGGTTGGGAACCACATGATGCGTACCGATGGTCTTCTGTGACGCCATATCTTGTATCCTTTCGTTGGTTTCGGTACGGGAAGTACGTCTACTCCGAACAGGTATGCCGTCTCGCATATCGATTGTCAAGCACTCTCTGTGCTGCTACTCTGAACAGAGGAAAACGACAGAAAGAGGCAATCGTGACCACGCCGCTCGGCAACAAGATTCGCGCGCTGCGCAAAGATAAGGGCTACACGCTGGACAGGCTTGCGGAGCTCGCTGACTCCAGCAAGAGCTATATCTGGGAGCTTGAGAACAAGGAGCCGCCACGACCGTCCGGCGACAAAATCAGCAAGATCGCCACGGCGCTCGGCGTCACCACCGATTATTTCCTGACCGACGATGTCGAATTGGAGGATGCTGCAGATCAGGCGTTCTACAGGGAGTACAGAGCGCAGCGGCCGAAGACCAAGGCACGTCTGCGCCAGATGTTCGCGGTCATAAAGGACGATGAGCAGTAAGCGGGCGCCCACGCTGCGGCAATTGCAATTGCGGGCGCTTCTCAAAGCGGGGTTTCGCCCCCGATGTTCGGCGGGTCGCCTGAGAGTGCTGGGGCCGCCGTTTCCGAAACGATGACCTGTTTCCGGGCGAACTCAGCTTCTGTGGTTGCCAGAACCATGTGATTTAAGCGTCGCCCGTATCTTGGAGGACCCTTTGAAGACGTCGCGAATCGCCTTTTGCGTATCCGCAATGCTGCGGGCCAGCTTTTCCGGCAAAGGCTCAGGTGCCAGGCCCTGCCTCTCCTCTTCACGATTGATCAGACGCTTGAATGCAGAATTACGCTTCATCATCGCGGCTCTCTGTCATCATCAGATTTGATCGAACGCGGTGCACGTATCGAAGGTTCAACTCGGGCTCGAAATAATGTTTCCGCTTCACCCATATGAAGCCGTCGGCCCGCGAAATGACCGCGACATCGATCGGGCCACCAACGGTCTGCATGCCACGCGAGACATGACGTTTCAATGACGTCAGGTTAACGAGGGCCTCCGCCATAGAGGCCAGCTCGGACTTTGGCATGAATTCGACCATGTCCTCAATCTCCTTGCGGGATTGTGAACGGATTTCCTCAAATTCCTCCTCACGCAACCTTTTGTTGAAGGCTGTCTCGGCCTCGCCAGCTTGCCGGATCAGTAGCCGCCGCTCCGCCTCGGGCATATCCAGTTGAGCAATGATATCTTTCGAGATGCTTGAAATCGTGTTGTTCACGAAGGTCGTTATGTGTCTCTCGATACCCTCATCAAGGCCGTACAGGAACCGTTCCACCATTTCCCTCTGCGCAAACGGCAGGACACGCGACCGCTCGCCGTCGCGATCGATGTCGACAAAGTTGGTCCGGGCGTATTTCAACTTTCCGAACACCACGCCGTCGATTTCGAAGGAGATCAGTGAAGGAAAAAGGTCCCTAGACCCGAACCCGGCGATGACGATGCCCGTTTGCGAGCCCGTCCTGGTCTCGCTCAGAACCGCGCGCTTGGTCAAAGCGACGACGCGATCTGTAAAACCCCGGTCGTCCGCACGCATAAAGTTCTGTTCAACGATCTCGCGGATTTGAGCTTCACGACCTTTTGTAATCCTCGGAGCGGAACCGCCGATGAACCTGGCGGGCTTGACGCGCCGGTAGATCTGCTCGAACGTCGCCAGCACGAGATCAACAATTCTGTTGAGTTCGGTCTCCAGATGCATGCTTTTCTTGAAGTCCTTCAGCAGACGTTCAAGCCTTGTCGTGATGCGCTCGTTGATCTGGCGGATCAACGGCATGAGGATTGATTCGACCGCGGCTGTCTGGACCTTCGCTGAGGCATCGTTTCCCCACGCGTTGAGATATGTCAAAAAATCCAGTGCCGCATCTTGCAATCGCGGGAAGGACTTGCAGTCGCGTCGATAGTCGCTGATCAGAATCTGTAACGGCGCCTGCATGAACTGCATGCCGTTGTAAATCATGACCCCGATAGGGTCCCGATGGGACAAATCGAAGAGCTTTTCGGCGGAATCGTAGGTTTTTTCCTCGACATCACCCGCCGAAATCGTGACAGCGCTATCAGCGGCCAAGGCCACTGCGGATTTATTTAGGATGGCGATTTCCGCTGTCATGGCGCTACAGCGTCAATTGGCATCATGTTGAAAAATGCCGAAGCCGGATCGGCTTCGGACTGAAAACGTGCCCTCATCAAAAGCCGCCCACTCCCCATAATTCGGCTCGATTCTTTTGTGAGCTTACGCGGCTTTGCCGGCAAGGGAAGTGATTACTTCACTATTCTTCACAAAATTGTGGGGCCAAGCTGTGCCAACGAGCCTTAGCGCGACCCTAGAGTAATACAAGGCCCCGGACGCCCGCGTATCGAATTGACTCGGCGAATGGCAGGTTTCAGAAACCATGCTGCCGCACTCGAACGACCGAGTTGAGGCGCATTGCAGACTGGAAACATCGGGCCGAAAGTTGATTGGCCGCTTGCATCAACCGCGCCTGTGAAGAGGACATGCTCGGATGGCCTGACGCGTAGTGCCGATTCGTCCAACGTCTCTCAAGTTTGACGTGTACCAGAAGGTTAGCCGGCGAGATCAGCGGACTAGGTGCGATGGGGGCCGTAGTATGTAGATCAGATCGCCCGTCTCTGACAGCCGGAACGACGCAGAGCGCCGGGTCGCGTTTCTCCGTTAGTGATGCTGCACCCCGGACGACGGGGATGATCGCCGGCTCGGCGCTAGAGTTTCTTTTCGCGTGAAGAAACGCCGCGAACTGATGCGAGTTGCATGATCGGGCTTCATCCGCTACATATAGCCTGATTTCGTGTATAGCACTAACAACTTGTTGTTTGAGCCAGACTTCACAATAATATTGGCCGCTCCGGCATAGCGTGACTACTGAGCGGAAGGTTTCATTTTCTGCGGGGGATGTGATGCCAGTATGCTTCATCCACGGCGTGAATGTTCGCAAAGACGACCCAAGCTACGACCGCGACGTGGCCGCACGCGACGAGCTGATCCGGAGCCTCCTCCTAAAACCCTTGGCACAGCGAAATCCGCGTTATGGCGGGCTGAAAATCATCAACCCGTATTGGGGCGGACTGGGCGTTACCCACGCCTGGGGGCAGGCGACGGTGCCGAACGTCAGCCTCCTGGAGGACCTCGGGACGGCGCAAAGCAATTTCCAGTCCGACCTGGAATTGACGATGCTGCTGAAGGAGCAACGTGGGACGGCTAGCGAACTTGAGGCTCTCGGTGCGGCCGATCCGATCGCAGCGGCCGCGCGACGCGATGTGCAGGCGCTTCTCGAGGCGGTGTTGGCGCCGCTTATCTATTCGGAAGAACCTCTGGTCGATCGCGGACCCACGCTGGACGCCGAAGCGCACGGTGCGCTTGAAGGGATGCTGCTTGCCGCAGCGCAGGAAATTGCAGCGGACTCAGCCGTTGTGGCTGAAGTGCAAGCGGCGCCTTCCGGCAACGCCGCACTTGACCTTCTTCGCGACCGCCTCGCTGAACGCTTCACCAAACGTGCCAGCCTTGCAGCCAAACCCGCCGACGCCGGGGAGGGCGCCAACCTTGAGGAACTTGGCCCGTCCTGGCTAACCGGCGCGAAAGACCGGATCCAGCAATTGTTCGATCGCGCAAAGTCGAAAGCGGGAAGAGCACTTTCGGCTGGCACGCTTGATGCCTATCGGGCGCGGCTCCACGCCCAGATAGGGCGGTTCCTCGGCGACGTTTTCGCTTATCTCCAGCATCGCGGAGATCGGGCATCTCCGGGTCCTATCCCGAAGCTCGTTCTTGATGAAATCCACAAGGCACGTAAGAGCGGCGGGCCGCTGGTTCTAATCACCCATTCGATGGGCGGCAACATTCTGTACGATCTGCTGACGACGTTCGATCCTGCATTGGAAGTCGATGCCTGGATCTCGGTCGGCGGTCAGGTCGGCCAGTTCGAGGAGATGAAGCTGTTCCTGGCGAGCGACCCGGCACTCGGCCCGCCGGCGAAGGTCAAGCCGTTCGGCGGGCGAGTGAAGACCTGGCTCAACGTCTACGACCCGGTCGACGTGCTGAGCTTCCTCATTGCGCCCGTATTAGAGAGTGCGGATCCTCGCTTCGTCATCAAAGACCTGAGGTTCAAGTCAGGAGCTAGCACACTTGAAGCACATGGCGCTTACCTCAAGCGGCCAAGCTTCTACACGCTTATCGCCAAGGAACTGGAGCAAAGAGTATGAGCATCGTTCCTCCGCATGAGCGATCACCTGCGGAACCATTCCTGGTCTATGACGCCCGGAAGCAGGTTGAGGGCAAGCCGGGCCTGCACGCGCTGATCGCGGGCGTGAGCGCCTATCCGAAACTGCCGAGCGCGAACGGGCTTGGCATGGTGCCGTTGTCGTCGACCTCACTGACTGCCTACCTCATGTTCTACTGGTTGATTAACGCTAGTCAGAACGGCCTGCTCGAACAGCCGCTCGCGACCTGTCGGCTGCTGCTGACGCCCTCCGCTGAAGAACGATCGGACAGTGCTGGACGTGCGCCTGGGATTGCTGCGTTGGCCCCGCCCAATTGCTCTATGCCCCTGTTCCGGGCTGCGGCCGAAGCCTGGCGGAACGATGCCGCGACCAACAAAAACGATAGCACGCTGTTCTACTTTGCCGGCCATGGCATACAGATCACACGCAATAACCAGGCCTTGCTGCTCGACAGCTTCGGTGACATCGGCCCGGTGTCGCTGCATTCCGTGGATTGCAGCGTCTTGCGCAACGGAATGGCGCCCTCGTTAGCACATCCGGACATCGCGCGGACCCAATTCTACTTCGTCGACGCCTGCCGGAACCTGCCACCGGCCAACCTCTCGCTGGAGAATGTGCGTGCTGGAGATGTCTTCCAAGTTCATGCAAGCGGCCTTGACGATCGCCGGGCGCCGATCTTCTTCGCCTCGCCACCTGACGGTAAGGCGCAGGCGGTTCCCCGGGTGCAGACCCTGTTCAGCATAGCATTGCTCCGTTGTCTCGCGGGTCGGGCCGCTTTCCCGCCCGATCGAATGGCTAACGGCCGGGCGGCGAACCACTGGTATGTCTCCACGCAGTCGATCGGCCAAGGACTGCCGATGGTGCTCGATGAGGTCAACCGGGAATATGGCGGTCAGCAGAGCTGGACCATGGATGGTGGCGGCAACGATGCCGTACTTACCCACATCAGCGGTACGCCGACCGTTCCACTGCAGATTGAAGTCGATCCAGAGCGTGCGCTCGGCAGCACCACAGTGGAACTGAAGATGGGCGGCGCGGCAGCGGCCCTCGCCCAGTTCAGGTCGAACCGTGATTCTCATCCCTTCCGAAGGGACGTCCCCGCCGGAATCTACGAGATCGGTGCCGTAGTAAATCCGAAGATAGACGGGCTGCGTGAAGCCGACCAATTCACTCACACGGTCGAGCCTCTGCGTTGCCGGACGAAGGTGAGGCTGTCATGAGCGCCGCGCGACCGACATCACCCACCTCGCGCCGAGGGCGGCCGAGTCGAAAGACCGGCTCGCTCAAATTCACCACGGATTTCCGGTCGAACGAGTTGAAGGACCTGGAAATCCCGCTGGAGGTCAGAGCGCTCGATTCCACGGTCATGGCCAGGACCACAAGCTTGCAAACCGTTGGTGAGCTGCCGCCCGGTCAATATTATGTTGTGGCCTCCCTGCCGGGCGGCCAGAATCTGTCTCAAGCGGTAAAGATCCCGAAGAATCCCTCGTCCTTACCTGTCGAGGTACAGCTTTCCGTCCGCGAGTCGCAGCGCTCGGCTAGGGAGACGGACGAGAGAACCGAGTATATGGGCCTACCGGTCAGGACTGCGCTTAGCTCAGCGCCGCCGGTTGACCAAGCGGGCTGGAGATCGCCCGTGCCGCTGTCGCAGGATCCGGCCAGCGCGTTCGCGGCTACGACGGGCACTGGCGCCAGTACGTTCGAATCCGCACCCCGCGACCCTCGCTCCGGCGCCCGGCAGGGCGGCCTCGAGATGCTGGGCGCGGCCCCGAGCGGCTTCACCATGGCCGCACTGGGGGAGTCGGAGAGCGTCTTGCTGCTTGCCGAATTCGCCGCATTGCAGTCAGGCATGCCGCCACCAACGCGCGCCGCGGGCCGCCTTGCCGCCCTCGAAGTCATGGGACCGGCGGGACCGGCCACGGCGCCGGCCATCGCTTCGCAAGCGGAAGTGCAGGCCGCTGCCGGACCGCTTGACGTTCAGCTCGCTTTCTTCCGCGGCAACCCACTCTCTTTCAAATCGAGCCTGGTGGTCGACAACACGCCATGGATAGCGAGCGTCGCAGATCGGAGCATCCGGATCGCGATCAATGGCAACGACTCCCCATGCACGCTGCAGGTCATCGAGGCCGGCCGGCCGCCACTGAATATCGCCCTTCCGGTTTCTACCGAACATGGCTGCCTAGTCGAGATTTCGAGACTTGCGGCACCGCTGAATCCGACGTCGGATGTGGACGTGATCTCGATCGATGTTCATCTCGACAGTGCTGCCGCCAACTCGCTGCTTCGTTATCGCGCGATGGGAGAGCTCAGGCAGGTTGAGACCAGCCTTGGCGATGGTCAGACTTTAACCGCCCACCACCTGCTTTCGGAGAAATTCGAAGATCCGGTCGCTGCGGTCGTCGGCGGCTATACTCTGCTCCGATTCAATAAGTTGGACCGGCTGCCGGACAGCTGGACCAAGAATCTTTCAAACCGATTCGAATGGCTGCCGGATGGGGCGGTGGTCCGCGGAGAGCATCTCGCACGGCTGGGAAGGCACGACGAGGCCCTCGACGCTTTCTTGCTTCTTTCCGGGCGTGGGCTGCCGATGTTCACCGAAGGCCTCGGATACGTGATGGATCGGCTCGACCTTTATCTGCGAACGCTCGAAAGCTCGCTCAGTCGGGACGCATTGCAGCGAGCTCGCGGCCTGACCGCATTGCTGCGCAAGTTCTGCGAATATTCGAGCAATAATCGGCAGCTGCTCAGCTACACCGGCGTTTCGCCAAACAGGCCGGGCAGCGAGGTGGTTCGTGACTTTCGCGGCGGTGAACCCGGCTTGGGCCTGCTTACCCTGCGCCTCGACCCGAACGGCGCTGCGATTATGCCGAACCCACGCCAGGCGAGAGGAAATACGCCAACCATGCCGCTCGAGACCCAGGGTGCTGCGGAGCCCTCGCTCCGTCCGACCGCACGAAGCCTGGCGTTGCCGGAGGCGGTTCTCGCTGCCACGGAGCAGCGCTTTGCTGAGCGCACGGCGGAACGAACCGCTCACATCGAAAAGATAGACAAGGCCAAGGAGCGGAAGGGAAGCCTGCTAGAGGTCGATGACCAAGACAGGATCGCGTTGCGGAGCCAGCGCGTGCTATCACAGCCCGGGGTCCGCGATATCCTGGCGAGTGGGCCCGGCGGAAATCAGCTCGAAACGCTAGGCACAGTCGATCCAATTGTTCTCGAGCGGATCATCGGCGGTGACAATCTGCTGGGTACCGCATTCCTGAAAATTGGCACCAAGGTCTCTCGCACGGTCGCGCGCGTCGTCGTCCGCGGTCCGGCGGGCGCGACGCTGGGATTCGGCACGGCTTCGCTGGTATCGCCGCGGCTGGTGATGACCAACAATCACGTGTTTCCTGACATTCTCGCGGCGCAGTTCTCCGAGGTAGAGTTTGACTATGAAACCGGGGAGGACGGACGGCCGCTCCCCCTCAGCGTCTTCAGGCTCGAGCCTAGCATGTTCTTTTACACGGATCCCGATCTCGACTTCACCATCGTCGCCGTTACCGAGCGATCGCAGGATGGCCGGTCCTCAATTGGTGATTTCGGCTTCAATCGCCTCACTGAAGAGCTCGGCAAGGTGGTGCTAGGCGAATCCGTCAACATCGTCCAGCATCCTGACGGGCGTCCAAAACAGATCGCGCTTCAGCAAAACGAACTGATTGATCGGCTCGAGAATTTCCTTCATTATCGGACGGACACCCTGCCTGGCTCCTCGGGGTCGCCGGTGTTCAACAATCAGTGGGAAATGATCGCACTTCATCATTCCGGCGTGGCAGCCCGGGATGCCAATGGCCGAATTCTCAGCCGCGATGATCGGATATGGACGCCCGACATGGGCGAAGCCGCGGTAAAATGGATCGCCAACGAAGGTGCCAGAATCAGCAGTATCATCGCCCGGCTCCGCAGTCTCACCAGCCTGTCGCCGCAACAACAGGCTTTGCTCGACCAACTGTTGACGCCTCCGATTTTGGCGCCGGAGACCCAGCCGAGCCCGGCCGCGATCTTGAATTCGCCAGGAGACTCCCAACCAATGACATCAAGCACGTCCAGCGCACTTGACGAACCGAATGCTTCGCGAGCCGCTTCGCCGGCTCAGAGCACGATAGCCGGCGAAATCGTCTTCAACGTGCCTCTCACTATTTCCGTCAGGCTGGGAACTCCCGACGCGGTGCAGGCGCGGCCGGTTGCTCCGGCGACAAGTGCCCGGACAGACCTCCTCGAGCGGCTCACGCCCAAGCAGCCGATCGTCGACCGCAACTACGCATCCCGAGCCGGCTATGATCCGGCGTTTCTCGGACCTAATTTTTTTGTCCCACTTCCCACAGTAGCGGATCCCACTACCGTTTCGACTATGGCCGATGGTCGCCAGGCAATCCCCTACGAGCATTTCTCCATCGTCATGCACAAGTCGCGCCGCCTCGCGCTGTTCACCGCCTCAAACGTAGATGGTCGTCAGGCAAGCCGTCGTCCCGAACCGGGACGTGACTATTCGCGCAAGGGGCTGACCGGACTTGGTCCGAACAATATAGAGGAATGGGTCACGGAAGCCCGAATTCCAAGCTCGCATCAACTGCCCGACAAATTCTACAGCAACGATCGAGGCGCGTTCGACAAAGGCCACGTCGTGCGGCGCGACGATGTTTGCTTCGGCACATCCTTCGCTCAGATCCAGCGGGCCAACGGCGATACCTACCACACAACCAACTGCTCGCCTCAGGTGTCAGGTTACAATCAATCGGCACGAGGGGTCGACAATTGGGGAGATCTCGAAAACTTCGTGCTGATGCAGGCCAAGGTGGAAACCTATTGCGTCTTCGCCGGGCCGATCTTTCAGCAGACGGACCGCGAGTTCCATGGCGTGGGTGAGGACGGTCCGCTTCGGGTCAAAATTCCCAGGAGCTACTGGAAGGTTGTTGTCGCCGCCAAGGCGGGATCGTTGCAGACCTTCGCCTTTGTCCTAGATCAGGATCTTAGCGATCTCCGCCTAGAAACACCGGCTGTTGAGGAAGCGATGGAACCGTCTGCCTTCGAGTTCGAGCCGACCCGCGAGTGGCGGCGCAGGATGGTCGCAATCTCCACGCTCGAGGAGCGCCTCGGCAACACGATCCGATTTTCGGAGGTGCTGCGCCAAGCAGATCAATTCGGCAAGCCGAATGGCGACGAAATCGTCCGAATCGCTCGCATGCAATCGTGACGCTGGCTCGTTGCCGTGGGCGTGGAGGGGATAGCTGCCGCTCGGCTTCGGACCCCAAATTGGTCGTTTGCACTAGCGTGCGCGATGTTCGAATGCGGTGGCCGCTTTCACCTGCCCCGGTTCTCACCAGTGGCGATGGCGCTAACTTCACGCTCGCTTGCTCTGGGCGAACCGTCAAGCTCCAGCGCCGAGATGGGACATTACGACTATGCTTGAGAAGTTGCGATTAAGGCTTAGCCAGATTCCCTACAGTGCCGTCACCGCGACGATCGCGATCGTCGTGGCGTCTCTAACACCGTTCTTTAATTACTTCCATGTCGTGCGATCGGTGAAGTTAACAAGTAGGCCAACTTGTCGCCGGGAATACTTCCTGAAGGACGGCCAGGCGTTCCCGCTCGGTGTCGAGGCAACCGACCGCAAAAAGTGCGTGTGACGCTGTCCTCCAATCACGAGTTGAGCGGGTTGCACACCTCGCCGTGGCACGGAACGTCCGTGCGCCTGCGCAGTTCTACGGTAAAGATCGGCTGAAGGTCGTAGACAACTTCCGCCAGGAAAGCTTGATCGGTGCAATTTTCTCGAGGCGGAGACACGCGTCCGCTCTAGGGTATGAGCCAAGCCCAAGCGCAATGGCTGGGCACAAATCATCGGCCGCTAACACCACATGTAACCCAATCAACTGCCGAATCTAGTGCCCCACCTTGTCCATAAGGCCCGCAATTCCGACTGAGGCGCTACCCAGAAAGTTCAAAAGGCTTCCAGGAACCTCAGTCATTTGCGATTTGTAGAACTATCCAACGACCGCTTTGGAGCCGATAGCGGTCTGACAGCTTCCGATCCCAACATACAAAAGCGGCCATCAACCCATTGTGGACATGAGCTCTTATTTCACCGCTGCAATCATCTTTTCGAATAGCAGCCTTGTCACCGCCGCGGCGTTCAGAGCACCGATGATATGCCAATCGTCGTCCTTGTGGCCATCACAGTAATCGACGATCCCACGGACGACGCCAATCTCTTGGGATCGCGACCAGCCTGCATCGCGCAGGCCCGCACTTTCCATTTCCACGGCCAGAATGCCGTACTTAGCGCGCAGCTCGTCCCGGACCACTGGGTCTTTTAGAAGGGTATCACCTGCACCGACTCGTCCGAAATGGACGACCGTGGGCGACATCAATCGACGCGGGTCAGATAACCGCACGACTGGTTCTCCGTCTGCGCCTAAGAGTACGTCGGGGGGCAATGCATCAGTCGATAGGCCGTAGGCTTTGAAGGCCTCATTCCGGTAAGACACCCATCCGGTGTCGAATCCTTTCAGGTGGGACTGCAAGTTACGGACCATCTGCGTCAGCGAATACGACACCTTCTGCGGCGAGTCTCTGTATTCGATGCTGCCGTCCGGCTTCCGCTTCAAGAAGTCGATTTCCATGATGCTCTGCCCGATGACGACGTCGCCTAGCCTGATGTCTTCTTGGGCATTGGTCGGAAGCGGACAACCGCCCGCGATGCCAACCATGATAGTGTGAGTGGCGTCGATCGACCGCATAAAATCGGTAGATGTCACCCCCGACAGTGTATTTCCCATCTCGGCTAGAACGGCCACGGCTATCTCCTTGACCATTCCGTCGATCTCGTAGTTTATGAGTTTGTAAACATGCGGGTCATTATCAAACTGCTTGTCGCGGCCTTTTCCGAAGACCACTTCCACGGCTTCGCGCTCCTTAGGAAGCGCGGTCAAGATAGCCAAGTCGACCTTATATCTTAAGGTTTTTTGGATTTCAGTCATAGATGCATATCCGTCTGTCTGTGAAAATCGGAATGCTTCCTCGAATGATGGATGAAATGCCATCGTTTCCAGTTTTTCGATAGGGCAATCTCTTATCTCAGCAAGAATTCCGCGCGATCGGCATTGTTTCAACAACGCCGCAAAATCAATATCGTCTCTGGGCTTTGCAGACGGAATGACCTCCCCCGTTGATATTCCCATATTCTGGAAGACGGCCGAAGCTTGATAATCCTTGGCATAGCTGCCGAAATAGTAGCGATTTACAAGGTTGTGAAGCGCGTTCTCGGCAGCCATGTTGCCGGCTTTGATCGGTAGAAGACCCGTCACGTGAGGAACGACGAAGGCATCCTTTCCAAGACGCTCGGGAACATCACGCCAAGCACGCTCGAATTCCAGGTCGGAGGTTGCATCCGCTTTCAGTGCGTGGAAGCGGGCGTAGAGCCCTTCGTTGTTCGCTTCCAACAGCCAGTCGGATGTGATGTCATGAGTGGCGCTACGCTTGCGTCGCTCCCAACCCACATTCTGTCTCGACGGTTTTGAATACACCCTGTGCTGTGCCGAACCGCGGCGGTACTGCTCCAGCTTGTCGAGGCGGAACTCCTCAAGCGAGCTTCCGCCTCCAAGAAGCTTGAAAAGGGAAGCCGTATCACCGCGCAGGAACGGCTTTAGCAATCGTCCCGCGATGTCGGACTCCTGATAGGATGCCGCTGGCACAAGTATGCGTGATCCGAGGATGACGGCGAACCTGACCGCCAACTCCATTTCCTGTAGCGCGCCACGACTCCGTGCATATTCGCCCCGTTCTTCGAGGAAGTGGATGTCGAAAAAGTGGAGAAAGAATACGCGAGGATGGATCGACGCCGGTTTCAGAAACAGGGAAGTCTGAGCTGGTTTAGGTCCTTTCGACATAGATCGCGATACCTGAAAATCAGCGGATCAAGACTTCCCCTAAGGTCGTGTACGCCCCATGCTGACAGCTCGTCGGAAAAATTTCTGGGGATGCCGTCAAGCAGAAAGATAGCCTTATTGTCGGCAAAAGCGATCGCGATCTCGGCAAACGTATTTGCGCCGATGTAGCTACGCGTGCCGTGCTTTTCGAAGTTTGCGACAACAATACCGATCGTCCTGGGATCGCGCACCTTTTTAATGTGTCTCTTGGAGACCTCTTTCTTGAACCTCTGATAGCTCTTCTGCTCGCTGAAGTCGGCTCCGGCATCGACGTCGTCCGGTGCAACGGCCAGGACATCGTGCTCGGCAAGTCGAGAACAAATTTCGTCCATCTTATGGGCGAACGCCATACTCCCGCACACGACGAAGCGCCGTCTGAACGAATTATCATTCTTTCTGGTCCACGGCATACCCGATGAGGCGGCGTTCGCCATCGAAAACATCTCCTTGACCTGACTCGTATAGCCAAGTGGGGCGCTCGCTGAATTCCGAGTAGCGTATCACGAATTCTGCCGGCGACACCACATACGCCGGCGGGATGTGTACAGGAAGATCGTCGGGGAAATCGTCGAAAAACACTGGCTGCCGCCGCTGGATCACTCGTCCGATCTCGTAGCATGTCGTTTTGCCGACATATCCGTTCGGGCCGGTAATCACGTAGACAGCATCTGCCGAGAATATTCGTTCAAGGGTTTCCGTCTGTATCTGAGCATCGGATTGATCCAGGGGGTCGCTCTCGAATCGGACGAACTCTTCCCCGCCTATAATTTCGCTTCCGGATGGAGAAGTGACATCAAGGCCCGCAAGCCGGAATACCTCGATTGTTGACCTGACTTTTGGATAGTTCGGACGACGGAAACTGCCAATAACCGCGAGCTTGAACACCACGATCTTTCACCCAGCTTTGAACGGCCAAGCCTCCTTAAGGCGAGTTTTACTTGCACATTCTCGGTGTTGAAACAACATCGTTCGGTGACCTAGCAATGCATTGCAGATCCAACTAGCGCAGTCGGTGCCTCGATCGAAAAGGAGGAAGCGCGCCGGCAGGTGTCTGTTGGCGTCCTATGACCGAGTTTGGCGCACAGGGGACATGTAGCCGCCAAGGTAAGTCCCCTTTCAGGCGAGGTCGATGATGATCTCTGCGACCGAGTTGAGGCGCAAAGCAGTGGTTGGCGAAGTAAAAAGATCGAGAACTGTTCCTGTCGCGACAACGCCACCGCCAGTGCCGGCCGATTGCCCAGATTGGAACAACAGGCCCTGTATTCGGCCGTACGCTTCTCAGACTTGAATTACTCGCCCGGCTTCTGCAGAATGGGCGACGAGGCATTGATGGTTTCATTCCCGGAGACGCGAAACGACTTTGTCGAATGACAGTGGCTTTTGATCGAACATCATCGGCGGCATGCCACGGTGGTCGGAGCGCAGGTCCGCACTCGCATTTCGGAAGGCACGAGCTGAAGCGTCCCGGACCACCCCCGTACGTGGCTCGCCCAGCTAGAGCGGAAAAAGACCGCCTTGTGCTTGGCTACCTGTTCGAGCAGCTCAAAGTCCAAGGCCGCACCCTTCCCATCTTCGGTGTCGAGCAGAATCGCTATGTCGTAGTAATGCCGCGAGAGATATTGCGGCGTCGGCGTTTCCTCGGGCCTGTGCGTCTCGGCATGGAGGGCGGTTATCTTTCCCATAAAGTCCGCCGAACCGACAACACGGTAACTGTGGAATCCGGATTCTCGAAGAAATCTGGAAAATCTTCCGCCGCATAGGAACGGGTCGTCTTCTGTCGGTATGCCATGGGTCGCCACGGGCGCCGAACTCGAGCTGAACCCCCGAAGTGGTGTCGGCCATGCCTTCGTACTCTTCCGCGGCCGGCGCGGTCGGATAGTGAAAGTTGATCGTCTGTAGATCATTGCTGCGCGCAGCGCCGGCAGCAGCTTCTCTGCAACGTGCATTTCGACGTCCCCGACGAGCTCCTCGACAAGCCTGCCGGCCTGTTCTGCTGATCCCGTCCCGCTCGGATCACGATCGCCGATATAGCCGAGCTCGGCGCGGTCGAACCACAGATCTATGTCCTCTGAGAATCTGCGGATCGCGCCGTAAGCTTTGGATAAGGACGTTCCGCCTTTGAAGAGCAAGGTGGGCGTCCTCCTTGGCACCTCGAAGAGTCGTCTCAAAGTCCCGCAGACCCAGAAGTCCTTCTCTACGATCGTATTGGCAACGCCGCGGATCGCGCCCGTTTCGCCGAACAGCGCGGAGCGTTCGTGTGCCGGCAAGAGGGGAACCTTATTCACCCAGGGCACCCACTTGCGTTGTTGCGATGGCGACGAGCGTGCCGCATCCATGCGGGAGGGCGAGGCCCAACCCAGGCGCGTTATTCCAAACGAGCAGGGACAACTTGCGGGGGTATTGCCGACTTCGACGTTGGATATTGCGGCGTGGGTCCATTTTGCATGTTACCAACTGAATCACCGAGTGCCCGAGTTGCACGCGGCCAGTGGAATGAGCAAGCTGCGGCGCGTTCATGAATAGATGGTGGCCGGTATTTTGCCAATGCTCTAATCGATTATATTTGCGAAGAGCAGTTTCGGCCGTTTACTTGCCCCACAAGTCCCCATAAAAAGGAGACAGCATCGATTCGATGTTATCCCCTGTCTTTCGCGTACTCGCGGTCCGTGGCGCCGAGTGGACGATTGAGGACCGCCAGCCCGCTCACCAGCAGGTCTGCACTGGCGGCTTGGGGCCCGTTGGTAAGCCACAGGAGTAGGACAATGTCGGAGGATTCGGGCAAGGGCGAAAATCACGGCGGCGGCCCCGGGAAGATCGAGATCACGGTGGTGGTGAACGGCCAGCCCACACAGGTCGAAGCCAATCCCAACCAGCCGCTTCACGTCGTCCGCACCAAAGCGCTTGAAAACACGCAGAACGTCGCCCAGCCGGCCGAGAATTGGGAATTCAAGGACGAGGCCGGCACCTTGCTCGACGTCGACAAAAAAGTTGGCGATTTCGGTTTCGCGACCACTGTGACCCTGTTCCTCAGCCTGAAGGCGGGCGTCGCAGGTGCCTGAACTCCAAACTGTGGACCCGGAGGTGTCCCGAGCGAAGTTCGATCGGCAGATCGGCTGGTTCCAAACACAAGCAGGTATTTACCGGGCTCAGGGTTGTTTCCTGATCGAGGCGAGCTTCCCGACGGCCTTCTTCATCTTCGTACCGCCGAAGATAAAGCCACAGATAATCGGTGCAGCTGTCGAGATCGACTTCTCCAATTACGACCTCCGACCTCCGTCGGTGGTCTTCGTAGACCCCTTTATACGCCGGCCGATTGCCCGGAAAGATTTGCTGCTCAGGATGCTGAGACGACCGCATCTACCCGGAACCCCACCGGATATGATTTTGGTCCTAATGCAGCAGAACGCTCCGTCGCTGTCGGACTTCATCCAGGCCAACAGTGCGGAACACACGCCATTCCTGTGCATGGCAGGCGTCCGGGAATACCACGACAATCCAGCCCATTCAGGTGATTCATGGCTTCTCCATCGGGCTTCTGGCGAGGGCTGTTTGGCCTTCATCCTGGACAAGATCATCAAGTACGGGACCGGTCCCGTGGAGCAGCTTCAGTATCAGTTCCAAATCTCAGTGGGAGCCATGATAGCACCCCTACCCGCCATTCCAGAATGAACGAGCTCAAGGATGTCGGGACAGTCGCTCTTCCCCGAGACTGTCTTTCAAGTGTCCAGGCGCACCTGCGCTCAGTTGGGCGACAGGGCCATGAGGGGATGGCGCTCTGGGTCGGCGTTCAGCAAGACCAACACTTTGGCGTAACAGAGACCGTTATCCCAGCACAGCGTCACATTCGTACGGGTGACGGCGTTTGCGTGATAGTTCCGGCCGAAGAACTACACCGGCTCAATGTCTGGCTCTACAAGAGCAACCTTAAACTCTTCGCCCAGATCCATAGCCATCCGGGCCGAGCCTACCATTCGACGACCGACGACGCCTACGCGGTCGCTACCACAGTTGGGTGTCTGTCGCTGGTGGTGCCCAATTTCGCCCGCGAGCCTTTCGATCTTGCTCGGGTCGCCGCCTATCGACTTGACGCGAAGGCGAACTGGAATGAGTTCCCATCCGCGGCACTAAGGCGGATGATCACGATAACGGGTTGAACGATGGCACTCGCTAACTTCATTGACCGCGCCGCCACGGCAGCTTCTCAGGTGCTGGCCGACTTTCATCTATGCGACTTCAAAGCAGCCCTCGAAAAGCAGGTCGTGGCTGTGGCCTTCGACAGCCAAGCCGCTTCGTGTGCCGAGGGCCAGGCGACGCTTGACCTTACGGTCAGGTTGCTTGCCAGACTGTATCCGGTCCTGGCCATACTCCCCCTGGATATGGCCGCGAGCTCTCAAGCTCAAGCGCTCGAGCGCTTGGCAAAGTCGATCAATCCAAAAATCAGCATCCGGCGTTCCGGCAAGTATGCGACGGTCTGTGTAGCTGCAGGCGCGGTGCACCCATCACTTCGGTGCCCAACGTTTTTCATGGGATCCCAGGGTTGGGCGGCAAAGCTGTCGCGTACGGACCCGGTGGGCTCTGGCTCGAGCTTGCTGCCCTATGGAGCTGGCGCCGCAAGCTGCTTCGCCGCGGCCAACGTCTTTCGAACCATCTTTGCTTCCCAGCTGACCGGCGCCGAGCTGGACGAGAACATCGACCTCTCTTTATGCACCTACAACAAGAGCAACGCCGGCGATTCCAGCCCCTTAAATTTCCCTGTCGACCTTGGCGAAACGCACCTCGTTGGGCTCGGCGCGATAGGCCATGGCTCGCTCTGGGCGCTGGCAAGGCAATCCGGTCTGTCGGGGCGCCTGCATGTAGTTGATCACGAAGCTATCGAACTCTCAAACCTGCAGCGCTACGTGTTGGCAGGTCAGGCGGAGGTCGGCCTCTCTAAGGCGGCCCTCGCGACCAACGCCCTTCGGTCCACCGCCCTTGAAGTCGAGGCGCACCCTATGAAGTGGGCAGAATATGTTGCGCGCCGGGGCGATTGGGTATTCGACCGAGTGGGTGTGGCGCTTGACACCGCCGCCGACCGTCTAGCTGTCCAAGGTGCTCTGCCCCGATGGATCGCGAACGCCTGGACTCAGGAGCAAGATCTAGGCATCTCGCGGCATGGTTTCGATGACGGCCAGGCTTGCCTTTGCTGCATGTACATGCCGACCGGGAAATCCAAGGACGAACACCAACTGGTCGCGGAGGAACTCGGAATGCCGGAAGCACACGAGGAGGTAAAAACGCTCCTGCAGACCAATACCGGAGTCCCTAATGAGTTCGTAGCTCGGGTGGCTACGGCAATGGCTGTGCCGTTTGAGCCGCTCGCCGCGTTTGTTGGCCAGCCCCTCCGTTCCTTTTATCAGCAGGTTATCTGCGGCGGCCTGGTGTTCCAGCTTAGCGATGGAAGTCGTCTCGTTCGAACCGTGGTTCCGATGGCCTTTCAATCAGCGCTTGCCGGGATCATGCTTGCCGCAGACCTGGTCAAGCATAGTGCGGGTTTTCCGATGAGTCCGACGACAAGCACTCGCGTGAATCTACTGCGCCCCCTTGGTTCTCACCTCCATGATCCGAAAGCCAAAGATTCCAGCGGCCGCTGCATCTGCAGCGATGAGGATTTCGTTGCCGCCTACAGGCTGAAATACGGCTGTGCCGTTGAACAGCTGAGCAACTGGTCCGCCTGAGAAAGATCTGAAGTCTTCGTTACCGCGGACGGCGCGCTGTCAAGCGCTCACCGACGTTTTCGACCACGATCGAGTGCCTGGAGAGCGCGGGGCGGATACTATGACACGCTCGGCCCGCTGCTTGCCAATGTCAGGCCCAGAACCCACGACAGAGATCCTTGAGCGACGCCTCGTCGTTTAACTTTTTTGTACTGTTATCTACGTTCGACCATATTCGTCGTCGAAGCGAACGATATCATCCTCGGCGAGATAATCGCCGCTCTGCACTTCGATGATCACCAGGTCAATTCTGCCTGGGTTCTCGAGCCGATGCTTATGGCCGCAGGGGATGTAAGTAGATTCGTTTGTCCCCAGGAACAACTCCTGCTCGCCATTGACGATCTTGGCGGAGCCGCTGACCACGACCCAGTGCTCCGAACGATGATAGTGCATCTGCAGGCTCAACTGGCGACCGGGCTTCACCTCGATGCGTTTGATCTTGAAGCGCTCGCCTTCCTCCAGAACCGTATAGGAACCCCAGGGCCGGTGTACCGTGCTATGGACCAGATGAGCTTCATGTCCCGAAGCCTTGAGGCCCTCGAAGAGCTTCTTAACGTCCTGAACGCGGTCGCGGGATGTGACAAGCAAAGCGTCCGGGGAATCCACGATCACCAGATCGCTTACGCCCACCGTGCCGATGACGCGCTTGTCGGAGCTCACATAGGTGCCGGTCGTGTCGACCATGTGCACATCGCCGTGTATCCTGTTCCCGCTTTCGTCGGGGGCGATCAAATCGGCCATTGCGTTCCAAGATCCGATGTCGCTCCAATCCATGTCGCAGGGAATCACGGCAAGTTTGTTAGTTTTCTCCATGACAGCGTGGTCGAGCGAGATCCGCGGCGCGGAACCGAAATGCTCAGGCGCGAGTTCGATTTTGGCAAAGCCTTGGCATTGACTGGCGCGGCCGTTCTCGTAGCTGTCGGCGACGGCCTGGAGCACCTCGGGACAATGCAAAACCATCTCGTCGAGCATGGTTTGCGCACTGAAGCAGAAGATGCCGGCGTTCCAGAAGAAGCGTTGAGACGCGACATAGGCTTTGGCTGTATCCAGATCCGGTTTTTCAACGAAACGGACGACGTTCTCACCATCTGCTTCGATGTAGCCGAATGCCGTGTCCGGTCTGGTTGGGGTGATGCCCAATGTGGCGATCCGCCCGAGCTTCGCATGTTCCATGGCCAGGCCCATGACGTCTAGAAACGCAGGCAGGTTGCTAATCAGGTGATCGGCCGGGAAAACGCACAGGATCGCGTCAGGGCCTTGCGTTACCCTCGCATGGATCGCGGCTGCAGCCACGGCGGCGGCCGTATTCCGAGCTTCGGGCTCGAGCAGAAAGGTGCGTGGCAGGACCACGGAATCCAGTTCGTCAAATTCGTCCTTGGTCAGGAAGAGGTGTTCCCCGGATGTCACAGCGACGAGTTCCACGACACCTTCTATCGAAGCGGCACGCAGCACAGTGTGCTGAATGAGAGAATATCCATCCGCTACTTTGAGGAAAGGTTTGGGGTGCGATTGCCTTGAGGCGGGCCATAGCCGCGATCCGGCTCCGCCGCTGATGATCACGGGAATCACTTTCATAACCAACCTCGATTTCGTCTCTGGAGTGATCGTCCACGTTCTTTCGAGCGTCAGCGTCACGATCGCCGTCGCTCTGGCTTGTCTGCGGCCCCCGCGTAACGGCGAAGTTCTGGCGCGTTGCAGGCGGCGTCAGATGACGACGCTATCGGTAATGTACGACGCCTCCACTGGCGTCGGTGAGAAATGCGCATTCAACTATGCCTGTTGGTTGCGTCTGCCGAATTGCGCAGGTCGCGGGTCTTAACTGAGATCAGAGACTTGGCTGTCTTCTATCAAAGTCAAACGACTTGGCTCCTTCAGATCGAATTCAATTACCCGTGGTGCGAATAGACGTGCATATCGTGTAAAGGCGCTCGTCGGGGGAAACCGAATTACGGTATCGCAGCGCCCGAGAAGATACATCTCAACGAGGGCGGAAATTCCGCCGTCAATCCCGAGTGCTGCAGTGTGTAAGGGGCCACCTTGATTGGATCCGAAGTGCTTCGGGACAGTGAGCAGATCGGGAAACCTGGCCGACAGAAGATCCAGTATCCGCGCGCTGTCCGTGCATAAGAACAGCCGCACAGGCCTGGGATGCGGTAACGCCTTAGCCTTGTCAATTGCAGCGCACACTTGCCGAACGGCGAGCTCCGGATCGGCCCAGTAGGGCGCATGCTCCATGATGTCTTCACCGTTGCCGTGCCGAACATGAATCCCGATGATGCTGTGCCCCTCAAAACATTCCTGATAAATGGCATCTATGCGGGCTTGAATTTCTGGCCGAGGCTTGACACTCTGGAACACCTGCCGCTCTGCTTCCTCATCGCACCGCCACATCAGACAAGCGTCACACACTACTGTGTTCGCTTCGACATCGTGTTCGGCCTGAAAGAGCTCGCCCAACTCATCGCGCTCTTGGAAAATCTGCTCATCTGGCCGGTAAAGGCACTCGATCGCCGGCCTGTTCCACCACTCTGGGAAGAATGGACCAGGGAAGGAAACGTCGTTGATCCGGTCGTCGGAAATAGCCGGCACCCCAGCGATGTCATTGATCGGCTGGAAGAACACCGGAAACGCATTTGTGAAGGGTTGGTCGAGGTAGCAGGCCCCCCGCCAGTCGATGGCTAGAGTTCGTCCCGACCGCTGCGCGTAGCGCCAAGCGGCCGCCAACGACCACAGACAATCACCGAACCCCGTACGCCTCCGAGAGACGACGAACCGGCGCTTTTCCAATCCACTAACATGCATTTTCGGAAATCTCGTTTCGGAGAGGAGGTTGCATCCGGTTTGGAATCCTTAGTCGACACTAGTAGACCCTGACGCCGGGCCCTTGGCAGAGGCCGGGCCATAGGGCAGAAGAGCTCACTCAGCACTGCCCACTAATCCCGTGACGCTCGCAAAGCTTGAAGCCGATGCCCTCGCTTCCGGTTGCCCTCGCTTCCGGTTCAGCCTTCTCTACTGGGCCTCCGCGGCATATGTAAAATCTATTGAGTGGATGCCGGCCATCCATGTGTTGGATGCCATGATGAAGGGGCTCGGCTGACGCGGGCCCGGTCAATAGAGCCGAAACAGCCGGGAAACGCTGCTACACTGCCTGCCGAAGCAAATCATTCCGTCGACGCCGTACGCCAAGGGTGCAAGGCTGCATACAGCAACCGGTACCGGGCGAGATGAGGTCGACGGCTCGACGCGCCTGGAACCAGCTGATCGACAGAATCCGCAGTCGGCTCCCAAAGTTCTGCACGACCTGTGCCGGATGCTGTGGTGAGGGCTCGCGGCCACGAACTTTGTCCTCACCCCGAACGGAAGCTCGCGCTGCGACTCCGGGCCGGCGATGCGCCCCCGCTGCTCGCTCAGACCATCCATTCTGTGGATGCACTTTATCCAAACAATCGATTTCACTGATCCAAACAATTCCCATTAGAAGACGCTGAAGCAAGAAAGAAAGGCGTCCTCACTCGCTGATAGAAGAGCAAATCAGCTGCAAGGTGCTTGGAGTACAGTCGCTCACGGCGTGAGCTGAGCGGTACTCTGACCGCATGTACGAATCCGACAGGTGAGCGGCGCAACTCTATTTTGCTGTGACTCCAAGCAAGAGCAGGTGTGCTCGGCTGGCGGACTGTCAATGACGAGCCGCGCGCCGCATCTGTCAAGTGCTCCATAGGGCACAGGGCGGGCCGCACATTGTGTCGGCGTGGCGAGCCCGGAGCCGAAACTTTAAAATTTAATAGAGCAGGAATAGAATGGGTGATAGCAGGAAAGTTGCTCTTATTACGGGCATAACTGGACAGGATGGTGCCTATCTTGCCCGTCTTCTTCTCAAAAAAGACTACATCGTTCATGGGATTAAACGACGTTCCTCTTCCTTCAACACCGGTCGTATAGAAGACCTCTACCAAGACCCGCACGAATCCGATCCGCGCTTAATCTTGCATTACGGTGATCTCACTGATTCGACTAACCTCATCCGCGTGGTTCAGGAATCTCAGCCAGACGAAATTTACAACTTGGCTGCTCAGAGCCATGTCCAGGTGTCGTTCGAAACACCTGAGTACACAGCAAACGCGGACGGTATCGGTACATTGCGACTTCTTGAGGCGATTCGCCTCCTCGGTCTGACGGACAAGACCCGCTTCTATCAAGCCTCGACGTCAGAGCTATACGGCCTCGTGCAGTCCGTACCGCAGAACGAAACGACGCCCTTTTATCCGCGCAGCCCTTACGCCGCCGCCAAGCTCTACGCCTACTGGATGGTCGTCAATTATCGCGAGGGCTATGGTATGCACGCTTCCAACGGCATTCTTTTTAATCACGAAAGCCCCCTTCGTGGCGAAACTTTTGTGACGCGCAAGATCACCCGCGCTGCCGCTGCTATTTACCTGGGCAAGCAGGACAAGCTTTATCTCGGCAATCTCGATGCTCAACGCGATTGGGGCCATGCGCGTGAGTACGTGCGAGGTATGTGGATGATGATGCAGCAGGATCAACCGGATGATTACGTGCTGGCTACGGGCAAAACGACTCCTGTCCGCCAATTCGTCGAGTGGGCTTTCGAAGATGTCGGCGTCGAGATCGAATGGCGTGGCAAGGGTGTCGACGAAAAGGGCTATGATCTAGCGAGCGGCAGATGCCTAGTCCAAGTGGACCCACGCTACTTCCGCCCCACGGAAGTCGATCTTCTCCTGGGTGACGCTACCAAGGCGAAGGAGAAGCTCGGCTGGGTGCATGAGATATCCGTGCGCGACCTTGCTGCGGAAATGGTCCGCGAAGACCTGAAGGTCATGCAGACATCTGTAGTCATGAAGGAAGCGTAATGTATGATCTGAACGGAAAAACCGTGTGGGTCGCTGGCCATAAAGGTATGGTGGGCAGCGCTGTTGTACGCCGCCTCGCGTCCGAAGACTGCAAAGTTGTGGCCGCCCCTCGGGGAGAGCTAGATCTCAAGCGACAGACCGAGGTTGAAAACTTCGTGGCAGTGATGAAACCGGACGCTATCATTATGGCGGCGGCAAAGGTAGGCGGCATTCTCGCGAACGCCACCTATCCGGTCGACTTTCTTTACGACAATCTGATGATCGAGGCCAATATCTTCGCGGCAGCCCACGAAAACAATGTCGACCGCGTCCTCTTCCTCGGCTCGTCTTGCATCTATCCGAAGATGGCACCACAGCCCATTCCTGAAAGCGCGCTTTTGACCGGCCCACTAGAGCGCACCAACGAATGCTACGCCGTCGCCAAGATCACCGGCATCAAAATGGCTCAAGCCTATCGCGAGCAATATGGCCGCGATTACATCTCCGCTATGCCGACGAATCTCTACGGGCCAGGCGACAATTATGACTTGCAGTCAGGCCACGTCGTCCCAGCGCTGATCCGGAAAGCGCATGAAGCTAAGCTCATAAGTGATAAGCAAATCACCATCTGGGGCACGGGCACACCACGTCGGGAATTCATGCACGTCGACGACTGCGCCGACGCATTAGTCTTCCTTCTGAAGAACTACTCTGACCATGATCACGTCAATCTCGGCTGCGGACAGGACATCACGATCCTAGAGCTGACAAGAATGATCTGCCGTGTAGTCGGATTTACTGGGGAGATTGCGCATGATCACTCTAGACCTGACGGTACACCGCGAAAGCTGATGAGCGTCGACAAGCTGCGCACTTTGGGATGGGCAGCAAAGATCACTCTCATGGAAGGCATCGAGAGTGCCTATCATGCATTTCTGAACGGGAGCTACACCGAACGGCGATAAATAAAAGGATTTGCTGCGTCTCAGGCCTGTACGCGCTTTCGGGACCCAGAGCTAATGTGGACTGAGACAATCACTCGATGGCGAGCGCTCATGTGAGCCAGCCGCGAGGAGCCCTGCCGGATCTCAACCCCATCCGCTCCAACCTCGTCGCCATGAAGGTCACGGTGCGCTGCCCACGACGACGCCGACCGCGCCAATCCTCACAAGGGTAACCGTACAGAACCGAACGCGTCTACGCTAACGGAATGTACTTCTTGTTCTCGTCCGAGGGATCTGTCGATGGGCATTCCGGACGAGCCAAGGTTTGAGCATGTCACCTTTAAAAACCAGTTAGCAACGTCGGATTTGGTATGAAATTCGGAACAAGTGGATTACGGGGCCTGGCGACAGAATTGGCAGGAGCCGCCTCTGCCCTATATGCAACGGCATTCGCGACATTCCTGCTGGAATCCGGCCTGGCCAGAATTGGCGACGAGATACTCATAGGGCGCGACTTTCGCGCCTCGAGTCCGGCCATCGCCGCCGTCTGTGCGGCGGCACTGTCCGCGCTCGGCTTCATCGTAGTCGATTGCGGCGCAGTCCCCACCCCTGCCCTGGCACTGTATGCTCAGGCGCGTAAGAGTGGTTGTTTGATGATCACAGGCTCGCACATTCCGGCCGACCGTAATGGAATAAAATTCTATCGACCCGACGGTGAGATCGACAAAGGTGATGAGCGGGAGATAACGCGCATCGCCTTGCATTTGGAGAAGCGCGGATACGTCCTTGAAGGTGCTGTTGCACGTCGGCAGCACCGGGAGGCCGAATGCAAGGCTTTTTTCATGGAGCGCAATCGGAAGCTTATGGAGAATAATGCTCTAAAGGGCTTAACGGTGGGCGTATATCAGCACAGCACAGTCGCGCGCGATCTCTTGGTTGACATTCTCTCATGTCACTGTGCGACGGTCGTAACCCTGGGACGTTCGGAAGGTTTCATTCCTGTCGACACTGAAGCGGTCCCTGACGAGACTGCTCAACAGTTCAAGCTCTGGGCCAAAGAGCATCGACTTGATGCGATCGTCTCGGCAGATGGCGATGGTGACCGCCCACTGGTAGCTGACGACCACGGAGACCCCCTTCGTGGTGATTTGTTAGGCCTGGTTACGGCGAACTTCCTGCAAGCGAAGACGGTCGTCACGCCGGTCACATCAAACTCTGGTATCGAGACCGCAGGTTCTTTCAAAGTTGTACGTACTAAGGTTGGATCGCCATTTGTTATTGCTGCCATGCTCGATTTGGTTGCGTTGGGTCACGAGCGCGTGGTTGGTTTCGAAGCAAACGGTGGTTTGTTGACCGGCACGGACTTTGACTCGAACGGAACTAAACTGCGAGCGCTACCCACACGCGACAGTTTTCTCCCCATCCTCGCGGCACTTTCCCTTGTTAATACAAGTGGGCAGCCACTGTCGGAGATTGGCAGTTCCTTTCAATTGCCAGCGGCGGTGGCGGATCGCTTGGAAAATTTTTCCGTCGAAAGCAGCACTCGCCTCATGACATACCTTCGTACAGCGGAAACTAACATCGCCGCCTTCGTCGGGTCGATTGGAGTGGTAAGCAAGGTTAGCGATGTTGACGGGCTTCGTATCACTCTCGCGGATAAGCGTGTCTTGCATTTGCGTCCATCCGGAAATGCCCCGGAAATGCGGTGCTACGTCGAAGCCGAAAATCGGGAGGACGCGGAGCTTTTGCTCCGGACTGGATTGGATCGAATTCGTAATTGGGCGCAAGGCTAAATAAAAGCCGCCTCCCTGCGTATTCCAGGTGACCCTGGGGGTCGCACAAGCTACTCAAGCGCGATCAGAACGTCCACAGTGTCCCGGCCCTGTCCGCTTTGAAGCGAACCGGAACGCCCGTGGAAACAGCCGATCCGTACCAGCCACGGAGCATCCGGTCGCTCATGGTCAAGGCAGCGCCTTGCGGTAGCGAACAGCCGGTCCCGCACTGACCGCCTGTGCCGCATGTACGATGGCGTTGGTGTCCAGGCCGTGGTGACGGTAGAGGTCCGCAATAGTCCCCGTCTGGCCGAAATGCTCGACCCCGAGCGCCTTCACGCGATGCCCGTTAACCCCACCGAGCCACGCGAGCGTCGCCGGGTGGCCGTCGATCACGGTGACGATGCCGCAGTCACGCGATAGCGGCGCGAGCAGCCGCTCGATATGACTCAGGGCGCCAATCGCGCCACGCTGCCGGGCTCGTTCCGCCGCCTGCCAGCCCGCATTAAGCCGGTCCGCGGAGGTGATCGCGAGCAGCCCGACATCGCGCCGGTCCTCCGCCAGAAGACCCGTCGCGGCAATCGCCTCCGGCGCGACAACGCCTTGGTAAGCAATGACGACACTCGCGTTCGGCCCGGGCGGACGCAGCCAATAGGCGCCATTGACGATGTCCCGCGCGAGCGCCGGTTTCATGTCGCGCAGCGGCTGCTCGAGCGGCCGGGTTGACAGGCGAAGATAGACCGATCCTCCGGTCTGATCACGCAGCCACGTCGTTTCATCCGGATTCCCCTCGCCATTACGTTGCATGTAATCGAAGGCAAAGCGCATGATCACGGACAGTTCGTCGACGAAGGCCGGTTCGAAGGCGCAAAGCCCATCCTGCGCCATGCCGATCAATGGGGTGCCGATCGACTGGTGTGCCCCGCCCTCGGGCGCCAGCGTCACGCCCGAGGGCGTTGCGACCAGCATGAAGCGCGCATCCTGATAGCAGGCGTAGTTTAGCTGGTCGGCCGATCGGTAGATGAAGGGATCATAGACTGTCCCGATCGGCAGCAGGCGCACGCCATTGATCGAGTGCGAGAGACCGAGCGCCCCGAGCATGATCATCAGGTTCGACTCGGCGATACCGAGCTCGAGGTGCTGCCCCTTCGGCCCAAATTCCCAGGTAAAGGTCGACGGAATGCGTTCGGCCTTGAAGGTGTCCGCCATGGTCTCCCTGGCGAAAAGGCCGCGCCGGTTGACCCAGCCACCGAGATTGGTCGAGACCGTCACATCGGGCGAGGTGGTCACAATGCGGTCGGCAAGCAGACTGCGCTCGCGTGCGATGTCGTTCAGGATCTGGCCGAAGCCCATCTGGGTCGAGAGCGGCTTGCCGGGCTGCCCCGGTGACGGAAGGGTTTCGGGCACCGGCACCGAAGGCGCAGACAGCCTCCTACGCCCCTCACTGAAGAACGGCGCTTTTGCGAAGAAGGCGTCAAGTTCCGCTTCCGGCAAGGTGGCGGCCGCCCATTTGTCCCACTCCTCACCCCGCTTTACGCCCATCTGCAGGCGGTAGTCTTCCATCTGCGTGGGCGTCATCTGCCCCGCGTGGTTGTCCTTGTGTCCGGCAAGCGGCAGACCGTAGCCCTTGATGGTGTAACAGATGAAGCAGACGGGACGGTCATGCTTGGACGCCGCCTCGAAGGCTTCGAGGAGGCTCGGCATGTCATGCCCGCCAAGGTTCGTCATCAACGCCTGCAACTCGTCGTCGGAGCGGCGTTCGATCAGAGTGGTGACCGGCCCTTGGTCTCCGATCTCGTCGAGCAGCCGCTTGCGCCAGGCAGCACCCCCTTGGAAGGTCAGCGCCGAATAGAGCTGGTTCGGACAGCGCTCTATCCACTCGAGCAGCTTCTCGCCCCCCGGCTCGGCAAAGGCAGCCTCTTGCAGAGCGCCGTGGCGCAGGACCATCACGTCCCAGCCGAAGTTGCGAAAAATCTGCTCGAACCGCTGCCAGAGGCCCTCCCGGATCACGGCGTCGAGCGACTGGCGATTGTAGTCGACCACCCACCAGCAGTTCCTGAGCCCGTGCTTCCAGCCTTCGATCAGGGCCTCGTAGATGTTGCCCTCATCCATCTCGGCGTCGCCGATCAGGCTGACCATTCGGCCCTCGGCACGCTCCTTCATCCAGCCGTGACCCGAGACGTAGTCCTGCACCAGCGACGAGAACAGCGTCTGAGCAACGCCGAGACCCACCGACCCGGTCGAGAAGTCGACATCGTCGACATCCTTCGTCCGCGAAGGGTAGCTCTGCGCGCCCTTGTAGCCGCGGAAGTTCATGAGCTTTTCGTGAGTCTGGTTGCCCGCCAGATACTGAAGTGCGTGGAAGATCGGCGCCGCATGGGGTTTGACCGCCACCCGATCCTGCGGGCGTAGGACCGAACCGTAGAGCGCGGTCATGATGGTGCTCAGCGACGCGGACGAGGCCTGATGCCCCCCGACCTTGATCTCATCGCCCTCGCGGACGTGGTTGGCGTGGTGGATCGTCCAGGCTGCGAGCCAGGAGACGCAGCGCTCGATCTCGTTCAGATATTCCAGTTTCCTCGTCATTCAGTTTCCCGCAAATAAGCTGCCGGTCTCACAGGACCCCCGCCCAAATGGTCAAAGATCGAGTTTCAACAAACCTGTCGCGCGCGACACGCAGGGGATGAAGCGGTGGCCGCGTGCCTCCTTGGACAGGACGGCATCCCGATGGATCGGCTGTCCCGCCAGCATTGCGCATTCGCAGGTCCCGCACACCCCATTCTCACACGAGGCCATCAACGGCACACCGGCCGCGCGCAGGGCCGCGAGCGCCGTGGTCTGCGCCGAAACCTCGACCATCCTGCCCTCACCCAGTTCTATGACGAATGGTTCCGGTGGCCCGCCATCAAACTCGGGAGGCTGGAAAGTTTCGAAATGAACAGTACCCTCGGGCCAGCGTTCGGCCGCGCGCCCCACAACCGCCATGAAGCCAGGCGGCCCGCAATAGTAAACCTGAGCCTCGGCCGAACGGTTCGCCAGCAGCGCGGCGATGTCCTGCCGGGTCTGAGGCTCGTCGTCGAAATGGATCCGCACATTGCCGCCAGGAAGATCGCGCCCGATCGCCGCCAAGAGTGGCGTGAGCGCCCGGCTGCGGGTGAAATAGTGCAACTCGAAGGGCTTGGCCTGCCGGGTGAGCGCGCGCGCCATGGCCAGAATCGGGGTGATCCCGATTCCCCCTGCCAGCAGCAAAGTCGGCCCCTCGCCTGACTTGAGCGCAAAATGGTTGCGTGGCGCGGAGACAGGCAGTGCGGAGCCGACGGCAATGGTTTCGTGGATCCACGCCGAGCCGCCACGGCCGTCATTCTCGCGCTTCACCGCGATGGTGTAGCGGCCAAGCTCGGTCGGGTCGCCGCAAAGTGAATACTGACGCACCTTCCCTTCAGGCAGATGGACGTCGACGTGAGAACCCGCTTCGAACGCCGGCAGCACAGGTTTGCGTGGGTGTTTCAGGTCGATGACCAGCACGTCGCCCGGCTCCTTGCGGACGGCGGTCACGGTCAGCTTCATGATAATACGCGGCGAGGCCATGGCGTTTCACTCGTCGATGGGCAAGATCAGATCACCAGGGCGGATCACGCCCCCGACGTCGATTGTGCAGTTCAGGCCGGAGCGGTTCAGAAGCCCCTCGTAGAGACCCGAAAGCCCGAGCAACTCCTCGATATACTTGCACGGCACATTCATCCGGGCTGCCCTGAGAATCGTTTCCCCGACCCGGAAGCGTTTGCCGACAAGATGGCTAAGCGGAACGCCTCGTGTCGTAAGATTGCGCCGGTGATCTTCGGGTGCGAGCTTGGCCTTGAAGCCCGGAATTCTGGGTTCGCCCTGCGCGATGGCGTCCAAGACTTCAGCTTCGATCAGCGTCACTTCGCGAACGTCAGGACGCGCGGAATAGGTCCCCGTCCCCAAGTAGTAGCGGTCTCCGACAATGCCTTGGCCGGCAATAAGCTGCGCCTGCGCCAGCTCCTCCATTTCATAGGAGGCAGCGGGCGCGATATGGACGTGAAGCAGCTTTCCTCGCCAGGTCATCATCGCTCTCGGAATTCGTCTCGTGGAACCTGCTGCAAAACTGGCCTGATCAACAGCGCCAGTTGCATGGCATTTTACCGGTCCAGTTGGCTGTCTGGAAAGAAATACGAGGGGTCTCGGACCGTTTTCAGCGCCAGCTTTCGACGTCGCCCCGTCTCAGTTGTTCCGCGCCGGCATCGCGTCTTGCACCTGCTTGACAACCTCTCGCAGGACCTCAACGCCCTTCCCGATCTGCCGAATGCTCAAGGCGGCATAGCCCATGACAAGTCCGACGCGATCGGTGCGGCCTTCGTCCGATGGCCGTACGTAGAGCGGCGAGATCAAGTGTAGCCCCAGGCCAGCGTCGCGGGCGGATTCGACCAAGGCCGTTTCCCGCGATCGTGGCAGGTCATTGAACCAAACCGCGACGTGCAGTCCCGCATCAGCTCCCTGGACAGTGATGCGATCCCCGAAGCTGTGCTGCAAGGCACCCAACAACGTTTCCCGACGCTCGCCGTTCAGCCTGCGCACACGGCGCACATGGCTTTCGTAGCCGCCGCTCTCGATCAACGATGCCAGCGCTTCCTGTTCAGCGACCGGCGAATGCCGGTCTGCGAATTGTTTGGCGGTTGCGAAGACGTCCTGCAATTCGGGCGGGAGGACGAGGTAGCCGATGCGCAGCATCGGCGAGAGCGTTTTGGAGATCGTGCCGAGATAGATGACAGCCCCGTGGTCCTCGAGACTGTGCAGCGGAGGGACCGGATTGATGTCGTAGCGATATTCGCTATCGTAGTCGTCCTCGATCACATAGGCGTTGTTGTGCCGCGCCCATTCCAGAAGCTGATGGCGGCGCGCGATCGGCATGACGCCGCCCAGCGGAAACTGATGCGATGGCGTCACATAAGCCAGTCGTGCTCCGATCCCCGCCAGCAACTCGGTCCTCATCCCGTCTTCGTCGACGATGACCGGGATGGGTGAAGCACCCGTACTGGCAAAGACCTGACGCGCCATCCTGTAGCACGGATCCTCGATGACGAAGCGGTCGGCGGGATCGAGAAGCAGGCGCGCGCACAGATCAAGGCCCTGCTGCGAACCGCTGACGATGACGATCTGGTCGAGGTCGCAGCTCAGGGCCCGGGCGCGCCAGAGATATCCCTGAAGCGCCTGGCGGAGCCGGCGCGAGCCGCGAGGATCGTCATAGGCAAGACGCAGCGGGCGCTGCCCCATCGCCTCGTTCATCGCGCGTTTCCAGACCAATGATGGGAAATCCGACGGTGCCAGGTCCCCATAGCGGAACTCGACCTTCAGCCCAGTCGGCAGATAATCTGGCCAGGGTGACGTCGCGCCCAGCCGCTCGCCATATGCGGACAGGTGGATTGGGCCGACCCGTTTCGCGTGAGTGCGGCCCGTCTCATGGCCGATCAACGAAGACGCAACGCGAGGTCGCGCGCCTTGACGGGCTTCGATGAAACCCTCCGCAGCCAGTTGCTCATAGGCGACCGTCACCGTGGTTCGCGAAACGCCGAGGTCATTTGCCAGCGCCCGGGAGGATGGCAACTGACTGCCGGTTTCGTAGACGCCGCCGAGGATTTGCTCGCGAAGGGCTTCGTAGATCTGGCGTGCACCCATCGCATGCGAGCGCGCTGCAGACCCGGCACTTGAAGACTGGACCATCTCTTTCATCGCCAACTGGATATTTCACATTGGCCAGGTTGCCGTCAATCTTTCGGAACCCCAAGAAAGATCGCAGAGGCCGAATGACCAGCTCCCATCAATCCGAAACCGATACTCCCACGGGGTCGCTCAACCGCACCAGCCCCGGATTTGCCACCCGGGCGATCCATCATGGCTACGATCCGGCCGGCTTTTCCAATGCCGTCCAGCCGCCAGTGTTCCTGACGTCAACCTATGGGTTCGAAAGCGTGGCAGCAAACGATGCCGCCGCCGCCCTTGGTGGACGGCTCTATGCGCGCGAATACAATCCCACGACCGAGATCCTCGAGCAGCGGCTCGCGATTCTGGAAGGAGCCGAGGCGGGGCTGGTTGTTGCCTCGGGGATGGCGGCCTTCGGCACTCTGATCCTGTCGCTCCTGTCCCAGGGCGATGAACTCATCGTCCACAAGACGCTTTATGCGAACACGCTTGCCATGGTCGAACAGGCGGTCCCCCGCTTCGGCATCAAGGTCGTCGCGGTCGATCTGTCAAATCCCCAAAATCTCGATGCTGCGATCACCGAGCGGACGCGGCTGGTTTTCTTCGAGACGCCGGTGAATCCGCTGAGCCGCATCCTCGACATAGCGGCAATTGCCGAGCGCGCTCACGCGCGCGGTGTAAGGGTTGCAGTCGACAGCACCTTCGCCTCGCCCGCGCTCCAGCGACCGCTTGAGCACGGGGCGGACATCGTGCTCCATTCGCTGACCAAGTACATCAATGGTCATGGCGATGCCCTTGGCGGGGCGCTTCTCGGCGACGCCCAAACGCTCCGTACGCTGCATGAAACGGGCCTGCGCTACATCACCGGCGCAGCGCTCTCGCCGATGTCAGCTTTCCTGATCCTGCGCGGTCTCAAGACGCTGACGCTGCGTATGGAACGGCACAGCGCCACGGCCCTTGCGGTGGCTCGGGCGCTGGAAGCGCACCCGGCGGTGGCATTTGTGAGTTATCCGTTCCTGGACTCGCACCCTGATCAGGTGACGGCGCGAAAACAGATGTCCAACGGATCGGGCATGTTGGCCTTTGGCCTCCACGCTGGATACGAAGGCGCGCGCCGGATGATGGACCGGCTCAACCTGATCATTCGCGCCGTCAGCCTCGGCGATGCCGACAGCCTCATCTATCATCCAGCAAGCCTCACCCGTGCTCGGCAGCCGATCCGCAAGGATGCCCATTTGGCCGATGGAGTGGGCGAGGACCTCATGCGTCTCTCGGTGGGGCTTGAAGACGCTGATGATCTGATCGCCGATCTGCGGCGGGCTTTGGACGTCTTGTAATGACCTGGCATGCGGTCACCTCTGCGCTCACACATAGATCTGGAGCCTTGCCATGGCATTCCTGAGCGGTCTTTCCGCGTTCCCCATCACCCCAACCAATCGTGACGGCCGCGTCGATAGCGTTGCCCTGCGCAGGCTGATTGCTCGGCTTGGCATCGCTCAGGTCGATTCCATCGGTCTTCTCGGCAGCACCGGCACATACATCTATCTGTCGCGCGAGCAACGGCGGCGGGCGCTCTCCGAGACCTTGGACCAAACGGCGGGGCAAATGCCGGTCGTGGTGGGTGTGGGCGCGCTGCGCACCGATGAAGCCGTGGGGCTCGCGCAAGACGCCAAGGCCCTTGGAGCAGCTGCGGGTTTGCTTGCCGCCGCATCCTACACCCCGCTTACTGATGACGAGGTGCTAGAACATTTCTCCACTGTGGCGCGCGAAAGTGGCCTGCCGATCGTCGTCTACGACAATCCAGGAACGACGCATTTCCATTTCAGTCCACCCCTTGTCAGCCGCCTGGCAAAGGTGGCTGGGATTGTCGCCATCAAGAATCCGACAGACAAAAGCGATGCGATCAAGAACCACCTGACCGCCCAGAGGCGTACACTGCCGGAAGGGTTCTCGATTGGTTACAGCGGCGACTGGAACGCCGCCGAGGCCATGATCGCCGGCGCCGACACATGGTACAGCGTCCTCGCGGGCATCCTGCCCGAGGTCTGCATGACGATCGTCACAGCGGCGCAACAGGGGGATGCGGCCGAAGCGCGACGGATCAATGCCGCGCTGGTCCCGATCTGGAGCCTCTTCAAGGAGTTCTCGAGCCTTCGCGTCGTCTATGCACTCGCTGAATTGCTCGACATTTGTGCCGACCCCCCGCGTCCCATCCTGCCTCTGCCCCCAGCAGCGAAGCGCCAGATCGCCGCCGCGTTGAAAGGTTTGCCATCGGATGCCAGCCGGTGAACAGCAAACCCCGTTCGGCAAGTGAAAGGTATTTACCCGCTCATTTCGAGAACTGATCGAAAACAACGCACTCGGCGTGCTGATAGCCATGGCTGGAGCGGTCTCGACGCCAATCACACCCCCTTCGAACTCGACAATCGACTGCGGAGGTACAGACTGCGCAGGGCACTCCGCCCATGCCGCACCGTTCGCCTTCAAACTAGGAATCGGTGGTTTATCCATTGGAATGGCATCGAGCCGGCGCTTTACTTCCGGCCCGGTGCGCGCATTGAAGCCGGTGCCAATGCCGCCGGCGAACACCAGATTTCCGTCCTCGACATTCGCCAGAGCACGCTTCCCGACCGCCGTAACTGTTGCCGGGTTCGCAGCCGATGACGATGAACTCACCACTCAGCACGCATTTTGTCTCACCCATTCTTGGCGCCGGCCGGATCGATATGGACTGACACGAAGCTTGGAGACGGTGCCCTCGAGGCCGAACTGGCAGACTTGCGCGAGAATGTCGCTGCCGCCGCTGATCTCGTCGCTCAGAACGATGCCGTTTGGCGGCGTTTCAGCAGGTTAACTAGCGCTTTGCGCCGATCGACGAGTGGCCGATCGCGAAGACCCTCGCCGTCGATCTTGAGCAGGTCGAAGCCGGCAAGCATGGTCCTGACGTCTCCCGCCGCGGCCAAGAGCCCGCTGAAGACTGGGAATGCGCGACAAGCCTTCTGGTCAACGACGAACGCCTCACCGTCTATTATAGCGTCCGAGGCGCCGAGCTCGGCCACCGCCCGGGACGATAGTCGGAAACCTGAGGGTCCCGTCGTGGAGGTTGCGGGTCGAGGTAGGCCCCCATCGATAGTCGTCCCATTTCATTTCGTGTAGCCAATCAGGGCCCTGCCGGACGCGGCCGACCAGCGGTCGATGTTCGCGACGACCCGAATGTCCAGTCTCGTGTAACCCAGCCTAAGCGGCCTGTCCGCCCAAAAAATGACATTCAGTTGCCTCCAGCCTTTCGACACGACCCACTTCACGATCTCGTAACTCGCCAAACTAGCGGCTTGTTGCTTGAGCTGCGCGTTCCTACGGTGTGGTCGCTAGGCCCAGCAACAAGAGCTCGGTTGCCAGGCGGGCGGAGGCTCAACGAGATAGCCAGCTCAGGACAAGGAGAGCAAGCAATGGTCGCTTTTACCCTCAATGGCGAGGCGCGAACACTCGACGTCGATCCAGAGATGCCGCTGCTCTGGGCGGTCCGTGACGTCATCGGACTCACGGGAACGAAATTCGGTTGCGGGCTTGCCCAGTGCGGCGCTTGCACGGTTCACGTTAACGGCATGCCGACGCGCTCGTGCCAGACCGCAGTCGGCGACATCGAAGGAGCCTCGATCACCACCATTGAGGGTGTGTCGGGCAAGATAGGCGAAACGGTCCAGGCCGTGTGGGCCGAGTTCGACGTACCTCAATGCGGCTATTGCCAGTCTGGCCAGATCATGTCGGCCGTGGCCCTCCTTACAGAAACGCCTAAGCCGTCGGACGATGATATTGATTCGGCGATGAGCGGCAATCTCTGCCGCTGCGCCACCTATCATCGCATCCGCGCGGCCATCCACGAGACCGCCAACCGGCTGGAGACTTGAGGCATGTCGCAGTTTCTCTCGAAGCATAACTCCGTGCGGCCCACGCGCCGCCGGTTCCTCGTCGGCGCGGGCGTCACCACCGCTGGCCTCGCCGTAGGCTACCGGCTAGTGCTGGCGGCGTCCGACATCGCACAAACGACTACTGCAAAGGTTCAGGCGAACCCCTTCCAGACCTATGTCGAGATCACAAAGGAGAACCGAATCATCATCTACTCCTCGCAGTTCGAGATGGGACAAGGCTCCTATTTCGGCATCGCCACCCTGGTTATGGAAGAGCTCGACGGCGACTGGGCGCAGGTGGACGTGGTCGGCGGATATGGCAATACCGCGCTCTACGGCAATCTCGCCTGGGGCGGGGCCGCACAGGCAACCGGTGGCTCCACGTCGATGAGTTCGTCGTGGGAACGCTACCGCAAGGCGGGTGCTGCCGCACGGGCCTTGCTGGTGGCGGCCGCGGCGCAGCGGTGGGATGTGCCAGCCGGCGAGATCAAAGTCGCTTCCGGGGTCGTGTCGCACGCCTCAGGGATGCAGGCGCGCTACGGTGACCTGGCTGAAGCCGCAGCGGGAATGCCGGTTCCCGACGACGTGCCGCTAAAGCCGCGCGACAAGTGGGCCCAGATCGGATCGGACAGCCTCAAGCGCTACGATTCCGCCGGCAAGACCAACGGCGCGCAGACCTACACGATCGACCTCATGATGGAGGGACTCCAGACGGCCGTTATGATCCATCCGCCGAAGTTCGGCGCCGAGATCGAGAGCTTCGACGCAACCAAGGCGAAGGCACTCGACGGCATTGTCGATGTCGTCCAGACGCCGCGAGGCATTGCCGTGGTTGGCAGGGACACCTGGACGGCGCTCAAGGGCCGCGAACTCGTGGAGGTGACCTGGAACGAGGAGAAGGCCGAAGGGCGCGGCACGGCCGAGATCATGGCCGAATACAACAAGGCAGCAGACGATCTGGGCGCGGCCACCGCGCGCGACGACGGTAACACTCCCGCAGCGTTCGCCAGTGCTGAGAAAATCATCGAGGGGCACTACGAATTCCCCTATCTTGTCCATGCTTCGATCGAGCCACTCAACGCGGCCGCCCGAATCAACGAAGACGGCACCATCGACGTCTGGGGCGGACACCAGATGCCCGACCTTTATCAGGCGGCTGCCGCTCAGGTAGGCGGCACCACGCCGGAAAAGGTGAGGCTGCACGTGATGAAGACCGGCGGCAGTTTCGGCCGCCGCGCGGTCTTTGATGCAGATGTCATTATCGAAGCTGTTTCCACAGCGCGTGCACTGGGACGCGGCAAGCCAGTGAAGGTGCAGTGGACCCGCGAGAATGACATGCGGGGTGGGCGGTACCGGCCGGCCTATGTGCATGCAGTCAAGGCGGGGCTCGACAAGAAAGGCAATGTCGTCGCTCTCCATGACCACATCGTGGGCCAATCGGTCTTGGGCGGTTCGACCTCTGCGGCGATGATCAAGAACGGCATCGATCCAACCTCCGTAGAGGGCGCCACCAACCTGCCCTATGCGATCCCGAACCTGAAGGTCGAGCTGACCACCACGGACGTGAACATCCCGGTGCTGTGGTGGCGTTCGGTAGGCTCCACCCACACCGCTTACGCGGTGGAAACCCTGATCGATGAGCTCGCCGCCGCTGCGAACCGTGATCCGGTCGACTTCCGCTTGTCAATGCTCGGTCACCATCCACGGCATGCCGCCGTGCTTAAAGTGGCTGCTGAGAAGGCAGGCTGGGACAAGCCTCTGCCGGAAGGCCGTTTCCGCGGCGTGGCCCTGCATGAAAGCCTCTCGACCTATGTCGCCGATGTGGTGGAGATCACCCTCAACGATGAAAATGGTTTCAAGGTCGACCGCGTTGTCTGCGCGGTAGATTGCGGCACCGCGATAAATCCTGACCAGATTCGCGCTCAGATGGAGGGCGGTATCGGATTCGGGCTAGGTGCGATCCTCCAGGAGGAGCTGACCCTGAAGGGCGGTGTCGTAGACCAAGAGAACTACGATACCTATACACCGCTCAGGATCGAGCAGATGCCGCGAGTCGAGGTGCACATTGTGCCGTCCGAGGAGCCGCCCACGGGAGTTGGTGAGCCAGGTGTGCCGCCGATCGGCCCGGCCGTCGCCAACGCGCTACGGGCGGCGACGGGCAAGACTATCCGCAAGCTGCCGATTATAAAGAACATGTCAGGAATGACACCATGAAACAGCCGCGATGAAGATCGCGCCGTTTTCGAAACGCCTCCTGACAGGCGCTCATCTCCATGGGTCAAATTCCGGCGGCTGCCCGCTCCAATATCCGGTTTGGAGACGGCACCCCGTGTTCTGAACGACCACAGACGGGCCTTGGCGCCGGTTCCACTGAAGAACCGCTTTCGAGACGCAAATGCGTCCACTCCATGAAGAGCACAACCGTATAGCACCAGGAAGGCTAGCTACCTCCATCGCTTCGGAGACCCAGGCCCTCAGAAAACCGAACCTCCCGAGCTCAGAGGCGCTCGTGATCACAATCGCGCTGGTGCGTGGATCATTGTTCAAGGGTTTGCCGATAGGCAGGCGAGATGGCCGATCGACATGATCTTCGCCCGATGCTCTACAAACACAATGCCAGCCGCTGTCACGGAGTCGCGAAGACGAAGGCAATGTGGGTCGACGCCGATACTCATCGTTTGGTTGACAGAGCGCTTGGAATGCCATGCGCTTCACATCGGAGTAGCCATCCGGGAAGCCTGAAGCGCTTTGAAAACGCATGTGCTGCGGCTGTTATTCATAGCGTGGATGACTTTGATCAAAACAATCGATTTCATCACTCTTCCGGAATCGTGCATGGACAAAAAAGAGCCTCACGCACCAATCACACGCTGCTCTAACGCGTGACGAAAGCTGCCTTAGGTATAATCCAAAGGAGAAAATCTTCGATGCGCCCTGACGTGCAGTGGAGGTCGTGCCGAGAAAGTGAGTTGCAACTGGCCGACAATGTCGGGCGGTGCGACCATGGTCGCTTCGGAGAATGAAATCGGGCCAGTTCACGGGGGCGGTACTGTTATTCGTCGACGGCCGCCCTTCCCAAGAACAGGCGGCATCGCAAGTTGGTTCTGCCGATGAAACGACATCGCCGGATACAGGTCAGCAGCCGCTCAGGATTGGATGATCCAGCCAAGCTCTCGGCGTGATGGCACTGTAGGCGTCACAGTCGAAGCATCTCATTGATCGTTTATGAGGCTTTCTTCGATGCCGCTGATGCCTGACGGGCGGTCGCAGCTGCAGGCGACAACACGCCTATTTAGTTGGAAACAGTCGAGGTAAGCCAATTTGGCTTCCCGTTACTATTTGGAGAAAGAAATGCTGTGCCTAGGAATCAGCGGCGGACTTGACCAAGTCCATGAAAACCGATTCGAGCGTCCGAACGCCTTTATGCACGATGGCGCCGCGGTGCTCGTCCGAGACGGAAAGGTGATAGCCGCCGTAGAAGAGGAACGCCTCAATCGAATCAAGCACTCGAACAAGCTGCCAAGTGGTTCGATTCAATACTGTCTCTCGACGGCCGGGGTTCAGCTCAGCGACATTGATCGTGTCGCGGTCTACGCCAGCGAGCCCTATGCCAACGCCATGCTTGAAGGTATGTCCGCTTCCCAACCGGACATTCTCTCCACTCCGTTGGATGCTAAAATGTTGGTGCAGAACCTGTTAGCGCGTGAGTTCGGCACTAAGTTGGACAGTTCGCGTATTTCATTCGTAGGTCATCATCAGGCGCACGCCGTGAGCGCCTTTGCAATGTCGGGCTTCGAACAAAGTCTCATTCTAGCGATTGATGGCTGTGGTGATTTCCTGTCGGGCCTTGTGGCGGTAGGGTCTGGCACAGAAATTACGCAAATCGAGGCTTTCCCGGAGGACAATTCTCTTGGGCTGTTTTATCTCGAGACGATCCGCTGTCTCGGCTACGGCATGTTCGACGAGTATAAGGTAATGGGACTCGCGCCCTATGGCGACCCCGCTCCCTATCGCGAGCTCTTCGAGCAGTTGTACGAGCTCTCCGCCAACGGTGGCTACCGTGTTCACCTCGACCGCATCGGTCCGGCGTTGCTCCGCAACATCGAGATCAGGCGAAAGGGAATGCCTTTCACCCAGCAGCATCGAGATGTGAGTGCGTCACTGCAGGAAGCGCTTGAGCGGATCGTGTTCCACATTCTCCGGCACCACCGTGAGGCCACCGGCATGAAGCGGTTGTGTCTGGCGGGAGGGGTAGCCCACAACTGCACGATGAACGGCAAGCTGCTGTATTCAGGGCTTTTCGAAGACATCTTCGTGCAACCCGCGTCTCACGACGCTGGCTGCGCATTGGGAGCTGCGCTGATAGTCTCTAACGAGATGGGCCGCCCCGCGCCGCGTGAGCGACTGCAGGAGGTCTATTGGGGTCCTGATCTCGGGAGCGACCGCGCCGTGGAACAGGAACTGAATGCATGGTCCGGACATCTCGAGGTTGAACGCTCTTATGACGTAGCGAGCAGTGCAGCCCACTGGATCACCAACGGCGCCGTGATCGGCTGGGTGCAGGGTCGTTCGGAGTTTGGGCCACGTGCGCTGGGCAACCGCAGCATTCTTGCCGACCCTCGGCCCGCTGCAAACAAGGACCGGATCAATGCCATGGTCAAGAAGCGCGAAGGCTATAGGCCTTTCGCACCATCTGTGCTGGAAGAGGATGCGAGCGAATTTTTCGACCTCCCGGACGGTAAGCACGAATTTCCATTCATGAATTTCGTCGTTCGCGTGCGTGACTCAAAGCGCGCCTTGTTGGGTGCCATTACGCACGTTGACGGTACGGCTCGGCTGCAAACAGTATCGCGCGATGCCAACCCAGCTTACTGGGAGGTCATCAATGCCTTCAAGAAGCGGACAGGCACTCCAATTCTGCTCAATACGTCCTTTAACAACAATGCTGAACCGATCGTGGATACGGTTGCAGACGCGATTGCCACATTTTTGACGACAGAGCTGGATGGACTTGTGGTCGGGCCCTTCCTGGTAAAAAAACGGGCTGCAACGCTGCAGGATTGGACTGCGCTTGCGATTTCATTGCCTCCCTCAGTCTCCCTCCATCAAACCCGTGCTTACACAGCGCGAGATCATCAGGAGACTGTCTGCGAGATTATTCCGAACCACTCCAGCATTGACAGTGTGCGAATTTCAAACGACTTGTTTAATCTACTGATGCGGATCGAGGGCGAAGCCGTGTTGCGAGATCACCTCAATATGATTGAGCCGGATCAGGCCAGGCATGCAGCTCTAATGGAGGGCCTGCGAAGACTGTGGGAGCAGCGCCTGGTTCGGTTGCATCCCTCACAAGCTGGTCGGATGGATCATGGGTCCGATCAAACGCTGGACCAGCCCAATAAGCAATCAGCCTGATAGAGATGCACCTCAAGCTCGGCCAATCAAGGGTGTTTGTCGACCCCGCCTGCGAGCTCCCGCTGTGATTACGGGGTCGTCGCCTACGCGGCGGCGCCCACCAACATCTCCATCAGTCGCTTCGGCGACAAAGCCAATCATCTCCCGTAAGAGCAAGTGCTTTCGGGCAAGGTCTGCAGGTTCAAGGAGTTCGTTGAAGGCGCCGCCAGCTGGAGCTGCGTCGAGCGCATCATCGCGCATGGTCGAGCTCGGCGCCCAAGGGAAATCGCCCAATTCGACACGCGTGCGTTTGCGCCTCATTCAAAACCGCTGCGCGGGTGGTCGAGGTGAAATCGGAAGTCCGTCTGTGCCAGCCGACGACGTTCCCGCAGCGCATCCTGCACATCGCCCTCGATCGCATTCCTCAACTCGCGACATACGACGGGGCGCAGGCGCCGGAAACGAACCCGCCCACCGCAACCTGCAAACTCCCGCCTGTCCTCACGACGGAGCAATCCTGGCGCCTGACCAGGCGCGTGGAAAAGCATCACAAGGGTGACCACAGCGTCGCTTCAGGCCGTCAAACGCTATTGCCGTGCGTCAAGGCGGACTAGGTGACCCGTCGGGAAGCCGGCACCAGCGGCTTTGTCGGGACAAGACACATGCTATTGGGATTTGACCGCCGCAGCCGCGAGCATCGCTTCTCCCATCGCAATGGCCCCTTGGGCACGCAGCATTTCGCCAGGGTTCTGAATGTCGCGCAACTCTTTGTTCTGGCTGAGTTTTGATTTTCCAACCAGGCCGGTGATCTCGATCTCCAAGGCGACGATTGCCCTGACCATCGTGTCGATGAAGTCCTTCGGCGCGTCGCCCATCTTCCATGGGACCGGCTGCGAGGCTTCTTGCATGTGAGTGAGCTTCGCCACGTTGCGGCGCACATACCGCTCATCATCCCGGACAGTGATGCGTCCGTGGGCATGGACGACGAGATAGTTCCAGGTCGGCACCTGCTTGTGGAATTCATGCTTGCTCGGATACCAGTTCGGCGAGATGTAAGCGTCGGCCTCACGGAAGATTACGAGAACCTCATCGCCATTGGCGACTTCCTCCCAGACTGGGTTCTTGCGAGCGACATGGCAATTGAGAACGCCCTTGTCTCCCTTCGAGCGGTCAAGCTCGAAAGGGAGGTGGTTCGCGTCCAGCGTGCCTTTGCTTTGGGTGACGAGGATACCCAGCGGGTGTCTCTCGATAAGGTCAAACAGGGCGTTCTGATCAGGGACGGCAAAATGAGGCGGAACGTACAACGGTTTATCTCCTGTCGCGAATGTGCGGTTGTTAGTAATCGGCGGGGCCTTACGGAACGTGCCCCTGAATCTTCGCTGCCGTCGACGAGTGCCCCGGATTTCGGTGTCCACCACGCTCAAGCACCGCCATCGTGAAGTGGGCGGGCACATCAGATGCCGCCGCATATGAGTGAGGTTGGTCAGTGACAAGCCGCGCACTCTCGCCTTCGCTTAAAATTTCCACGTGGGTACCTACCACAACGCTCAGGGCACCCTGACTGACCGAGATCAGCTCGCGCGTATCCGGACTATGAGCGTCCGCGGAAAACACATCGCCCGGCATCATGACCCAGCTCCACAGTTCGAACATCGTGCGTCCCGAGGTCGACGAATGCAGTTGCGCAGAGCTTCCCTTGGCGCTCGTCCAAAGCCTCCTGGTCTCTGTCCGCTCGATGGGAAGGCGCACCGTGGAAGGGTGCTCGTTCAACAAATCGGCCACCGAGAGCGAAAACGCCGCCGCCAGCCGACACAGTATGCCGATACTGGGGTTCGCCCTACCCTGCTCCAGCGCGACCACGGTTCCCTTCGATAGGCCACTTAGTTTAGCCAGGCGATCCAGGGTCAGGCTTTGGTCACGCCTCAAGTCTCGGATCCGGGCTGCTATCGCTTGCCCAAGCGCTTGCTCGGCATCAAACGCTTCCGTAACATTGGTCATTATATTGACTTGAGTCCTCGGCTCACGTATTGCGGTCAGTATAATGACCGGCACGAAATTGCAACTGCCCGTTAGGAAGGAATAACCGATGCGTTTTGAGACGAAGGCGATCCACTGCGGCCGAGGTGTCGACGCGTCCACGGGGGCCGTATCCATGCCGCTGCACACCAGCACGACGTTCGAACGAGGCGCCAACGGGTCATTTCCGTCCGGCTTCGAATACACAAGGGATGGAAATCCGACACGCAATGCGTTCGAGGCGGCCATGGCGACGCTTGAGGGAGGGGGAGACGGCATCGCCTTCGCTTCGGGCATGGCCGCAATCGCTGCAGTTTTCGAGAGCCATCCGTCGGCGGGTCGGATCGTTCTGCCGGATGACATGTATTTCGGCATTCGTTCGCTGATCGAAGAGACCGACATTGGGTCTCGCTTCGACTTTGCCCCCGTCGACATGCGCGATTTGGATGCTTTGCGCGCCGCGGTGACATCGAAGCGGACTGGCCTCGTCTGGGTCGAGACGCCGTCAAACCCGATGATCCGCGTTGTCGACATTGCGGCCATCTGCGCAATCGCGCACGAGGCAGACGCCTTGGCGGTGGTGGACAATACGTGGGCCACCCCAGTGCTTCAACTGCCACTCGAAATCGGGGCAGACGCGGTGATGCACTCGGCGACAAAGTACATTGGCGGCCACTCGGATTTGATGGCCGGTGTCGTCATTGTCCCAAACGCGTCACCCCTCGGTCGCCCATTGCGGATGGTCCAGAAACACAAGGGCAGCGTCGCAGCGCCCTTCGACTGTTGGCTGGCGTTGCGGGGCCTGCAGACATTGCCGGTCCGCATGCGCGCCCATTGCGAAGGCGCCCAGAAAGTGGCCGAGGCCCTGTCGTCTCATCCGCGCGTCGAAAAAGTGCTCTTTCCTGGTTTGCAAACTGATCCGGGACACGATCTTGCTACGCGGCAAATGAGCCATTACGGAGCGATGCTATCCTTTATCGTCGAGGGCGGAGCCGATGCTGCAATGGCCGTGGCCGGCCGCCTGAAGATTGTTGTCCGGGCGACAAGCCTTGGCGGGACGCATTCTCTGATAGAGCATCGCGCATCCGTTGAAGGTGCGAAGTCCAAAGCGCCAGGCGGATTGCTGCGAATTTCTGTAGGGCTTGAACATCCTCAGGACATTATAGATGACCTGATGCAGGCCCTAGGCGAAACCTGCAAAGCGGGAGTCCAATGACGGGTGCAAGAACTCTGGCGCCGCTTTACGTGACGGCTGGCGCAGCCGACGATCGGCAGAACAATGTTCCTGCTGAGTAGAACGCACGTCCTCTGGTGAACCGCTACCGCCGTGTCGCATTGTCTCGGGCGTGGTGGTCGCCTGGGTGATGAACGTCTTCGGGTTTCCGGACGATGGCCACGCGCTCGACCGGATAGCGGAAATACCCAGATTTGCCGTTGACCTACTGCTGCTCGACCTCGTCGGAGATCGCGGTCAACAGATGGGATGGATGTGCTGGCACTACGGCAGTTTGACAAGCCGGCCATCGGGGCGCTAGCACCGTCCAAAGCCAAGAGTCGCAGGGCAGAACTGACCGCACCCAGCGGGCTGCGGGACCCATCAGCTAACGGCCAGGTTGGTACCTCAAGGCGCATCAGCACCATGGATGTCACATTGTCCTTGTTGCGAGCGCGATTTCGGAACTTCGTTGTGACGCAGTCTGTGCACAGAGCGCACCGCTGTAAGCAAATGAGCGGACGAACGACACCCAGTGGAGGAGAGAAGTGATGCGGCGTCAAGATCCTCCGCGCTTTGCGGCAAACACACTGATCCCTCTTCACAACCCGGTCTTTCGTTCTATCTGGACAGCCACGCAGATATCCAGCCTTGGCTGGCTGGTGCAGAGCGTGGCTATAAGCTGGCTCATGGCGACGATTTCAGCCTCCGATCTAATGGTTGCGCTCGTACAGGCTGCATCGACACTGCCCGCGTTCTTCTTGTCGATCCTTGCTGGAGCCATTGCAGACAGCTTCAGCCGCCGCGGCGTGATGCTTGCCGGACACTGCCTTATCGCACTGGCATCCACGGCGCTGGCACTCGCTGTGGGACTGGGCTTTGTTAGTCCATGGCTGATCCTGGGACTGAGTTTCTTGGCCGGATGCGGCTTTGCCTTGAACGATCCAGCATGGCACGCGTCGGTAGGCGATATCCTGGAAAAGCGCGACATACCCGCCGCAGTGACGCTGATGTCGGTGGGCTACAACGTGGTTCGGAGCATAGGACCGGCGCTGGGCGGTGTAATCTTAGCTTTGCTAGGCCCCCTTACGGCTTTCGCCCTCGCTGCGCTGAGTGACCTGGTCCCGTTGAGCGCTGTTCTGCGCTCAAAGTGGCAAGTTCGCTTTTCGCCTCTTCCGCGCGAGCGGATGACTACGGCCATTCATGATGGCATGCGATTCACGGCAATATCCTCAGAGATCAGAGTGGCGATTGTGCGTGCAACCCTATTCGGGCTGTCAAGCATCTCGATCCTTGCTCTGCTCCCCCTCCTGGTTCGCGACCAGCTGGCGGGAGGGCCAATTGTTTACGGGGTGCTATTGGCTGGCTTCGGCACAGGCGCCTTCATAGCCGGCATTGGCAGCAGCTACTTGAGACGCATTACGTCCCAGAACCGATTGATCACGCTCGCATCCGTTGCTTGCGCAACGTGTTGCCTTTTGATGGCCCTCACATCGTCGGTGGCTGTGGCGGCGATCGCGCTTGCAATCGGTGGCGCTGGCTGGGTTGTCACCTGGACCGGAACCGACGTGTGTGTGCAGTTGGCAAGCCCAAGGTGGGTCGTTGGTCGGACCCTGTCCATCTATTACGCCCTGACCTACGGCGGCATGGCAGCGGGCAGCTGGATCTGGGGTGCTGTCGCGCAGTACTATTCGCTGACGTGGGCTTTGGAAGGTGCTGCAGCGGCACTGTTGCTGGTCGCGGCTGTGGGAAAGCTATTGCCAGTGCGGCTATGGGAGGAATCGGATCAAGCGGCCGTCGACTTCAGGCCACCAGAACTGGCCCTCCCTTTGAAGCCCAGGAGCGGTCCGATCGTGATCAAGGTGGAGTACTCGATACCCGAGGAGAGTATCGATGAATTTCTGAGCTGCATGCGCGAAAGGCGGCGCGTTCAGAGCCGCGCCGGTGCGCGGGACTGGACCCTCCAGCGCGACCTTCAGAAGTCGACGCTTTGGACCGAGACATTCCGCACGCCGACATGGACGGACTATCTTCGTCTAAACCATCGGCTGACGGTGAATGACAGGGAGGTAGGCGAGCGCCTTGCCGCTCTGCACATGGGTGATTCTCCGCCTCGCATCTCACTTTCAATCGAGCGGTCGACAAGCCCCGCCCCCGGCAGCCAAGTCCAGCCTGTGCCTTTTGTATCGCGCCCGTGAGATAACCAAGACTTGTCTGGGCTTGGACACGGAACGAGCTACTCCTTGATTTGTCGAGCCTGCCCGGATTGCAAATCGTTCCGGCCGGTTAGGCGAGCATGAGGATTCGCGCGGCAATTATGTCAATCACGGGTCCCATGTTCAGCCCGCCCCCCCTCTGCCGCCAGATCGGCTTGAGCACGGATTCAGGTCGCCCGTCCTTTGCATAGCGGCGGGCAACGAATAGCAAGGGGGCGGAGGGTATCCCCGTCTGCGAAGCGGGCAGAGGAGGAATCCGCAAGGCGGGTTGCTGGGGAGAGGGGTCGCGCGCCTCTTTCCGCCTCACTTAGAAAACGTGCGGCCAAGCACGTTCATGTCGGCCGTGGGCGGCCGCAACAATCCTACAAGGCGCAAGCGTCGTCACATATTAAGCGTAGCCGCGCGACAACCATCCGTGGTCACGCGCAATCCTGCGAATTGTCAAGCGGAGACAACGATCGCGGCACCAAGCAAAGTGGCGAACCCGATTCTGCTCGGGAGATCCCAAAGCTCTCCGAACCCTATTAGATCCATGAAGCGAAACACGGCGCCCTGAAGCAGGTAAAGCAGCAGTGTGCTCTGACCAAGCTCCACCGCAACAAAGCGAGCTACGCGAGTTGAATGGCCAACTCTCCAGCATAGGAACATAAGCTGCATTGTGACTGCAGAAGTTGCTACGGAGCCAATGAACATCAGCAACACTTGTCTCGCCGACTCTCCATCGTAGATCGAAACGAGATTGTTGTAGACGTAAGTCTCCCTTCCCCAAACAAGAAAGCACACTCACGGCGTGCCGAGCAGCTTGGCCAAGGAGCCGCACTGGGGCCTCCGGAGTGAGTGTTATCGCTCAAGCAGCCACGTCGGCGCGGCCTAAAATCTTCGATGAGCGCGTCAGGAGAGCGTCGATCTCCACATTTCTTCCAGGAGATCGTCCCCACATCATCATGGCCACGGCTCTAACGGGCTGGTGCCCTCCCTTTCCCGTTTTTTGTCTCGATGCTCGGTTGCGCCGCCCGCCGGGGCAAGGCAAAAAAATCGTCGAGGCTGAGCCCCCACTGCGGCTTCGGCGAAATATTCATCCACGGGTTCGCATCACCGCGGGCAGCGGGCGAGTTCGTCGATAGGAGTGCGGATGGAAGTAGGCGATGCACATCGTCACCAGCGGCTCAGATTGTGTGAGGTCCACGGCTCGCTGGTTTCCGCCGACGACGGCGCGGACGGCATCGGTATGCGCAGAGCGGGTCCGTCGGCTTGGCGTCAGTTTCGGGGCAAGGGGCTATTGCTGGTCGCGCGGCGCTGAGTTGGGCGGAAGGATCGACGGCGCAACCCGGGGCTCCCGCGCGACGAGCAGGTTTTTTTCCCGGTCTGACCTGGCCTCGACTCCAGATGTCGCGATGACCGACGTGGCCGGCGCGATTGAACGGGTCTCATGCCCAAAGCTGCCTCGGTGCCCAGTAGCGGCACCGCATGACCCACCCGGCGCTGCTCGAAGTAAACCGCGGCCAGCCAACATCCGAAGGTGCGCCAGACCCGATGTCGCGGCGGCCTGATGGCTCCGGCGCCGTGCCGCGGCAGAAAGCTGCCGATCTCGTCTGGCATGGTCGCTGACCGCATCGTCACCCGGGCCATCGCAGCGACTTTTCTCCGTTACAAAGTCCCCGCGGGACGGACTGCCAGTTCACGCCAGGGCCAACAGCACCCGCAGGGGCGACCGCCGCGTCTGCCGGTCCTGCGAGTAGAATAAGATCGGGAAGTGCGGCTTCATCCTCGATGCCAGAGCTCGCTTCGCCGTACCGCGGCCGCCATAGCCCCTTGCGCTATCACGAGTCAGCCCACCTTTCTAGCTGGCAGCCATCGGGAGCCGATCCGCAACCACAGGGCGGCACCTGTCGGCCCGGCTTCCGTGTCAACGCAGAACATGATGCATATTCCCAGCGCTTTTTGACAGAGCGAACTACAAAATGCAGAACACTGACTCTCCGCCAAATGAATGCTGCGAGCAAGCAGCAGGCGGAGGAACTCCGTCTGGGCTGAGTACCTGTTTCAACGTGAACAAATAAATTGTAGCCAGTTCACGAAACGCCAGGCCCGCTCCTCTGCCGTCCGATCGTCCAGGAAATCCCCTCGGCGCGCACCACGCCAGACACCTCCTTGCCGATATGATGCTCAAGCACCGGCCGCCAGGGCACCAGCGTGAACTCGCGCGATTTCTCGATGACAGCGTATTTTCCGCCGGCGAGCTCGACGCAGCGGCGCAGCGTACCGTCTATTCGATTGCCATGCTGCGCTTCAGAATACGAGAGCCCGAGTTCGTCCGAGAGCTGACTGGCAACACGGTTCAGCTCTCGTTGGCGCAGCATTGAAACCATGTTGGCGCGATAGATGACCCGATCCTGCGCATCACGGGCAAGACCTTGCGCGATCAGCCACTGCTGTCGGCGGGCCTGGACCTGACGTACTTCTCGACCGAAGCCAGAGTCGCGCAAGGACTCAGGGTGGGCTGATACCAGCTCCTGGTCGATCCAGGTGGCGCCGTCAAAGCCTACTTGGCTCTCCAGCGGCATTGATGAGAGCTTGTCGACGACAACAGGCTGGGCCCTCGCTCGTTGACGCTCGTAATCCGCGACGCGGTTGAGATGGTCGGGCGCGACTGTCCATGTGCCGTCCGGCTCGCGCTCGACGCCACCGGTCGCACGGCGGATCGCCTCCAGTCGCCGCACGTGCGTTTCGGCAAAGCGTTCGGTGGCCGAGGGGTCATGCTTGAGATGGATATCGATGCTGTAGCGCCCGTCGTTGACCGTGGCGATGCCGGCAATTGTGCGGTCGACTTTTCTTGGCCCGGTGTCCCTCGGCCTGATCCGCACTATGCAGCCTTCTGGTGTCGGTTGGGTGGCCTCGCCTTTGCCGATATCAAAATAGTGGCTTTTGCCGTCCACGCCGTCGACGACGAGGTAATGGCGGTCAGTGATTTCGTCGGCCAGCCCGCGCCCGACGACACGTCCGACCACGGTTTGGGCCGACCCGTCGGATCGATCGTGGATAAGATAGTCGGCGGCACTGCGGACGAGCCCCTTGCCGGTCAGCTCGCGATGGATGGTCTTGACAATGTCGCCGCGCTCGCCGATGCGGCGTAGCGTGGCTTCGAGATCATCCTCCAGGCGCCAGCGACCCGAAGGCATCTCCTCGGCGAGGCCCATCCGCTCGAGCTTGCGCAGGCGGCCCTGGTGCAGCGCCTGGCGAAAGGTGTCTCGGCTGGCTGGTGAGACATGCCCCTCGTCGCGCATGCGCATCAGCTGCCGGTCGATGCTGGTGAAGCGTTCCTGCTCCATCTCCTGGCGCAAGCGCTGCTCGATCTCGCGGTCGGTGCGCGGGCCAAGGTCGAGGCTAACCAGTTCGGCTGCGCGCTCGCGCAGGCCAGAGGAGATGTAGTCCCGCGCGATGACGAGGTTTTCGCCGTGATCGTCCCTGCCGCGCACGATGATGTGGGTGTGAGGATGGCCGGTGTTGAAATGGTCGACGGCCACCCAGTCTAGCCTGGTGCCGAGGTCTTCTTCCATTTGCGCCATGAGGCGCCGGGTGAGCAGCTTCAGGTCATCATACTCGATACCGTCTTCAGGGGCGACGATGAAGCGGAACTGATGACGGTCACCGTTCGCGCGATCGAGAAAGGCCCTGCCGTCCGCGTGGTCTTTGTCGGCAGCGTAGAGCTCGCCACGCTCGCCTTCCCGGGTGACGCCGTCGCGCTGGAGGTAGCGGAGGTGCGCACGAGCTCCGTCGACTCCCTTGCCGGCCAGCTTGACGATGCGTGCCTTGACGACTGCGCGCCGCTGCCGAAACGCCGCGTGGCGGTCGCGTGCTCTAAGAACGGCGGCAGCAGCCCCGCCGCGCCCCACCCGGCTTCCGATGAAACGGCTGCCGCGTCCGCTCCTGCCGCCTGCTCGGTTGACCGCGGCCTGGACCTGGCCAGCGTAGCGTTTGCCCGCCTTCGAGCCGCGCGAGCCAATTTTGCCGAGCCTCGGCGTGAATTCGTCATCCTGCATGCGGCCTCCGATGAACCAGCAGCAAAATCAGAGGCTTGCGCGCCAGACCCTCCTGGACCCGCAGGCAACCTCCCGGGAAAACGATGTGCAGACAAACACTTCGCCGCCTCAGGAGGCGATGCCTTTATCTTGCCTTCCGCGGACCTGCCTCCCTGCCCCCCGCCCGAACCGCGGTAGCCGCTGCCCTCACCTGCGATCCGGCCGGCCTGACCTTGCTCGCTCCGATCCGAGCGGCACCAGGAGGTGGCCATTCGGGCCGGTCACGGAAACACCGTTTCGGAGGAAAAACAGCGACTGCCCGGAAAGGATTCCCGGCGCGCTTTTGGAACGGGATTTGTCGGTGAGCGCGTCCATATCGGCGGCCGAAATGCCCGCCGCCTTGACCTCTTCCAGATACGAAACCGTCTCGCTGGGCAGTGGCCGCCCACGCTGCAAATGCTGTTCGTAGCGCTCCGGCCCGGCGTTATAGGCTGCAAACAGGCCTGGAAATCCGAAGCGGTCATACATGGCGCGCAGATAGGCAGTGCCTGCCAGAATGTTGTCGCGAGGGTCGTGCGGGGCGGCTCCCAGGCCAAGCTCTGCGCGCAACTCCTCGTAGGTGCCTGGCATCACCTGCATCAGGCCAATGGCACCGGCGGTCGACGTGACCGGCCGTCCATTGAGCCTTGTCTGCCCCCGGCTTTCGGCATCCATGACGGCATAAATCCAAGTCTGTGGAATGCTGAAACGCCGGCTTGCTTCGGCTACGAAGGGCTGCCATCTTGCAAGCTGCGGACTATGGGAGATGACGACCGGCTTCGTGTTGGTCGCCGCGGAACAGGAGCATGGTGCGAGAGACACCATGCCCAGCATCAGGAGGGTCACTCGGTCCATAGCGGCACGAGCCTCCCGATGATATTTTTGGTCGGCACCGGCCCGAAATAGCGGCTGTCGAACGAGCGATTTTTATCGCTGCCGAGTAGGAAAACCTCGGCATCGGCGAGCTTTCGGCAGGCATTCCACCAAGGCAGCGGACGGTGCTGCGTGTCGGTTGCAAGCCGGCGCGCGACAATCTCGCCGCCGATGATGATGGCGTCGCCGAAGGCGCAGACGTGCTCGCCAGCCAGCGCGGCAAGGTGCTTGACCAGCGGCACGTTGCTGGGCAGATAGAAGCGTTCGGCGGCCAGATAGACGACCGGTTTTGGCGGGCGGACGAGTACGAGATCACCAAGAGCCGGCGATCCGGACGCGACGCGATAGAGGCCGACCGGCGCACTCGCCGAGGCGTTCCAGACCAGCCAGGGCGATGGTTTGCCGAAGGCGGCGAAGCCGATCAGGGCAAGGCCCATCGTGGCCATGGCGATCGTCTTGCGCGCCCGAATGCGCCGCAGATGGCTGCCGATCAGATGGATGGTGGGACGCCGGCTCATGAGCGGCCTCCCTCGCCGGCCGAGCCGGAATCGTGCCCGCCGTCCTCGGGCCCGGTCTCCTGCGCGTGCCCCTTCGACCAATCGTCGAGTTCGTCGATGTGATAGCGGACATAGCGGCCGTGCTTGCGGAATTGCGGGCCGCCGCCTTTGAGGCGCATCTTCTCCAGCGTGCGCTGGGACAGCCCGATATAGAAGGCCGCCTGCGCGGTATTGAGAAACGGACTGCCCTTCTTGGCGCGGGCTGCGCGTTCGTTTTCGTCGTCCATGATGATCCTCGTTTCGCTACGGACAAGCCAAGGCGAGGATCGGCGAGCGAGATCGTTTTGGGGACGGGCGAAGAGTGGGGGGCGAGTTTTCGCCGCCCCCTTCGGCGGCCTCACGGGTCCTGAGAGAGGCCCCGCGCCGGTGGCGGCGCGGGGCTTTCCGGATCGGCCAGTCAGTCGACCGGGTTCCAGATGATGGCGTAAGTGTCGTCGTCATCTTGGCCGGCGGCGCGGCCGAGATTGGCGTAGAGCTTGCGGGGGCCAAACTCGGGGGCGGCAATCGACAGGCTCACATAGTCCTTGCCGGAGGTCTCGCCGGTGCGGATCCAGCCCGCACCCACTTCGATCCCTTGCGTCAGCACCCGGAAGTCGGGATGGGTGTCGGCGCTCTTTGCCTGATTGGGCACGATATCGATGTCGGCGCGGACGCTGAGCGTCTTGAGCTGGCCCTTGTAGCCGCCGTTTTCCTGTTTGGTGACGTATCCGATCGCGGTCATTTCCAGTCTCCTCTTGGTGCTCACAGGGGACCATTCCCCTGCGATGGCGGACCGTGATGGGCGCGTCCGGACCGCCGGAACCGGGACGGCCGCAGCGATAGCGGAGGACCCGCGCGGGCAGCTTTTTTGAAGCGAAGCGGCGCGAGGAAGCCGCCGCAGGCGGCGGGGAAAAAAGCTGCCGGCGAGGGTTTCGGGCGGGCCGGATCCGCCCATAGGTCGACAGCCAGCCGCAGGGGAATGGTCCCTGAGACACAATGGAGACAGGTGGCGCGATCGGTGACACAAGAAGCCGGCGGCAATGCAGAGCGCCGGCTGCGCGGGCTCTGTCGGCAACCGGATCGGACAATTGGCCCCATGCGCCTTTGGCGCCTCAGCAAGCAACCCGGCGCGGTGCGGGGCGGCCGAAATGGGGCGAACTGGCGTCGGAAATTCTCGCGCGCGGCACTGGCTCGACAAGACGCCCAATCGGCAGCCGGCTTGGCCCGTAGCGGCGCGCGCGACCTGAGCGGCGGTAATCGAGAGAACCGCCGCTCGGGCCCTGATCGACTATTCGCGCACGAACAGCGGCTGCACCTGTGTCCACTGACCGGCGGTGCGGAAGCCGCCGCGGCTGGTGTAGCTTTGGGCCGGGAATTTCATCCAGCGCGGCAGCCACGTCTCGACCCTGGGGCGGCCATTCTCGCCCGCCAGGAAGTCGCGGATGATGTTCTTTTGCGTCTTGACCTTCTCGGCGACATTGCCGTCCGCGACCAGCTTGCCGCCGAAGTCGGCCAGCATCGAATTGGCGATTTCCTTGTCGCGCAAGAGGTCGAAGAAGGCATCGTCCGGTTGCCACCATATGCCCATGTCGACGTTCAGGTGGTTGCCGAGCGCCTCGAAGACGGCGCTGCCGGCTGCAAGCGTCTCGGCCATGACAAGGGTGAGAACGCGCATGACATCGTCGTCGCAGAGCGCCAAGAGGCGCGCGAACACGCCGGCGATAGCAACGGCGTCGCCATTGCCGCCGGCGACCAAGCTATCCTCATCCGGTGATCCGAGCAGGGCCAATACCTCGCGCCGCTTTTTGCCGAATGCGGCTTCAGCCTTGCAGCCGGCAAGGCTGGCATTCACCGTCTCGTTGGCTGCGCGCTGCGGCTCGGGCCGCACCTGCCACAGGCCCGAACCGGTGACGGCGTGCGCCACCACGAGGCGCAGCGCCACGACGGGATGGTCGAGCATGGCCGCGCGCACGGCGGCATGGCGATGCAGATCGATATAGTTCTGCATCGGGCCGGTGACTTCGGGGCGCGGCAGCTTGGCGGCTGTTTCTTCTTGCTCGCCGCCCTCGCGGGCGCGGCGGGCTTCCTTGCGTGACAGCCAGCCCTCGTGACACTCGACCTCGCCGCGATGCGAGACAGTGATGACGATCTTGCCGCCCTTCTTCTTCGGGGTCTTCTCGTGGTCCCATGCGTGGAAATACTGGCCCGGTTCCAGCAGCACAACCTCGCTCCAGCCCTCGTTGAGATAGGTGTCGCGTTTGGTGGCAATCGCTTCGTTCTGCTTTTGCCAGAACAGGTCGGCATCGGCGAAATAGCTGTCCTCGCCGAACAGGTCCGAGGTGATCAGGCCGGGATACTCCTCGATGGCAAACAGCGCCACCTTGGTGGAAATCGACTGGCCGCCGAACAGCCATTGCTTCAATTGATAGCCACGCGGCGCGTATTGATCGGGATCGGCACAGAGTGCCAGCCAGTCCTTCTGCTGCGCCTTGGAAGCCATGGTGAGATGGCGCACCGTCTCGGTATCGATCTCCTCGCGNCTCCTCGCGCCGATAGGCTTCGCGGATTTTGGGAAAGAGGTCGCCAAGCGCCAGAATGCGTTTGACCTTGAGATCAGTGATGCCGAAGGTCACAGCGATGTCGGGAACGGTGCGGCCTTGCCTGACAAGCCGCGAAACGTCTCCCATTGCCATACTTCGTCAGGATCGAGGCGGGCGAGGTTTTCGATCAGGAAGCTTCGAGCGCATCGGCGTCGTCACCGTCCTCCATGATGGCGCAGGTCAAGGGATCGCCTTCACCGCGCTCGTCGGCAAGCGATTTCGCGGCGAAATAGCGCCGCCTGCCGGGTTGTCCCCGCCGCGGAGGCCGAAGGCCGACGCGGCGGGACGGTTTTTGCGCCTATCGGCGCTGCTGTTCCGCCGTGTCGGGCGGAAGCTCGGAATGGGGCTTTGATAGGGCGTCTGCTGCCTGCCGCAGCAGTCGCTCGGCCTCGGTGACGTGGCCGCAAAATGCGGGCGGCTTCGGCATGGACGGAGATCGGAAAGCGCGCCTGGAAATGCAGGTCGCGCTCTATGCCGAGGCCAAGCGGCCCTTTTACGGATGCAAGCTCGGCCAGACTGACGCTGCCAAGTTCGGGGAAGCCGAAGCCGAGATCGCAAAGACCGAACAGCGTGTCGCCATCGGCGTCGAGTTCGCTCAGAAGCGAGGTCGCGGCACCTGTCGGATCAAACAGTTTCACAACGGGAAAATGGTCGATGTCGGCGCCGGCGGCGCCATGGGCGAGCAGTCGTGCGCGCAGTGGATTGGTGATCAGGATCATGGAAAGACTCCTTGTCAGAACGGGTCGCGTTGACTTCTTGCGTCCGGCGGGAGAAAGGTTCACCGGACCTTCCTCTGATCCGCCTCCCCATTAGAGACCGACCTCGAGCAGCTTTGCGCCGCGCGCGGACACATCGGCGCGTCCATCAGGAGGGTTTGCCCGCGTGGTGATCGGCTGGACGCCGGGAATGAGCGTCTGCTCCTTTGCGGCGTCGGCTCGGTCGCGGTCAGTTGAGGATCGCGCATCGTCATGCCGCAATCCCTTCTTGCGCCTCGCCTTCCGCATCGGCCGGAAGGCCAAACAGGAAATCAGCGGCCTTTGAAGCTAGGCTGGCGGCACGGAATATAGCGCGGTTGTCCTCGCGCAGCACCTTCAGCCATGAGCCGATGTAATCGGCGTGACGCACGGTCGGCTCGATGCCGAGATTGCTGCAGACGAAGGCGGCAGTGATTTCGGCGACCAATTCTTCACGCGCGTAGGCCTTGGAGCCGAACGAGCCGGAGAGGTCGCGAGCAAGCCGCGTCGGGTGGCCGGTCCAGTGGCCTAGCTCGTGAAAGCAGGTCCGGTAATAGTCGATCTGCTGATGGAACGCTGGCTGCGGCGGCACCTGAATGTGGTCGCTGCACGGCATGTAGAAAGCGCGATCGCCGCCGACCCTGAAATCCGCACCGCTGGCGAGAATGAGCGTCTCGGCCTGCGGCACGATCTCGCACTGTGGCAGCGGCTCGGCAGGGGCATGGAGGTGTTCCGGAAGATTGTCGCATTGCGCGACATTGAAGACGGTAAAGCGCTTCAGAAAAGGCACGGCCTGTGGTGCATCGCCCTCGTGGCGTGCGCGCTCCTTCTCGTTCTTTGGGACAAAGCGGTCGGCATGCACGATCGTCGTGCCGCGCTCGCCCTTCCTGACATTGCCGCCCAGGGCAAGCGCCTGCCGGAAGGTCAGCCAATTCTGGCTGGGATAGCTGCGCTCGATGACGGCGCCCCACAGGATGAGGATATTGATGCCGGAATAGGTGCGCCCCGTGGACGCATTCCTCGGCAGGCCGAGGCCTGCTTTTGCGCTGCCCCATGGCTTGACCCATGGCACGGTGCCGCGCTCCAGCTCGGCAATGATGCGGTCGGTGATCTCCTGATAGAGGCTTGCGCCTGGGCGCCTGCCCTTGCCTGCGCCAGCCTCTCCGCTGGTGGTACGCTTGCTGTTTGCACGCATGTGTTATCCTCCGCTCGCCAATCGCCGCGCCTTTCCCCGGAAGCGGGGTGGGCGGCGAGTCGCGACCGGAAAGGCCCGCCGTGGTAGGCGGACCGCATCCGAAGGACCGGAACGAAGAGGAGGACCCTGAGCGGCACGCGAAGGGTTGCGGGCTGCCGCGGCGGGTCTAGAAGGGAGTGCCGCCCGCCCCGCGCCACCGGGAAAGGCCAACAGACAAACCGCGCCGCCCGCAAGGGCGGCGGCCGTCACAGCCCGAAGGGCTGCCCACGCCAAGGGGCGAAGCCGAATGGCCGAGACCGCCTGAGCTTGCCGAAGAAANGTCACAGCCCGAAGGGCTGCCCACGCCAAGGGGCGAAGCCGAATGGCCGAGACCGCCTGAGCTTGCCGAAGAAAAGCGGGCTCGGTTCACGAGCAACTGGTGCGCGTCGTCAGGCGCGCGGGCGCCCGCCAAGTTTTTTCGCACATGATCAGGCGCCGCAGTTACGTCGAGAACCAAAAGGCATCGGCGCCGTGCGCGCGGCTTCCTCCGAAAACCAGCGCTCGCCTTTCAACAAATTGAGGCGTTGTCCCACTCAATATTCCTGTCCGTGATCATGATAGATGCGGCGCGCCCGCTAGGACCGGAGGCTGGAGAGAATCTCGCACGGATCAGCGTCAAGGGCCGCAGTTATGTCGAGAAACTCGATGACATCGAGACGCCGCTCTGCGCCCTCGTACTTGGCCACGAAGGATTGGGGACGACCAAGCTTGTCAGCCAGCTGCTTCTGGGTCAGGCCTTTGGCCTTGCGCAGCAAAACCAGCCGGGCCAGGAACCGCTGGTGGCGGGGCGATCGAAGGGATTTGGGCATGGAGGCGAACCGGTCGGGTAAAGACCGGATCAGCGACTAATCCCGGTTTCGGATTATCCCATTTTGGGATATACTGCCTGTGCTCACAGGCGAGGTTCGCAGGCATGAATGGACCAATGGGAACAGATGAGACTCGAAGCTCAAGTTTGAGCGATGAAGTCCCCTGGTCGGAGAACCTCACGAGCTACGACAGGGAGCATTTCACGATCTACCTGCGGATCCTGGATGCCTGCGCCGAGAATGCCAGCGAAAAGGAGATGGCCGAGCGCATCCTCGGCATCGACCCATCCATTGACCCGGTCCGCGCCCGCAAAGCTCTTCGCAGCCATATCGACCGTGCGAACTGGATGGTGACGACCGGCTACAAGGAACTGTTCGCCGGCTGATGCAGAGCGCCCAATGCCACGTGTTTCGAGTAGGCAAGTCTCTGTAGCCAAATTCGGCAGCGCACGGCCGCGACAGCGGGCGCTGCGGGAGCGGTCACAACTGGTTCGCGTACTGTTTGACTGCCATTTCCAGTGCTTGCATCAAAGGCACAGCCTTGGAGAAGAGGAAGCCTTGGGCGGTTCGGCAACCAAGCTTGTGCAGGGTTTGCCGATCCGCCTCTGTTTCGACGCCCTCGGCCATGACCTCGATCCCGAGCATGTCACCGAGTTCGATGACGGATTTGACAAGCAGTCGGTCCTCTCGGGACTTGGCCAAGCCGCGAATGAAGCCTTGGTCTATTTTCACCTTGCGTATCCGACGGTCCTTGAGAGAAGCCAAGGTAGAAAAGCCGGTGCCGAAGTCGTCGAGCGCGATGGAAATACCGGCATGCGAAAGCCGTCCGAGCTTTTCATCCGCTCTGTCCGGATCCACCGGCGATTCTTCGGTAATCTCGATTTCGAACATCGTCGCAGGCAGGCCTCTTGCGGCCAGACCATCCAGAACCATGTCGTCGATATCGCCGGCTTCCAGTTCGCGCGGGGAAACATTCATCGCCACACGAATGTTACGACAGTCAGCTTTCACCAAGCCGTCGATAAAAGCACAACAGTCGGCGAATACGGTTTGCGTCAGCAGCTGAAGCATTCCGGTTTCGCGTGCGGCTGTGATGATTTCGGGTGGAGAGATGGCACCATGTGTCGGATGGGACCATCTCAGCAAGGCTTCAAAACCGACCACGGCCTCGGTGTCGAGTTTCACGATCGGCTGGAACCAAGGTTGCAATCTTCCCGTCTTTATCGCCGAATGAAGGTCCCGTTCGATGGACTGGCGGCGTTGGAGTTCCCGGTCGAGTTCGGCATCGAACAGGCAAAATTCGTTCCTGCCATGGCGCTTGGCCGTATAAAGGGCGATATCGGCCCGCAACAGCATTTCAGTCAGGCTCGACGTCTGCGCCAAGTATATCCCTATCGATGCCCCGACGCGCACGGACGCGACCCCGATATAGGGGCGAGCAATTTTGGCTATGATATTGGAGGCGAGATCACTGGCAGAAAGCGAAGCTCTCGTTGAGGGAAAAACCAGCACGAATTCATCGCCGCCAATACGAGCTAGCGTTGAGCCTTCCGGTGCTTCCTGCTCTATGCGGCGGGCGATCATGACAAGGAGTTCATCACCGGTCCTGTGACCGTAGGTGTCGTTGACAGATTTAAAGCCGTCCAGATCAATCAGCATTGCCACGAAGGGGCCATCCGCGGTCTTGAACCGACCGATGGCGTGTTCAAGGCCCCGCCTGTTGAGAAGGGCGGTCAAATGGTCCTCCCTGGAGTTGCGCTCCATTTCCGACGCAAGTCGCTCTGCCTCATGTCTCAGGCGGCTTGCTTCGCGGAAGCGCGCCTGCCCAACAAACGAAGCTCGGACCAAGCCGCCCATGAAGAGCAGAACGGTGAAAGCCAGAATGTAGCGTTCAAAATTGCCTTTCGCCAAAAGGCACGCCACCGTGATGAGGAGTGGAGGTGTGATGAAGCTGGTCGCCGCGGCGGCATACGAGCTGCCATATGTAACCGCACCAGCTGAAATGCCCGCCAGTATGACCAGATGCATCGGTGCTTGAGGTGTTGTGTATCCAACAGTCAGCACGGCCGGGAAGGACCAGGCAAACCCTGCCAGAAGGGCAAGGACGCCAAACATGCGAAGGCGCGGCAAAACGCCAAGCAAATCCTGATTGCGCCCCGTTTCCTTTAGCTGAAAACGGGCGAGTGCAAGCCGGGCGGCATTTAGCGCATTGACGACCAGGAACCAGCTTGCAGCGGCAAAGCCGCCGCCAGAAAGGGCCTGCACCCCGCAAATCAGGCCTGACAGGATCGCGCTTATCGGCATCGACACGAAGAGCCCGGCCCTCAGGTCAGCAAGCTGATCCTGACGGATTTTGGCCTCCAGCGATTCTTCTTTCTTTAGGGGTGCCATGAATGGACCAGCTTGCTTCCGTCATTGTTCGCGAGGACCAAACCTATGCAAGCCCACTGAAGGACGGGTTAACTACCCAGCGAGGGTAACCAGTGCGCTCACCATGCTTCGGGTCACACCTTTGGCTTAGCATTGCCGAATCATCAAGGTTTCGCCCGCGCGCGTGCCTTGATCCGAATCATGCCATGATCGGCAACGTCACCAGGAAGCAGCCTTGCCCGCGACGCTGCGAGCCAGCAAGATAAAGAAGCCGCGCCGAGACAGCGCTCCAGAGCGGTAGCGCTCTGTGCGATTCACCGCCTGAGCATGGCCGAAATGCCATGGCGGACAAAGGGAAGATGTTGGGCAAAGCGGAGCCCAGCATGTCTTGCAAGCCGTGCCGCCGGGTGCTCGCTTGAGTAAAGACCGACAAGCATGTTGGTGGCATGATAGAGCGGCGCCGCCGACAGCCGCAGCCGGCTTTCGTATCTGCCGAGCATGTCGGGATCGGCAATGTCGCGGCGGGCGCGACATGCTGTCAGTATTTTATGAGCGAGTTGCTTCTGGCCGCTGAGGCCGATGTTGAAGCCATGCGCGGTCACCGGGTGCATGCCGATGGCAGCGTCTCCTATAAGTGCCGCACTCGGTGCCGAGAACTTGTGCGCCCAGGTCGTGACCAGCGGATAGGCATGGCGGGTGCTTGCCAGGGTCATCTGCCCGAGGCGTCCTCGACACCGGTTCATCAATTCCATGAGGAACAATTCGTCATCGAGAACAGACAGTCTATCGGCCTCGATTGAGCGCAAAGTCAGAAGCAGCGACGACACGCCTTCCATGAGCGGCAACATCGCTATGGTCTGATGGTGGTCGAACCATTCGACCGCGATCTGGTGATGGAAGCGCTCGTGCCTCACTCGGCAAATCAGCATGGAGTGGCCAAGCGGATGGATGTTGGCGCCAATGCCGAGCAGGTCGCGCATCGCGGACAAACGCGAATCCGCTGCTACGAGCAGCCGAGCGGCCAATTGCCTGCCATCAGAAAGCGTTATGACCGCCTCGTCGTCGCTGGTTGTTGCATTCACGACCGAGTTGCCGCACAGCAGCCGGGCATGATCCTGGAAGTAGACAATTTTGAACAGGGCATCGCGGATCCGACAATTTGGGACCAGAAATCCGAGTGGTTCCCCAGATCCGCTGCGAGTATCGAAGCACAGGGCGAAAGGGCTCGATCCGTTGAGCACGCGCGCGCCATGAAGCGGTGATTTCTCAGATGCGGGCATGGCGTCCCAGGCGCCGAGCTCGCGAAGGATTCTCACCGATGCGTGCGTCAGCGCGATCTCGCGACCGTCGAAAGCCGGATTCGCCAGGCTGTCGAGCGACTGCCGTTCAACCACTGCCACCTTGAGTCGGCTCAGGGCGAGCGATGCTGCGAAGGCAAGTCCGACCGGCCCAGCTCCGACGACAATGATGTCGAATGTGTCGACAGAGCCGGCCATCAGCGTGCCGCCATAGCGGCTATCTGCGATACGAAGCGCTCTTGAAGCATCGCAATCACCCACGGTTTGCCGCTCATCTCCCCATCGTCGATAGACATGCGTTCTCCGTTGGAAGCCTGGTCAATGAAAACACGCCGACGAAGAGATAACGCTGATCTGGATCAACCAGGCTCGATAACCCGGCAACGGCGGGTTCACGGTCGAGTGGTCGATTGCCGTGAAAACGTTTGCATGTCTAGGCATTCTGAATGGTCGGCTTCCCAATCGCGTGCCCCTACTGGCCAAAGGTTCGGCAACGTATTGTGGCTGATCCGTTCTTCGCACGCGCGCCGATATCATCATGACGAGGCAATCCAGCAAAGACTCGGTCGACTGACGACCAGCATCCGCACAGTCGTTGGGCGCCGCCAACCGGTTCAGCCTCGCGGCTCTTCCCGATCGATAAGGATCCGCTGGGCGGAGCCGTCGAGATCTTGGTATTGGCCGCTCTTCAGATCCACAGGAAGCACCGGTCCAAGCCCCACCAAAACAGGCAGCGGCCATCGCATTCCGTCAGGACGGGCATCTTGCTGCCGACAGCGTACTCTCGGCCCATGACGGGCGCTGGATGTTTGATCCCAGGCTTTGATGGCGCATACTTTTCGTCCGAATCAAAGGATGCGCTATGGGCCAGGTTCTTCATGNTGTTTGATCCCAGGCTTTGATGGCGCATACTTTTCGTCCGAATCAAAGGATGCGCTATGGGCCAGGTTCTTCATGGGAGCGCCACGACGACAGAGGCGATCCGTCGAGCGATACAGCATAGTCAAGAGAGCCTGAGGGCGCTGGCGAAGCGCTACGGCATCAATCAGAAGACGGTTAGGAAGTGGAGGAACCGGACGTCGGCCGCCGATCTTCCGACTGGCCCCAGAGATCCGAAGTCGACAGTGCTATCGACTGAGGAAGAGGCGGTCATCGTCGCCTTTCGGCGTTATACGCTGCTGCCACTGGACGATTGCCTCTATGCTCTCCAACCGACGATCCCGCATCTGTCGCGGTCATCCTTGCATCGCTGCCTGCAGCGTCACGGGATAGGCAGGTTGCCGGATGTCGAGGGCGACAAGCCGGCAAGGAAGAAGTTCAAGGCCTATCCAATCGGCTACTTCCATATCGACGTCGCCGAGGTCCGAACCGAGCAGGGCAAGCTGCATATGTTCGTGGCCATAGATCGGACCTCGAAGTTCGCTTTCGTCGAGCTGCACGAGAAGGCAACGACAGCGGTCTCCGCCGATTTCCTGCGCCATCTTCTTGATGCTGTCCCTTACAAGATCCACACAGTGCTTACCGACAACGGCATTCAGTTCACGACCCCAGGTGCCGGCGGCTCGGCCGTTCCGCTGATCAAGGAAGCCATGGCGGCGGGAGAAATCATATGGGCGCACGCCTTCGAACATACTTGCGCCAAGGCCGATATCGACCACCGAACGACAAAGCCAAGGCACCCATGGACCAACGGCCAGGTCGAACGCATGAACCGCACGATCAAGGATGCGACCGTCAAACGCTTCTACTACGAGAGCCATGACCAACTGCGCCAGCATCTCGCCGATTTCGTCTTAGCCTATAAGTTCGGCCGTCGACTGAAGACCCTCAAGGGCCTCACGCCCTTTGAATACATCTGCAAAATCTGGACAAAAGAGCCCGAACGATTCAGGCTCGATCCAACCCATCAAACCTTGGGACTAAACATCTAGACGCCGAAGGAACTCGCCGACGGCCTCATGTCCAAGTGATGTGGGAAGGGAGCAGAACCAAAGGGACTCTGCTCCGCGTCCCCGCCTTTTCCGCAGCTATGAAACCTTCACCGAACGGATCCGTACTGAGGAGGAGGCCGTCCTTGACTTGCCCGACGCCGGCAACCTTCTCAGCCGCAACGATCGCTGCCTTCCGCTGACGCTCGTCGACAATCGCCCCCTTCAGTTCGACAAGGCCGTCGCTGACCCTCACATCGATCAAGTCACCACCGCTCCAGGTTTGTGACTGCAGTTCGGCAAGGATAGCCTTGCGGATCAGGTCGTCATCGGGTGGCGTGGTTCCCTGTTTCGGCATGGCGCGGATCAGGACAAGCAGCAAATCAGTTCGCGTGATGATGCCGATGACCCTGTCCCGATCGACAATCGGAAGATTGTTGATGCGATGTTGCATCATCAGGTCGACAATATCTGCAATCGAGGCGCCAGGAGGCGCCGAGATGACGGGTGTGGTCATCACCTGATGGATGATCCGTCCGTTCGAGCGCGCATAGTCTTCGGCGACTGTGCCCGGGCCAAGATCAAACTCCAGCCAGCGCGGACGCACACGCTGGGTCCCAAGTTCTTCTCGGCGCAAGAAGTCGCTTTTGCTTACAATACCAATCAGGGTGCCGTCGCTGTCTGCTACCGGCAGGCAGCTGACCTTGTTTGAAAGCATGAGCTCGACCGCTTCGGCGATCGTCGCGTTCGCATCCGTCGTGATGACTGGCTTTGTCATTATGGATTCGGCTTGCATCCTCACCCTCCTGATCTTTCGTCGGACGACGATAGGACATCCCGACCCGCGGCGCGTTGATCTGAGTCACTTGGAACGAGGAGGATTCTCCGCGCCGTCGTCGCGGTCGATTAGAATGCGCTCCGCAGCGCCATCGAGATCATCGTACTGGCCGCTTCTCAACGCCCACAGGAAGCCGGACAGGCCGAGTGCGCCAAGGAACAACGCCACCGGAATGAGATAGGCGAGCGTCGTCATGAAGATCGGGCCAAGGCGCCGGCCCGCGCGGGCCTGCCCTGCCGCGCTGTTTCGGACGACACACCCGTTGCGAAGCCTTGCAGACGCATTGCGTTTCCAATCACAAGCAATGACGAGGCAGACATCGCGACCGCCGCGATGAGAGGCGTAACATGACCCAGAATGGCGATCGGCACGGCCACAGCATTGTAAACGATCGCAATTGTTATGTTCTGTCGGATCAGGCTTCCCGCCTTGCGCGACACGTCCAGCGCCAGCGGGATCGCCAAGAGGCTTTCGCGCAGAAAAACGAAGTCGGCTGCATTGCGGCCAATGTCGGCCGCCGTGGCGGGTGCGATCGAGACATGCGCGGCGCTCAGCGCTGGTGTGTCGTTGAGCCCGTCGCCAACCATCAAAACCTTGTGCCCGTCTCTCGCCAGGCTCTCGATGCGTTCAACCTTGCCGGACGGTAGCAGGCAGGGAACGAAGTCATCCACACCAAACATGTCGGCAACCTCGGCGCAGGCTTTCGCGGTATCGCCCGACAGCATTTCCACGCACATACCAGCGTTGCGCAGTTGATCGATCGCTGCCCTGGTGTCGAGGCGTAGCGCATCTTCGAAAACGAAGGATGCGACAATCATGCCGTTTTTCGTCAGGACTGTTCCGCCGTAGCCATGTTTGCCTTCGCCGCCGGTTCGAGCCTTCCAGCCAGCCCATCCGCGTCTACCCAGCCGCCAGATGCTACCGGCGGCTGTGGCTTCGATCCCGAAACCCGGGTGCTCGGTCACCGCGTCGAATTTGTGCTGGCTGCTGCTGACGGCAAAGCCGGCAATGGCCTTTGAATATGGATGACGCGAATGCGCGGCCAGGTCGGCAGCGATTGCCAGCATGGCGGGATCGATCGACGACGTGTTGACGAGCCTGGGCTGGCCAAGCGTGAGCGTGCCGGTCTTGTCGAACACGGCTGTATCGATCGCTGCCAGGCGCTCCATGGCCGAGCCGTCCTTGACCATGATGCCATTCTCAAACAGGCGCCGCGCGGCGACCACCTGAACGATTGGGACGGCGAGGCCAAGCGCGCAGGGGCATGTGATGATGAGAACAGCGATGGCAATCGTCATCGCCCGATGCCAGTCGCCGGTCGCCGCCATCCAGCCCGTGAATGTTACCAATGCGGTGAGATGAACCACGGGCGCGTAGAGTGCCGACACGCGGTCGGCGATACGGCGATAGCGGGCGCGACCACCTTCGGCGGCCTCCATCAGCCGAACCATTTCCGCCAAGAACGAATCCTTCGCGGCGGCTGTGGCCTCTACCGTCAGCGGACCGGTAAGGTTGAGGACGCCGGCCTGCACGGTGTCTTCCGGCGCCACGCTACTGGGCGTGCTCTCGCCGGAGACCAGGGAGCAGTCGACGTCCGATGTCCCGCGCACAATTTTGCCATCGACAGGGATTCTTTCGCCGGCGGCGATCAACAACAGCATGCCCGGTTCGATCTCGGCCACCGGCAGATAGCCCCGAGCGCCATCGCCGCGCAGCACCATGGCGCCGCGCGCGGCCAATTGTGACAGGCTCTTCACAGCGGTGCGGGCGCGTTCCCGCATCACGTGATCGAGCGTGCGACCGATCAGGAGGAAGAACAGCAGCGATACCGACGCGTCGAAATAGGCGTGGTCGCCGTGGGTGATCGTCTCATAGAGGCTCATGGCGTAGGCCAGCGACACGCCGACGGCGATCGGCACGTCCATGTTCATGCGGCCGTGGCGCAACGCATTCCACGCCGACTTGAAGAAGATGCCGCCGGCGAAGGCCAGCGCAGGAATGGCGATCAGGGCCGAGACCCAGTGGAACAGGTCGCGGGTGGCGCCCTCGGCGCCGGACCAGACCGACACCGAGAGCAGCATGATGTTGCCCGCAGCAAAGCCGGCAACAGCGACGGCGCGGATAAGCTCCGAAAGCATCTTGTCCTTTGCATCAATCTCGGCTTCGAACAAATGCGCCTGATAGCCGAGCCGGCCGAGCACAGCGACCAATGGTGGAGCCTCGTCGCCGCGCCAGCGGACTGAGACCCGCTTGGTTGACAGGTTCACGCGAGCTGCCTCGACGTGATCGAGTTTTCCCAACGCCGTCTCGATCGTCTGGATGCAGGCGCCGCAATGAACGGTCGGCACCGAAAGGTCGGTCTGATGAAGGTCGTCGCCAAGCGATCGGCTCGCCAGCCTGATTTCCTGGCTGGAGGGCAGGACCGAGGTGCCGCTGACCAGATCCAGCGCTATTTCAGCGCCCGGTGCACAACAGCTCATTTCAGCGCTCCATTGGAAATCATGATCCTGCGCACGTCGCGATAAGGCTTTGCCAGGCCGGTATCGGCGTCTATTTCGATGATCCAGACACCATCCCTTGGCACGTGTTGTGCTGCAAACTCCTGGCCCGAGGCGAGGGCGAGCGTGACGGACTCATCCTCTTTCTCGTAAGCGGGATGGCGAAACAGCACCTTCACGCCATGCAGGGAAACCGGTTTGCCCGCGGCGTCGATGATGCCATAGCGGACTTCACCCCATGCGATGGTCAACTGGCCGGTCCAGCCAAGCGCTGCCTGCGCACGGCCTTCTTCAGCCTTCTTGTTGAATTGCTGGCTCGCGACATAGGTATTTTCGACGACAAGGCCGGTCCAGCTTGTGTTGGCAAGCGTCGCCATCGTCAGATTGACCGCGATGACCACGCCGAAAAAGGCAAGGATGGTGGCCAACATGTGCCTGCCGGTGAATTCGCGGGGTCTTCGGGTGGTGGCGGTCATCTGGCGATCTCCTGCGCATTGAAGGTGGCGGTGTATTCGTTGGACTCGAAGCTGACCTTGTCTTCGACGCGGAATGTGAAGGTCTGCGCCTGGCGATTAATCTGATCGGCGGGCAGGCGCACGAAAACCTTCAGCATCTTCAGCCGGTCGGGTTCGACCTGGACCGCAAAGGAGCGATCGGCGGGGAGGTCGACGCCAACGATGCTCATCTCTGCGCCTGGAAAACCCCCGAGGGTGACGATAATCGTTCTCGGTTCGGGGATCATGTTCAGCAGCTTGACGGTATAGCCATTGCGGATCGAGCCGTCGGAGAGCGTCACGAATTGCGGGTTGCGGTCGTGCAGGACATTGATCTCGAGCCGGTCGCGGGTCAGCAGCGAAAAGAGCAGGCCCAGGCCGATCATCGACCACATAGCCATGTAAACGTAAGTGCGCGGCCGAAAGATCTTGCGGATATGGAAATGCGCCACCCTGTCCGAAAACACGCCGTCATCCGTCCTGACCAGCGACGGATCGACCGAGCTGGCGCCGCCGGCGGTGGCCAGCATCATGTTGGCGTTGTAGTCGGAGAGCGTCGCGTAGGAGATCAGTCCTCGCGCTTTGCCGAGCTTGTCCATGACGCCGTCACAGGCATCGATGCAGAGCGCGCAGGTGATGCATTCGAGTTGCTGACCGTCGCGTATGTCGATCCCCATCGGACAGACGGCGACACAGGCATTGCAGTCGACGCAATCGCCGACGGGATGCCCTGCGGCAAGAACCTTCTTGGCGTGACGCGTGCGCGGTTCGCCGCGCCAGTCATTGTAGGTGACAGTGAGCGAGCTCTCGTCGAGCATGGCTGCCTGGATGCGCGGCCATGGGCACATATAGGTGCAGACCTGTTCGCGCATCAGCCCGCCAAACGTGTAGGTCGTCGCCGTCAGGACCGCGACGGTGATGTAGGCGACAGGCGCTGCCGTGCCGGTGAAGAGTTCGCCGAGCAGCCTCGGCGCATCGGCGAAATAGAAGATCCATGCGCCACCAGTCGCTGCGGCTATGACCAGCCAGATGACGTGTTTCGATGCCCGCAGCACGAGCTTGCGGGTGGTCCATGGACCGGCATCGAGCCGCATGCGCGCGTTGCGGTCGCCCTCGATCGCGCGCTCGACGACCAGGAACAGATCGACCCATACGGTCTGTGGGCATGTGTAGCCACACCATGCACGGCCGACGGTTGACGTGATCAGGAAAAGACCGACGCCGGCCATGACCAGAAGGCCGGCGACATAGTAGAATTCCTGGGGCCATATCTCGATGAAGAAGAAATAGAAGCGCCGGTTGGCGACATCGAGCAGCACCGCCTGGTCGGGGGCAAACGGACCCCGATCCCAGCGCAGCCACGGCGTCAGATAGTAGATGCCGAGCGTGATCGCCATCACGATCCATTTGAATCGGCGAAAGCTGCCCGAGGCCCGCTTCGGGAAGATCTTCCTGCGCGCGGCATACATTGGCTGGCGCACCTTGGTGGAGTTGAACGTCGTGGGTTCGATCCGTTCTATTTGCGTGTTATCGAGCACGAGAAGCTCCAGTCACCAGCGACGATTTCGCCGGAATCCGACTCATCGGTTCTGGATGATGCCGAGGCCCGGCTTGCGCCGGGCCTCGTCGCTTGGCGGGAGGGGGAGGACGAGAATAGGCTGCTTTCCTATTCTCCGCCGCCAAGCGAATGGATGTAGACCGCCAGTTCCTTGACCTTGATCTCGCCGAGGCGCGCGCCCCAAGCCGGCATCACGCCGTGTTTCGGTGCGGTTACCTGGGCGGCGATGGCCGCTTCGCCTGACCCGTAGAGCCAGATGGCGTCGGTCAGATCTGGAGCGCCGAGTTCCTTGTTGCCCTTTGCATTGTCGCCATGACAGGCCACGCAGTTTTCGGCAAAGACCTTTGCGCCCGGCGCGACCAATGCTTGATTGACGACGGCCCCCGACAGACTGGCGACGTAGGCGCTGACCTGTTTGATCTGGTCGGCGGTGATGATGTCGGCAAAGGCGGGCATTTCCGACAGGCGCGTATCCGGATCGGAGGCGAAGCGAATGCCATGGGTGATCGTCTGCTGGATCTGGTCCGCCTTGCCGCCCCACAGCCAGTCGTCGTCGTTGAGGTTGGGGAAGCCCTTGGAGCCCTGGGCGCCGGAACCATGGCACTGCACGCAATTGAGCTTGAACGCGGCACCGCCGGCGGCGACGGCGAATTCGCGCAGCGTGTCGTCCGCCGCGATCTCCGAAACACTTTTCGCTTCTATCGCGGCGACATATTTGCCCTTGGCCGCTTCAGCCGCGGACAACTCGTTCCCGACATCGTTGCGGCTGGAGTAGCCGAGCACCCCCTTGGTTGCCGTGTGCAGCAGAGGCCATGCCGGATAGGCGATGGTGTAGCCGATCGCCCAGACTATGGTGATGTAGAACGTCCAGATCCACCAGCGCGGAAGCGGGTTGTTGAGCTCCCGGATGCCGTCCCACTCATGACCGGTGGTTGAGATGCCGGAAACCTCGTCGATGTGATCGCTGCTCATGATCAGTCCTCCTTCAGAGGAATTTGAGCTGCTTCGCCGGCTTGCCTGCGGCTTCCGGGACGAACTGCAAAGGCAACAGATCCGATGAAGAAAAGAGCCATGGCAAGTAGGCCCCAGCTGTCGGCAAACTCCCGCATGAAATTGTACGTCATGGCTATTGTCCTCAGCGGTAGCCGGCGGTCTCATCGTAGTTCTTGAAATCGACCAGCGTGCCCAGCATCTGGAGATAAGAAACCAGCGCGTCCATTTCGGTGACTTGCTGCGGGTTGCCGTCGAAGTCGCCGATCTTAGCCTTGGGGTAGCGGGCCTCGAGGCCGGATGTGTCGGCGTTGGGATCAGCCTGCGCCATCAAATCGGCATTGGCGTTGGCGATCATGTCGTCGGAGTAGGGGACGCCGACGCGCCTGTTGGCGACCAGATGCGTAGAGAAGTCCTTCACCGCGATCGGCTTGTCCTTCAGGAAGGCATAGCTCGGCATGATCGATTCCGGCACCACGGACCGTGGATCTGTCAGGTGATCCACGTGCCACAGGTTGGAATAGCGGTCGCCGACGCGGGCGAGATCAGGTCCGGTGCGCTTCGATCCCCACTGGAAGGGGTGGTCGTACATCGACTCGGCCGCCAGGCTGTAGTGGCCGTAGCGCTCGACCTCGTCGCGGAACGGGCGGATCATCTGGCTGTGGCAGAGGTAGCAGCCCTCGCGGACATAGATGTTTCGACCAGCAAGTTCGAGCGGCGAGTAAGGCCGCATGCCTTCCACCTTCTCGATCGTATTATCGAGATAGAAGAGCGGTGCGATCTCGACGATACCGCCCACGGTGACCACGAGAAGCGAACCGAGGAGGAGAAGTGTAGCGTTCTTCTCGATGACCGCGTGTCTGTTCATCAACCTCATTTTCTGTCTCATCATCGCGCAAGCTGGAGGGCGGGGGTGGAGCGCGGCATCGGATCCTGCTCGCGCCGGTAGCCGAGAATGGTCATGCCGATGTTCCAGGCCATGATCAGGGTGCCGGAGAGGTACATGGCCCCACCGATGGCACGCATGACATAGTAGGGGTGCATGGCTGCCACGGTTTCGGCGAAGGAGTAGACCAGGAAGCCCTGTTCGTCGTATTCGCGCCACATCAGGCCCTGCATGATGCCGGACACCCACATGACAGCGGCGTAGACAACGATGCCAAGCGTCGCCAGCCAGAAGTGCCAGGTAACGAGGCGAAGCGAGTAGAGCCGTTCACGGTTCCACAGCTTCGGCACCATAAAGTAGATCGCGCCGAACGAGATCATGCCGACCCAGCCGAGCGCACCGGAGTGAACGTGGCCAATGGTCCAGTCGGTATAATGCGACAGAGAATTGACCGTCTTGATCGACATCATCGGGCCCTCGAAGGTGGACATGCCGTAGAACGCGATGGCCATCACCATCATGCGGATGATCGGGTCAGTGCGCAGCTTGTCCCAGGCGCCCGACAGCGTCATCAGGCCGTTGATCATGCCGCCCCATGACGGCATCCACAGCATGATCGAGAACACCATGCCAAGCGTCTGCGCCCAGTCGGGCAAGGCCGTGTAGTGCAGATGATGGGGCCCGGCCCAGATGTAGAGAAAGATGATTGCCCAGAAATGGACGATCGACAGACGGTAGGAATAGACCGGCCGGTTGGCCTGCTTGGGCACGAAATAGTACATCATGCCGAGGAAGCCGGCGGTGAGGAAGAACCCGACGGCATTGTGGCCGTACCACCACTGCGTCAGGGCGTCCTGGACTCCGGAAAATGCGGAATAGCTCTTGGAGCCGAGAAAGGAGGCCGGCATCGACAGGTTGTTGATCACATGCAGCATCGCGATGGTCACGATGAAGGAAAGGTAGAACCAGTTGGCGACGTAGATGTGCGGTTCCTTGCGCTTCAGGATGGTGCCCAGAAACAGGATCAGGTAGCCGACCCAGACGATGGTCAGCCAGATGTCGACATACCATTCGGGTTCCGCATATTCGCGGCTCTCGGTGATGCCGAGCAGATAACCTGTCGCGGCCATGACGATGAAGAGCTGGTAGCCCCAGAACACGAACCAGGCGAGATCGCCACCGAACAGCCGGGCGCGGCAGGTGCGTTGGACGACATAGAGAGACGTGCAAAGCAACGCGTTGCCGCCGAAGGCGAAGACGACGCCCGAGGTGTGCAGAGGCCGCAAGCGGCCGAAGTTGAACCAGGGCTGAATGTTGAGATCGGGATAGGCAAGCTGTAGCGCGATGACCACCCCGACCAGCATGCCAACCACACCCCAGAACATGGTGGCGATGGCGCCGTAGCGGATTGGCCCGTCCATGTAGGCGGACGGGTCGATCGGAGCGGCAGGCTTGAACTCAGTGTTACGCAGTAGGATCGCAGTGAAGCCAGCCAAGGCGAAGAACAAGACCCACATATGCTGGCGAAAGGGTTCATCCACCCCAGCGCCAGCCGCCACCAAAGCCGCGAATGCGAACAGGCTTAGAAGCACGATTTCTTTGCCGAATTTCATCGCAAGCCCCGATTTCCAATTCCGGCGGATGCCAAACCGCGGTGCCTTATTGCGCAGCCGTCGCCTGCTCGCCCTGATCCATGTCAGAGCCGCACCATTTTGCTCGAGCAGCATCGAGTTCGGTGCGATCAGACTGCGAAGATCGAATGTGGAAGCGCACCACCGGCCGCCCGTTTATGGATGGGGCCTGGCGTCCCCGGTCGGGCCCCGGGTGCGGAGGCGACCGCGGGCGTGTGGGGGAGCGCACCTTCTGCGACGCTGGAAAGCAGGTCGACGCCTTACCGAACCCCGCGTTCAATGCCTTGGAACAGCCAGCGCCAGCGTTACGCTGCCGTCGTGACATTCATGGCTTGGGGAGACGGCGATTTTCCCCTGCGGATGAGGCGTATTGACTTCGGCCAAGTGTGGATGCTTCGCCGACGAGCCGAAAGGCAACTGGCGCATACGATCGGATGGAGAACGGGCTGTCGCTACGCGACTTCTTCTGAGCCCAACGCGAGCATGCCCTGCCCCGAATGAAGTAAGTGACGGGGGCCATGCAGCTTCTGCGTCATTCAAACGGCTGTAGCGCCTCGGCCGCCGCAGCGCCGTTCCAGCCGGCTCATGCTGTCCACGGTGACGCGGCGGTTGTTCTCGATCCGAATCACGCCGTCCATTCTCAGGCTGGTCAGCTGACGGCTCACGGTCTCGTTTGTGATTCCAAGGAAATCAGAAATGTCGGCACGCGTCATTGGCAGCTCGAAGCACGTCGAGCTAGCCGTCGGGTCAACATTGGAGTCGATGTTCCGGGCAATCATGAGGAGAAAGCTCGCCACCTTCTCTGGTGCGGTCTTGCGTCCCAGAGTCACCATCCATTCGCGTGCCTCGTCAAGTTCGTTCAGCGCCTGCTTGAGCAGGCGATGCACAAATTCGGGTGACTGCTTCATCATCCGTTCGATGGCCGCTCTGGGAAACGAGCATAGCGAGACAGCTGTTGCCGCTTCCGCATTAATCGCACTTTTCATCTTGAAGGGCCGACCCAGAAAATCCGGGGCGAACTGCAGGCCGACAATCTGTTGGCGTCCATCTGACAGGCTCTTCGTGAGCTTCACCACGCCTGAAAGCACGTTCGAATAACAGTCGACCGCCTCGGCGTCGCCGATCAGTTCGACCCCCGGCTCGATATTGTGCCGCGACGACGTCTTGGCGAGCTGAGCCAAATGGTCTGGCTCTAGCGCGCCACAGACACCGCGGCGCCGTGCCTCGCAAGACAGGCAAAGAACGGGGATGCCGGAACTGTGAATATCCTGCCGTAATGTCATTCGATCGCTCTACCGGTCCGTGCGGGCAGGATAGCATCCACGGTAGAAAAATCCTTGCGGCAGTTTGTCCGTGCTGAAGGTTGATCGAAATCAGGGCTTAGGCTCATCCAAGCATCCACAGTTCGGGCGAGGCAAACACGGTGGACCACGACATGCGACAAAAGCTAGTTGCCAGATTTGGCGAGAACGTCCCGCGCTACACGAGCTACCCGACCGCGCCGCATTTCAATGCAAGCGTTGACGCTACCGTTTGTCGTGGCTGGCTACAGCGGCTCGATGAGGGCGACGAAATCTCGCTCTATCTGCACATCCCATACTGCGACAAGCTTTGCTGGTTCTGTGCCTGCCATACCAAGCAGACACGCCATTACGAACCGGTGACCACATATCTGCGCTCACTGCATGCCGAGATCGCCACCGTCGCCAGTCTTGTTGGAGGCAAAGGTCGTGTGCGTGCCGTCCATTTCGGCGGTGGTTCGCCGACCATGCTCAAGCCCGAAGATACGGTGGCGCTGGGAACCGCCCTGCGCAACAGCTTCGGCTTTCTTCCCGGTGCCACGATCAGCGTTGAAATCGAACCCAACGATATGGACGATGCCCGCCTCGATGCGCTTGCCGAAATCGGCATGACCCGTGCGAGCCTCGGCGTTCAGGATTTCGACCCGAAGGTGCAAAAGGCGATCAACCGCGAGCAGAGCTTCCTGCAGACCAAGACGGTCGTCGACGGCGTTCGTTCGCGCGGCGTCGAATCCGTCAATCTGGACCTGCTCTACGGTCTGCCGCACCAGACCAGGGAAAGCGTCGCTTCTACGGTCACGCAGGCACTGACCCTGGAACCGGATCGGATCGCACTGTTTGGCTACGCGCATGTACCGTGGTTCAAGAAACATCAGACGATGATCGACGAGGCCTGGTTGCCGGGTCCCGCGGAGCGCTTTGCCCAGTCGCAACTGGCTGCACAGGCGATTGTAGACAATGGATACGAGGCAATCGGGCTCGACCATTTCGCCAAACCGGGCGATGCGCTGGCGATTGCGGCACACACCGGGACTTTGCACCGGAACTTTCAGGGCTACACGGACGATTGCTGCGAAATCTTGATCGGGCTCGGCCCGTCATCCATTAGCCAGTTTCGGCAAGGCTATGCGCAGAACATGCCTTCAACCAGCGAATATAGACGCATGGTTGATGACGGCGGGCTGGCCGCTGTTCGGGGTATCGCACTTTCCAACGACGACCGCGTTCGCGGCTGGATCATCGAACGTTTGATGTGCGACTTCGCCTTCTCGGCCATCGATCTGGTGGAACGCTTCGGCGAGGCCGGCCAGAGGCTCCTCCTTCAGTCAAGTTCCATGGCCCTCCACGATTCGGTTCGATTGCTTGAACTTGATGGCGACAGATTCGTTGTGCCGGCTGAAAGTCGCCCTTTCGTCCGAAGCATCGCGGCCAGGTTCGACAAATATTTCGAAGCTGGAACGGCCAGGCACTCGGCGGCAGTCTGAGCACTCAGAGGAACGGTCATGCCTCTCAGTCGATCATGGACCGCGGTACGTTTGTTGATCGGCGACCGTCTATCGAGACAAGATTCTGAGCGGACCAGACGCGTCTTGGCGCAGCGACGATATCGTCCGCTCGAGCCCTGCCTGTCGGATCATGGTTGTCGGCGACAGCTCCCTTCGACCTGAACCACCCGTTCACCCGAATTCTGCCGGCGCAGTTCCAGTGGAAAGGGCCTGGGCTAGACGGCTCTCTTGTTACCCCAGAGCACAACGTGCAGCTGCGGCAGCACGCGGGCCTCGAACCATCTGTCGCGGGTCACGCTGTCAACCAGCCACTCCATGCGCTTCAATATTCCGTCAAGGTCGACAGGCGCGTCATCATTTGTGAGGTGTGGCGGCGTGTGATTGCCGGGCTGCAGATAGATCGGAAGTTGCGGAAATTGCGCAGCGGCGTCTTTCGCGTAGGTGTAGTCCCTTTCGTCGAAAACAATGAGCTTGAGCACGACTTTGGGCTTGCCTTGTGCCGCCTGGAGGCACGCCTCGACAGCGGCCCAATCTGTCGTCATTCGGCTTGACGGCGGCTTTGGGCTGAGGATCAGCACGTCAAGCTGTGCAAACCAGTCCCTGGCAAGCGACCCTTGGGTTTCCAGCGCAAAACGGTAACCGTCACCATGGCCCCGGTCGATGAGCGCGCCGAGCGGCTGGATGGCCGGATTGCCGCCTGATAGCGACACCATCAGCGGGCGGCCACCGGAAAGGGCAAGCACATTTTTCCACACCGCCCCAACGGACATCATCTCCCATTCATGGCGGAATTGATTGTCCACAGCATGGAGGCTGTCGCACCAGGAACAGCGATAGTCACACCCGCCGGTTCTGACGAAGATCGTCGGCAAACCTATGAGCACGCCCTCGCCCTGGATCGTCGGCCCGAAAATCTCGCTAACGCGGATTGCGGGATGAGTATTCGTCATGGCCGGTATTCCGCCCAGGTTTTCGGCGTTTCGCTCACCCGCACGGCCGCGGTTTCGCTCAGGCGTGCCTTGCACCAGTCGTAGAAATGTCTGGCCAGATATTCCGCCGTGACTTGCTCGTGTCCCAGCACGTCGTTGAGATGCCGGTGGTCGAAGCTCTCGTCGATGTAGCGTTTGAATGGCGCCAAGTCGTGGTAGTCGCGCACGAAGCCGTGATCGTCCAGTCCATCCGCTGAAAGCTCCACTTCGACGATGTAGTTATGTCCGTGCAGGCGCGCGCATTGGTGATCGGGTGGCAATGAGGTGAGCTGATGCGAGGCTGAGAAGTGGAATTCCTTGGTGATGCGGAACATTACGCGGTGGTCCTTCGCAGCGCTCCGAGCCAGAAGTCGGAGTCCTCATACTCGGTTGGGTCCGGGTGCCCAGCGATGTGAAACGCCTCACGCCGCTCGACGCAGGTCCCGCACCTCCCGCAATGACGCTCGGCGCCCTTGTAACAGGACCAGGTCTGCGCAAACGGCGTGCCGTATGTGGCTCCATCCGTAACAATGTCCGCCTTCGTCAGGTTCACATAGGGTGCATAAAGGCGAATCTGCGCGTAGCCGTCGAGCGCGTGGTCCTGCATCATCTGGAAAGCGTCGATGAAGGCCGGACGGCAATCGGGATAGACAACGTGATCCCCACCATGCACGGCCGTCGCCACTGCGTCAGCGTCTTGCGCTGCGGCGAGGCCGAAGGCAATGGCCAACATGATGGCGTTCCGGTTGGGCACCACCGTTATCTTCATCGTGTCTTCGGCATAGTGCCCGTCGGGCACGTCCACATTGTCGGTCAGCGCGGAGCCGGAAAGGTCGCCGCCGATCTCGTGGATATCGATGATTCGCTGCGGGACACTCAGGCGCGCCGCGCAAAGGGTGGCGAAGCCCAATTCCTTCCTATGCCGTTGGCCGTAATCGAACGATAGCAGGCCGGTCAGCTGGTGCTCCGCTGCCACCTTGTGGGCAAGAGTAACGGAATCCAATCCGCCGGAGCAGACGACGAGAGTCTTCATCGTTGGGTCCTTGTTTTAACCGGGTAGGCTGCGACCGGAGATTTCTCTGCGCTCCAGTACTTCAGGAAAACCATTTTGTGAAGTGAACGGAGACCAATTCGTGCGCTTGCGTGCGATGCGCAAAAAGCCATCGCGGTGAGCTGCAAGGACACGGACTGGCGAGACGTCACCCTTCAGCGGAATGCTCAAAGTCGAACGCTTCTCGGGGACAAAGTTCTCGACGAGCAGAGCCTGTCGGTCCCGAGCGCCGAGCGACGCCATTGCAACGGTTTCGGAGTACAAAGCCGAGATGGGCTTGCCGCAAACAGCTCACTTACCAGGGATGTTCAGCGATGCCGAAATCCAGATATCGGGGTGGATTATGAGATCAATTGTCGCGACAGCTTTGGCTGGCCTGCTCCTCGCGCTTCGTAGATGCAGCGCATTCCACGTCAGGATCATTTTGATGAGCACGCCCTCAATGGATAACCGGCGACCCCTGAATAACCGGTCGTGAGCCGACATCTGTGAACAAGCGGTGTGGTCGATTGCAATCACCCATGTCTTGCGCACAGGTACCTTATGGCAGTGGATGAACTGAACTTGATGGTTTTACAGATGGCAGTCGAAAGCGTCCGCTCGCTCTCGTTGAGCTTCGCTGAAAAAGCCGCCGAGATAGCCACCAGGAGCCGCGGCAGCCTGCTTTTCGACGTGCGGATCGACGGTGACGCTCAGGTCCAGCGGGTCGCAGCCATCCGATATCACGGCGGCCAATTCGGCGTGCTGGCGTTAGACGGACACGGCCTAGTTACCCACTATTGCATCGTTAACGGTATGTTCTCACATTACATTGCGGCCTTGGAGAGCTGGCACAGGATGCCCCTGTCGATGCAGGCCAAGATGGATGCCAACGGCAATGCCCGTCTCTTCGTAGCGGCGTTGCGGGATGCCGGACATATGCTGGGCACCTAGCATTTGGCCAGAGTGCATCTCTGAATTTGCAAGTGCATCACTGCGATGGCGCCGGCATGATCGTCATGCTCGAAAAGGGCTGCGGCGGCCGCGGCAAAGCGGTCGCCGCGATGATGGTGTCAACGGCGCTGCATCGATGCGAGCGTTTAGAACAGAGGTCTCCTCCTGGCATCGAGCGCATGCAAGGAGCTACGCAAGCGCAAATGTATCAAGTATTTTGAAGGGACGACCCCTCATGCATACTTAGCTGCGATGCTCGGGCGGCATAAGCCTCGTTGCCATCTAGCCGCCTTGATGCACGGCGATAAGCTTTTGACGGCCTGAAGCGACGCTGTGGTCGCCGTTGCGGTGCTTTTCCACGCGCCTCGTCAGGCGCCGGGATTGCTCCGGCGTGATGGCAGGCGGGGGACGAAGCGGATATCGCCACCGTGGGCGCCGACCTCGACCCGCGCGATGATGCGCTCGACGCGGCTCCAACTAGCGGCGCCGTCAACGAACTTCTTGAACCTGCGGACCTTGCCTGTCTTGGCCGACGCTTCGAAGCGCGCGGTCGTGCTGGCCTCCAGATCCGCGACATGCTTGTGCAGGGTCGTGGTGGGCGCGAGGCCAAAGATGAAGTCGACGCGCAGCACCAGTCGATGACCTGGGTTGCAATAANGCGCAGGGTCGTGGTGGGCGCGAGGCCAAAGATGAAGTCGACGCGCAGCACCAGTCGATGACCTGGGTTGCAATAATGGCTATCCCCGCGGAGCAGGATTCGAATGTTCGGCCAGTTGATCCGGATCGCCCGCACCAGACGGCGCAGGTGGGGGCGGATCTCAGCCCCACTCGGCCGCTTGGCCGGTCGCAGGATCGCGCTGACGAACCGTCCCGCACCATCGAACACGACGATCGGCTGGAAGCCGTACTCGTATGGTGGGCATTGAACAGGCGAAGCTGTTGGCCTCCGTGCACAGCGTCGAAGGTGTCGTCAATGTCGAGTACGATCCGCTTCGGCACTTGCCGGAACGAGGCGCACTAGAGATCGACCATCGCCCGTCCCATCGCGACCAGCTCCCGCACCCCGGGTAGGTTCTCCAGCCGGCACAGCGTCGATTGCGACGCCAGATCCCGACCCGACGGCAGCGCATCCTGGGCCATCTTGAAGACCGGATCGCGGCGCAGCCGGTTGGCGTCGTTGCCGTCCTCGTAGCCGGCGCCGATCATCTTCATGCGAAAGTCGATCATGTCCGCCAGGCTGTGGACGACCTGGTCCGGGCAGCGCGGATCGTCGATGCAACGCGCCAGACGCTCGGCCACCCGCAACCGCTTTTCCACCTCGGCCAAGGCCAGAACGCCGCTGTTGGACGACAGCATGCCGCCGTCGAAACGGGCGACGACGGACTAGCCGCCGACTGATGACAAACCGCTCAGCGGCAGCGCAAGATCGTTCATGGTGGGTGTGGTCTCCGGGAAATTTCGGATCGGCTTAAGCAACCAAATCCTACGTCATTTCAACGGGCTTGCGCCACATCCACCAACCCCCATGAATTTTTCAGGCTGGCAGAGAGGGTGCTTGCGGTGCACTCACTGACTCGAGATCGCAAATGGAGGCGCGTGACCACCAGAACTGGCGACACCCAAGGTGGTCCGCTGGACCCGCGGGAGGAACCACAAGGTGTCAGCGGGCAGAGCGCAAGCGAGTCCCTACTTCGATCTTTCTAGAAGCGCGCCGGCAGCCTGGGCGGGGGGCTTGGGGGTCAGACTGCCGGCGCACGCCACTCACGAAGAGCGGCCCCTTTTCCTGGTTCGAACGCCCATAGTCAACCCGGAAACGTCAGGATGCCCGCCATGTTACTTTCAGAGCGGCGCGACTTCGCCATGGTGGACGATTCAGCCTAGGAGTAGCCACTCTCGTAGGCCGAGTTGATGCTCAAGCCAGCATCGCCTTGCCGAACTAGGAAGAGTTCGCCGTTAGTCCTTCGTCGCGAGCCGATGCCGTCGTGCACGTTTCGTAGCACTCCGGGCGGCTATATCGCTTTGTTGTTCGGTGAGCTGCGCCAGAAGGCATCGCATCAATCGAATCAAGCGTCGACATCAGCCGCAAGCTTCACATCACAACAGCTAGTCCACCCATTGCAGATCATATCCGATCTGTTCAGGCGGCGTCCGAAATGTCCAACTCCGACTCAAGAATTCCCACAGGTATGGAAAGCGATTTCGCTATCCGATCCCGATAGCCCTTGCTGTACCTCAGACCTCGCTCGATGTTTTGGATTTCCTCAGCGGCCAGCCCGCACGCGACGGCCAGGTCGTCGATCGAATATCCAAGGTGCTCGCGATAAGCGCGGACGATGTGGGTTCCCTGGGACATAGCCGTCAAGACTGGTTCGGGAATGCGCGAATCCTTCATAAACATCTCCAAGAACTGGGAGCTCCCTCGGAGATTCCTCCCGAGGCGCACACCTAGCAAATAAAAAAAATGGTCGTCCATTCGGCCGAACCGGCCTCATGCATGGGATGGGCCGCTGAATTGGCCGGGCCGGAATATGGCGGCTCACCTGCTTCTGATCAAGTATCAAGACTGCCCGTGCTGAGAGCCTGGTCGGCGTAGCGCATGCGACCTGCGATCCTTCGTGGACCATTCTCGCCGATGGCTTTCTTGAACAGCAACTCGAACTTTCGGCACGGACACTGCTTCCTTCGGCAATCTCCACCGGCGAGGCAGCGAAAGACCCGCTCGTAACCGCTACCGAGTTTCGCAATTGCAGCAAACAATGGTCATCTGGTTTCATCCGGGCTTCGGATCCAGACAAGGGGTACCGCTTTCCTGGAGGCGCATCGCCACCTGTACAGGTTCACAATCATTCGACCGTGACCGATTTTGCGAGATTGCGCGGCTGGTCTACATCCGTCCCCATGAAGAGCGCCGTGTGGTAGGCTAGAAGCTGTATCGGGAGCGAGAAGATCATTGGCGCGATAATCTCGTCGACAACCGGCAGCACGAGCGTGTGCATGGTTTCGAGTTTCGATACGGCTGCCCCTTTTTCATCGGTGATGAGGATAATCCGCCCTCCACGGGCAGCCACTTCCTGCATGTTGGAAACGGTCTTGTCGAAAAGACGGTCATGGGGCGCGATGACGATCACCGGCATGTTCTCGTCTATCAAGGCGATCGGCCCGTGCTTCAATTCACCCGCTGCATAGCCCTCGGCATGGATGTAGGAAATCTCCTTGAGCTTCAGCGCACCTTCCATCGCTAGCGGGAAACTGGTGCCACGGCCGAGATACAGGACGTCACGACACTTTGACAGTTCGCGCGACAAGAACTCGATTTCCGGCTGGATGCTCTCGAGTACGTGGCCCATCACGCGCGGCAATTCGGCGAGGCTCCTGACGAGCTCCTGCAGCTCGTCTTCGGGGACCGTCCCGCGGGCTCTGGCGGCGCCGATGGCGAGTGCTGCTAGAACGGCAAGCTGGCAGGTAAAAGCCTTGGTAGAGGCGACGCCGATCTCCGGTCCGGCAAGGATCGGGAAAACCGTATCGGCCTCGCGAGCGATGGTCGATTCGCAGGCATTGACGATAGCGCCAATTTTCAGCCCACGCTCCTTGCAGTACCTCAATGACGCAAGCGTATCGGCGGTTTCGCCGGACTGCGAGATGAAAAGAGCTGCCGACTGCGGCGGCAACGGGATCTCGCGGTAACGGAATTCGGACGCAACGTCGATTTCAACCGTCAGGCGCGCATAGCGCTCGAACCAGTATTTTCCGATCAGTCCGGCGAAATAGGCGGTCCCGCAGGCAGAGATCGCCAAGCTCGGGACCTTGGCGAAATCAATGCCAGGAACCATGTCGCGACTGTCTATGATGTTAATGTAATGACGGAGAGCATGGGCGATGACCTCGGGCTGCTCGTAAATCTCCTTCTCCATGAAGTGGCGATGGTTGCCCTTGTTGGCGAGATCGGCCGCGGCCGTGGAGATATGGCGCGGACGCTCGACGGGACGGCCGTCGACATCGAAGATATGGGCGCCCGAATTGCCGACAACGGCCCAGTCGCCGTCGATGAGATAGGTAATTTCATTGGTGAAGGGAGCAAGGGCGATCGCGTCGGAGCCCAGGAACATCTCGCCGTCGCCGTGACCGATCGCGAGCGGTGGCCCGTTGCGCGCCGCCGTGATGGTCGACGGTTCATCTTCGAAGAGGATGGCAAGCGCATAGGCGCCCTTGACGCGTTTCAGCATGGCACGCGTGGCCTCTTGCGGCCTCATGCCCTCTCGGCGGTATCTTGCCAAGAGATGCCCAACGACCTCGGTGTCGGTGTCGGTCTGGAACTCGGCGCCATCCGCCGCCAATTCGTCCTTCAGCTCGGTGAAGTTCTCGATGATGCCGTTATGGACTACGGCGACACCGTCGCTAAAGTGCGGGTGCGCATTGCGTTCGGTCGAGGCCCCGTGGGTTGCCCAACGCGTGTGGCCGATGCCGACGTTGCCGCTCAGCGGCTCTTCCTTCAGTCGCCTCTCGAGGTTGACGAGCTTGCCCTCGGCGCGCCGGCGGTGCAAGGCACCCTCGATGATCGTCGCAACGCCGGCGGAATCATAGCCGCGATATTCCAAACCCTTCAACGCGCCGATCAACCGATCCGACACCGGCTGTTGCCCAACGATGCCAACAATCCCGCACATGTTCGTCTCCGCATCTTTGCGGGCAGCACCAGCCCACGCGAGACGGATACCCGTCCGGCCGCTTTAAGTGGCGGCCTTGTAGTAGAATTCCATAATATTGGTAAAATTGATTGTTGTGATAACTACCATCCACCCGATGGATAGGTCGGCCACTGTGGAGCCACGACCCAAACTTCTATTCGCGCCTGACGCTCTTATGAGGATCGCAAACTCACACCCGCGGCAGGATCACGGCCTCGGAAAGGCCAGGAGGCCTTGGACAGTGGACGGACGACGGGCCTGCGGCCCCTTGTCAGGCCGTCGGCATCTAGGAGCATGGTGCCGCCGACTTGGGCATCGGCGATGGTCTGTCTTGGCGACAGCCTGAGTTCGCTTCAGGACCGTCGTCGATTCGCGCGGCTGCCGGTGTCAGTTGACGATAACAAATGTCCGCCGGGGGCGAGCGCCTCGCGCACGGCACGTGCCAGCCGCGGTCGGTCCGGGACGCCGTCGAAGGCGTTGGCCGTGAAGACTCACGGGGCGTGACACCAGAGTAGCGAGTTCGTAGCGCGTAGCCGGCGACGAATTCGCAATTGGTCGCGCCGGCGCCGGTCAGCCGGCGCTGCGCGGCCTCCAGCTGGTCGGCGTAGTGCGACGACATGGCGGGTGATCGTGGCGATCGGCACAGCCGCCCCGCAACAGAGGTCGACCACCTCCATGCCCGGCTTCAGCCCGGTTGTCGCAAGCGCCATCTTCGCTGCGGTCGCGCTTGTCATGCTGCTCTTTCCTGGCCTTTGCAAGAACACGAACCTCGGCTTCGGTCGGAATGGCAATGTGGCGAAGGGCGACCCGATCTGCGTCAAGCTCATCGCCAGGGAAGAGGCGAATGATGAGCAGCCCCACTATCGCCTGATCACCACCGGCGGCCGCCGATGTTCCCAGCATTCGCGTTCCAAGGTCGGCATGTCGTGCTCCTCGCTGGCATAGCCGAGGCAGAAATAGCCGATCAGCGTCCATTCGGGCGGCGTGTCGAGAATTTCGGCCATCTCGGTCGCATCGAGGATCGACACCCAGCCCATGCCGATGCCCTCCGCCCGCGCCGCCACCCACAGTGTGTGCACTGCCATGACGGCCGAATAGTCGATGGTCGCCGCCATGGTCATGCGACCGAGCCCATGGCCTTGTCGGGTCGTGCGGTCGGCGAAGACCGCGAATTGACAGGGCGCCTCGTCGAGCCCGGCAAGCTTCAGCCGGGCATAGAGTGCGGCGCGCTCTCCCGAAAAGCGCGTGAGCGCCTCGGCATTGCAGCGCTCGAAGCAGTCTCTCACGGCAGTGCGCCGCTTGAGGCTCTCGACTACTACGAAGCGCCAGGGCTGGCTGAGGCCAACGGAGGGCGCAATGCTGGCGAGCTCGAGCAGGCGTTCCAGCGTACCCTCTGGCAGAGCCGTCGGCTCGAAGCGCCGCACATCCCTGCGCCAGCGCAGCAGCGTGATCAGCTCGGAGCGAAAATCGTCGGTGAAATCTGGAGGTGACGGCATGGCGGTCTCGTTAGGTATGGATTGGCATTAGGGAGTACAGTGTGGACAGCCTCTGCCTATTGCCAAGCTGGCTTGTTGCGTCCGACAATCGCGTCATGCGACCCCAACCGCAAACGATAGAAAAATCTTTCCTGGTGGGCGGCGCTATTACGATGCAATCGACCAAGCCAGTTTCGATCAGCTCGCACCGCGGTGAATCGTGTACCAGGCCGTTGCTAAATGCGCCATTGACACTCAGGCGCACCCGTATCGCTCACCAGGCCTCGGAATGCAGAGAACGTCGGCCTGGAACGCGGAGACGGCGACAGGCGTCTCAGCTTGCATATGGTCGTTCCTGCCGCACCGCCTGCAACTCAGTTTGCTTCCGACCACGTCGGCCTCGACGTCCCCGAAGATTCCCCAGGTCATTCGGCAGATACCATCGTCTGTCGTCATAGCGCCGCAGCGGACAGCACCAGCTGCCCAGTTTCATTTGGTGCATCGCTGAGCTTCCAGTCGCCACCGCAATTTCGTCTTCCACCAGCGTCAGGCATGACCCAAATTGGAGCTCATCCCTCTCACAGTCGATTCGCGCTTGAACTATATGTTCTACTTTCGTTCACTGTTCGGACGACACATTAGAAAGAGCTGGAATGGAATCTATCATCAGCCCTCGACAGCCGCCAAAGGTGGCCGCTGTTCAAGCCCGCCGAAAAATTTGGATGCCGTTCACAAGGGGAGAGCATTGGTGGGACCATGCCGGCACCATCTACCTCTTTGTTCTTCTCGGGGAACATCGCCCGGGCCAGTGGTCTCAATCGTGACCGGAGAGTAAAAATAACTGACGCGCATCAGGGCTCGCGCATGTGGAACGAGATGAGCATCCCAGTTACTGGCACATTCTACAATCAGCTACCAATTGACAAAACGTAAGGCAGGAGACGGTTGAGACGTGGAAGGTGTTCGACCGTCGTACCGCAGAGTCGCCATAAGTCGCATTTACGAGGCCCTAATATTTGATGCAAATGGCTGGGAACGTTGCTCACCCTCAACTCGGAGGTGACCGTTACCATCAACAGCGGATGGGCTGGTGCCGTCATGAAGTTGGAGGGCGACTTGCTTCCTCTAGCCGTTTTCGCAACCTATTCCGTCGCCGTCTCGGTCAAGATCATAGATATCGGTGCCCACGACAGAGACCGGCCCGTGTACGTATGCGGGACCATTGCCCTTTCCGGAGGAACAGTCGACATCGCTGGCGATTGGAACACAGGCGCCTGTGTAGTTAGGGTCGCAGGATTCTTGGCCATGAGCGCTGCTGATGAAGGACGCCAGACCCAGAGCGACCGCGCCTAGACGATGAAACCGCATCAAACACCCGCCAGCCAACACCCAAGAAATCTTAGCGGGCATTTTAGCTCCATGCAATATTAGCGCTGGCTTGGGCGCCTATATATCACCACCAAGCTCCAAAGAGATAAGTTATTGCCCCACTGCAATGATCAAGATCGCGTTGAGGGTCGCGCGATGGCGGGCTACTTGATTTCGGTTTGGCAGATGCGCGGCCAAAGACCGACGCGTGCTGCCAGGCATATGCATCTGCGGCGGGGTTTGACTTTTGATATTGCGAGGCAGGAAGGTCGCTTGCTGTACAGAGGAGCTTATTGCCGAGGTCGAGAATCTTAGTGCCGATCGATGGTAGTGCATCCACATCAGTCTGATTTTCGACAGCCGTCGTCGAGCCGGAGTGCGCATCTCCCTCTGCGGTGAGGCCTCCGTAAGCGTCTGCGACGACCGACAGAGTCGACAACCACGCGCTTCGTTCAGCCCCCCGAGGTGATCATGGCTGAAAGCGGTCCTACAAGGGCGGGCGATGTTAGCCGTCAAGGCCGACAAAAGGCAAACGCTGTGGGATCGTGTGCAGGGCGAGGTCGGCGTCCCGGTCCCGAAGGAGCATAAGAAGTACAAGGCGGAATGGCTGAAGCCGGGACTGGTCGGCCGGGTCAGGAGGTCGAAGAGCGAAGAGAAGCTGCGCCACGCAAGGCTACCGGATTTCTGGGAGGATAACCAAAGAGCACGGTCAGTCTTGGGTATATTGTACGATTGTTACCCAAGCGGCGGCCGGCATGGAACTCTCATCCTCGTGGAGCTAGGGTTGTGCTATGGCACAGCCCTTTCAATCCGCCCCAATGAGCGCTTCATTTCAGATGATCGTGGACCACTATGAGACAGCGGTTTCACTCCAGGAGCGCATTGTAACTCGCGCTCGACAAGTCGGCTTGGCGACCAAAAGCGATGACGAATTTCTGGAGCATCTGAATGCCGCGTTAGAGCGGGTGCGCCAAAGCTTGGCTCGGGCCGATTAACGTAATTGATTAAAAAATGGGACATCCGCGGTCGGCAGGCATACAGTGTGCCATCGACGGCAACTCTAAGGGCGTCCGTCGGCTGTGAGCGATCAACATGCTTCCGCCCCGATAGGGAGAGGGAGCTATGACAGACTCCAGTTCACAAACNCCGTCGGCTGTGAGCGATCAACATGCTTCCGCCCCGATAGGGAGAGGGAGCTATGACAGACTCCAGTTCACAAACTCACACTGCCGCGCAACGCGACACCGGCCAAAATTCGATCTATCGCAATTCGCTGCTGCTTCGAATGTGCTCGGCAGACTTGGCATTGCTGCAACCTCATTTCGAAAGCGTCTCCCTTGGGCTGAAGACGCATCTCGAAGTGGCGGGGTCACCGNGGTGGGCGAGCTGCGGCCTGGTATCGAAGCTGAGATCGGAATCATTGGTTGTGAGGGCATGACCGGCTCAGCGCTTATCATGGGCGATGACCGGTCAACGCACGATTGTTACGTCCAATTAGAAGCCCGAGCCTTTGTTATCGACGCGGGCCTCTTCACCAAGGCGCTTTTGACAAGCCCAACCTTGCGAACCTTTCTGCTCCGCTACGTTCACTACTTTCACCTCCAGGCAAGCTTCACCGCGCTCAGCAATGCCCGGATGAACATAGTCGACAGGCTCTCAAGATGGCTGGTGATGTGTGATGATCGCGTCGACGGGAACAGCTTTGCGATTACGCACGAGTTCTTATCAGTTATGCTCGGTGTCAGGCGGCCCGGCGTCACCATAGCGCTGCAAANGCTTTGCGATTACGCACGAGTTCTTATCAGTTATGCTCGGTGTCAGGCGGCCCGGCGTCACCATAGCGCTGCAAACCTTGGAGGGCCAAGGTCTGATACGCTCAATGCGAGGAGAGGTAGTCATTCTTGATCGCGCGCGTCTAATTGCGCTGGCAGATGGGTCATATGGCAGGGCTGAAGCCGAATACGCTCGGCTAGTCGGCAAACTGCATTGATCGCAGGCGCCGCGGCGTCCGTAGCGCCGCGACGGTGATCGCCAACGAATGTGCTCGACAGGAGATGGTCGATCTCCTGCATTGGAGTCACGTAAGCCGCCTAGACAGAGCCTTCACCGCCGACGTTGCCGAGCATCGGGATCCAAGACGAAGCTGTCATGCCGGCACCGCTGCATGCGCCCCGCGAGGAACAAACCGCCCCTCGCCTTCGTTCAGGATCCCGAAGCACGATACGGCTGTGCACCACCTTCCGGCCACTCAAAGGAGACCCGAGACGACTTGGTCCGTAAAGGAGGTTTTCGAAGAGCATCTGAGGCTTCGCGCGGCAGGCGATATCGAGGAGGATCTCTTGGGCGCACTGCCATCTAACCTCGATTAAACAGGCACTGATGCGCTGGCTGGAGCAATGGCGAGACTCATTGCACCAGCCAAGTTCAGGGCATGTGCAGACAACCGCTTTTGGCCCGGAACAGATCGATTGCCGGCATAGCCTTATCTTTCCCTCACAACGGGAAGGCTGTTTCGGGACTTTTCGAAATCAGCGGATCACAGGCTCGCCATGGAAGCGGCGGCGCGATGGAGGAGAAACGCCGAAGCCAACTTCCATCATCAGCCGTGGCCTGTGCGACGGCACGGTGCCCATATGGAACCCGAACGGATCCTCGACGAAACCGAAACCGGCCTTGCCGGTCAGCGTGACCGGACTCTGCTTGCCGTAGACGTCCAGAATCTCTTGCGCTGGATGGCCGACGACAAGCGTAAATTGGTGCTTGAGGGCGCGGCGATCATGGCTGCCGCGAACATAGATATGCGGGCCGGTCCCCTCGTCGACGGGCACCAGATAGAAAAAGAACTTCAGCATCCGCCAGTCGTCCAGGTCGAAGTGGTATTTGCCGAGCGAAGCCAGGTTCTTGTCCGCGTCCGACGCCTGGCCGGTCGGGAAGCTCCACCAGACGCGCGTCGTGATCAGCGTCGCCTGGCCGCCGAGATAGTGCGCCGCGATATCCATGAGCAGCGGATCGTTTTGGATGGCAACGGCCGACTTACAGCCCAGAATGCGCTCGAAATAATGGCCGCTGAGCAACGGACGGCCAAATCGCGCCTCAGCCTCCGCATGCTCCGCCGGCATGAACTCGAGTCGGCGATCGAAATTGCCGAAACAAGGTGTGCACCTGGCGAATGCGGCTACATCTTCAGCCACCATTGCAGGCAGGACAAGGCCGGGAAAAAGCCCATCCATCCGCAGCGCGTCGACAACGTCGTGGCAATTGACACCGGCAAACATCGTGTCCTGGGCTCTTTGCGGCCTTCGGACCGGCTTTGCACCACGCCAGTGCATTCTCCGTGCCGGCATGGTGCGCGCCAACATGAACATGGGCAGCCACGCCGGGTTCTCGCGAATATCCGACAGGTAGGTCGGAATGCGTACGGCTATGCGACGCAGCATGCTGCCGTTTCGCGCGATTGTCTCAAGGCTTGCAGCGCCGGCTTTGTCGGAGTTCATAACGGTCATCGGGGTCCTCAGGTCATGAATGCACTTATCGACGAAGTTGGGTCCCGGTGTTTCGCCGAAACCCGATTCGCCGCGGAAGAACTAGGCGCTTGCCACGTTTTGTGCAACGCACCATTGCAGTGAGAAAATGGAGGTTGCGCGTTCGTATAAGACAATCGCAACCACTCCAATTACCTCAGGAACTGTCTGTAGCCGCCGCCCATCAGGTAGCGGCCGCGTTGGATGGCGCGACGTACCTGATCGCGAAGATGGCCGCCTGGATGACGCCAATCTTCTTCGACACGGCGTCTCCCGAACAAGGCAATGGCGACCTCCTGATGAGATGCTCCCGCCAGCGAGCCATCCAAAGCCTGCAGTACAATACGCAGACGCGCTCCGCGGTGTTCCGGCGGAAAGCAAGCAGCTGACACGCGGCGGCAATCATTGATGTCGTTCAGGAACTGAAGGGCAGCGACATGGAACTTGAGGTGCTGCGGCTGAAGGATTGCGTCGACATATAGCCGCAACGGGCGGAGGACGGACGCACCGGAAACGGCGATCTGCAGACTCCGGCAGTTCTCCCTCAGCAGCACGTGCTGCATGCCAGCAGCTGTCAGCAGGATGTCCTTGCAGCATGAGAGCGAAGAAAGGTGAAGCGGTTCAAAATCGTGGTCGAGCCCCAGCGGCTCCGCGGCCGCTCGTAGAATACAGGCGCAATCGCGCGGATCCCAAAAGACCCTCGCCGATGTAGCGTCCGACTGTGGCGCGTCCGCGAAAAAGGAGGCTCCATTGTCTTAGGAAAGCTGATTCTGTCGTCAACTCGATTATCTTCATGTCGGCCTGGGTTCCGACGAAGCAGGCGGACGGTGCCATTTTGGCGTGGTCGCGCTGGAATTGTGGATTGCGCCGAAGAAACTCCCAGGCCCAGCCAGTGCGTGGCAATCGTCTGGCGTAGTGGTAAGCGTCCTGGCGACGCCAGTCCGGCCAGCATACAAGGCCGACCGTCGCTTCCTTGGGCAAACCAGCATCCTTCATGGCACAGGTGTCCACAATGGCGCTATGCTGACGGGCCTAGAACCGGTTGCCACAGTACCGGTCCGCTCAGACGTCCCCTGCTGCGGATGCGCAAAAGGCTCGCGTGGGAAATCTCGAGAAACCCAGCCACCGCCTCCGTTTTGCCGACGCACTTGGGTTCTCCGATGCGCGACAATGGCCACGTAGCAAGGCGGAGGATCCGCTCCATGCGCGTGTCCGTCACCGTTACGATCCGGGTCAGATCCTTGGCCAAGCCGAACTCGATCATGCCCGCGAAGAGCTCGTAGNGCTCGTAGGTCGCCTGAGCCAGCCCGCCCGCTGCCTTGGGCGCCGACGGAGGAAGATCGAGCGCGAAACGACTGCTCTCCCATATGTCGGTGGTCGAGGGCACGACGTCAGCACCCAGCAGCACCGGGAAGGTGTCGCGCAACATTGTGGGTCCGGTGCTGGGCAAAAGACGCACGCAACCGCGAATTCGCCAGTCGGATCCTTTGAGGAGCAGATAGACAGGCTTGAGAGCATCAAACGGATCGGATTCCATCTGGTCTTCGGTATCAACTTCCCAATCGAGCCTTTCCTTGAACACCCGAAACCTGAGCCCGTGCATCTCTTTGAGCTCGCCTGCAAAATCACTGTAAAAGTCTGGTGCTATCAGTTGCATCATGGTCGCCTCCATGTGGGATGTGTTCCCGCCATCGAAGGGCAAAGCTGACAGCGATGCAGCCTGTAGAGGTTTACAGGTATCGTGGCTGAGAATCAGGATCTCGTCAGGCCGGAGGCAGCCATTCGTGCAACGGCTCGGTTGATCGTTCGAACGCCAAACTTTGCCTTGGCGTTTTCCAGATGAAAGGTCACGGTGCGCTTTGAGACGCCGAGAAGCTGGCTAGTATCCCAAGCCGACTTGCCGCGCGCCGCCCATTTCAGACACTCGAACTCCCGCGGGGTGAGCGTTACACCATCCACCACGCGATGATCGGCGAGCCTTCGCCGGACATGGATATGAAAGTTGATGGCCACCAGCTGCAATGCTTTTTCGTAACGTGCCAGTGACCGCAACAGAGGCGGACGGGACTCGTCGGAAGCAAAGGTCAGGGCAGCAAACCGGCCGAGATGATCATGCATGGACATCGTCAGGCCGCCGCAGATGCCAAACTCAGCCGCACTCTCTAGAATTTGTTGCTGCGAATTCGGCAGACCGTGCCGAGCGCGATCCACACCCCAATCGAATGTATCCCAGCCTTGCAGCCCGCGCANAGCCCGCGCAGGATGACCGGATCGAGACTGTGGTACCGCTGTTGCAGATAACGTGACGTCCAGGATGAAGGATAGTTTGAAATCAATTGGGGGGCGTCGCCGGAGGCTGACGGGTAGGTGAAATAGGCGAATAGCGGGAAGTCGAAGCCGGCTGCAGCGGAGGCCATTGCCTCACAGAGATCGGCAGCATCAACACTTGCAGACAGTTGCTCGACGAAGTTCTCAAACACGCGATGCATGTGTCCTGTGCGTAACCTCCGTAACGCTCAATGCCAGGCAGAGACCTTGTTTTAGATGATCCCGGACGAATACGGCGCGTGCCGAGAACGTGGCTAATCTGTTGAACCAATCCGAAATAGTCTGACGTTGTCTATGAGCCGTGTGCCGCCGAGCCAGGCGGCGGCAAGCAACCGTGCCGGTCGATCGAGGCTTGTTATCGGGTGCAGATCTGCCTCATCGCGAAGTTCCAGGTATTCGACCTCGCGATAGCCTGCAGCCAGAATTGCTGCGCGAGATTCTGCAAGCGTTGGCAGGATGGGTGAGCCGCGCTCAAGCCGCTCAGCCGTCTTGAGCAGGACCGATGATAGCTTGGGAGCAACAGCGCGTTCCGCTGGCGAGAGCCGCACATTGCGCGATGATAGCGCAAGACCGTCGGCTTCACGGACTGTCGGACAGGCAACAATGGTGATTGGAATATCCAGATCCCGGGCCATGCGCCTGACCAGGTGAATTTGCTGAAAGTCCTTTTCGCCAAAGAAGCCGAAGTCAGCGCTGGTCTGCAGGAAGAGCTTGGCGACGACGGTCGCCACGCCGTCGAAATGCCCCGGCCGGAATGTACCGCACAGGCCTTCGCTGACACCGCAAACCGAAACGGTGGTGGCGAAGCCCGCCGGATACATCTCCTCTGCATCTGGCGCATAAAGCAGGTGCGCGCCGACCGGTGCCAGTTTGGCGGCATCCTCGTCCTCGGTGCGGGGATACGCGGCAAGATCGGCCTGGCTGTTGAATTGCTTCGGGTTGACGAAGAGCGTCACTATCACACGGTCTGCCTTCTCGAGTGCAGCGCGCACCAGGCTGAGATGGCCCTCATGCAGGACGCCCATCGTTGGCACCAGGGCTATCCTCACACCTTCGCAGCGCCATGCGGCGACGCTTTCGCGAAGCTGGTCAACGCTCCTGACGATCGGCACGCTCACGCTGCTTCTCCGCTCTTGGTGGCGTCCGTGTCGGCGGGCTTGGGCGCATCGGCAAACACGTGCTCTGCGGCGGGAAACTGGCGCTCCTTCACCTCGCGCGCATAGGAAGCGATCGCAGCCGCAGCCGCCTCCCGGAGTTCAGCATAGCGCTTGACGAACTTGGGCCGGAAGTCGCCGAAGAGGCCCAGCATGTCGTCGACGACGAGAATCTGGCCGTCACAGGTTGCCGAGGCACCGATGCCAATGGTCGGGGTCGCCACCTCCTTGGTGATCCGGCGGGCGAGCGCCTCAGGAACCTTCTCCAGGACGACCGCAAAGGCGCCCGCTTCGCCCACCGCAATTGCGTCGCGCCTGATGCGCTCGGCATCCCCGCCCCTGCCCTGTACGCGGTAGCCACCGATGGTGTTGATGGCCTGCGGCGTCAATCCGACATGGGCCATGACGGGCACGCCGCGTGCGGCGAGGAAGCCGATCGTCTCTGCCATCGCTTCGCCGCCTTCGAGCTTGACGGCCGTGCAGCCGGTCTCGGCCATGACGCGCGCGGCATTGCGGAAAGCCTGCTCTGGGCTTTCCTCGTAGGAACCGAACGGCAGGTCGACCACCATCAGCGCCTGCTTGATGCCACGGCGCACCGCCTGGCCGTGCGTGATCATCATCTCCAGCGTGACACCGAGCGTCGAGGGCAGGCCGTGGAGAACCATGCCGACGCTGTCGCCGACGAGCACCACATCACAATGGGGATCGACAAGCCGGGCGACTGGGGTGGTGTAGGCGGTAAGGCAGACGAGCGGCGTCCCACCTTTGCGCGAACGAATATCCGGCGGTGTGATCGCCCTGGTGTCATCATAAGCGCTCATGGGACCCTCCTTCCCCTACGTTACCAGCTGCGGCTGTCGCCTTTGGCACATTTTTGTGCAGGTGCGAAGAGCAAAAAAATGGCCATGCAGCTGCGGGGTGTTGACGTGCCAATTGGCACGCTTACACTAAATCGATTAAGGTGCCCCCGAGTTGGCCAAATAATGGACGATCAGGCAATAGGACTCAGGAAAGACAGAGCCGCCGGCAAGGCCGACAACGTCAAAGTGGACTTGATCGCCTTTGTGGTCGCCGTAAACGGCAGTCAACCCTGTGTCCTCACCATCGGCCAGGCGGACACCTTGCCCTCCGGTCCCTTTGCGCTTGAGCACCGATCGCTGCAATCCGGCTTGAGGGGGTGGGTCGAGCAGCAAACCGGCCATCGGCTGGGGTACATTGAGCAACTCTACACGTTCGCGGATCGGGATCGCATCGGCGCCGAGCGCCAGCAGCGCGTCATCTCCATCAGCTATCTGGCATTGACGCGCAAGGAACAGGCAGCGGGCTCGCCCAAGTGCGGATGGCAGAGTTGGTATGAATATTTTCCATGGGAGGACCACCGCTCCGGCACGCCTGCGGTCGTGCTGGACGTTCTGCGGCCGCGCCTGATCGAATGGGCAAACGGGGTTGGCGATTCGGCCACGCGACGTGAACGCTGGCAGCGGGCCACGATAGCCTTTGGCTTCGACGACCGCCTTTGGAACGAGGAACTCACGCTTCAACGCTATGAGTTAGTCTACGAAGCAGGCCTGGTCCAAGAGGCCGTAAGAGGGCGGGACGCAGGACCCCCGCCGCTGGTGCCCAGCAAGTCCATGGTCGCCGATCATCGCCGCATCGTGGCGACCGGCATTGCGCGGCTGCGCTCCAAGATCAAATACCGCCCAGTCGTCTTTGAGCTGATGCCGCCGGTCTTCACGCTTTTGCAGCTGCAGCGAACCGTGGAGGCGCTCGCCGGCAGGCTCATCCACAAGCCGAACTTTCGCCGACTGATCGAACAGCAGGAGCTGGTCGAGGAGACCGGAGAGGCCACCACTGAGACCGGCGGCCGGCCAGCGAAGCTTTTCCGTTTCCGCCACGCCGTTCTCGACGATAGGCTCATCGCCGGGACAAAATTGCCGCTGGCGCGGGGTTGACATCCCTTATACTCACAGCAAGTATATGCTGGTTATTTTCAGTTAGAGTATAAGCGGGAGGGGGTCGATGGGCGCCATGCTGCCTACGGCCGCGTTGCTCTACGAGCGCGTCCGACGAGTGATCCCGCCGATTGAATGGCCGGCTTTCGCCGAGGATATCGAGGCGATCCTTGCGCTGAAGCGCGAGCGCAACGCGATCATCCTGGCGCACAATTATCAGACGCCCGAGATCTTCCACTGCGTGGCCGACATCGTCGGCGACAGCTTGGCACTAGCCCGCACGGCTGCGACGGTCGATGCGCAAGTCATCGTGCTGGCCGGCGTCCATTTCATGGCCGAAACGGCCAAGCTCCTCAATCCGGGCAAGACCGTGCTCATTCCGGATCTCAGCGCCGGTTGCTCGTTGGCGGACTCAATCACGGCAGAAGACGTGCGCTTGATGCGCCAGCGTTATCCCGGCGTTCCGATCATCACTTATGTAAATACGTCCGCCGAAGTGAAGGCCGAGTCGGATATCTGCTGTACATCCGGCAACGCCAAGGCGGTCGTCGAATCCCTTGGGGTTCTCCGGGTGATCATGTTGCCGGACGAATATCTGGCCCAGAATATCGCCGCTCAGACAGATGTGCAGATCATCGCCTGGAAAGGGCGTTGCGAGGTGCATGAGCGCTTTACACCGGCCGACATCCGCGAGTTGCGCGAAAGCCATCCCGGCGTGGTCGTGCTCGCCCATCCCGAATGCCCGCCCGACGTCGTGGCTGAAGCAGATTTTTCCGGCTCGACGGCTGCCATGTCCGACTATGTCGAAAGGCAAAGGCCGCCACGTGTCGTGCTGATGACGGAATGCTCAATGAGCGACAACGTCGCGTTAGCGCACCCAGAGGTCGAGTTCATCCGGCCCTGCAATTTGTGCCCGCATATGAAGCGGATCACGCTTGCCAACATCCGCACGGCGCTCGAGCAGAACCACCATGTCGTAACCGTCGAACCCGGGATCGCCGGGCGCGCGCGGCTAGCGGTCGAACGGATGCTGGCAGTTTGAACGCCGACCTCCGCAGCTTCTTCGGGCGGCCCATCATCATCGGCGGCGGCATCGCCGGACTGATGACCGCGCTTCAACTGTCGCCGGAGCCGGTGCTTCTTCTGTCAAGGTCGCTGCTGGGAGCAGACAACTCGAGCACCTGGGCCCAGGGGGGCCTGGCTGCAAGTTTCGGCGAAGACGACGATCCGGCAATGCACCTGGCCGATACGGTTGCCGCCGGGGATGGTCTCTGCGACAGAGACGTGGCGAGCCGCATCCTCCAAGCCGCGCCCAAGGCCATAGAGGGGCTTGCGGGCTTTGGGGTTCGCTTTGACCGCACGCCGGAAGGATCACTGTGCCTCGGATTGGAGGCCGCACACAGCCGACGTCGCATCGTTCATGCGCATGGGGACGGCACCGGGCGTGAGATCATGCGTGCGCTGATCGCGGCTGTGCGTTCCACTCCGTCGATAGTTGTCGTGGAGGGCGTGGAAGCGCGCCGGCTCGCAGTGCGAGAGAATGCGATCCGAGGCGTCTGGGCGAGCTGTTCGATCGCACCTTTCTTCTTCGGCTCACGGCGGGTGGTTCTCGCCACCGGTGGCATCGGGGGACTGTTTCTCGACACCACGAACCCTTGGGGCAGTTGCGGACAAGGCCTTGCGCTTGCGGCCCGCGCTGGAGCTGTCCTAGCCGACCTCGAATTCATTCAGTTCCACCCGACCGCGCTTGACGGCCCAGAACGCCCTATGGCGCTGGTCAGCGAGGCTGTGCGAGGCGAAGGTGCTGCCCTGATCGATGAAACCGGCCAGGCTTTTCTCCAGAGCGTGCCCGGGGCGGAACTTGCGCCTCGCGATGTCTTGGCCCGCGCCGTGTGGAACCATCTTGCGGACGGCCACCATGTTTTTCTCGATGCCCGACAACGGCCAGGCCCGGCATTCGCTCGACATTTCCCGACAATCGCATCAGCCTGCCTTGGAGCGGGCATCAATCCCGCGCGCGATCTCATCCCCATTCGTCCGGCCCAACACTACCACATGGGTGGCGTTGCCGTGGACAGCTCGGGCAGGACCTCCGTCAAGGGGCTGTGGGCCTGCGGCGAAGTCGCTTCGACAGGACTGCATGGCGCCAACAGGCTCGCCAGCAATTCCTTGACGGAGGCAATCGTGTGCGCCCGCTGGGTCGCTGAAAGCGTCGCCGGAACGCCTGCGCGCAGAACAAGGCCTGCGTTTGCGAACGTTTACCCACCGCCCGCTCCGATAGCCGTGCGCGTTTTTCTGTCGCGCGCACTCGGCATCGTCCGGGATGGTCAAGCGTTGAAAGCGGCCGCGCGTGCCTTATTGCCGCTCGCCGAAAGCAAGGATGCGGTCTCGGATCCGGCGGCTGTCGGGCTAATGATTGCTGTTGCCGCCTTGTTGCGCGAAGAAAGCCGCGGCGCTCATTACCGGACAGATTTTCCTCATCATGCGACTGCCGCCCGACGGTCCGAAATCACGCTCGAAGCCGCCTTGGCGGCTGCGCGGGAACTCGGACACTCGCCAAGCTCCGAAGGTGCAAAGGGATGATGCTCTCACCGCTCCCCACGGTCCTGCTTGAGCCGCTTGTACGGGCATCTCTTCTTGAAGACCTTGGCAGAGCCGGCGACTTGACCACGGATGCCATCGTCCCGAAGGAATGCCAAGCGGGAACCGTGTTGGTGGCGCGACAGTCCGGAGTTGTCGCCGGCATCGATCTGGCGATGCTCGCTTTCGGCTTGATTGATCCTGGTGTCGAAATCTCCGTGGAGCGGGCAGACGGCTGCAATGTCGTGGATGGAGAGGTCATTGCATCAGTGGTTGGCCCGGCCCGGGCCATTCTCACAGCCGAAAGGACGGCACTCAATTTTTTGTGCCATCTGAGCGGCATCGCCACAGCAACGGCATCGATGGTCGCTGCGGTTCGTGGATATGGCGCGAAGATCGTCTGCACCCGCAAGACGACGCCCGGATTGCGGGCAGTCGAAAAGTATGCCGTGCGCGCAGGTGGCGGGTCCAATCACCGCTTCGGCCTGGACGATGCAATTTTGATCAAGGACAACCACATCGCCATCGCAGGCGGCGTCCGGCCAGCGCTCGAGCGAGCACGAAGAGCGGCCGGTCATCTCGTCAAGATCGAAGTCGAGGTCGATACTCTGGCCCAGTTGGAGGAGGTACTTGGCTTCGCTCCCGATGCGGTTCTGCTCGACAACATGTCCCTCCCCGATCTTCGCCGCGCCGTCGCAATGGTCGGTGGCCGCGCTATCACCGAGGCTTCTGGCGGGATCACGTCGCATACAGCGCGAGCGGTTGCCGCGACCGGCGTTGATCTGATTTCGGTCGGCCGACTCATCCACAGCGCGCCGATCCTGGATATCGGCCTCGACCATCGGGGCTCATGATTGTCTGAGTAACGAACAGGATTGGGTCAACTGTCCTTTCCGATCATCATAGTCAGATAGCAAAGACCCGCAAGACAGACCGGAGGAACAGCATGGAGATGCAAACGGCAAGTTCAACGCAGACACCGCCACAGGCCAAATCTCTTGCCCCCCCTGACCCTGGAGCGTGGACCTTGGAGAAGGCTCAGGCACTTTACCATGCCCCCTTCAACAATCTCCTCTTCCTGGCGCAAACGGTGCACCGCCAGAATTTCGATCCAAACAAGGTCCAGCTCAGCCGGCTGCTCAGCATCAAGACCGGAGGATGCCCGGAGGATTGTGGCTATTGCAGCCAGTCGGCGCGTCACGAAACCGGGTTGGAGGCCTCCAAGCTGATGGATGTCAGGCGCGTCATCGCCGAAGCGACCAAGGCGCGTGATGCCGGCGCCACCCGTTATTGCATGGGCGCGGCCTGGCGAAACCCCAAGGCGCGCGACATGGATGCGGTGGTGGCGATGGTCGAAGGCGTCAAGGCGCTGGGCCTGGAGACCTGCATGGCACTCGGCATGCTCGATCTTGAGCAAGCCGCTCGACTGAAGCAGGCGGGCCTCGACTACTACAACCACAACATCGATACGTCAGAACGCTACTATAGCGAGATCATCGGTACGCGGAGCTTTGCCGAGCGGCTCGAGACGCTTGACCACGTTCGCAAATCCGGCATTAAGGTCTGCTGTGGAGGCATTGTCGGCATGGGCGAGGAGCCGGTGGACCGGATCGACATGCTGGTGACGCTGGCCAATCTGCCGGAACATCCGCAAAGCGTTCCGATCAACATGCTGATCCCGATCGCCGGTACGCCGCTTGCAGACGCCAAGCCCATTGAGCCGATCGAATTCGTGCGCGTGATCGCGCTGGCGCGCATCATGATGCCGAAATCGCATGTCCGTCTGTCCGCCGGCCGCACCGCGATGACTGACGAGATGCAGGCGCTGTGCTTTTTTGCCGGCGCCAACTCGATCTTCTTCGGCGACACGCTGCTGACGGCGGACAATCCCGGTGAGGACAAGGATACCCTGCTGTTCCGGCGCCTTGGCATCGATCCGATGGAACTCGAGGCGCAATGAACGGGGCGCCGCTTGCCCGTTATGATGCGACCTTGCAGGGGCTAGCGCGCAAGGACCGGCTGCGGACGCTTTCGCCCCGCGCCGGGCTGGACTTCTCGTCGAACGACTATCTCGGGCTGGCCGCGTCCAGAAGACTTGGCGATGCGGTTGTGGCGGCGATTGCGCGGGGCACGCCGGTTGGCGCCACCGGGTCGCGGCTGTTGCGCGGCAATGCACCGGAACACGAGCAGCTCGAGGCAGACGCGGCGGCATTCTTTGGAGCCGACCGCGCGCTGTTCTTCGGCAGCGGCTACATCGCCAACTTCGCTCTGCTGAGCGCCCTGCCGCAGAAGGGCGATCTTTTGGTTGTCGATGAGCTCGCCCATGCCAGCATGCATGAGGGTGCGCAGGCCGGGCGCGCACAGTTCGTGCTGGCCGCGCACAACGACGCCACCGCTGTCGAGGATGCGATTACACGTTGGCGCGTCGCAGGCGGCATGGGATGCGTCTGGATCGCGATGGAAAGCCTTTACAGCATGGATGGCGACTGCGCGCCTTTGGAGAGCCTGGTCGCACTTGCCGATCGGCACGGCGCATTCATCGTCATTGATGAGGCGCATGCCACCGGCGTCTGGGGACCGGATGGCCGGGGGCTTGCCGCCGCTTTCGAGGGCCGCGACAACATCATAGCGCTCCACACCTGCGGCAAGGCGCTCGGCGCATCTGGTGGGCTCGTCACCGGGCCGAGGGCACTGTGCGAATATCTGATCAACCGTTGCCGGCCATTCATCTACGCAACCGCGCCATCGCCACTGATGGCGGTCGTGGCGCGCGAGGCACTCGCAATGCTCGCCGACGAGCCTATGCGGCGTGTTCAGCTGCATGAACGCGTCGCCAGCGCCGGCCGGTTGGTCAATCGCTGGGGTGTGACACCAAGTGGCTCTCAGATCCAGCCCTTAGTAATCGGCGATGTCAGGCGCACCATGGCAGTGGCGGCGCGCCTGCAGGCCCGCGGCTTCGACATACGCGGCGTTCGTCCTCCGACCGTGCCCGAGGGCACGTCGCGGCTGCGCATCTCACTGACGCTCAATATTGGCGAAGCCGACATTTCCGCCATGGTCGAGGCGCTGGTCGAGGTGTTGGCCGAAACATCACCGGAGGCGATATGACCCAACGCATCGTCATCACCGGAACGGATACCGGAGTTGGCAAGACCGTGTTTGCGGCTGGGCTCGCCGGTTTGCTGGACGGCTTTTACTGGAAACCGGTGCAATCGGGCCTCGACGGCGAGACCGACAGCGAGGTTGTCGCGCGGCTTGCCGGCTTGCCCTCAGAGCGCGTGCTGCCGGAAGCCTACCGCTTGCGGAGCCCGCTGTCGCCGCATCGTTCGGCCGAGATCGACGGCGTGGCGATCAAGGCTGCCGATCTTGCTTTTCCCGTCCTACCGACGCCGCTCGTCATCGAAGGCTCCGGCGGCCTAATGGTGCCGCTCAACCGGCGCACAAGGTTAATCGACATCTTCGCTGAATGGCGGCTGCCCGTTATTCTGTGCGCCCGCACCACACTCGGCACCATCAACCACACCTTGCTATCGGTCGAGGCGCTCCGCGCCCGCTCCATCCCGTTGGCGGGCATCGCTTTCATCGGCGATGAGATGGCCGATACGCAACGGACCATCGTGGAATTCAGCGGTGCCCCGCAGCTCGGCAGGCTGCCGCACCTCGATGTGCTGACGGGGAAAACACTGAGGGACGCAATGGTTGCCGGCTTCGCCTTCGCCTCGATTACTGGAGGTGACTGATGTCGCAGTCTCATGTGTGGCATCCCTTCACCCAGCACGCACTCGAGCCTGCGATCCCAGAAATCGTCCTGACTGAGGGCGCCTATCTCCACAGGGCCGACGGCGCCCGCATCCTGGACGCCATCTCCTCCTGGTGGGTCGTCACACATGGCCACCGCCATCCCCGCATCATGAAGGCAATCGAGACAACCGCGTCGAGCCTCGACCAGATTATCTTTGCGGGCTTCACGCACGAGCCGGCAGAGCGCTTGGCCAAGGCGCTTGTCGGCCTCGCTCCCGCTGGACTCGACTGGGTGTTCTATTCCGACAGTGGCTCGACCTCAGTCGAAGTCGCGCTGAAGATGGCGCTCGGTTATTTCCGCAACATCGGCGCGCCGCGCTCGCGCATCGTCGTCATGGAGCACAGCTATCATGGTGACACGATTGGAACGATGAGCGTCGGTGCGCGTGGCGTGTTCAACGCCGCCTATGAACCCTTGCTGTTCGAGGTCGACATCATCCCCTTTCCGGCCGCGGGGCACGAGCAGGAGACGCTGGATCGTTTCGAGGCTGTGACCCGCGATCGACGAGCCGCAGCCTTGATCGTCGAGCCGCTGGTGCTGGGCGCCGGCGGCATGCTGATGTATCCAGCATCGGTTCTGGCCGAATTGAAGAAGATCACTGAGGCCTCCGGCTCGCTGCTGATCGCCGACGAGGTGATGACCGGCTGGGGACGCACCGGAACCATGTTCGCCTGCGAGCAGGCATCGATTTCTCCAGATATCCTGTGCACCTCCAAAGGCTTGACCGGCGGCACCATCCCGCTGGCCGTAACGCTTGTCACCGATGCCATCTTCCGGGCGCACTATTCCGAGGACCGGAAGAAGACGTTTTTCCATTCGAGCTCCTACACCGCCAATCCGATTGCCTGTGCGGCAGCACTCGCCAATGTCGAGATCTGGCGCGACGAGCCAGTGGCCGGGCGGATCACGGCCTTGAGCGTGGCGCAGGCCGTCGGGCTGCAACGCTTTCGGGACAATCCATATTTTGCCGACTGTCGAGCCACGGGAACGATCGCGGCGCTCGACCTGCGAACCGGTTCAGCAGGTTATCTCGCCGAGATTGGTCCGAAGCTGCGCGCTTTCTTCCTCGAGCGCGGCCTGCTTGTGCGCCCGCTCGGCAATGTCCTCTACCTTCTGCCACCCTATTGCATCGCAGGCGACGAGCTCGAACGACTCTATGACGCCATTGAGGAGGCCGGGGAACGCTTCGGGTCAAGGCCATGAGCAAGTCGTCGCGCATTCTCGGACTTGGCCATCACGTGCCTGGGCGCAAGGTGGCCAATGCCGAGATCGAGAGCAATCTCGGCCTCGAGCCGGGCTGGATCGAAAGGCGTACCGGAATCCGTTCGCGCTTCTGGGCAACGGACGAAGACACGCTGTCGGGTCTTGCCACCCGGGCTGGCGACATGGCGCTGGTGAACGCCGGTATTGCGCGCCACGACATCGGTCTGCTGTTGCTTGCCACCTCGACGCCCGACCATCTTCTGCCGCCAAGCGCGCCGCTGGTCGCACACAAGCTTGGCCTTGGCCGCGCAGGCGCGGTCGATCTGACCGGCGCCTGCGCCGGCTTCATCTATGCGCTCATGTTTGCGGACGGGTTCACCCGCCTGCATGGCAAACCAGCGCTGGTCATCGCCGCCAACATCCTCAGCCGCCGCATCAATCCAGCCGAGCGCGCGAGCTCAGTCTTGTTCGCCGATGCCGCCGGCGCCCTGGTGATCGGTCAGTGCGATGATGCTGATCGGGGCATTCTCGGTGCCTCGGTGGCTTCGGACGGCTCGCGCTACGGGCTGATCCAGATTCCCGCAGGAGGAAGCAACACGCCGTTCCATGGCGACCTCGACCTCGGGCAGACCCGGATGACGATGACCGACGGGCCCGAAGTGTTCGCAAAAGCCGTCGAGATGATGACCGATTGCTCGACAGCCGCGCTAGCCACTGCGGGAGTGCGGCCACACAATGTCGGCCGGTTTGTGCCGCATCAGGCCAATACTCGGATTTTCGGCGCGGTCGGAAGAAACCTCGGCATTGCGGACCAAGCAATTGTCAAGACGATTGCCGAATACGGCAACTCTTCGGCCGCGACGGTCCCGCTGTCGCTCTCGCTCGCCAACCAGATGAAGCCATTCCAGCCAGGAGAGAAAATCCTTCTGGCGGCGGCGGGTGCGGGTCTCAGCGGCGGCGCTCTCGTGGTTGGAATCTAGCCGGCCGGCTCACGCGCGCAGGATTGGTCATGAATGGCAATAGGAGCAACAGAACCAATGCCAAAAAATGGCCTTCTGAAGCTCGACATGACCAAGCTGACGCAGCACGACCCGTGCGAGCCTCTGGATGAGTTCAAATGCAACACCCGTTGCACCAATCGTACCATCTGAATAAAGCCCAATTACAAAGGGTGAGCCGCCCCATATATGTCGGATACCCGACATTGTTCACATAAAGGGCTCGATGCTTACACGCTCTTTGCTGGCTGCTCTTTGCTGTCTTCTCTTTTCTCTTTGCTCTTTGCTCTTCCGTCTTGACTAGCAGGAGCCTGCGGCTTATCTCATTGCCGCGTTAGCACTCGCTTCGGCTGAGTGCTAGGCATGCTCCGGCAACGGAGCACCGTTCAACATCCGCACCAAGGAAATCCAAAAATGGCAAAGTCGAATTTCCGGCCGCTGCATGACCGCGTGGTCGTACGCCGGGTCGAATCCGAATCCAAGACCGCCGGCGGGATCATCATCCCGGATACGGCNGGCGAAGACCTTCTGATCATGAAGGAATCCGACATTATGGGCATCATCGGCTGATTATCGGCCTCACCGTCAACTGAATTTCGGGCTTGATCGCAAGCCCCTGCCAGGAGCTAAAAAATGGCTGCCAAAGACGTAAAATTCTCCCGCGACGCGCGCGAGCGCATGCTGCGCGGCGTCAACATCCTCGCCGACGCGGTGAAGGTGACCCTCGGCCCCAAGGGCCGCAACGTCGTCATCGACAAGTCGTTCGGCGCACCGCGCATCACCAAGGACGGCGTCACCGTCGCCAAGGAAATCGANGCTCGGCCCCAAGGGCCGCAACGTCGTCATCGACAAGTCGTTCGGCGCACCGCGCATCACCAAGGACGGCGTCACCGTCGCCAAGGAAATCGAACTTTCCGACAAGTTCGAAAACATGGGCGCGCAGATGGTCCGCGAAGTTGCTTCGAAGACCAACGACATCGCCGGTGATGGCACCACGACCGCGACCGTCCTGGCGCAGTCGATCGTCCAGGAAGGTAACAAGGCCGTTGCCGCCGGCATGAACCCGATGGACCTGAAGCGCGGCATCGACCTGGCCGTGACCGAAGTGGTCGCGGCTCTCGGCAACGCTGCCAAGAAGATCAAGACCTCCGAGGAAGTTGCCCAGGTCGGCACGATCGCCGGCAATGGCGACGAGTCGGTCGGCAAGATGATCGCCGAAGCGATGCAGAAGGTCGGCAATGAAGGCGTCATCACGGTTGAAGAAGCCAAGACCGCCGAGACCGAGCTGGAAGTCGTCGAAGGCATGCAGTTCGACCGCGGCTATCTCTCGCCCTACTTCGTCACCAACGCCGACAAGATGGTTGCCGAGCTCGAGGACGTCTACATCCTCCTGCACGAGAAGAAGCTGTCCAACCTCCAGGCCATGCTGCCGGTTCTCGAAGCCGTCGTGCAGACCTCCAAGCCGCTGCTCATCATCTCGGAAGACGTCGAAGGCGAGGCTCTGGCCACGCTGGTCGTCAACAAGCTGCG